>NZ_JARXYZ010000009.1 GCF_029894125.1 Kitasatospora sp. MAA19
GCCCCCCCACCCCCCCCACCCCCCCCCCGTGACGGGGCGACGGGGCGGACAACACCAGAGGCCCGCCACCCAGCGGGCCTCCCGCACACCAGCCCCATCCACGAAAGGAACCAGCATGACCACCACACCACTGTCACGACGAACCCTCATCACCGGCCTCGCCGCCACCGTCATCGGCTACAACACCACCACCCGCACCTGGGCCACCACCACCCCCACCACCGGACACCTCGCCACCGTCCCCACCCTCGACGGCACCCTCACCACCGACACCACCACCCTCACCGAATTCAGCCACGACTTCGGACGCCTCACCACCACCACCCCCCACGCCGTCCTCAAACCCGGCTCCGTCCAAGACATCGTCAAAATCGTCAACTACGCCCGCTGCAACGGCCTCAAAGTCGCCATGAACGGCCGCAGCGGCACCGGCAACGACCTCGAATCACACTCCAACTACGGCCAGGCCTCCGCCGCCGGCGGCATCAGCATCGACGCCCGCAGCCTCAACCGCATCCACACCATCACCCCCACCAACGCCACCGTCGACACCGGCGTCACCTGGGCCCAACTCACCGACGCCGCCCTCACCCAAGGCCTCACCCCACCCTGCCTCACCGACTACCTCCACCTCTCCATCGGCGGCACCATCAGCATCGGCGGCATCGGCTCCACCGTCCAGAAATACGGCCTCCAAGCCGACACCGTCGAATCCATCGACATCATCACCGGCACCGGCCACCTCCTCACCGCCACCCCCACCCGCAACCGCGACCTCTTCCACGCCGCCCTCGCCGGCGCCGGACAATTCGGCATCATCGTCCGCGCCACCGTCAAACTCATCCCCGCCCCCCAACGCGCCCTCGTCTTCAACCTCTACTACGACAACCTCACCACCTACCTCACCGACCAGGAAACCCTCCTGAACGACGGCCGCTTCCACAGCCAAGTCGGCGAAGTCATCCCCCAACCCGGAACCACACCCCGCTACAAAATCGAAACCGCCACCTACTACAACGGCACCACGCCCCCCAACCCCACCCCCCTCCTCCACAACCTCACCCCCATCACCACCGACACCACCATCACCGACCAGACCTACCGCCAATACACCTACCGAGCCGACACCTTCGCCGACACCATCAAAAACCTCGGCTACTGGAACGAACCCAAACCCTGGCTCAGCCTCTTCCTCCCCGCCACCCAAGCCCACACCTTCATGACCACCGCCACCCAAACCCTCACCCCCGACGACCTCGGCGCCGGCCTCCTCCTCTTCTACCCCTTCCACACCAACAAACTCACCCACCCCTACGCCATCACCCCCAACGAACCCACCACCTACCTCTTCGACCTCCTCACCTTCCCCCACCCCGGCACCAACCCCACCCCCCACCTCCAACGCAACCGCACCCTCTACGACCACGCCACCACCCTCGGCGCCAAACGCTACCTCGTCGGCGCCATCCCCCACATGACCCAAACCGACTGGCAACACCACTACGGCCCCCAATGGAACAACCTCACCACCCACAAAAACCGATACGACCCCACCCACACCCTCACCCCCGGCCAAAACATCTTCACCTAAACCACCACCCCACCCCCAACACCACCCCCAAAAACAAAACAACACCCCCCAAAAAACAGAACAGCAAACCCCGAAAAGAAACAACAAACACCCAGAAACACACAACAGACACCCAGAATCAACAACAGACACCGAGAAAACAACACCAGCCCAGACAGAACACCACAGACCCAAAAAGGACCCCAGCCCCAGAAAACACGCCACAAACCCAAAAAAAGGAAACCACGGGCCCGAAGAAGACACCACCGGCCCAAAAAAGACGCCACACCCCCAGAAACGGCCAGCAGGCCCAGAGGCAAGACAACAGGCCAGAGACAGCACCACGACCCCGGGAAAAGAACCAGCAGACCCCAAAAGAACACCACAAGCCCAGAAAGGAAACCCCGACCCCAGAGGAGGAACCACAGGCCCGGAAAGGGAACCCCGACCCCAGAGAACGCCACAGGCCCGGAAAGGGAACACCGACCCAGAGGAGGAGCCACCGGCCAACAGGCGGGACGGCAACCCCACAAAGAACGTCACGAACCCGAAGAAGACACCACAGAGAAGACCCCACAGACCCAGAAAACAGACGGCACCCCAGAAAAGGGCGCCACAACCCCAAGAAACGGGCCGGCGAGCCCGACAAAGACATCACAGGGAAAACGCCACGACCCCACAAACCGGACGCCGGCCCCAGAAAAGCACCACGGGCCCGAAAAAGGCGCCACCCACCAAAACGAACAACCGATCCAGAGGAAACCCGTCACCGGCCCGAAAAAGGGACCCCAGGCCCGGAGAACACTTCACAGACCCAGACAATGGACGGCAGACCCAGAAAAAGGGTCACCGACCCCAGGGAAAACACCACCCGGTCCGGAGAAAACTCCACGGACCCAGAAAAACGCGACAGCAGGCCCGGCAAAGAAACAGCCACCCCACAGAACAAACCACGAACAACAAACACCACACCACCGCACAACCACCCCAACCCCGAACACCCCCCTACCGCCCTACCCCTCCCCCCTCTCCCCACCCCGACCCCGACCCCGACCCCGACCCCGACCCCGGAAGGGAAACCCACCATGCACACCTACGACATCATCAACGAAACCATCATCCACGCCCCCACCGAACACGTCTGGCACGAACTCATCGCCGAACTCAACGGCGCCACCACCTGGTGGACCCCCCACAACACCTTCCAACCCGGCACCACCAGCCCCGAACACATCGGCGGCACCACCCACATCACCGTCCACCCCAAAGGCAACACCAAAGGCGGCCCCAAAATCCGCTTCACCGCCACCACCACCCACACCACCCCACACCGCCACCTCGCCACCGAATACACCCACGGCGCCTTCCGCGGCCACGCCACCTACACCCTCACCCCCCTCCACCACAACACCCAAACCCGCCTCACCATGCACTTCACCGCCACCCCCCACGGCTGGCTCACCCTCCTCGCCAAACTCACCAACATCGGCACCCAACACTCCACCGCCACCCAAAACGCCTTCACCCACCTCAACACCCACCTCACCACCACCCCCAGGAGCACCCGATGAACCCCAACCTCCCCGGACACCAACTCCCCGACCTCCCCGACCTCCCCGACCTCCCCGACCTCCCCGGACACCAACTCCCCGGCCCCCACACCGTCACCATCACCGACCACACCACCACCACCGACGACGGCGCCCACCTCACCATCACCCTCCACCACCCCAACCCCACCCCCACCCACCCCCTCCCCCCCAACCAACCCCTCATCATCCTCACCCACGGCTGGGCCTCCAACCACACCATCTGGCACACCACCGCCCACCTCCTCGCCACCGCCGGCCACACCGTCGCCACCTACGACCACCGCGGCCACGGCACCTCCACCAACGGCACCCACCCCACCACCCTCCAACGCCTCGCCCACGACCTCGACACCATCACCACCACCCTCTCCCCCCACCACCCCATCACCCTCCTCGCCCACTCCGGCGGCGGCTACACCGCCCTCACCTGGGCCACCCACCTCCACACCACCCACCCCACCCCCCACACCCGCCTCACCGCCCTCATCCTCGCCGCCACCGCCGCCCACAACCAACAAACCCCCACCCAAGAACTCAAACTCATGCAATCAAAAACCTTCACCAAAGCCCTCAAAACCCCCTGGCTCGGCCGCCTCCTCCTCAAAAAAACCCACCACCCCCACACCCCCAAACACACCCAAGAAACCAACCGCCGCCTCTTCGCCAACACCCACCCCCACACCCGCGCCACCTACTTCAACACCACCCAAACCATGGACCACCGCCCCCACCTCCCCCACATCACCACCCCCACCCTCATCATCACCGGCACCCACGACAAAATCATCAACCCCACCCACAGCCACACCCTCCACCACACCATCCCCCACACCCACCTCATCACCATCCCCAACACCGGCCACACCCTCCCCCTCGAAACCCCCCACCACCTCGCCCACCACACCCACCAATTCACACAGAGCCTCGGCGAAAACCGCGACACAACCAACTGAAAAGCCTTCTCTCAAATGGCTTTTGAACGCCGGAAACGAAATCCGGAACCACCCCACCGCGTCCGCCAGTCCGCCCGCGTCGGGCGCTCGGTGGACAGCACGGCTGCGGACTGACCTGGCGTTTTCCTTTGGGGCGCGGTTACTTGGAGGCAGAAGTGTGTAGGGGGCTCCTGGCCTGGGGCGATGTGCCTTGTGGAGGGCTCGCTCGACCCAGGCGGGTGCACGTTCTGCGTGCTGGCGGGGAGGGTTCTGCCACGCCCAATCGGCATGGGTGCATGGGACGTGCGATTCGAGGCCCCGGTCGGTTCCGGCGGCCGTGATCAGCAGGCGTCACGACAAGACGCCGTGGAGCCCGGTCATGGGTCGCTGCCAAGCCGGGGTGTCGGCGCACGCCCCCCGATGACCGGGTCCGACGCCCTCGTGCGGCTTCCGGTCCCCTCGGTCACACGCAGGCAGTGCTGAGCAACTGGTCGGCCAGCTCCGGAGCCCGCCGGCGGAAGGCGGAGTCGGGCGCGCTGCGCCCAGTGGAAGCCCCCTACCGGCGGACACTCCTAGCGGTCCTCAGTCGGGCCCCGGTGTCGTCGTCGAAGTCCTCGCAGAACGCGGCGAGGGCATCGGTGAGGTGATCCATCGAGCGTGCGGCGAACAGAACGGGCTGGTACCCCTCGACCCGGTACGCGGTGCCTGCCATCGCGCGCAGGTCCCAGTCGCGGATCTCGCACCAGGGCAACCGGCGCAACTCGCCGGGCGAGGAGAGCAGCGCCGCGCCGTACGCCTTGACCGCCCCGGCCTCGGTGACCACGCCGCATTCGAGGGTGTACCAGTACACCCGGCTGAGCAGGCTGAGGGCTTCCTCGGTCCGCACTTGTGCGGCTGCCCGGCCGACCAGGCGGTACAGCTCGGCGAACCGGGTCGAGGCCAGGTGGACGCCGTGGCCGAACACGTCGTGAATCACGTCAGGTTCGGGCGTGTACAGCGGAGCTGCGGGGTGCCGGACGAACTGCACCGCGTGGAAGTAGCCGTGCCGCAGCGCCCCCAGGAACCGCCGGTTCGACACGAAACCACCGGCCAGGGTGAAGTCGAATCCGGTCCGGGCCCGCAGGTGCGCCCCGACCTCGCCGTGCTGCGGGATGCGGTCCGCGGGGATGCACGCGTCCTCGCGGGCGGCCAGCACCGCCCGGCACGCGTGGGCCCGCAAGGCGGGCTCCAGCGCCGCGTGGACCGTGCGCCACGTCGCGTGCTCCGCAGTGCGGTACGCGACCGACGGCGAAGGGTCGCCGACCCAGTGGCTGCGCGCCAACGCGACGAGCGCGCCTCGCCGCGCCAGATAGCGGGGGTCACGCAGACCGGGGTGCAGAGCGACAGGAGCGAGCCTGCCGTCTGGCGTGACCGGGACCAGCTCCGATGCATCGCTCATGGCTTCTACCGTTCCCCGGTGGGACCGTGAATCACCATCAACGACTCCACAACACCCCGGCTGGTCTGGAACGATGAGGCTTGACCAAGGTCTGCGTCGTACCCGCGGGAAGGAGCCTTCTGCGTGCACGCCCACGGGGCACGTCCCAAGCTCGTCGTCACCTCCGACGGCCGCGGGGTGGTCAGTCAACGCCGGCTCGCGCCTGCTCGCCGACCTGGCCGACGCCACCGGCCTCACCGGCGCGTTCAGCAACGCCCTGCGCCGACTGCGCCCGCGCGGCACTGGACACGACCCCCGCCGCGTCGCCGTGGACCGGGCGGTGATGCTCGCCGATGGCGACGAAGCCATCGGCGACCTGGCCCTGCTCCGCGACCAGCCCGCGATATCCGGCACGGTGGCCTCCACGCCCACCGCCTGGTGGGTGCCGGCCGCCACCGATGCGCCGGCCCGTTCCGCGCTGCGGGCAGCACGGGCCACCGCCCGCGAGACCGCCTGGATGCAGGCCGCCGAGAGCAGAGCCGGGATACCGGCGGCCCGCGCCGCAGGCCGTGATCTCCCGGGCCTGGTCCTGGACCTCGACGCAACCCTGGTCACCTGCCACTCCGAGAAGGAACAGGCCGCCGCGACCTACAAGCACGGCTTCGGCTACCACCCACTGCTGTGCTTCCTGGACAACACCGGCGAAGCCCTGGTCGGCCTCCTGCGACCCGGCAACGCCGGCGCCAACACCGCCGCCGACCACATCACCGTCCTCGACAACGCCCTGGCCCAGATCCCCGACGCCCACCGCCACGGCGCCGAGATCCTCATCCGCGCCGACAGCGCCGGCAGCGCGAAAGCCTTCCTGGCCCACATACGCGCCCTGCGTCACCACGGCGTCCAGACCTCCTTCTCCGTCGGACACGCCGTCACCGCACCGGTCCGCCAGGCGATCCGCGCCCTGCCTCCGCAAGTCTGGCACCCTGCGCTGGAGCAGGACGGGACCCAGCGCGCCAGCGCGGACGTCGCCGAGCTGACCGGCATGGTCGACCTGGCCGGCTGCCCCGAGGGCACCCCAGGTCGGCGAAGCGGTCGAGGGTGGCGGGCAGCGACGTGTGGTCGCGAGTGTCGGCCGGTGCGGGATCGGTGACCAGCGGTATGCCGTACCCGTCCGTCAACTGCGAGCGTTCGATGCCCTGTTTGGCTCGGTCGACGGGGCTCTTGCCCGCGCATTCTCCGCCGGAGGGCGCTTTGGTGATGCAGCCGTCGGCGGACAGCTGGTCGAGTTCGAGGCCGATCATCCGGTCATAGCAGGCGAGGACGAGCAGGCGCAGGGTCTCCATCGCGCCGACGGCGATCCATTCGTCGCGTCGACGGCGCAGGGCGGTGGCGGAGCAGGAACCGTCGGCCACCCGCTCGTATCCGCAGTCGAAGACCAGGACCTGCACCAGACGGTCGAAGACCACCGCGTCACTGATGCGCGGGTTGTGGCAGCCCCACGGATGGCGGTCCTCCCGCACCGGCAACAACGCGAGGAACCGGCCACGAATCGGGTCCAGCATGCATGATGGGACGGCAGTCACGGATCCCCCGGTGATCATGAAGCGTAGAGACCTCCATGATCGGGCGAACCGTGCCTGCCCTACTACCGCCACTCACTTCAGCGCCTACTGGCGGAGCCTCTGACTACGACTGCAGGACGGGGGTGTTCCTGATGAAGCTGTCGAACCCCAGCGGGGGGCGCCCGAGCAGCTCGGCGACGTCGTTCGTGGCCCGGTCGTACCGGTTCTCGCCGTGCAGCCGCGCCATCGTGGCGATGTGCTCGAAGACGTGCGGCGGCAGGTCCTGCTCCTTGAGGTCGTGTTCCAGCCACTCCTCGTACGGCACGTCGACGTAGGTCACGGTACGGCCCAGGGCAGCGGAGAACTCGGCCGCGATGGTTGCCATGTCCCGGGAGCGCGCTCCGGTCAGTTCGTAGACGCGGCCGGACGGCGGAGCCGGGTCGAGCAGGAGGCGTGCGATGACCTCCGCCACATCGGCCGCGGCGACCGGCGAAGTCCGGGCGGAGCCGAACGGGAGGCGGATCGTGCGGTCCCGCAGGATCGAGGCGACAGCGACCCGGGCGAAGAGCGGGTTCTCCATGAACACCGTGGGCCGGACATGGACGACCGGCACCCCCGACCAGTCGAGGACGTGCTCGGCCAGCCAGTGCAGCCGCTGCTGCCGGGATTCGGCATCGCTGGTGAGGCTCATCTGCGAGACCGTCATCTGCGAGATGCTCACCAGCAGTTCGAGACCGTCACCTTCCCGGGCGGCCGCAGCGACCGTCGTCGCAGCCTCCAGGTACGCGGGCGACACGCTCATCCCGAAGTAGGCCCGGCGGCAACCCGCCAGCGCCTCCACCACGTCGGCGCCACGGGTGAGATCTCCGACCACCACGTCCACGCCGGCCATGGCCCGCAGAGCCGAGGCCCGTTCGTCGTCGTGGTGTACGAGAGCCCGGACCGGCACGCCCTCGGCATGCAACCGGTCGAGGACCGTTCGTCCGACTCCGCCGACGCCGCCACCAACGCCTGTGACAAGGATGGGCTGGACATGCATCGTCGATCGCCTCCTGTCTTCCGGACCGGGCGTCCGGCCCCGCCGCTGGCACCATCGTCGACCCCGGCGACGGCACAGGCCGGGCCGGGCCGGGCCGGGCCGGGCCGGGCCGCAGCCTCCTTCACCGTACCTGCGGCAGCAGTACGCCGCAGGCGCGTCGGTGATCGTGGCGGTCGGTTCACGGGCCCCGGGCGGGGCGCGGGTGGGGTCGTGAAGGCTGTCCACGGCGCGCGTCCGACGACCGGGCGACGCGGCCGGCAGCGTGGTGCCGTCGCCGGGTTCCACCCGGTCACTCGCAACGGACTCCGCATCGGCCTCGGTCTTACGCGACTGCCAGCTGCGGGGGCATTTCGCCTCCGAGTAGGCCGATCAACTGGGCGAGCAGAGCGTCGAGTTCGCGACCGACGTCGGAGATCCGCCCGTCGTGGTAGCTGTCGAACAACAGGCTCGGCTGGTCGACCGCCAGTTTCGTGTCGCCGTCGGGGTCGGCGTAGAGGAGAGTGCGCAGCGGCGCGTGCAGCATGACCGACGGGTCGTGGCGGAACATGCGTTCGGCGATGGTGTGGTTGCCCATCAGGTACTGCGTGGCCTTCCAGAGGGAGGGCGATCCGGCCATCAGGGCGGTGAGGTCGCCGCGGTGGTAGCGCATGAACCCGTACGGGGCGTTGATCTCGGCGAGTTCGAGCGTGGCTTGCCAGGAGGCCATCTGGAAGAAGCGGGCCTGATCGACCTCCGGGACCAGGGTCTCGTACTGCTCGCGGGCCGCGTCGTACGGCTGTGGAAGCGCCACGACGAGGCGCCGTGCGGGGTGGTCGACGCTCGTGGTGTGCGTGGTCATGGCTGTGTTTCCTCCGTGCCGGAGCGGACCAGTTCCACGTTGTGGATGTCGAGGGTGATGGACGGCAGGTTGAGGTTCACGCTGTCGTCGGGGTTGCGGCGGAAGACTCGCCGACGGGTCGCCACCAGCAGGCCGTCGAAGGACCTGTGGCGGCTGGTGTAGTGGCCGACCAGTGTGCTGCCGTTGATTTCGACGACGTAGTCCATGCGTCGTTGCATGCCGAGGGTGTCGAAGTAGAACACCTGGTCGGGATTGTGGGTGGCGATCTCGGCCGGGAAGCGCACCTCCAGGCGTCGCCAGGTCTGTCCGGCCTCGTGCCAGGGCTCGATCTCGCGGGTTCGGACACCCGGATGGGCGAACAGGAACGGTGTGGTGAAGTAGTTCCAGCACGCGTAGCCCAGGAAGTAGCCCAGGTGCGGGGCGTCCCAGGCGCTGCCCCGCAGCATGCCCTTGAAGGCGGCGCGGGCCGGATCGAGGGTCTCGACCGGCTCGCCGTCGAGGGTCTGCACCGTGACCCGGTCGGCTGCGGCGTCGAAGACCATCCGCCGGTCCGGGCGTGTGAAGGGGCTGAACACGATGTGCTCCCGGCGCACATCCAGCGTGATGACCTGGTCGAACGTCCGACCCGTCGGCCAGCCCTTCGATGCCCAGATCGGGCCCCCGATCGAGATGTCGACCTTCAGTCCGCGCACGGTGTTCCACAGTTCGTGGCCGCCGGCCGTGGCGATGGCCAGGTCGAGCAGTTCGTCGGTCATGGACCACGCTCCTCCAGTGGTGTGCACCTCCACCAAGGTTGACCGAAGCTCTCGACTGTCGCACGCGGCGCCGAACGTCAGCCGTCCCGGGGCCGGGTTCCCGAGCGGTGAGGTGGCGCCCTTGCTGTCCCCGCACTGGCATGGATCGGTTCGCCCCGCAAGTCGGGTTGGAGTTGCGACGTGGATCGAGTACCCGCAGGCTGTTTATCTGGTATGCGGCCATGATGACGCGAAGAGAGACCGGCTTCGCAGTCCCCGTCGTCGCTTCGCAGTCCCCCTCGGACTCCGCGGCAGATGTCCTCTCGGCGGCACGTGCCACGGACTCCCCTCTCGATCCGCTCTCCGCTGACCACCTGGTCCGCAGTGGCCCAAGTGATGCACCCGAATGGTCCGAGCATCCGACATGACCACCGGTTGCCACAGCCTGCCACCAGCGAGAAGGAGCCACCGAACATGAACGGAAAGCAGAAGACACTCGCCATCCTGACGGGAACCGTGCTGGCGGCCGGACTCACCAGCCCGGCCTTCGGGGCCGCCTCCCCCGCTGCTCAGTCACCGGCCGCGAGCGCCACCGCTGCGGGGACCGGGACGTCGGTCGTGGACTGGAACCGCGCGCTCATCACCATCCTGAGCGATCCCAAGGCCCAGCCGCCCACCGTCCACCCCACGCGCAGCTTCGCGCTCCTCCAGGCCGCCGAGTACGACGCGGTGACATCGATCACCCGGACCGATCCTGCCTACCTGTTCTCGGTGCCGGCGCCGCAAGGCGCCCGTGCGGACGTCGCAGCCGACCAGGCAGCCCACGACGTACTGGTCGCGCTGTACCCGGCCGAGCGCGCGAGCGTGGACCAGCAGCTGAGCAGCCAGCTGTCCGCGATCACCGACGGCGCCGACAAACAGGCGGGCGTCACCGTGGGAGCAGCCGTCGCCGGCAAGCTGATCAGCCTGCGGTCCGATGACGGGTCCTCGGCCACGCCACCGCCGTTCACCCCGGGAACCGCCCCCGGCGACTACCGGCTCACACCGCCCGACTTCCCCGCACCGGTGTTCACCAACTGGGGCTCGGTCAAACCGTTCGTGCTGACGAGCGGAAGCCAGTTCCGCCCGGCCGCGCCGCCGGCCGTGGGCACCCCCGAGTACGCCGCCGCCCTGAACGAGGTCAAGAGCCTGGGGAGCAAGACCAGTACCACCCGTACCGCCGATCAGACCGCGGCCGCGACGTTCTGGGCGGCAGCACCCGTCTGGAACGTCTGGAACCAGGTCGCGCAGGACCTCGTCACCTCCCAGAACGCGAGCCTGGAGCAGGCGGTGAAGGTCTTCGCCCGGCTCGACCTGTCCCTCGCCGACACCGCGATCGCGATGTACGACGCCAAGTACGCCTACCACGTGTGGCGGCCGGTCACCGCCATCCAGCTCGGCGACACGCACTACAACCCGGGCATCGTCGGCGATCCCAACTGGACCCCCCTCCTGCCGACCGCCCCGGACCCGTCCTACCCCGGCGCCCACGGCGCTCTCAGCCAGGCCGCGGCGACGACGCTCGCCGGATTCTACGGCGCACAGCACCAGCTCACGGTGACCTCGAAGGGCGTCACCCGAACCTTCGCCGGCTTCCAGGACGCCGCCACCGAAGCGTGGCTCAGCCGGATCTGGTCCGGCCAGCACACCTCCATCGACAACAGTGCCGGTCAGCAACTCGGCAAGCAGGTGGCCAATTTCGTGGCACAGCATCTCTGATCGCCCGCACGGCGTGAACGCCCCGTGGTGAGCAGTCGGCTGCACCCGACGTGTCGGGTACAGCCGACTCCTCGTCACGCAGGCGCCGGTGGGATCGGGGGTTGGCGAAAGGCCCACAGGGACCGGAACCGGATCTCCCGCGACTCACACATGAAAGGTCACGACCATGAACAGGCTGGACGGCAAGGTCGCCCTCGTCACCGGCGGCAGCAGCGGTATCGGACTCGCGATCGCACGGAGGTTCGTGGAGGAAGGGGCCTACGTGTTCATCACCGGGCGGCGCCAGCCCGAACTGGACCGGGCAAAGGACGGGATCGGCAGGAACGTCACGGCGGTTCGGGGCGACGTCACCGTCCCCGCCGACCTCGGCCGACTCTTCCGGACCATCGAGAAGGAGAAGGGGAAGATCGACGTCGTCGTCGCCAACTCGGGCCTGGTCGCCCCGCAGGAGTTCGGCCAGATCACCGAAGAGGGCTTCGACCGCACCTTCGACCTCAACGCCCGTGGCACGCTCTTCACCGCCCAGGAAGCGCTGCCGCTGATGAAGGACGGCGGCTCGATCATCCTCGTCGGATCGATCGCCGCCTACACCGGCTTCAAGGGGTACACCACCTACAGCGCCACCAAGGCCGCCGTGCGCTCCTACGCCCGCACCTGGACCAAGGAGCTGGGGAACCGCGGCATCCGGGTCAACACCCTCAGCCCCGGCCCGATCGACACTCCGATCATGGACAGCCAAGCAGACTCGAAGGAAGGCGCGGACGCGATCAGAGCAGCCTTCACATCACTCATCCCCCTCGGACGCATGGGACGACCCGAGGAGGTCGCCGCGGCCGCCCTCTTCCTCGCATCCGATGAGAGCAGCTTCTGTGCGGGCATGGACCTGAGCGTCGACGGCGGCATGGCTCAGGTCTGAGGCCGCCACACGGCATCCCCGGCCACAGTCGCCGAGCTGCTCGGGCGCCCCCCGCTGGGGTTCGACAGCTTCATCAGGAACACCCCCGCCCTGCGGGGCCCGGCCGCAGTAATGCGGCCGGGCTACCCGACACGGATCCCCCGGTGATCATGAAGCGTAGAGACCTCCATGATTGGGCGAACCGTGCCTGCCCATTCCCGGTCGCCGAACACCCAGCGGTCCCCTCTGGTCGGGTTGAACGTGCCGAAGTATCGGTTGATGACCCAGTGCTTCGACTTGTTCGGGTGACTGCGCACGACCCACCGGTAGGTGGCTCTAGCGGGGGATCGTGATCGTTTGTATGGCCGACGCGCTGGTCGTCGAGGTTCAGCGATGGTGGGGTCGGGCCGATCACACGTCTCGCCCTTCCGGTCGGCGACACCGAGCGCCGCGTCCCCGTCTGGGCCCTCCGGCTCTCCAAGGCCCTCCCTCGTCCAGGCCGCGTAGCACCGACAGCCGCCGAGCAGGCCATCACCCGAGACACCCAGGAGATCGATCACGGGACAGCCCTGAGCACAAGGACACGCACAGGCCTACCGGCTGTCACCCCCGCCCGGCAGAATCACCCGCATGACGATCGTCACGAGCGCGCCGCCGACGCACAGCACGCCCGTCGCCCTCGCCCGCACCTTCCTGGCGGGTGGCGTGAGCGGAACGACGTTGGCGGCGCTCGTCGTTGGCGTCGTCGTCGAGAGCGTGCCGCTGTTCGTCACGGGGCTGGTCCTGCCCGTGGTGTACGGCCTGCTCCGCTTCCTGGCCGGTAGGCCGCGGCGGGCCCGGGAGGCGGCCGTCGCGCCCCGGACGGCGCTCGCGATGATCGAGAGCCTCAAAGCCGTCGGAGGTGACACCGGCGACATACCGGTGAAGTTCGATCTCACCGTCGCGCCGGACGACGCGTCGGCGTACCGCGTCGAGTTCAGGCAGAACATCAACCTCGTCGATCTCCCCGACTACCGACCGGGCGGCATCCTGGTGGTCCGTTACCCGCCGGACCAGCCGTGGCGGGTGAAGATCGTGAAGCGGCCGACACCGGAGTGGGAGGACCGGGCGGCAGCGGCTCACCTCGACTCCGCGCCCGGGCAGGCCACGGTGAGCGAGCCGCCCGAAGGAGGTGCCTTCGACCTCGTCGCGCTTCTCGGCCTGCTGCTCGGTGCGGCTGCCGTGGTCCTGCTGTTCCGCGTGGAGTTGTTCGAGCAGGAGACCACCGCCGCGCCGTCCTCGTCCTCGACGACGTCGGTCTCCTCGACGTCGTCCTCCACGGTCGAGTCCGCGCTGTCCGGCACGGTCTCCCTCGGCCCCGGCCAGTCCTTCCTCGACGACGGCGAGTTGCGCCGTGCCGTCAACTCACTTACCGCGGGCAAGGATCCGCTCCAGGCGATCACCGTGGTGGTGCAGGAGCGCCTGCTGTCGGTCGTGTTCTCCCCGGCCGGCGTGCCGGCCCCGCAGTTCGATCCGCTGTCGCTGCCGTACGAGCGCCTCCCGGCCCTGGTCAAGGAGGCCAGGACCACCCTCGGTGTCCACGCCCCGCAGACCTGGCAGATCACCGCCGACGGTCTCACCGGCTCCCTCACCATCAAGGTCGGTGTGACCGGGGCCGAGGGAACGGCCTCGCTGGAGGCGGACGGGCAGGGCCAAGTGGTACGGCGCACCCCGGCACGCTGACCCCCGGGCCCGATCGCAGGGTGCCAAGGCCGTTGGCCGCGAGCGGATTTGGAACCACCGCCGCGGCCTCACACTGATCCGGACGTGGTAGACCTTGCACCCACCGGGTTGCCTGTGACAGCGGAGGACATCTGCCGCTCCGCACCGGTGACGGGGTGCCCGGCAGACCGTCCCCGAAGGTGGCAGGAGGAAGGCGCATGGGCTGGAACGAGTTTCTGACGCTGTGGTGCGGGGTGTTCGGCGCGATGGCGCTGCTCGGGTTCGGGCGGTCGCTGGCCGGGGTGACCCGGGGCCAGCGGATGGTCCGGGTCATGGGGCGGATCGAGCGGGTGCGGGAACCCCGGCACGACGGTTCCCTGAGCGACGGGATACCGGTGGTCGTCTCCTTCCGTGACCCGTCCACCGGGCAGGAGTTCACCGTGACGAACGACGGTGACTGCGGCGACCTGGTCACCACGGCCTGGACGGGTCGGGAGATCGGGGTCCGCTACCCGCCCGGGAGGCCTCATGCCTTCAAGTTCGCCGACGACCTCCAGGACGGCCGGCGCGGGCTCGGCTGGCCGAGCTTCGCGGTCTTCCTGGTCTACGTCGGGCTGGTGGTCCTCGCCGCGATCGACTGGGGCTGGCCGTGGGCGCTGCTCGGCGTCGGCGGGCCGCTCGCCGTCGCCATCGCGTGCGCTCTGCCCCGGGACGCACGCCACCGAAGGCGCCATCTCGACCGGCTGGCCTCCGTGGCACCCGTCCAGGGCCGTGTCATCGCCGTCGTCAAGAACGTCCAAACCAACGAGGACGGCGACACGTTCGTCAGCCGGTCACCGGTCGTCGCCTTCACCACCCACGAGGGCACCGCCGTCCTCGCCTACTGCGACTCGGGGCTGCTGGACCCGGCCAACTCGCGCGGCCGGGACGTCACGATCCACTACGCGCCCGACGACCCGGGCGTCTTCACCCCGGACCTCGCCGCCGAACGCCGGACCCGGAGGACGGACCTCACCTGCTCCGTCGTGGTCCTCCTGGTCGCAGTGGCGGCGGTCGTCGTGGGAGCGGTCATGGTGTGACGCTCGATGCACCGGCCAGGCCTACAGCCGCGCCAGCCAGGTCGCGATCTCGTCGATCGCCGCCGGCACGACGTGCCCCGGTCGCGCGTAGTCGGCCGGAGTGGCGGGGCCGGTGCCGGCGCAGAACTGGTGATCGGCGTCCTCGTGCACCCGGATCGTCACCTCGGTCCGATCAGCGAAAGCGGCCTGCCAACGTGTCAGGTCGTCGGCGACGGTGACCTGGTAGTCCCGCCCGCCCTGGAGGATCAGCATCGGTCGGCCGAGTCCGGCCGCGGTGGCCACCGGGTCGTACGCCCGCAGGTCGAGCCAGTAGGCGGCGGAGAACCCGAGCGGCAGCAGCTCCGACGGCGTGTCGGCCGTGAGCTCGGGGCCGGCCACCAACGCGGCCTGCCGGGCCAGTGTCGCCAGCGCCTCGTCCGTGATCGAGCCGGGGGCGAGCGCCGCGAGGTGACGGGCCACCCGGACCACCGCCTCGTGCATCGGCTGGGCGTCCGCGGCGAGCAGCACCAGGCCCGCGATCGACGGGTCGGCGGCGGCGATGCGGGGTGCCACCTTGCCGCCCATGCTGTGGCCGAGCAGGTGGATCCGGTCCGGGGCCACCTCGAGCTGCCCCTGGAGGAGGCGGACGGCGGCGAGTGCATCCGGCAGGTACTCGTCGGCCATGGTGAAGTCCGCCGGCAGGCGCTCCGGGTGCGCGAAGGTCACCTTGTCGAAGCGCAGCACGGCCACCTGCCGGGTGGCGAGCCCCCAGGCGAGGTCCTTGAGCGGCTTGTTGGGGCCGCTGCTCTCGTCCCGGTCGAACGCGCCGCCGCCGCTGAGCAGCACGGCGGCGGGCCACGGTCCGGGGCCGACGGGAAGCGTCAGCGTGCCGGGCACCGCGAGCGGACCGGTACCGAGCACGACCTCCCGCTCGGTGAACCGGGCCGGATCCGCGTAGTGCGGCGGCTGCCACTCGGCGCCGCCGTCCCGGTCGAACCGCAGGCCGTGCAGCAGGCCGTCACCGCCGACCGACGTCACCACGGTGAAGCCGCCGTTCGCGCAGGCCACCGGGATCCGAACGCGCACCAGGTCACCTTCTCCGGGCTCGCTCGCCGGCTCCCCGATCAGCCCCACGCCACCCTGTTCCGCGATCTGGGCCGCCCACGCGAGCCGCAGCGCATCGGCGGACACCGCGGCCCGCAGGGGCGGCGCGAACAGCTCCACGGTCTCCGCGAACGCCTCCGCCCGCAGCAGCGCGGCAAAGCCCCGCGCCACCTCCAGTGTCCCCACCTCATCCATTCGCATGGGTGAGAACACTAGCGAGAACGATCGGGCATGGACTCCCCGGGTCAGTGGCCGCCCCTGGGTTCGACGCAGCCGCCGTCCAGGTACCTGCCGTGCGGGTGGACGGCATGCGGTGAGGTCAGCGATCCGCTGATACAGGGGCCGACTTCGGGGATCTCCAGAGCGAATCCGGGTGCGGCGTCGGAGGGGTGCACGTCGGTGTTCCTGGCGGGGTAGCCGAGGCCTTCGAGGACGGCGCGGAGATCGGCTTCGCTGAGGGTGGCCGACGTGCCGCCACGCCGGCGGCCACCACTGTGCTCGCGTTCCTCATCGACCTTTCCCCCCTTGATCGTTGTCCCATCGTCGCGCGCGGGCGCGGCGCTGTGGGTCAGCTCGCGAAGGGGCCGGTGCTGCCGAAGGCCAGCCGGGTGAAGTGGTCGGCGATACGGCGGTGGCCGGCCTGGTCGGGGTGCAGGTCGTCGGGGAGCGGGTGTTCGTCGTGGTCGGTCTCCCCGTAGAGCGAACGGCCGTCCAGGTAGTGCAGGTTGGGGTCGCCGTCGGCCACCCGGGCGGCGACGATGCGGGCGAGTTCGGCCCGGATCACGGCGAGGGTCAGGCGGCCGGCGGCGGTGTCGGCCGGGTCGCCGGTGGCCCGGAAGCGAAGGGTCCCGGTGCTGAAGTCGGCGGCGAGGGGGCCGGGGGTGTCCTCCTGGATCGGGCAGAGGACGGACGAGACCACGAGCAGGGGCGTGGCCGGGTGGCCTTCGCGGACGGTGTCCAGGAAGCCGTGGACCGCCGGGGCGAAGGCGCGCAGGCGCATCACGTCGGTGTTGACGAGGTTGATGCCGATCTTGAGGCTGATCAGGTCGGCGGGGGTGTCACGGATGGCGCGGGCGGTGAAGGGGTCGAGCAGGGCGCTGCCGCCGAAGCCGAGGTTGACCAGGTCGACGCCGGCGCCGGCAGCGGCCATGGCGGGCCAAGTACCGGTCGGGTGAGTGGCGTTGGAGCCGTGGCTGATCGAGCTGCCGTGGTGCAGCCAGCGCCTGCGGCCGGTGTCCGGGGCCGGGGTGACGGGGGCGTCGGTGTCGAGGGCGATGAGTTCGGTGGTCTCCGTGTGCGGGAGCCAGATCTCGACGGTCTTGTCCCGGGCGGGCAGGCCGGTGAACCGGGCGGTGCCGGGCGGGCCCTGGGTCAGCTCGACGCGTCCGGTGCTCAGGTCAATGGTGCGCAGGTTGCCGCCGGACACCGTGGTCTGTGCGGCCAACCGGCCGTCCACGAGGAGGTCGTACACCCCGTCGGGCGGGGTGGGCACGCCCGGGTAGACCCGTTTGGTGGGGACGGTGTGCAGGTCGATCGCGGTGGCGCGGGTGCGGAAGGCCAGCCGGACGCCGGAGGGCTGGGACTCGGCGATCGCGAGCTGCTCGTCGGGGATCTGCCGACGGGCCCGGGCGGGCAGGCGGTGCGGCAGCAGGCCGCGCTCGGTGTGCTCGACGTCGAGGTGGCCGTGGAGCAGGGCCTCGGTGACGGGGGTGGTGATCGGGAGGGCTGTGCTGGAGGGGGTGGTGTGCGAAGTGTTCATGGCTGTCTCGTCGAGTTCGTCGGGGGGGTCTTCGGCGGGGTTCGTCAGGCGTGCCGAGGCACGGCGCCCTGGCGCAGCAGGGCGTCGAGGGAGTCGATGATCCAGGTCCAGGACGCCTGCGGGTCGACGGCGGTGTGGCTGAAGCTGCCCGCCGCCTCCAGGCTGATGTAGCCGTGGAAGACGCTGCCGAGCATGCGGACCGCGTGGGTCTGGTCCGGTTCGGCCAGGTCGTAGCCGCGCAGCAGGGCCCGGCTCATCTGCGCGTGCCGCACGCCCGCGCTGGCGGCGGCCGTCGCGTGGTCCAGGCGCAGCCGGGTGGCGTCGTAGCGGCCCGGGTGGCGGGCGGCGTAGTCGCGGTAGGCGTCGGCGAAGGCGGCGAGGGCGTCCCGGCCGGACCGGCCCGCGAGGGCGTCGGCGACGAGGTCGGCGAGCTCTTCGAGGGCGTGCAGGGCGATGCGGGTCTTGAGGTCCTGGGAGCTCTTGACGTGCGAGTACAGGCTGGCGGTCTGGACGCCGAAGCGTCGTGCCAGCGCGGCGACCGTGACCTGGTCGAATCCGACCTCGTCCGCGAGTTCCGCACCCGCGACGACGAGGCGTTGCGTACTGAGTCCTACCCGTGCCATGAGCTTCCTCCCATCCGGCTATAGCCAGTATGGGATTACCTACATGGTTTAGGCAAATGGCAAACGAGTGGCAAACGAGTGCACTTCAGGTGGCCCCGGAGCCACCGGGCTCAGCCCGCCAGGATCACCGTGTCCGCCGGCCCGGAGAAGCCGGCCTGCTGCGCCGGGACCCCGGCGGCCGCGAGGCGGCGGTGCTCCTGCGGGCTGACGCCGCGGACGCGCTTGAAGGCCGCCGAGAGGGCGAAGGCGTTGCTGTAGCCGACCTTGCGTGCCGCGAAGGCGACGGTGCACTCGGGTTCGCGCAGCAGGTCGGCGGCGACGGCCAGGCGCCAGCCCGCCAGGTAGGCCATCGGCGGTTCGCCGACCAGCGCGGTGAAGCGGCGGGCCAGTCCCGCCCGCGACACCCCGACCTTCTGGGCGAGGTCGGCGACCGTCCAGGCGGTGGCCGGGTCGTCGTGCATCAGCCGCAGCACCGGCCCGACGACGGCGTCGTGCTGAGCCCGGTACCAGGCGGGGGCGCCGGAGTCGGGGGCGGCGAGCCAGGAGCGCAGGACGGAGACGACCAGCAGGTCCAGGATGCGGTCCAGGACGAGCTCCTGGCCGGGCTCGTTGCGCCCTATCTCGGCGGCCAGCAGGTGCACCAGGGTGTCGTCCGCGCCGGTGCCGGCCGGGCGCACCAGCAGGGCGGGCAGGCAGCCGAGCAGGCGCTGGCCGATCTCGTGCTCGGCCTGGTAGGTGCCGGACAGGACCACCGAGGAGGCCTGATCGCCCTCCCGGCCCTGCCCCCAGGTCCGGACGCCGAGCGACATCACCTCGGAGACGTCGACCCCGCCGCGGGTGCAGACCTGTCCGGGGCCGACGATCACGTCCACGGGGGTGTCGGGGTCGTCCGCCACCGTGTACGGTTCCGGGCCGCGCACGATCGCCACGTCGCCGGGGTGCAGCAGCAGCGGGGTACCCCGCTCGGGCAGGATCCACGCCTCTCCGCGGACCATCGTCACCACCGACAGCGGGGCCCGGTCCTCGATCCGCAGCGACCACGGCGGGGTGAGGATCGAGCGCAGCAGGAACGCGCCGCGGGCCTTGGGGCCGTCGAGGAGTCCCGTCAGAGTGTCCATGGGACCCAAGTGTAGACGGCAGGACATCATTTGACGTCTCGTCATTTGAGAGGGTCTTGAGCGATCGAGGTGGCCCGAGCGGCCCGGATGCCGGATGATCGGCGCACGGGGGACGGACCGATACGCAGAGACAGTGAGGGGCTACGAAGATGGAACTGGCACGCACACTCGTACTGGTGGCGGCCACCGTCACCTGCGGACTGACCGCCGGGCTGTTCTACGCCTACGCGTGCTCGGTCATGCCCGCGCTCGCGCGGGTCGAGGACCGCGCGTTCATCGAGGTCATGCAGCGCGTCAACGTGGCGATCCTGAACGGCTGGTTCGTCCTCGGCTTCGTCGGCGCCCTCCTCAGCACCGGCGCCGCCGTCGCCCTCCACCTCCCCTCCGACGGCCACCACGCACTACCCGCCACCATCGCCGCCCTCGTGCTCTACGTCGCCGCGATCGGCGTCACCCGCTCCGTCAACATCCCGCTCAACGACGAACTCGCCGCCGCCGGCGAACCCAAGCGCATCACCGACCCCGCCGGCGTCCGAAGCCGCTTCGAAGCCCGCTGGGTCCGCTTCAACGTGCTACGCGCCCTGCTCTGCACCGCCGCCCTCGGCTGCCTCGCCTGGGCGCTGATCCTGCACGGCCAGGCCTGACGAAGCGGCCTGCCGGAGCGCCCTGCCGGAGCGGCCTGCCGCGGCCGACCGGTCGGGGCGCGATCACGCCTTCGAACTCCCGCTCGCGTAGCGGGAGTTCGAAGGCGTGATCCGCTATCCGCAGAGAGTGCCGAAGGTGTACCCGCGCGCCTTGAGGGTGGACAGGATCGTCGGCAGCGCGGCGGCCGTCTGGCCGCGGTTGCCGCCGCCGTCGTGCATCAGGACCACCGAGCCCGGGCGGACGTGGTTCAGCACCCGCGACTGGATGGCCGCCGTCCCCGGCCGGGACCAGTCGGCCGGATCCACCGACCACAGCACCACCTGCTTGCCGAGCGCCGCCGCGCGCGAGCGCACCGCGCCGTTGACCGCGCCGTACGGCGGGCGCAGGCAGCTGGGGGTGCGACCGGTCTGGGCGCGGATCGCCCGGTCCGTGTCGGTCACCTGGGCGTTGAGGGCGGATCCGGAGAGCCTGCGCAGGTCCGGGTGCGACCAGGAGTGGTTCTGCACGCTGTGGCCCGCCCGGGCGACCTGCCCGGTGAGCCCGGGATGGGCGGCGACGTTCTGCCCGATCTCGAAGAAGGTCGCGCGCACCCCGTAGCGGGCGAGGATCCCGAGGATCTCGGGCGTGTACGCGGGGCTGGGGCCGTCGTCGAAAGTGAGGTAGACGACCTTTCCACCCTTGCCCGCCGCGTCCGCCCTGCCCCCCGCCGCCTCGGCCGGGGCCGCGGGCACCGCGACCGCCGCTCCGGCCAGCAGCGCGACGGCGAGTGCGCCGATCGTGGCCCTGAACCCTCCAACTGACCTACGCCTGCCGGAATGTGCGACCATGCCTGCCCCCTGCCCGTGAGGTCGGAACTGCCCTGTACCGCCCAGTCTGCGCCGAAGGGCGCTGCCTCCGCGACCGGCCGGGGGCGAATTCGGCCAGCCGCTCGGCGGGTTGACCAGCGGCGGGGCCGAGAGCCCGGGCATGCCGACCGCCCCCGGCGGGATCCACCGGAGGCGGTGCGGCAACCCCGCTGCGGGGCCCGAGCGTTCGGAGCGCGAGGACCGTCCGACGCGCAAGCGCTCAGCGCATGGACGTCCAGCGCACACGGACGTTCAGCGCGAGGCGCGGCCGTGCAGGACCAGGGACCGGGTCAGAGCGGCCAGCCCCGCCGTGCAGAGCAGCGTGCGCAGCATGTTGGTGGCCACCCAGGTGCCCTCGAACTTGGCGCGCACGCCGGCGAAGTCGGTGATCTGGGACGGGTCGCCGGCCTGCGCCAGCTGGTTGTTGAGCGGGATGTTGACGCCCATCGTGACCATCAGCGCCACCACGTAGAGCACCGTCGCCGCGGCCGCCCACAGCGCCGCCTGCCGACGCCCGGCCTTGTGCTGCAGCCAGGCCGCCACGCCCGTCGCGACGAAGGCGCCGACGAAGACCAGGCCGAACATCCCGTTCTCGATCGACTTGTTGATGTGCTGCATCGCCGTCACGTACGTCCGGTCGTCGCCGGCCGCCAGGCCCGGCATCACCGACACGTCGAAGGCGAAGAACAGGCCCGCCATCAGGCCCATGGCGATGGTCGCGCCCACGAGGACGGGCCCGGCGGCCTTGCTCCGCGCGGCGGGGGCCGCCGACGTCGGGGCGCCCGGCGCGAGGCCGCTGAAGGAGGGTGGAGCGGTGTAGGAAGCAGGGGTCGCGGACTGGTTCGAGCGCATCGGTAATCCTTCGGTTTCTCCCCGGCCCCCGCCCAGCGCGGGGGCCGTCACGGTACCGGGCACCGGCTTCCGCACCCCTCCCGGATCGGCCCGGGCGGACGGTCAGGAAGCCGGCGAGGCCCGGCACCGACGATCAACGGAACTGACTGGCACGGCGGTCGGGCGGTGCCGCGGGTGGATCGGCGGGCGGCTCACACGTTCCACACGCCCGAGGCCGCGGCCTCACGGGCGAAGTCGGCGAAATCCCTCGGCTCACGACCCAACGCCCGCCGCACCCCGTCCCCCAACGACGCGTTACGACCGTCCAGGATCACCGAGAACAACTCCGCGAAGTCCCCCGGCAACCCCGCCTCCTCCAACACCCGCCGATACGACTCCCCCGACACCGCCTCGAACCGCACCACCCGCCCCGTCGCCCGCGACAACTCCACCGCCACATCCCCGAACGACAACAACCGCGGCCCCGTCAGCTCATACACCTCCCCCGCATGCCCCGCCCGCGTCAACGCCGCCACCGCCACCTCCGCGATGTCCTCCGCATCCACGAACGGCTCCACCGCACCCCCCACCGGCAACGCCAACTCCCCCACCCGCACCGGATCCAGGAAGAAGCTCTCACTGAAGTTCTGGTTGAACCACGCACACCGCACCACCGTCCACGCGGCCCCCGACTCCATCACCGCCTTCTCCCCCGCCTCCGCCGCCTCCTCGCCACGCCCCGACAACAACACCAACCGCCCCACCCCACGCTCCACCGCCAACCGCGCGAACGCCCCCACCGCCTCCACCGCCCCCGGAAACGCCAGATCCGGGTAATACGTCAGATACGCCGCACTCACCCCCTCCAACGCCGCACCCCACGTCCCCTCGTCATGCCAGTCGAACGGCACCGCCCCCGACCGCGACCCCACCCGCACCCCGTACCCCGACACCGACAACCGCTCCGCCACCCGCCGACCCGTCTTACCCGTGCCACCCACCACGAGCACCACACCGGCATCGACCGGAAGATCCACAACACCCTTGGCAACCACAGCAGCCACCCCATTCGGAGAAGAAGAAGTCGAAGAAACCAGCGGACTCGGGCGATCCTGCGAACCCGGTCGGTCCGTCCTCATGTCCACCAGTCAAATCCACTCCGAGCCGGCGAACCATAGCCTCCACACTCACATCCATGCGCGAGCGTCTATGTCCCCCGGCGGGCCCCGAACCGCGAGGCCACACCTCCTCCGCCATCCACCAGAACACACCCGGCCCGCCGCCAACCACCGCCCTCGACCCCGTCTCCAGCGGCCCTGTAGCGCGCACACACCGCACCCACACACCACCCGCGGCCGCCGGGTGCGGGAAGTGCCGGAGAACGGCGGAAAACACCGTGCCGCGGCCGTGCGATTCGGTGGCGAACCATACGGGGGGCGGGAATTCACGGGTAACGCGGAGCCCAAGCGGCACCGGCGGAAACCCCGCGGGGCCGGCGGCGCCGGGCCGGCCAGATGAACCACCCGCTCTGCCGCGCCGAGGGCATCCCGCTCCTCGGTAGCGGCGGGACGGACCTGCGGGCGGGCTTCGCGGCCGCGCTGCGGGCCCGACCCCGGCCCCCGCCCCGGCCCCGGCCAGGCGTGGTGGTGGTGCTGACGGAGGGCCAGATCCGGTGGCCGTCGGCGCCGCCGCCGTGCCGCACGGTGGTGGGCCGGTTCCCCCGGCCCAGCCCGCCCCGGGCCGTCCGCGAGGTGAACCCGGAGCACAGCCGGACGCGCCGCCCGGGTGGGCGCGGGTGGTCACCATCAGGTGAGTCCCCCGCGCTCGGGGCGGCGCGTCGGGGCCGGCTCGGCAGGTCAGCCGACCATGGCCGCCAGGACGCTGCGCCAGTCCTCGCCGGGCTCCAGGGTCAGCGGGCCGGCCAAGGCCTCGGCCCGGTAGTGCCAGGGGCGGCGGAGTTCCGGGTCCGCGTCGGGGCGCAGGTCGAGCGGGCTGGCGGAGTCGAGCAGGCGCAGGAGCTCGCCGGTGAAGTCCGCCCAGGAGACGTGCCCGCTGACGGCGTTGACGATCCGGCCGGCGGCGGGGCTCCGGTCCGCGACGCAGGCGGCGAGCGCCCGGGCCAGCGCGGCGGAGTGCACCCAGGACGCGCCGTACCAGCTGGGGCGGTCGCCGGGGGCGGGGGCGGGGAGGGCGATCGGCTGCCCGGCCAGCGCGGCCTGGTAGAGGGCGCCGGTGGAGCCCCAGCGGAGCTGGTCGCGCAGGCGCTGCTGCGGGCCCCAGACGATCGGGGCGCGGACCGCCGTGGCGGGGCCCCGGCCGGTGGCGGCGGCGTCGAACAGGATGCGCTCGCAGTCCAGCTTGGCCTGCCCGTACGGGGTGACCGGTTCGCCGGTCGGGCCGCCTTCGGCGACGTCGGTGCCGGCCGGGCGGCCGTAGGCGTCGATGCTGCTGACGAAGACGAACGGGCCGCCGCGCCAGCCGTCGACCAGGGCGCGCATCGCGGCGAGGTCGACGGCGTGCTCGGTGAAGGTGCAGGCGGCGTGGATGACGGCGTCGACGCCTTCGACCGCGCGGCGCAGGCCGTCGAGGTCGCCGAGGTCGCCCTCGACCACCTCGGCGCCGTGCAGGGCGGGCAGGTGGGCGGACTCGGGCCGGACCAGGGCCCGGACGGGGCGGCCCTGCGCCATCAGCTCCTGCAGGACGGCCGCACCGACACCACCGGTGGCGCCGGTGAGCAGCACGGTGCCCGCGCGGGAGCGGGCGCCCGGGCGGGCACCGGTGCGGGCGGGCGCGGCACGACGCTCGTCCTCACGGGTGGCGAGCAGCGCGGCGAGGGCGCGCGGGGTGCGCTGCTCCAGCACGTCCAGGCCGGTGAGCGGCAGGCCGGTGCGGGTGCGCAGACGCTCGGCGAGCTGGACGGCGACGAGGGAGTGGCCGCCGAGGGCGAAGAAGTCGCCGTCGGCGGACGGGGTGGCGCCGAGCAGTTCGCCGAAGGCCGTCCGGACGGCGTCGAGCGGGCCGGTCCGCGCCGGGGTGGTCGGGGCGGCGCCGGGCAGCCGGTCGCCGTCGGGGGTGCCGTCGGGCCGGCGCGGCAGCCGGTCCACCAGGGTGACGGCGAGCGGGAGTCGGCCGGGCGCGAGGTGGCGGCGCAGCGCGGCGCGCAGTTCGGCGCCGGTCGGGGCGACGGGGCCGCGCACCACGGCGTAGGCGAGCGGCGGTCCGTCGGCGCTCTCGACAACGGCCGCCTCGACCACCCGGGGATCGGCCGTCAGCCCGGCGACGACCGGGTGCCGGTCGGCGGCCAGGCGGGTGCCGGGGAGTGCGGAGAGGGGGCGGTCGGGGTCGGCGGCGACGGCGGCGAGCAGGTCCGCGAAGGCGGCGAGCAGCTGTTCGGCGGTGCCCTCGTCCAGGGCGTCCCGGTCGTGCTGGACCAGGCAACGCGGCTGCGGGCCGTCCTCGACCAGCAGGGTGAGGCCGAACTTGGCCAGGCCCAGGTCGAGTTCGACGTCCTCGGCGGTGAGGCCGGGAAGCGTGAACGGCTCGGCGGGGCGGACGAGGTCGCAGCTGACGGACAGCAGCGGGGTGCCGTCGGCGCCGCGGGCCGCCGCGCCGAGCCGCTCGACGACCAGGTCGAAGGGGATCTCGTGGTGCTGCTGGGCGTCGAGCAGGGCGGCCCGGGCCCGGGTGAGGACGTCGGTGAAGGTCGGGTCGCCGGCCAGGTCGGCGCGGACGGCGAGGGTGTTGACGCCGAGGCCGACGGTGCGGCGCAGTTCGGGCCGCAGGCGCTGGCCGCTGGCGCAGCCGAGGGTGAGGTCGGCCTGGTCGGCGGCGGTGCGCAGGGTCGCGAAGGCGGCGGCCAGGACGACGGCGAACAGGGTGGCGCCGTGCCGGGCGCCGAGTCGGCGCAGGCCGTCCACGGTGGCGGGGGCGAGCGGGGCGGTGTGCAGGGCGGCCCGGCGCTCGCGCGCGCCGGAGGGGACGGGCCGCAGCAGCGCCAGCGGGCGGGCGCCGGCCAGGTGTGCGGCGCGGGCGTCGGCGGCGGCGGTGAGTTCGGCGTCGCGGGCGCGTTCCTGCCGGGCGTACTCGGCGTACGACGGCCCGGCCGGCGGGAGTTGCGGCGGCAGGCCGTCGCGGGCGGCGGCGTAGAGGGCGGCGAGGTCGGCCGCGAGGACGGGCAGCGAGCCGCCGTCGACGGCGATGTGATGGATCGTCAGCAGCAGGGTGTGGTCCTGCGGGCCGTGCCGCAGCAGCAGGGCGCGCAGGACCGGCCCGGTGGCGAGGTCGAAGGGGCGGGCGGCCTCCGCGGCGAGCAGGGCGGGGGCGTTGTTCCCGGCGCCGTTCTCCCAGGTGGCGTCCACCGTGCGCAGCGGCACCGGGCCGACCGGGTCGGCCTGCTGGTACGGCTCGTCGCCCTGGCGGCCGTAGCGGGTGCGCAGGGCGGCGTGCCGCTCGGTGAGGCCGGTGAGGGCGGTGGCGAGGGCGGCGGGGTCGAGCGGTCCGCGCAGGCGGGTGGCGAGCGGGACGTTGTAGAGGGCGCCGCCCTGGCCGAGGTGGTCCATCAGCCACATCCGCTGCTGGGCGTGCGAGAGCGGGGCGGGGCCGGCCGGTCCGGCTTCCTGGTCCGCCGGGCGCCCGCCGGTGGCGGGGCGGTTGCGGCGGGCGCGGCGCAGCAGGTCGGCCTGGTCGGCGGCCTGGTGCTCGGGGGCGGTCATCGGGTGGCTCCTTGCGGGGTTTCGTCGTGTGCGGCGCGCAGGGCGCGTTCGAGCAGGTCGGCCTGGCCGGCGACGGTGGGGTGGCCGAGGAAGTCGGCGAGCGAGAGTTCGACACCGAGGTCTTCGCGGAGGTCGTCGACGACCCACATGGCGAGCAGCGAGTGGCCGCCCTCGGCGAGGAAGTCGGCGACCGGGTCGGTGATCGGGCGTTCCAGGGCGCGGGTCCAGGCGTCGGCGACGGCCTGCTGGATCGGGCTGAGGGCGGCGGCGGTGCCGGGCCCGTCCGCGGCCGGGTCGCCGACGGCGGCGAGGGCGCGGCGGTCGATCTTGCCGGTGCCGGTCAGCGGCAGGGCGGCGAGCACGGTCCAGGCGGTGGGCACCAGGTGGGCGGGCAGCCGTTCGGCGAGCCGGGTGCGGAGCGTCTCGACGGCCGGGCGGCTGCCGTCGGCGAGGACGAGGCAGGCGGCCAGCGCGGCGTCGGTGTGCCCGGCCCGGCGGACCACGACGGCCGCCTCGGCCACCTCGGGGAACTGCAGCAGCGCGTGCTCGACCTCGCCGGGTTCGATCCGGAAGCCGCGGACCTTCACCTGGTCGTCGGTGCGGCCGTGGAACTCCAGTGCGCCGTCGGGGCGTTGGCGGACGAGGTCGCCGCTGCGGTAGGCGCGCCCGGTGCCCGGGAGGTCGCGGAAGCGCTCGGCGGTCAGCTCCGGCCGGTTCAGGTAACCCTGGGCGAGCCGGCCGCCGGCGATCCACAGTTCGCCGACGGTGCCGGGCGGCACCGGTGCGAACTGCTCGTCGAGGACGAGGGTGCGGGCGCCGCCGAAGGCTCGGCCGATCGGGACCGGGCCGGTGGTGCAGTCGGCCGGGGTGATCCGGTGCAGGGTGGTGAAGGTGGTGGCCTCGGTCGGCCCGTAGACGTTGAAGAGTTCGAGCCAGGGGAAGGCGCGCAGCACCGCCCCGGCGTACTCGGGCGACAGGGCCTCGCCGCCGACGGCCAGGGTGCGCAGCACGCCGAAGATCCGGGACTGCCGGGCGGCCAGGTGGTGGAAGAGGGCGGTGGTGATGAACACGGTGGTGACGCCGAACCGCTCGACGTCGCGGACGAGTTCCTCGGCGGTGGGCCGGTCGCTCGGGGAGATGGCGACGGCGGCGCCGCGGGCCAGCGGGGCCCAGAGTTCGAAGGTGGAGGCGTCGAAGCTGACCGTGGAGTGGAAGAGCACCCGGTCGCGGGGGCCGAGCGTGAACGCGTCGGGGGCGGCGACCAGGTCGGCGACGGCGCTGTGCGGGACGATGACGCCCTTGGGGCGGCCGGTGGAGCCCGAGGTGTAGAAGAGCAGGGCGGGCGCGGCCGGGTCGGCGGCGTCGAGTGCACCGCCTCCGCCGGCGGCGGCAGCGGAGTCGGCGTCGAAGTCGGCGTCGTGTTCGGCCAGGACGAGGGTCGAGGTCAGGGCGAGGGTCTGCTCCTCGGCCAGTCCGGCGCCGGCGAGCAGCGCCTTGTCGCCGAGGACGAGCCGGACGCCGGCGTCCCCGGTCATCTCGGCGATCCGCGGGCGCGGGTAGCCGGGGTCGAGCGGGACGACGTGGCCGCCGGCCCGCCAGATCGCCAGCTGGGCGACGACCAGGCGGGTCGAACGGGCGCAGAGCAGGCCGACGGCGCTGCCGGGGCCGACCCCGCGGGCGGTCAGTGCGGCGGCCAGTCGGGCCGAACCGTCGAGTAGTTGACGGTACGTCAGAGCAGTGTCGCCGTCGGTCACGGCGAGCGCGTCGGGGCGCTCCTGGGCGTGCCGGGCGATCAGGTCCGGGAGAGTTGCGGTGGGCATGGTGATTCCCTTCCGGGCGCCCCGGCGGCCAACGGCCGGGGCGCCCTGCGCAGGTCGTACGGGCGGGCGGTCTCAGGGCCGGTCAGGGCCGGTCAGGGCCGCTGGACCTGAGGTCCAGGTCCAGCGGCCCCTCGGGCCTAGACGGTGGCAGCGGCGGCCGGCTGCCGCTCCGCCACCAGCCGGGCGACGGCCCGCAGGTCGGGCTGGCGCAGCACCAGGGGCGCCCGCAGCCGCACCCCGTACTCCTCCTCCAGCGCCTCCAGCAGCCGTGCGGCGGCGAGCGAATTTCCGCCCGCGGCGAGGAAGTTGTCGGAGGGCCCGAGGTCGGCGCGGCCGAGCAGCTCGCGGCAGAGCCGCAGCACGGTGCGCTCGGTGGGCGTGGCGCCCTCCTCCCCCGCCGCCGGCTCGTCCGGGGCCGGTGCGAGGAGCAGCGCGGCCCGGTCGACCTTGCCGTTGGCGTCCAGCGGGAAGGTGTCGACCAGGCGGACGGCCGCCGGGACGGCCTGCTCGGGCAGCCACGGCCGGACGCCCACCAGCAGGTCCTCGGCGCCACCCGCCGCGGCCCCGGCGACGGTCTGGACGAAGGCGAGCAGCCGGACGCCGCCCGCCGGTGCCGGTGCGGCCGCGACCACGGCCCGCCGCACCCGCACGTCGCGCTCGAACGCGGCCTCGACCTCGGCGGGTTCGATCCGCACCCCGCTGACCTTGACCTGGTCGTCGAGCCGCCCCTGGAACTCCAGCACGCCGTCGGCCCGCATCACCACCCGGTCGCCGCTGCGGTAGACCCGGTCGATGCCGTCCACGCCGGCCGGCACGCCGACGAAGCGGCGGGCGGTCAGCTCGGGGTCGAGGTAGCCGGCGGCGAGCCCGCGGCCGCCGATGCGCAGCTCGCCGGCCTGACCTCGCGGCACCGGTCGGCCGTCCTCGTCGGTGACCAGGACGACCGCGCCCGCAATCGGCAGCCCGATCGGCGGTGCGCCGGCGCCGTGGTCGAGGCCGGGCGCCATGGTGTGCACCGTGGTGGTGACGGTGGCCTCGGCGGGCCCGTAGGCGTTGTGGACGGTCGCGGTGACGTCCGGGCCGGGGGCCCGGCGCAGCCGGTCTCCGCCGATGGTGAGGTGGCGCAGCGTCAGCCCCTGCGGCCAGGGCCGCGCCAGGATCGGCTCGGCGAGCGGGGTGGGCAGGATGCTGACGGTGACGCCGGCCTCGCGCCACCAGTCGGTGAGCGCGCCGGAGTCCCAGCGGACGGCCTCGGGCGCGATGGCGAGCGCGGCGCCGGAGGTGAGGGTGGCCCACAGCTCCAGGACGTGCGGGTCGAAGGACACCCCGATCAGCAGGCTGTGCCGCTGGCCGGGGCCGAGGCCGGTCAGCTCGCGGTACCACTGCAGCACCGCGCCGAGGGCGGGCTCGCCGACCGCGACGGCCTTGGGGGTGCCGGTCGAGCCGGAGGTGAGCACCGCGTAGTGGGTGCCGACGGGCACGTCCACCTGCTCGCCGGGGACGAGGGCGGCGACCGCGCCGGTGGGCAGGCCCAGCGCCAGCCGCTCGTCGGAGTGCGGCAGTCCGGCCGGGTCGCCGACCAGGCAGGCGGGCCTCAGCTGCTCGGCGACGGCCTGCAACCGGCGTTCGCCGGGGCGCGCCCCGAGCGGCAGGTGGACGGCGCCGAGCTTGGCGGTGGCGAGGGTGACGGCGACCAGGTCGACCGAGTGGCCGAGGCAGACGCCGACCAGGTCGCCGGGGCGGACCCGCTCGCGCAGCGCCTCGGCCACCGTGTCGGCGAGGCGGTCGAGTTCGGCATAGCTGTAGGTGTGCGCGCCGTCGACCAGGGCGGGCGCGTCGGGGGTGCGGTGCACCCAGGTGGCGAACAGGTCGAGGACCGCGCCGTCCTGATGCGGACGGCCGTACCCGATGCTCAGGGATTCCATCATCGTCTCCAGGTGATTGACGGTTGACTGACAGCTTGTTGACGATCCGTCAGTTCAGGCCCATGGCCCGGGCGACGATCACCTTCTGGACCTCGGAGGTCCCCTCGATGATCGTGGTCATCCGCACGTAGCGGTACAGGAACTCCAGCGGGTGGCCGCGCACCCAGCCGGTGGCGCCGTGCACCTGGAGCGAGCGGTCCACCGCGCGCACGGCGGTTTCGGAGGCGGTGAGCTTGGCGAGCGCCGCGTTCTCGGGTGCCTCGGTGCCGTCGTCGACCAGCCGGGCGCAGGCGAGGGTGAGCAGCTTGGAGCACTCCACCTCGGCCCGGGTGCTCACCAGGTGCTCCTGGACGTGCTGGTACTCGCCGATCACCCGGCCGAAGGCGCGCCGCTCGCGGGCGTACTCGGTACCGATGCGCAGCGCGTACTCGGCGATGCCGTTGCACATCGCGGCGACGACCAGGCGGCCCCGGGAGAGGCTGTCCATGGCGAGGGCGGTGGCCGCGCCGACGCCCTCCTCGCCGCCGATCACGGCGTCGGTGGAGACGGTGACCTGGTCGAGCAGCAGCTCGAACAGCGGCTCGCCGGACATGCCCTCGTAGCGCTGGCCGATCCGCAGGCCGGGCTGGTCCATCGGGAGGACGAAGGCGGTGGCGCCGGCGGTCGGCCCGGCGCCCTCGCCGAGGTCGGTGGCGGTGACGACGAGGGTCAGGCCGGCCCGCTCGGCGTTGCTGACGAAGGTCTTGCGGCCGTTCAGCACCCAGCCGTCACCGGTGCGCACGGCGGTGGTGGTGAGGCGGAACGCGTCCGAGCCGGCGTGCGGCTCGGTGAGGGCGAGGCAGCGGGTCTGCTCGCCGCGCACCAGCGGGACGAGGTGGCGCTCGATCTGCTCGGGGGTGCCGTGCCGCAGCAGCGGGCTGGGGCCGTCGGAGCCGGCCAGGGCGTACGGCGCGAGCGGGCAGCCGCTGCGCCCGGCGGCGTGGTGCAGCAGCACGACGGCGGTGAACGGCATGCCGGCGCCGCCGAGTTCCTCGGGGTAGTCGCCGGCGTAGAAGCCGAGCGCGGCGGAGCGCTTGCGGACGTAGGCCCGCAGTTCGGCCGGTATCTCGTCGGCTGTTTCGGGCAGTTCGGCGGCCAGCGGGACGAGTTCGCGGCGGACGAAGCTCTCGAAGGCCTCGACGATCTCGCGGTGGCCGTCCTCCAGGACGGCGGAGGGGGCGCTCATGCGGCGTCTCCGGTGAGGGCGCGAGCCTGGTCGGCCAGGACGGCGTGGCGGAACAGGGTGCGCAGCGGCGGGCGGCTGCCCAGGTGCGGCTCCAGCCAGGCGGCGAGCTGGGCGGCGAGCAGCGAGTGGCCGCCGACCTCGAAGAAGTGGGATTCGGCGGTGAAGCGGTCGTGGCCGAGCACCTCGCGCCAGGCGGCGGCGATCAGTTCCTGGCCGGGGTCGGCGAAGGCGCTTACGGCGGCCGGGCCCGTCTCCTGCGCGGGGGCCTCGCCGGCGAGCCGGGCGAGGGCGGCGCGGTCGGGCTTGCCGCCGAGCAGGGTGGGCATCGCCTCGACGGTCGTCCAGGTGGCGGGGACGAGCCCGCCGGGCAGGCGCTGGGCGAGGGCGGCGTGCAGGGCGGCCTGGTCGGGGCGGTCGGCGCCCTCCAGGAAACCGACCAGGCGGGGGCCGGTCTGCGGGTCGTCGTGCAGCACCACCGCGCAGAAGCGGCCGCCGAGTTCGGCCGAGGCGGCGGCCTCGATCTCCTCCAGTTCGATCCGGTGGCCGCGCAGCTTGACCTGGTTGTCGGAGCGGCCGAGGAAGCGAAGCCGGCCGCGCAGGTCGCGGTGGCCGCGGTCGCCGGTGCGGTAGACCCGGGCACCGTCGAGGGCGGGCACGGTGACGAAGCGGGCGGCGGTCGGCTCCGGCAGGCCGAGGTAGCCGTCGGCCACCATGGCTCCGCCGATGGCGAGTTCGCCGACGCAGCCGGCCGGGAGCGGTCGCAGCGTCTCGTCCAGGACGTACACGCGCGCGCCGTCCAGTTCGGCGCCGAGCGGGATCTCGGCGTCCTCGGCCACGTCAGCGGCGGTGACCTCGTACACCGTGGAGGTGACGGTGGCCTCGGTGACTCCGTAGGCGTTCACCACGGTGGTGGCCTCGGTCAGGCCGGCCAGCGCGCGGGCGGGCAGGCGCTCGCCGCCGAGGACGAGCAGCCGGGGCGACCAGCGGCCGTCGCGCAGCGCCTCGGACAGGTCCTCGCGGACGGCCAGCAGGTAGCTAGTCGGCAGGTTCGCGACGGTGACGCCGCGGGCGGCCAGCACGGCGACGAGTTCGGGCCCGGTGGGCACCTCGCGCTGCGGCACGACCAGGGCGGCGCCGGCCGCGAGCGCGGGCAGCACCTCCTCCAGCGCCACGTCGAAGGACGGGCGGGCGAACATCAGCACCCGGTCGGCGGGGGCCAGTTCGTAGCGGGCGGCGATCGCGGCGACGTACCCGGCGAGCGCGTCGCGGCCGACCAGGACGGGCTTGGGCACGCCGGTGGAGCCGGAGGTGTGGATCAGGTACGCGGCGCCGTCCAGCACGGCGGCGGGCTCGGCCTTGGGGAAGGCCGGGCCGTCCAGCAGCGCGGGGGTGACGCCCTCGGCGGGCAGCGCGAGCGCGCTCTGCCGGGTGGCCAGGACCAGGGCCGGGGCGAGCCGGTCCAGCAGCAGGCCGAGCCGGGCGGCCGGGTCCTCGGCGGACAGCGGCGCGTAGACGGCGCCGTACCGCAGGCAGGCGAGCAGGGCGACCACGTTGTCCACGCCGCGCGGCAGGACGGCGGCCACCGGCTGGCCGGGGACGACGCCGGCGGAGCGCATCCGCTCGACCAACTCGGCGACTCGGCGGTCGAGTTCGCCGTAGCTGAGTCGCTCGGCGCCGGCGATCAGGGCGAGCGCGGTGGGGTCGTGGGCGGCGGCCGGGTCGAGGCCGGCCGGGGTGACGGCGGCGGCGGGCTCAGCGGCCGGGGCGGGGTCGAGCGCGGCGATCGGGGCCTCGGGCCGGTCCAGGTAGCAGCGCAGCAGCTCCAGCAGGCGCTCGGACAGCAGGGTGGCCTCGGCCTCGCCGAAGAGGTCCGCGTCGTAGTCCCAGACCAGGGTCATCCCGGCGGCGCCGTGCTTCTCGCCGACCACCCGGCGGTCGTCGGGCAGCAGCACCAGGTCGAGGTCGAAGCGGGTGGTGCCGGTGTTGAAGCCCTCGTACAGCGAGACCTCCAGCCCGGGCGCCTGGACGTCCGGCAGCGCCGCGTCGTGCGCGCTGAACATCACGTTGAACAGCGGATTGTCGGCGCCGCCGGTGTGCAGCCCGAGCCGGCGGGTCAGTTCCTGGACCGGCAGGTCCTGGTACGGGAGCGCGCGCAGCAGGACGTCGGTCACCTCGTCGACGGCCTCGGTGCCGGGAACGGCCGGGTCCAGCCGCAGGCGCAGCGGGACGGTGTTCACGAACATGCCGACGGTGCCCTCGAAGCCCGCCGGGCGGTTGCCGACGGCGGTGCCGACCACGAGTTCGCGGTGGCCTGCGTGGCGGCGCAGCAGTTCGGCGAAGAGCGCGAGCAGGGTGCTGAACGGGGTATGCCCGTCCTCCTTGCTGCGGGCGCGCAGCCGCTCGGCCAGGTCGGCGCCGATCGCCTGGCGCAGCTGCCCGCCACGGTGGCGGCGCACGGCGCCGGGGGTGGCCAGCCCGGGCAGGGTGACCTCGCGCGGGGCGTCGGTCAGCTCCCGCAGCCAGAAGGCGAGCGCGCGCTCGCGGGCGTCCGGGTCGACGGCCGTCCGGGCGTGCTGCTCGTACGAGGGGGCCTCGGACAGCTGGTAGGGCTCGTCCAGGACGTGGGCGCGGTAGACGGTGAACAGATCGCGCAGCAGGATCGCGAAGGAGTGGCCGTCGTGGACGAGGTGGTGCTCGACGTGGACGAGCCGGTGGTGGTCCTCGCCGAGGCGCACCAGGTGCCAGCGCAGCAGCGGCGCCTTGGTGGTGTCCAGCGGTTCCTCGGCCTCGGCGGCGAGCAGGGCCCGGAAGGCGGCCTCCGGGTCGGCCTCGGCGGTGAAGTCGCTGCGGCGCAGCAGCGGTTCGCACCGCTCGGCGACCCGCTGGCCGGGCAGGCCCTCCGGGCGGGCGACCAACTCCAGGCGCAGGCCCGGGTGGTGGCCGAGGACGGCGGCCAGCGCGACGCGCAGCGCCGGCTCGTCGAGGGTGCCCCAGAGGTCGAGCACGGCGGTGAAGTTGTACGCACGACTGCCCGGCAGCATCTGCTCGTGCAGCCAGACGATCTCCTGCGAGGAGGAGAGCGCGAACATCGGTGACTCCCTTGTGTGGTGGGCGTGTTGGCACTGCGGTGGCGGGGCGGGCGTGGATGGCCCGGCCCTGGTGCCGGGCGCGCCGGGGTGATGGCGCGCTTCGGCGGCCCGACGGTTCGGCGGTCAGGTGATCAGGTGATCAGGTGATCAGGTGGCCGGACGGTCGGGCGGTCAGGCGGTCAGGCGGTCAGTGGATTCGGCGGTTCGGTGGTCAGGCGGTTCGGTGTCGGGGGCTCGGGGCCCGGGGGCCGGTGCGGTCCGGGGCCGGTGACGTCCGGAGCCGGTCAGGCAGGCTGCAGGTGGCGGCGCAGCGTGGCGAGCAGGTCGTCGAAGGCGGCCCGGGCGGTGGCCTCCGGGAACCGTTCGCGGTCCCAGGCGAGGCGGACCAGCAGGTCGTCGCCGTGCGCGGCGGCGACCGCGAGCGGCGCGGCGAGCGGCCGCCCCGCCAGGTGGGTCTCCCGGCCGGGCACCCCGCCGAGCACCAGGGGCGGGCGCCGGTGCAGGTCCTCCAGAGTGAGCATGCCGTCCAGGGCGCCGGACCACGGGGACCCGGCCGTCCGGGCGGCCCGGACCACCTCGTCGAACGGCGTGTCGGCGTGGTCGAGATCCTTCCACCAGGCGTCGGCGAGGTCGTCCAGAGCGGTGGCCGCGCCGGGTGCGGCGGGGTGCACCAGGGTGTTGAGGAAGCAGCCGAGCGCGGCGGGCGCTCCGGGCGGTCGGCCGCCCCACGGGTACCCGAGCGCGAGCTGCCCGTCGGTCTGGTGCAGCCGGTGCGCGGCGGCCGCGGTGGCGTCCAGCAGGGCGGGGAAGAAGGCGGTGCGGGCGGCCCCCTCGGCGGCGGGCAGCCGGTGGCTGAGCATGCCGGTGGCTTCCGTCGCTCCCCCGCCAGTCCCGGTGATGCCGCCGAGCCGGCGGCCCCAGTGGGCGTGTGCGGCGGGGCCGGCGGCGGCGCTCTCGGCGGCCAGTTGCAGGTCGATGGCCTCCCGGTAGGCCGCCAGGGCAGCCTGGTCGGGAGCGGACGCGGCGGCGGAACCGGACGCGGCGCCGTCGGCCCCGGACACGGCACCACGGGAACCGGGCGCGGCGGCCTCGTCCCGCGCGTAGGCGTCGGTGAGTTCGGCCGTCAGGATGCCGAGCGACTGCTCGTCGCAGGCCGCGTGGTCCACCGCGAGGGCGAGCAGTTCCTCCTCGCCGTCCGGTTCCCGGGCCACCAGCAGGCGCAGCGTCGGCCCGTCCGCGGGCCAGTCCAGCAGCGCCTCGCGCAGGGCCGAGCGGGCGGTGCCACCGGGGGCGACGGCGACCTGCGCGGCCTCGGTCGAGGGGGCGCCGACCCGCAGGACGGGCGTACCGCGGACGGTCGTGAAGCCGCCGCACAGTGCCGGGTGCCGGACGGCCGTCGCGGTGGCGGCGCGGCCCAGCCGGGGCAGGTCGATGGTGCCGCGCGGGTAGGCGAGGAACAGCGGGACGACGTCGGGGCGCCCCTGTGCCGCGAGCCTGCGGGTGATCAGGAACCGGCGTTGGGCGCCGGTCAGCGGGAGCAGTTCCACCGGGGAGTCGGCGGCGGCGGAGCGGTACCGGGCGAGGTAGGCGGCGGTGATGCTGGCGTGCACGGAACGATCTCCGGTTTCCGGTCTCGGTTCGGTTCAGGCATCAGGCGTCAGGCGTCAGGCGTCAGGCGTCGGACGTCATGCGGCGGGGCTCGCGGCGGGCTCCTCCTCGGCCGTGGCGGCGGTGTCGGTCGGGAGGTCCCGCAGCCGGCGCAGCGGCGACAGCAGCAGCGGCACCGGGACGAGCAGGAAGCCCGCCGCACACAGCCACAGCGCGGCGCGCGGCCCGGCCGCGTCGGCGACGGCGCCGCCGGCCAGCGCGCCGAGCGGCAGCGTGCCCCAGACCAGGAAACGCATGGTGGCGTTCATCCGGCCGAGCAGCTCCGGCGGGCAGAGGCTCTGCCGGAAGCTCACCTGGGCGACGTTGTAGGCCACCGCGCCGAACAGCACCACCGCCGAGGCGATCCCGAACAGCACCACGCCCGCGCCGCGGCCCGACAGCGGCCACAGCACCGCGAACGGCGCCGTCACCACGGTGGCGAGCCAGATCAACCGGGCCTGGCCGAACCGGGCCGCGAGCCGCCCCGCACACAGCGCCCCGGCCAGGCCGCCGACGGCGGAGGCCGAGAGCAGCAGGCCGATCGCGCCCGGTGCCAGGTGGAGCACCCGCACCCAGAACACCGTCTGCACGGCCGCCAGCACGGCGGCGAACAGGTTGGACACCGCGGTGGCGGTGGCGATCGCCCGCAGCAGCGGGTGCCCGAGCACGAAGCGGACGCCCTCGGCGACCTCGGCGCGCAGCGAGCGCCCCGGCTCCGGCTCCGGCCTGGGCTCCTCGACCCGGATCCGGACGAGCAGCAGTGCGGAGGCGAGGTAGCCGCAGGCGTCGGCCACGATGGCGAGCGGCGCGCCGAGCAGCTGGACCAGGCCGCCGCCGAGCCCCGGCCCGACGATCTGTGCCGAGGAGCGGACCGTCTCGATCGCCCCGTTGCCGCCGACCAGTTGCTCGCGCGGCAGGACGGACGGCAGGAAGGACTGGTGGGCCACGTCGAAGAAGACCGTCGCCACCCCGGTGACCAGCGCCACCAGGTAGAGCTGGGCCATGGTCAGCACGCCGAACGCGGCGGCCGGCGGGATCGAGCCGACGGCGAGGCAGCGCACCACGTCGGCGCGGATCAGGACCGGGAGCTTGCGCATCCGGTCCAGCCACGCGCCGGCCGGCAGGCCGACCAGCAGGAACGCGGCGGTCTCGGCGGCGGTCAGCAGGCCGACCTCGAAGGGCGTGGCGTCGAGCACCACCACCGCCACCAACGGCAGGGCGACCAGGGTGACCTGACTGCCGGTCTGGGCCGTCGCGGCCCCGGAGAGCAGGAGTCGGAAGTCGCGGTGGCCGAGCAGGCGGTTTCGGCTGGGACTAGGCGTCTCGTTCATCAGTGCGACTCTCGGTCACCTCTCCACTACCGGGCAACCATCGCGTCCGTTTCCGGACGAACCACGGGTCGGCCGGATCACGCCACTCCCCCGGGCAGTCCTGACGATTCCCTGACGACCGCCCGCGGACCTGCCGGGACGCCCGCACAGCCCGCTCACCAGCACCGCACCAGCGCCGCACCGGCAGCACGGCCGCGCGGGCCGCCGCGGGCGCCGCTCGTCCAATTCGCCGTCCGCTATTCGGACATCAGCATTCCGGCCACCGGACGCCATAACTCAACTTGGCTTGATCATGCAACACATTGACCATCCGTCACCTGATCGTGATATCAGGCACATCGACGGCTCCCGTCGAACAATGCCCTCCGCAGCGCCGACGGCAAAACCCGGGCACCACAGCGCGGGGCGAGCCGCAGTCCGGCCCGCCGCACCGCCGCACGCCACCGCCCTGAACGGCTCGGCCGAGACGCGCCGGCCAGGTCGTCCCCGCTCAGGCCGCCTCCCGGCAGGTCACCGCCAGCACCGCCATGTCGTCGTCCCGTGGCCCGCCCGCCCACCGCTCCACGTCCGTCACCAGCGCGTCGACGACCGCCTCCGGACCGTCGAACGGGCCGAGCGGGCCGAGACCGAGCAGCGGATCGTAGAACTCCCCGGCCGCATCCCGGGCCTCGGTCACCCCGTCGGTCACCAGCAGCAGCGTGCACCCCGGTGGGAACGGCCGGCTCTCCGGCTCCGACCGCGCCCCGCCCAGCGCGCCCAGCCCGAGCGGCAGCCCCGGATCGACGGCGTCCAGCCGCCGGACCGCGTCCGGGCCGCCCAGCAGGTACGGCCCCGGGTGCCCGCAGTCGAGCGTGCGCACGACGTCCTCGCCCGGCGGGAACTCGACCAGCAGCGCGGTGATGAACCCCTCCAGCCGGGCCTCCCCGGTCATCTGCGCGCGCTCCCGGACGACCGCCCGCTCCAGCCCGTCGGCCAGCGCCACGAGGTCCGGCGCGCGGTGCGCGTCCTCCCGGAAGGCGCCGAGCAGCACCGACACCACGCCCACCGCCTGCAACCCCTTGCCCCGCACGTCCGCGATCAGCACCCGCACGCCGTACGGGGTCGCCTGCAGGGCGTACGCGTCGCCGCCGATCAGGGCCTCGGTCTGCGCCGCCCGGTAGCAGGCCGCGATCGACAGCCGCCCCACCCGTGGCGGCGGCTGGGGCAGCACCGCCCGCTGGGCGGCCTCGGCCACCGACCGCACCTGCGCCAGCCGCCGCCCGTGGCGGTCGACGACCCGGTTGACCCAGACCCCGAGCAGTGCGGCGAAGACCGTGTTCACCAGCTCCAGGTAGCCGTCCTGGGTGCCGATGCTGCCGTCCCGCACGGCCAGCACCAGGATGCCGGCCACACTGGCCACGCCCACCATGAGGGTGTACCGCAGCGTCAGCAGCGCGCCGGACAGCACGGCGGCCGCCGCGAGCAGCGGATCACCCCAGTAGTTGTCCGGCTCGAACGAGTTCCACACGAGTCCGCCGACGATCAGCAACCAGGGCATGAGCCGCACGTACAGCGGCCACTGCGCGGACCTCGGGGCCATCGGAGACCTTGCCTCCCGTCTCGGCCTCCCGTCTCGCCACCAATCCGGAAGGAGTTATTCCGATCCTAGTCACCCCCGCCCGGCCCCGCGCGCGCCCGACGGAGTCCGCCGTACGGACTGCGGACACCGCCCCGGGCGGACCGCCCGGCCGCTACGCGTCCAGGGTGAACCGCCCCGCGCCCGGGCCGGTCAGCAGGCCGGACGGCAGGTGGCGGCCGTAGGTGAGCAGCAGGAGGTGTTCGGCGCGGCCCTCGACCAGCGCCGGGCCCCCGCCGTGGGACCAGCCGGTGTCGGTGGCCCGCAGCCGGACACCGTCGAGCCGGGCGCCGAAGAAGCGCAGGCTCCGGCGGGAGACCGTGGCGAGCAGGGCGGTGACCCGGGGCTGCGGCAGGCGCGACGGCAGGCCGAGCGCGACGGTGATGTCGAGGCCGTGGACGACATCGTGGCCGAGCGCGGCGATCCGGCCGCCGACCGGCGGGCGCCAGGGGTGTTCGGCGTGGTCGGCGAGGGCGGCCGCGAGTTGGCCGTCGGTCAAGGCGGCGGCGTCGCGGCGGGCCACCCGGTCGGTCATCCGGTGGAGGGAGCCGCCGGCCCGCAGGAGGTCCGCGAGTGTGCGGGCGGTGGAGTACCGGAAGCCGGTGCTCATGTGGGCGGCGACCTCCCGGACCCGCCAGCCGAAGCACAGCGACGGCGCGTTCCACTGATCCGGGGTGAGCGCGGTGAACACCTCGGCGAGTTCCCGGCGTTCGGCCGCGATCTGCTCCCGGATCCAGTCGACGGCCTGGTCATGCTGCACGGTTTCCATGCCTCCAGCCTGCGGCCGGGGCCGTCCGCCCGTCCAAGACCAGGAAGTTCTGCCACCTATGATCAGGAGTTATGGAACTCCGGCAGCTCCAGTACCTCGTCACTGTGGCCCAGCACGGCAGCTTCACCCGGGCCGCCGAGCTGCTGCACCTCACCCAGCCCGGGGTCAGCGCACAGATCCGGCAGCTGGAGAAGGAGTTGGGCCACCGGCTGCTGGACCGCTCCGGGCGCGGCGTCCGGCTCACCCGGGTCGGCGAGGCGGTCCTCCCGCACGCGCAGGCGGCGCTCGCCTCCGCAGCGGCGGCGCGGCAGACGGCGCAGGACTTCGACGGGCTGCGGCGCGGGCACGTCCGGCTCGGGCTGGTCGCCGGGGCGGCACTGGCCCCGCCGACCGGGGTGGACGACCTCCCCGGGCTCGCCACCACGCTCGCCGCGTTCCGCAGCGCCCACCCGGGCATCAGCCTCTCGCTGGCCGAGAGCACCACCGGGCGGATGCTCGGCGACCTGCGCGAGGGGCGGTTGGACCTCGCCGTGCTCGGCCTGCCCACCGCCGCGAGCGGCCGCGACGGCGACGACGGCTGGCAGACGCTGGCCGGGCTCGCCGTCCACACCGTGTTGGAGGCGCCGCTGTTCGCCGCCTTCGCCGAGCACCACCCGCTGGCCGACGGCCCGGACGGCGCCCTGCCGGTCGCCGCGCTGGCCGGGCACGCCCTGGTGAGCACCCCGCGCGGCACCGGCCTGCGGACGGCGCTGGAGCGCGCCCTGGCCGAAGCCGGGGCACGCTCCACGGTCGCGGTCGAGGCGGCCGCACCACCGCAGCTGGCCGATCTGGCCGCGCACGGACTGGGCGTGGCCGTGCTGCCGGATCCGGCACCCGTTCCCGGGCTGCGGACCCGGCCGCTCATCGACCCCGTGCCGCTGGTGCGGATCGCGCTGGCCTGGCCGGCCGGTCGCCCCACGGCGCCACCCACCGCCGCGCTGCTGGGCCACCTGCGCACGACCTACCCGGGCCCGCGGGCCGGCGCCTGACGCGGCCGGACCGGCGGCCGGACCGGGGGCCCGCCCCGGCCCCCGGTCAGGGCGTGGCGGCTTCCGGTCAGGACGTGGCGGCCGCGGCGCCGTCGCCGATGTGCAGGATCGCGTCGGCCCCGTCGAGGACCGCCCGGTCGAGCGGGAAGTAGCCCTGCTCCGGCGTGGTGTCGGTGCGCGTCCGGCCACCGGCGACCGCGCCGGGCTCGACCAGGCCCCAGGTGGCGGCCCGGCGCTGGAGCGCGCCCTCGTAGGTGTCCGGCTCGGGCGCCTGGAGCCCGATGGCCTCGCTGCGGCCCAGGCTGCCGGGGACGAAGGTGTACGGCTCGTCCAGGGAGTGCAGGATGGCGCCGGCGCCGTTCCAGGTCAGGTCCATGTCCGCCACCCGTATGGCGCTCGGGTTCCGTTGCAGGTGGACGTTGTGGGCGAAGACCACGGTTGCGCCCCGGCGGGCCTCGTCGCGCCGGATGTCGAGGAGGTTCTGGGCCATCAACACGTCCCGGATGCCGAGCAGGCCGGACATCCGGGCGGCGCCCGGCTCCAGCCGCCGCGCCGACTGCCGGTGGTAGCGCAGCAGGCCGCGGCCGGCGGTGAGATGGGTCCTGGCCCTGAGCCACTCGGCGCGCGAGGTCGCCGCGACCAGTTCCGGGGCCCGCGCGTACAACAGGGTGAGCAGGTCGTCGGCGATCACCCGCAGCTGCTCGGCCTCGGCGGTGGCGCCGGGCGACGTCTCCGGGTCGAGGACCGCCTCGGGGCGGCTCCAGCGCTGGTCCTCGCCCGCGAGGCCGGCGAGGTCGAGGTCCACTCCGAGGTAGTCGCGGGCGTGTTCGAGGTAGCGCCGGGGGCTGGGTGCGCTGGTGTTCTCCGTCTGGGTGTCGAAGCCGTGGAAGGCCAGGCGCTCCTGCGGCGGCCGGTTCCGGTTGTACTCGCGCATCCAGGCGACCAGGCGCCGGTTGGCGTCCAGCTCTCCGAAGCCGTGGGAGAAGCCCTCGCTCATCGCCGTGTCGAGGGCCCCCACCCCCTCCTGGACGAAGTCGTTCACGGTGAGGGCCGCCACCCGGTCGGTCTCGACGGCGATCGACCGGAAGCCCCGGTCGACGAGGTGGGCGAACAGTTCATTGCGGATCAGCGCGAACGCCGGTTCCTGGTGGGTGGGTTCGCCGAGTGCCAGCAGGGCGCACGACGCGGGGACGAGGTCTCGAATGTCCTGGCTCATGACCCTCAAGCGTATCCTTGAGAGAACGGTTGAGACTTTTCCGGCTCCAGCCGCTCAATCACCCGCCGAAGCCTCAAACCGGTGAGAGTCACATGCGACCGTCCGACCTCGCCCGCGGGCACGGCATCTCCACCCAGGCCGTCCGCAACTACGAGCGGGACGGGTTCCTCCCGCCCGCCGAGCGCACGGCCAGCGGCTACCGGATCTACACCGAGGTGCACGCGGCCGCCCTCGACGCCTACCTCTCCCTCGTCGCGGCGTACGGCCACGCGACCGGCGGCCGGATCATGACCGCGCTCCACCGGGGCGGGCTGGACGACGCCCTGACGGTCATCGACCGCGGCCACGGCCGGCTGCTCCGCGACCGGGAGACCCTCGACGCGGTGCGCACGGCCGTGGACCACCTGACGACGCGATCCGACGCGGCCCGCCCTGACTCGGCCGGGCCCGACACGGCGCGGGGCCCGGCGGCGGTCCCGGGCGTCCGGAGCATCGGCGAACTCGCCCACCGACTCCTGGTCACCCCGGCGACCCTGCGCAACTGGGAGGCCGCCGGCATCCTCACCCCCGCCCGGGACCCGGCCACCGGACACCGCGTCTTCGGCGCCGACGACATCCGTGACGCCGAACTCGCCCACCTGCTACGACGTGGCGGCTACCCGCTGGAGCACATCGCCACGGTGGTCCGACAGGTCCGGACGGCCGGCGGCACCGACTCCCTGGCCGGCGCCCTGGCCGGCTGGCAGCGCAGGCTCACCGCGCAGGGCCTGGCCATGCTCGACGCGTCCGCCCGGCTCGGGCACTACCTGAGCCTGCTCGGCCATCCCGTTCATCGTCCAACACACCTGCCATGAAGGCGAGTTGACACCTACGGCCGCCCCCCGCCCCGGTGCGCTCAGCCGACGCGGGTGAGCCGGGTGGTCCGGGGCGGGGTCGGGTCGGCGGGACCGGCGGCGCGGTCGGACTCGGGGCGGTCGGGGTTGGCGAGCAGGATGGAGCGCTGCAGCCGGCGCAGCCCGGCCGAGGGTTCCATGCCCAGCTCCCGTACCAGGGTGTTGCGCAGGCGCTGGTAGGCCTCCAGGGCCTCGCCTCGTCGGCCGGAGCGGTGCAGGGCGATCATGTACTGGCCGTGCAGGCTCTCGTGGGTGCGGTAGCGGTCGACCAGGACGGTGAGTTCGGCGAGCAGCACACGGTGGCGGCCGAGCCGTAGGTCCGCCTCGATCCGCTGGTCCAGGGCGCAGAGCCGGGTCTCCTCCAACCGCTTGGCCTCGATGGCGAGTTGTCCGCCGAGCGGGACGTCGGCGAAGGCCGGTCCGCGCCACAGGCCGAGCGCCTCGCCCAACTGGCGGGCGGCGAGCGGAAAGTCACCGCCGTCCATGGCCCGGTAGCCCAGGCCGGCGAGGCGGTCGAACTCCTGGAGGTCGACCAGTCCGGCGCCGCTGTTGAGCAGGTAGCCGCCGGCCGAGGTCACCAACACGTCCTTGGCGCCGCAGGCTTCCCCGGCGGCGTCGCGGCGGCCGAGCGCCCGGTCGATCATGTCGCGCAGCTGGAGCACGTACGTCTGCACGGTGGTACGCGCGCTGCGCGGCGGATGGCCGGACCACAGCTCATCGGCGAGGACGCCCGCCGGGACGACCTGGTCGGCCCGCAGGGCCAGCAGCGCGAGCACCTGCCGCGGCTTCGGCGCCGACGGCACCACCGACGCCCCGCACACCTGGACCCCCAAGGCCCCCAACACCCGGATCTCCATGACGTCCACCCCAATCCAGACGGATCGGCGACCCCGACGGCCACCGGCCGGCCAGCGCTACAGCTGCCGCACGGCCTAGCACCCGGTGCACATCCAAAAACAGGACGGACGGTTTGTCAATACAAAACCGAACGCACTGTTTGTTTTTGAACGGAGGATCGGCCGTCGGAGCGCGGCGACCAGCCGACGTGCGCGCCATCGCGAACGCCGGCCGTCCACGCCCGCGCCCCACCGTCCACGCCCCACCGTCGCTGTCGCCGTCGACGTCGCGAACGGCTCAGCCGCCGTCGGCGCCGGCCGCCGCCAGCTCGGCCACCACCCGCCCACCGCGGTCCGGGCCCAGGTCGAGCGTGGCCAGCACCCCGGGCACCGCGATGCTCGGCATCAGATGCTGGTACAGCACGGCCACCCGGCGCTCCAGGTCCGCCCGGCCGGACATCTTCTGGGACTGGATCTGCACGCCCGTCCAGGCGCCCGTCACCAGCCACGCCGTCTCGGCCGGCACCACGTGCGGCAGCAGCTCGCCCCGCTCACCGGCCGCCGCCAACAAGGTCTCCGCCCGGCGGATCCACCCGGGCGCGGCGCCGCCGCCGAGGTCGCCGAACACGTCCTGGCCGAGCGAGAGCCGCGCGCCCGCACTCAGCAGCGGGTCACGCGGCATGAGATGGGCGACGACCATCCCCAGGTCGACGAACTCCTGGAGCTTGCACTGCCGTTCGGGGAGTTCGTCCTGGCCGAACTGCTCCTCCACGACGCCCTGCGCGAGCTCCCGCTTCGACGCGAAGTGGAAGTACACCGCTCCCCGGGTCACGCCCGCACGGGCGACCACCTCACCGATCGTCGCCCCCTCGTACCCGTACTCGTCGAAGACCGACGCCGCCGCCTCCAGGATCAGCCGACGCGTTCGGATCGCCCGCTCCTGTCGCACCACCGCAACCACCCCACCCGAAACGCTCGGCAAACAAAACCAAACACCCTGTATCTTACCCGCCGGTCAACCGGCGATCCCTCCTCCCCAGGTCGCATGCACCCGCCTTCGAGTCCGGGAAAACCACGTGGACGGTAGGGGTCGGGAAGGCGACCTGCACCCCTACCGAAACAGACAGAGGCGGAATCCGGCTCACCACTTCCCGCCGCATCCCCATGGAATCGCCATGCCGTGATAATGCACCTGTCACCCCACCCGCGAGGGAGTCATCGCAGGCCAGAGCACATCCATCCGCATCCAGGCCGCCCGACCGCCCACCGTTCGACACCCGGAGCGACCATGCGAACACACTCGGCCGCCAACGAACCTTCACTCAGGCTCCTTGAAAAGCAAACCGGAAGGTACGTATCTTACGAGCCCTGAGCAGCCCACCCCGCCCGTCACGGCCTCCCGGAGCGCTCCCATGACTCTGCTTGCCTACCGTGCCCCCGCCATCTCCCGTGCCACCGGCGCGAGCCACGGCGACACCCCCGGCCTCGCCGCCGGACCGGACCTGCCGACCGGCCCGATACCGCGCCTGACCAGCACCGTTGCCAAGGAGTACGTCCACCGGGCCTGCCACGCCGAGGTCTTCCTCACCGGCAGCGAGCAGCTGAACGAGACCACCTTCTCCGTCAGCGCGCAGTGGCCGCGGGCCCACACCTTCTTCAGCACCCCGGACGGCACCCGGCACGACCCGATCCAGGCCGCTGAAACGATCCGCCAAGCCGGGCTCTACCTCGCCCACACCCGGTTCGGCGTCCCGCTCGACCACAAGTTCATGATGTGGAACCTCGACTACACCACCCACCCCCGCCACCTGCTCATCGGCGCGACGCCCACCGACCTCAGCATCGAGGCCAGACTCGTCCCACAGCCACGCCGCACCGGCACCACGATCGACTTCACCCTCAGCACCGTCGTACGACGCGGCCCTCACCTCGCGGCCACCGGCCACGCCCGGTTCACCACCGTGCCGGACTCGACCTACCGGCGGCTGCGCGGTGCGCGCCGCGAAGCCGACCCGACGCCGGCGCCCGCCGTTTCCAGCGAGCCGCTGTCCCCGGCCCGCGTCGGCCGGATCCGCCCGTGCGACGTCGTCCTGACTCCGGCCGAGGCGCCCGGGACCTGGCACCTCACACCCGACCTCTGGCACCCGATCCTCTTCGACCACGCCAACGACCACATCCCCGGCATGGTCCTGCTGGAGGCCGCCCGCCAGGCCACCAACGCGCTCACCTCACCGGTCACCGTCAGCCCGGCCTGCGCCGCGACCACCTACCACCGGTACGCCGAGCACCACGTCCCCACCACGATCACCGCACGCCACACCCCCGGCGAGGACCCGGACGCCCTCATCACCACCGTCACCGGGCACCAGAACGGCGAGCCGATCTTCACCACCGTCCTGACCGGCCACGCCGACCAGCGCTGACCGGCACCGCCCGCCGAAGCACCGACCTCCCCACCCAGCCCGTCCGACCGCCCCGGTCGGACGGGCCGTCGGCACGTCGCGGACGAACACTTCCCACGGACTGGCACCGGACGAACACCTGCGCGAGGATGTCAGCCCTTGGATTCGCTGTAACGGGGAGTACACAGTGCGTGAAGTCGCTTCGCACCAGAACGAGTTGATCAGACTGACGGACCGTCCCGGCACCGACGACGCCCCCGGCCACGAGGGGCGCACCGGCGGCCGGAGCGTACGGGTGCGGGTGCTGGGCCGACACGCGCCGGGCTCCCTGCTCGGCCACGACTGGCTGGACTGCGAGATCACCGTCACCGCCGACGGGGTCCGTGGGCACTTCGTCGCACTGGTGACGGAGCGTCAACTACGGCGTTGGGAAGTGGCCTTGGACCGGCTGGACCGACACGAGGCGGTGCGCTGGCTGGATGAGGAGCACGGCCCGGAGCTGCGGATCGAGCCCGGGCGGCCCGGCGGGGTCTGGGTGACCGTCTCCGACGCCGAGGAGTCCGGTGTCACCCTCCGGGTCGTCCTGTCCCCCGCGTCCGGCTGGCCGGACGAGCAGCGCGCCCTGCTCAAGCGCGTCCGGGACGCCTATCCGTCCGAGGTGGTCGAGGTGGCCCCCGGCGTCCACGCCTGGCGCGGACAGCAGGACAGCAGGACACCGACGGCTGACGGCTGACGGCTGACGGCTGATCACGACCTTTCCGGTACAGGGTCCGGCACCCGGCCCAGCGAGCGGTCGGCAGCGGCGAGGAGGAGAAGCACGGCGGCACCGCCGAGCATGAACCAGGCGAGGTGGTGCAGCCCGCCGGTGGTCGCGCCATGGGCGAAGAAGGCGGCGTTCGCGGCCGAGGCCGCCATCGCGCCGAGGTACATGAAGGTGCGCAGCAACCCGGCCGCCGCGGCGATCGCGGCCGGATCGGCCTGATGGTAGAGCGCGGTCTGGTTGGCGAGTCCGATCAGCCCCTGCGGGACGCCCGCCAGCACGCCGACGGCGATCAGCAGCCCGGCTCCGCTACGCGCTTCCGATGCCAACAAGGCGACACAGGCGATGAGTTGCACGGCGGCACCGGCCAGCAGCTTGCCCCGGACGGCCGGACGCCGACCAGTGACGGCGGAGACGGTCAGCGCGGTCAGCGACAGCGGCAGCATGGCCAGTCCGGTGGTGGCGGCGGTCAGGCCCCGCCCCTCCTCCAGCCACTGGGTGAAGCCGTAGAGGAAGGCGTAGGTGGCGGTGCAGCCGAGGAGTTGGCGCAGATAGGTGGCGATCAGCGGGCGGTTCCCGGCGAGCGCCCGCAGGTCGATGAACGGGTTTCGGGCCCGCGACTCCCGCACGGCGAAGGCGACGGCCGCCGCGACGGCGAGGACGGGCAGACACCACGCGGCCGGCCGGGGCTTCATCAGGAACAGCATCAGCGCCAACAGCATGGCCGCGAACAGGGCGATCCCGCCGTAGTCGAGCCGGTCCGGCTTGTTCGATATCTCCGGTCGGCCCGATATCTCCGGTCGGCCCGATGTCCCCGGTCGGCCCGTCAGATCCGGCTGGTCCCGTAGATCTCGTAGATCTCGTAAATCCCGCTCATCCCTCCGGCCCCGGCGGACGGCGGCCGGCAGGCGGATCGCCCCCAGGACCAGGCAGGCCAGCGAGAGCGGGACGTTGACGGCGAAGACGGCCCGCCAGCCGCCCACGCCGATCAGGACGCCGCCGAGGGTGGGGCCGATCACGGCGACCGTCTGGCTGGCGACGGCGAGGACGGTCAGTACTCCGGTGGGGCTCTCCCGCCCGGTCCGCTCGGCCTTGCTGCGCGTCAGGTGCATCGCGGCGGGATAGGCGGCCGAGGTGCCCAGCCCCAGCAGTACCCGGGCGGCGACCAGCAGCCCGAGCGACGGGGCCAGCACGCCGAGCAGCCCGGCGAGGCCCACCACCGCCGTCCCGATGAGGTAGAGCCGGCGCGGACCGTAGCTGTCCACCAGCCGCCCGATCACCGGCTGGCCGACGGCGGTGGCCAGGTAGAGCGCGGAGACCAGCCAGGCGGTCTCGGCGGGCGGAGCGCCGAAGGCGGCGCCGACCGGCACCAGCGCCACCGCGATCATCGACGAGTTGACCGGGTTGAGGACCGAGCCGAGCACCATCGGGGCGAGCAGCCGACGGTCGAACTCCCCCGCCGGGGGCCCCTGACGGCGCCGCGAGCGGATCCGGGCGAGCGGGGCGAGCGGGGCGGCCGGGCCGGTCATCGCCGGTTCAGCCGGTCGATCAGGGCCAGCGCCGCCAGGACGGTGGAGCGCTCGGCCTCGGTGACGTGCTCCTGCAGGGCCCGGGCCAGCTGTATATTCCGGGCTTCCAGCGCGGCCCGGCGGCCCCCGATAATGGCGACATGATCGACAAGCAACTCCGTGTCGTCCTCGCCGAGGACTCGGTGATCCTCCGGGACGGCATGGTCGAACTCCTCACGGCACGCGGTTGCACGGTGGTCGCCACCGCCGGGACGGCACCCGAACTGGTCGCCGCCGTCGCCGAGCACCGGCCCGACGTGGCGATCGTCGACATCCGGATGCCGCCCAGCCACACCGACGAGGGCATCCGCGCCGCCGTCGAGATCCGCGCCGTCGCACCCGAGGTCGGCATCCTGGTCTTCTCCCAGCACGTCGAAACCGCCTGGGCGGCCCGGCTGCTCGCCAGCGGCGCCGCCGGGATCGGCTACCTGCTCAAGGAGCGCGTCGCCCGCACCTCGGAGTTCGTGGACGCCCTGCACCGGGTAGCCGACGGCGGCACGGCGCTCGACCCGGAGATCGTCAACGGCCTGCTGCACGGCGGCCGGCGCAGCCGGGTGGACGTGCTCACGCCGCGCGAGCGGACGGTGCTGGAGCTGATGGCGCAGGGCCACTCCAACCGCTCGATCGCCGGGCTTCTCGTGGTCTCGGAGCGGGCGGTGGAGAAGCACGTGGCCGCCGTCTTCACCAAGTTCGACCTGCCGGCCACCGAGGCCGACAACCGACGGGTCAAGGCCGTCCTCGCCTACCTCGCCGAGAACGGCGCCTGAACCGCCCTTACCGGCGGCGGTGGCGACAGTGGCGGCGGCGACAGCACTGTCAGCGCTGACGGCGGTGCCGGCGGCAGCGACCGGTTGCGGTCGGCCGTGCCGGGCGCCTCCGTTCCGTGGCCGCCCGTCACAGGCGACTCGGAAGTTCGGCGGTGACCGTCGTCGGCCCTCCTGCCGGGCTGTCCACCCACAGCACCCCGTCCACCGCCGCGAGCCGATCAGCCAGGCCAGACAGGCCGGTGCCACTGCCGACGCGGGTGCCACTGCCGACGCGGGTGCCACTGCCGACGCCGGTGCCGGTGCCACTGCCGACGCGGGTGCCGGAACCCGCGGCCACCGCTGCGCCGCCGCGGCCGTCGTCGCTCACCGTCAGCCGTACCCGTCCGTCGGCCGCGCTCGCCGTCAGCTCCGCCGACGAAGCGCCGCTGTGCTTGGCGACGTTGGTCAGCAACTCGGCGGCGCAGAAGTAGACGGCCTGCTCGATCGCCTCGTCCGCCCGCTCCCGCAGGTCCAACCGCACCGTGACCGGTACCGGCGAGGTGGCGGTGAGCCCGGGCAGCGCCTGGGCAAGGCCGCCGTCCAACGCCACCGGGTGGATGCCCCGGGCGAGCCGCCGCACGCCCGCGATGGTGTCGTCGGTCTGCCGGCGGGCCCGCTCCACCAGGGTGCGCAGCCGCCCCACGTCCGCGGCGTCGCCCGGCCCGAGCGGCCCTGTCGGAGGCTCACCGAGGGCGTCGTCGGCCAGCGAGAGGGTGATGGCGAGCGCGACCAGTTGTGCCTGGGTGCCGTCGTGCAGATCGCGTTCGAGGCGGCGCAACCGGTCGGTGTTCTCGACCAGCAGGGTGGCTCGGGCACTCTCCAGCTCACGCACCCGCTGCTGCGAACGCACGGGGCCGAGCAGCAGCCGGGCGAGGCCCCGGTTGGCCGCGCTCACCACCCGCAGGGCCGCCGGCACGGCGGCCAGTACCGCGAGCCCGGCCGGCACCGAGAACACGTCCAGCCAGCCCACCGGCCTCGGGCCGGGTTCCAACAGCCGCACCCACAGGGCGAAGCCCGCCAGCCAGGCGCAGCTGAGCGGCAGTCCGACCGCCGCCAGGAAGCCGAACACCCCGAGCGGCAGCCGCAGGAGCAGGTAGAGCAGCGCCCGCCAGGCCACCGGATCGGTGAGCACCGCCCGGCCCCGGGCGATCACCCCGGACGGCCGGGGCAGCACCCCAGGGGCCGGCACCAGCTCGCCGAGCAGCCGCCGGACCAGCCGCCGGTGCAGCCCGCCCAGCCCGCGCGCCCCGGCCAGGGCGGCCACCACGAACGGCAGCCCGAGCACGGTGAGCGACAGCAGCGCCCCCGCGTAGAGGACGGCCACGGCGTAGACCCCGCCGAGCACGCCGAGCGGCAGCCCGAGCAACGCGAAGGCCAACTCGCCACCGCGCACGGACCGGTACCGCCGCCACTCAGCCATCGTCCACCTCCTGCCTCCGCTCGTCCTCACCCGCTGTCCCGACCGCGCGACCACACGACCACCTCGCGGACGTCGTCGCTCGGGGCCCGCCGAACCCGGCGAAGGCCTGTGCTGATCCCCGCCCCTCCCCGTCCCTCCCCGCCCCTCCCCGTCCCTCCCTGTCCTCACCTGTCATCCCCGCTCACCGCCCACCGCCTCGACCGCGGGCCCGCGGATCGCCCGTAGCCCGGTGCCCAGGATCCCCGGTACCGTCAACGCCGCCGCACCCGCCAGCACCCAGGCGCACGCCCCACCCGGCACCACCGGCACCACCGACCCGGTCACCGCCCGGGCGAACGCCCCCGAGGCGACCGCCGCGACCGCCGCGCCCAGCAGCACGCCGACCGCCGTGGTGAGGGCCGCCTCGACCGACAGCATCCGTAGCAGCTGCCGCCCGGTAGCGCCGACCAGCCGCAGCAACGCGAACTCGCGGCGCCGGTCGGCCGTCAGGGCGACCAGGGTGTTGACGGTGGAGACGGCGGCGAAGCAGACCAGCATCCCCAGCTCCGCCTCGCGCAGCCAGACGTCCGTCGCCTTCGTGACGCTGGTCGCGGCACCGGTCGCGCGGACCACGTGCTCGGCGGTGCTCGTCATGATCAACATGGTGCCCGACAATCCGACCAGCAGCGCGATCGGCACCACGGCCGAGGAGAGCCGGGCCGCATAGCCGCGCAGGTTGGCGTCGGCGAGCCAGCCCACGCCGGGGGCCAGCGCCCGCACCGGCGCGCCGAGCACGGCGGCCACGACCCGCGCGGCGAACGGCCCGAGCAGGGCCAGGGCGATCAGCAGGACCAGCGAGCCGAGCATCGTCGCCTGCCCCGCCTTGTCCAGTTCGTCGGCCGTCCGGGTGGCGGCGAGCCGCAGCAGCAGCACCCCGCCCGCCAGCACGGCCACCCCGGCCAGCAGCCGCAGCACGCCCGTCCGCCGCCGGCCGGAGGTGTCGGCGGTCAGTGCGGCCGCCGGGCTGAGCCGGGTGATCCGCCGCGCGGCGAGAGCGGTGGCGACCAGACCGACCAGCAGCGCCACCACCAGCGCGACCAGCATCGGCCCCGGTGTTCCGGGGATCCGCAGCCCGGGTGCGGCCAACCCGCGCCGTTGGAGCGCGGCGAGGAAGCCCCCGGCGGCGAGGGCGCCGGCCGCCCAGCCGGGCACGGCTGCCAGCAGGACGGTCACCGCGACCTGGGCGCGCACCAGCCGCCGCACCTGACGGGGTGTCGCCGCGACCGTCCGCAACAGGGCGAGGTCGCGGTGCTGCTGGCGCAGCGTGAACCCCAGCGCGTTCACCACGACGAACAGCGCGACCAGGACGGCGATCTCGCCGAACGCCCCCGCGATCAGCAACAGGCCCGGCCCGGCCACCGCCCGGCGGGCCACCGCGGCGGGGGCCGTGACCTGGGCGGCGACCAGCGAGCCGAACAGCGTCACGGTCGCCACCGCCAGGAAGAGTGCCACCGCCAGCCCGGCGAAGGCGGCCGGTCGGCGCCGGATCTGCCCGGCGGCCAGGGAGAGGACGGGGCTCATCGTGCACCCCCGCCCAGCCGACTCAGCCGCTCGCCGACCTGCGCGGCGGTCGGTCGGACGAGTTCGTCCACCAGCAGCCCGTCGGCCAGCAGCAGCACGCGGTCCGCGTAGCCGGCGGCCACCGGGTCGTGGGTGACCATCACGCACGTCCGCCCGTCCAGGTCCACGCCCGCGCGCAGCAGATCGAGGATGTCGTGCCCGGTCGCCCGGTCGAGCGCGCCGGTCGGCTCGTCCGCGAACACCACGTCCGGCCGCGCGACCAACGCCCGGGCGATCGCCACCCGCTGCTGCTGACCGCCGGACAACTGCCCGGGCCGGTGCCGCTCACGCCCGGACAGTCCGACCCGGGCGAGCGCCGCCAGCACCTGAGCCCGCTCCGGTCGCGCGCCCGCGAGCCGTCCGGGCAGTTCGACGTTCTGCGCGACGGTCATCGCGGGCATCAGGTTGAACGCCTGGAACACGAACCCCACCCGGGTGCGGCGCAGCTCCGCGAGCCGCCGCTCGGGCAACCGGGACACCTCCGTCCCACCCCACCGCACGGTGCCCCGGGTGGGACGGTCCATCCCGGCGAGGCAGTGCAGCAGCGTCGTCTTGCCGGAGCCGGAGGGGCCCATCACCGCCGTGAACGTCCCCGGCGCGAAGGCCACCGACACCCCACGCAACGCCCGGACGGCAGCCCCGCCCCGCCCGTACTCCCGGTGCAGCCCGTCCCCGGCCAGCGCCGCACCCGCCACCCCGTCGTCCGCCGCCGCCACGGCGGCTGTCGTCATCCCGTTCATGCCCTCCATCCTGGGCATGCGAAGCCGCACGATCGATTGTGCTGGCCCCCCGATTCGAGGTTCGGAAAACCGAACCCCCCAGCTCGCCCTGAGTCCCGTCCCAGAACCACCTGAGCGACGGCACGGAGCCGCATGCCCCGTGAACGGCGATGTAGTGCGCGACCGGGAATGGCGCAGCGAGAGCGATCCGGGCGGCACCAGAGCGCGTGGAGGCCGGATTCCCGGTCGGTGAGCGCGTCTTCGGCGGCCAGGTCGTCGACTCGGCGAGCAGCGCCCCGCCCGCTCCCCCTCCGTCGCCGCGAAGCGTCTCCTCGCCCTCACCTGCCGGGTATGCGCGAACCGTCCGGCCGACGGGGGATCATGACCGGGTGACCATCGACCTGCTGCCCGGCCGCGGCGTCCGCCTGCCGGCGCCGCTGCCCGAGCTGCGCTTCGGCCTCACCGAGGCATCCGCCCTCCGACTGCTGTCCCCGCACGGCGAGGCCCTCCCGGACGGCACACCGGTCCCGGCTGACGCAGCAGTCCTCAGCGGCACACCGAACCCGCACGGAACAACGATCCCCGGCGGCGTGCATCCCACCTTCGTCTGCGGCTCGACCTGGGCCCTGCACTTCGCCCTCCCCGGGGTGGGCATCACCCTCTGTTCGGGCGAGGGCGAACGCCTTCGGAGCGTCTTCGTCTCCCGCCGCCCGGTGGCGGGCGAGGCCGCCTGCCCGGTCGGCCTCCACGGCGTCGACGTCTTCGGCCGGCCCGCCCACGAGGTGGTCGAGGCGCTGCGCGCCGGGGGCCTGCCCGTGCCCGACCCCACCCACGGCCGCGTCCGGTACGGCACGCTGCACCTCAGCCGGGACGCCCCCGCCCCTCGGCCCCCGGCAGGCGGGCGAAAGCCGCGCCACGAACTCCCGTTCACCTTCGGCCTCGTCTCCCTCTCCGCCCCCGAATCCGCCACCCCGCGCCCACCCCACCCCCAGGAGTCGACATGACCACCACCCCGATCAGCACCACCCCCCTGACCATCGCCGTCCTCGGACCGGGCGGCGTCGGCGGCCTGCTCGCCGGCCTGCTCGCGCGTGCCGGGCACCGGGTGATCTGCCTGGCCGGCGAGGACACCGCCGCCGTCCTCAACCGGGACGGACTGCACGTCCGCAGCGGGCAGTTCGGCGAGTTCACCGCCCGGGTCGAGGCCGCCACCGAACTGCGCGAGCCGGTCGACGCCGTGTTCGTGACCGTGAAGGAGACCGCGCTGGCCGACGCCCTCGACCGGCTGCCGCCGCAGGTCCTCGGCGCCGCCGTCGTGGTGCCGCTGCTCAACGGGCTCGACCACGTCGCGGCGCTGCGCGAGCGCTACCCGACCGGGCAGGTCGCGGCCGGCACGATCCGGGTCGAGGCCACCCGGACCGCTCCCGGGCGGATCGAGCACACGAGCCCCTTCGTCGTGCTCGAACTCGCCGGGCCGGTGGCGGACTTGGCCGATCGGCTGCGGCGCACCGGGCTCACCGTCGAACTGCGCGAGGACGAAACGGCGATGCTCTGGAGCAAGCTCTCCTTCCTCGCCCCGTTCGCGCTGCTGACCACCCGGTACCGCAGCGAGATCGGCGTCGTCCGCACCGCGCACCGGCCCGAACTGCTCACCGTGCTCGACGAGATCGCGACCGTCTCCGGCGCGGCCGGTGCCCCGGCGGACGCACCGGCCCTGCTCACCGTCTTCGACCGGCTGCCCGGGTCGATGAAGTCCTCGATGCAGCGCGACGTGGAGGCGGGCCGCCCGACCGAGCTGGACGCCATCGGCGGCGCCGTCCTGCGGGCCGCCGCCGCGCACGGGATCGACACCCCGGCCCTGGCCCGACTGGTGCGCGAGCTGTCCGAACCGGCCAAGCAGTAGTGCTTGCGGCGGCGTTCACGTCACGGGTAGAACTCGTGACGTGACGTCAGCCACCCACCGCAACGCTCCCGCATGGAGCCACGTCGAGGACTTCCTGCGCGCACACGAGGCCGACCGGATCCCGCATCCGGGTGGCACGTTGCTGGCGCACCTGGCCCGGGTCGCCGCCCTGCTGGCCCAGTGGGGCACCGAATCCGCCGTCCAGGCCGCCGGGTTCTGCCACGCCGCCTACGGGACGGACGGATTCGACGGCGCCCTGCTCGGACTCGGCGATCGGGACGCCCTGGTCGAACTCATCGGCCCACGCGCCGAGTCGCTGGTCTACCTGTACGCGAGCTGCGGGCGGGCCGCTGTCTACCCGCGCCTCGGCCGGGACGAACGGCCGCTGTTCCACGACCGGTTCACCGGATCGGACCACACCCCGCCGGAGGAGGACCTGCGCGCCTTCCTCGCCCTGACCGCCGCCAACGAGCTCGACGTCCTCGCGCACAACGCCGGGCTGGCCACCCGGTACGGCCCTGGCCTGTACGAACTGTTCGCCCGGACCAGGGACTTGCTGCCCGCCCCGGCCTGGGCGTACTGCGTACGGCAGATCGGACCCGACGCCACCGGAATGTGATCCTCCGTCAACTTCCCTCCTGGCCGATAGTAAAGGTTCACCCATGATTCACCCGGCCGGACGGAACCACCGGCGGGCGATCGGGCGTTGTTGCCGGCGGGAGGGATACAGACATGACAAAGAAACCGTACCGATTGGCCGCCGCCGCACTCGCGCTGCTCGCCACCGCCCCGTTGCTCAGCGCGTGCAAGGACGTCGACCAGGCGCTCGACTGCGGGAACCGGGCCGTCAGCATCGCCGGCGACGTCCAGGACCTTGCCGGATCGGCCATCAACGTCGGCCAGCTCACCGACCAGGAGCGTCGCAAGCACACCGCCGACGCGCTGAAGAAGGTCGGTGACGACATCAAGAAGCTCCGCGACAACAACAGCGGAGACAAGATCGACAAGGCCACCGACAAGCTGAACAAAGCCGTTACCAACGCCCAGGACAACGTCTCCAAGGGCAAGCTGCCGGACATCGGTGCGATCACCGATGCCGCCGGCGACGTGACCAAGGCCTGCGCCGGATCCTGACCCCGGTCCTGGCCCTGATCCCGAACCCGATCCTGGCCCTGATCCACCGACCGCACCACCGGCTTCCGGCTCCGCACCCGCGGGGCCGGAAGCCGCCCAGGGCGTGTCCCGGCCCGTCGCCCACCGCCCGGGCCCCGCCGGACGGTAGGAATGGCACCGGGACCGAACCGCACCACGGAGGCACCGGTGAACCACCCGATCCTCGACCAGATCCGCGAGCTCCGCGCCGAGTTGACGCCCGGGGACGCCGCCCCCGCACTCCTCATCGCGCTCGCCGACGGCACGGCCCCGCGCTCGGCCCTGGCCGAACTCGCCGCCCAGCAACGACGGATCATCACCTCCGACCGGCGCAGCCTGCTGCTGCTCGCCACCCGCTGCGCCGACCACCCGGTGGGCGCCTGGTTCGCCACCCTCGCCGAGGGTGAGATCCTGAACGGCGAGCCCGCCGCCACGTCCGCCGCCCTGGTCGCCAACTTCGCCGCCTGGGGTGATCGTTTCATCTGCCATGCCGCCATCCTGGCGTACCGTCAGGATGGTGCGACAAGCGACCGACACCGGGCAGTTGCTCCGCCCGGCCAGTGCCAGTCTCGGCATTCAACGTAGGTGAAGCGTGTCACCATTCTTCGGTGAGACTGCTCAACCTTCACTGCGACTGGAAGACCGACATCGCGAGTTCAACCTGAGTAGTTGTACAGTCCCGCGTGGCTGACCGGGTCAGGAGCCGACTGAGCGCCAGAACCTTCTGTCGCCATCAAGTCGCGGGCGGCTCCGAGAGGGAATTGCCCGGTGCGATCGTGATCAATGACGAGGTAGGGCCGGCTCGTCATCAGAATCCAGCGGAAGTTTGGAATTGCTCGTTGCCGGGCGGGACGTCGGCAGGTCCCGGCATCGCCGGATCGGGGAGAAGAGCAGGATCAGTGCGGCGAGTGGGACCCCCGCTGTCATGATGGCCATGGCACTGCGGAGGCTGAGTGCGGTTCCGAGTGCGCCGCCGAGCAGTGCTCCGATGGGGATCGTTCCGTAGCTGAGAAATGCGGTGCTTGCGGTGAGGCGACCGAGGAGATCCGGCGGGCAGTAACGTTGCTGGAAGCTCGCCTTGATGATGTTGCCAGCGACGACGCCCGCGGAGACGCTGAAGCCACCTGTCACAAAGAGCAGGATCCCGGCTCCGCCGACGGTCAGCGGGATGAGCAGACCGAGCACGGGAAGGCCCAGTTCGAACAGCAGTATCGCGCGGGCCGTGCCGATCCGGTGAGCAACCCGGCGTGCGGCGAATGCCCCAGCTACGCCTCCGGCACTGGTCGCCGCGATCAGTACGCCGACCGTCCCCGGGGTCAGGCCGACGCTCCGGACCAGAAAGTCCACCTGGATTGACTGGTATCCCATAAGAGCCAGGTTGGAGGCGGCCCCGAAGAGTGTGAACGTGCGAAACCAGGGGTCGACGGCGATCAGCCGCAGGCCTTCGCGGACTTCACTGATCAGTGAAGTGGGGCGATGTTCGGTTCTGGTGATGCGTGGCTCGCGGTGCCGGATGCCTGCGAGGCACAGGAGGGAGACGAGGAATGTCGCGGCGTTGGCGAACATCCCGTTCACCGCACCTGCCAACTGTGCGATCAGGCCACCGGAGCCGAGCCCGGCAATCTGCGCGGCGGATGCGCTGCCGTGCAGTTTGGCGTTGCCTTCGGGCTGGTCATCGGGTTCCAGAATGCTGGGGAGATAGGCGCTGTAGGCGGTTTGGAAGAACACCGCTGCCGTGCCTGTCAGCAGGGCGACGGCCAGCAGTAGTCCGATACTCAGCTGGCCGGACCATGCGGTGACCGGGACGCTGGCGAAGAGTACGACGGAGACCGCGGCGGCGGCCAGCATGATCGGTCTGCGTCGCAGCCGGTCCACCCAGACACCGACCGGGAGACCGATGATCAGCCAAGGGGCCCAGGCGGCGGCGCTCAGCAGGCCGACCTCGAACGTACTGACGTGCAGGATGGAGACGGCGACCAGTGGCATCGCCACCCCGGTGACGGACGCGCCGAACTTGCCGGCGGTCTCGCCGCACCACAGCAGGCGGAAGTCGCGGTGGCGACGCAGGAGGCCACCGCGTATGCCGTAGCTCATGCGGAGCCACGCTCCTTGCGGGGGAAGGACTGGAGCTGCACGACGACAGGAAGCGCGTCCGGGGCGGGCTCTGCGTCCGGAGCAGGGGTATGGCGGGCGATGACAGCCATCAGCTCCGCGTTGAGCGCCTCCAGCTGCTTCGGGGTCATCCGCAGGTCACTCCAGTCCGAGACGGTGCCGGCGCTCCGCCACCTGTCGTCCCAGTCCTCGCTGATGTAGTTCACGACCCGGCTGAAGTACTGCTGCAGCAGTTCGTGCAAATAGACCGACAGCGCGCCCCGGGTGTCGGGATCGTCGCGGAAATCGGCAGTGTTCAGCTCATTCGAGACGTCGACCCTTCTCCACCAGCGCTCGCGTTTCGTGCCCCGTCCGGTTTCCTCCACGATGAAGCCGTGCTCGGCGAGGTGGCGTAAGTGCCAACTGATGGTGCCGGTGTTCTCCCCGAGGCGTTCGGCGAGCCTGGTGGCGGTTGCAGGGCCGTCCAGACTGAGCAGTTCAAAGATGTTCATCCGCAGCGGATGGGCCAGCCCCCGCAGGCTGCGCGCATCGAGGCGCCGGGTGGGCTTGGCGGGCTGTGATGTGCGTTCGGGTTCGTCGGACATGCCAACAGCGTAAGATGCAGAGTCTCCTCTGCATAGGGGTCTCTGCAGAGAAGGCTCTGCCAGTGCGTGGCCTCGCTGTCGGCTCGGTGGGTGAGACGGGACAATCGATGTCCCGTCTCATTTGATCTTTGCCGTTTGCATGGTGCCTGAACTGGGCTGATGTAACGGGTCGTGAGACCGGATGGCCTCGCTGGTCTCACATCTCGTTGTCGCTCAGGCGGGTTTGGTGCCGGGCGTCTCAGGTTCGGTTGCCGCTGATCTGCGTTTCGAGGTGGGAGAGGTTGAGGAGTCGATAGACCGTCGACTGGGAGACCTTGAACTTCTTGGCCAGGGCGGGAACGCGGGCGCCGTCAGCGTGCTGCTGGATGAGGTCCTGGACCTGGTGGTCGGTGAGCTTGGAAGGACAGCCGCCGATGCGCCCACGGACTCGGGCGGAAGCGAGGCCGTCGTTGGTGTTCGCGGCGACGAACTGCGCGTTGAGATCGGCGAGGATGGCGAGCATGCCGAAGAGGTCGCGGCCGTCGAGGCTTTCGCTGTCGATCTGCCGCTGGAGGCGGACGCCGCGGTTGCGGAGGTCGGTGCCCAGGACGACCAGGTTCTGGACGGAGTAGAAGAGTCGGTCCAGGCGCGTGATCTTGAGGGTGTCGCCGGCCCGGAGGCGGGGCAACAGCAGGTCGTGCTCGGGCCAGGCTGATTTGTGGCCGTTGGCGCGCTCGACGTAGATGTCCTTCTCGGCGACGCCGGCCGCGAGGAGCGTGCTGATCTGGGTGACCGGGCTGGGCCGATCACGGTGCGGACATAGCCAACGGTCATCGGGCCGTCGGCGCGTTCGACCACCGGGGAGTCGAGCCGGCGGTTGTTTCGGGTCATCGGGCTCCCGCGTGGGTGTGGTGGTGGTGCTCGGCCTCGATCCAGAGGGTGAGAGGGTCGTTGGAGGCGATCTTGTCGTCCCAGTAGCCGAGGGCGGCGCGGTCGCGAACCTCCTGGACGAAGCGCCGGTAGTCACCGGTGCCGCCGGTGAACGGCAGCGCCCGCAGGGCGGGTGTCAGGAAGAGGTCAGCCAGCGCGACGACCTCGGGATAGCTGCAGGCCGCGAGGGTGACGCTCTGGCCGTGACCGGCCTAGGCCGGGCCGCGCAAGGCGGATCGGCGGCGGTCCAGGGCCTGGGTGAAGCGCCGGTTGTCCCACCACGTGCCGCAGATCCGCAGAGCGTCGTCCATCGCCCGGCCGACGTCCTGCCAGCCGTGCCGGCGGATCAGCCGGTAGTGGCGGCGCTGGGCCTGGATGCCCTGGCAGGGGGCCGGCTCGGCGGCTGCGGGGGCCTTCGGTGCGGTGTGATCGCGGCGGGCTTCGAACCGGTGGACGCGGGTGCGGTGTCCGGGGCGTTGCGGGTGCTGCCGCCGGTGCCGGCGGACGGGACGGTGGACATCGAGGAGGCCGTCGGAGCGGGGGTCGTCGAAATGGCGGGCGCCGAGGCGGGCACGGTGGCCCTGAGCGACGGGCCGGTTGCCGTCCTGATGTCTCCGTTGTCGCTGCACGCGGCGATCGAGAAGGCGGCGAGCGCGACGCTCGCGCCAGCGGTGAACAAGCGGGTGCGGGAGGTGCGGACGGACATGCGGTCGTGCCCCTTTCTGCATGTGCCCAGGTGGTGCGTCGATCGGACGACCGAAGCTTGCTGAGCGAACCGTCCCAGCCGCCACGCCTGGCGCCAGGACAGGAATGCTGGGACGGCGAAAGAGGCTCTGACCAGCTGGTACGGGAAGAGCCTGGAACGCCGGAATGGGACGCCGGGGGTACGGCGGGGACGGATGCCGGAGGGCACGGGGGCCGCGGAGACGGAGGAGCTCGCGCGGTTGGCACGCGAACTCAAGGCCCGCTCGGGCCCGAGCTACGGAACGCCGGCCAAGCGGCTGCACCCGAGCGCGTCGACGCCGCACCGCTCCTGCAACGGCACGGCGCTGCCCCACGAGCACGTGCCGGCGGAGCACTTCGCACGGGTGCGCCGGGCGGCCCCGGAAGAGCCGGCGCTCGCTGATACACGACGGATACAAGGCCCGGACGGAGACCGGCCGGACGACCGGCGCGTGGTGTGACCAATGGCCGGGTACCAAGGTCCTACCGGGTTCTTGGTGTGAGGGGGCATCGAACATGCGTCTGCTCTTTTGGTCAACGGCCTTGGCGAGTAGCAGCGTTGCGGTCGCGCTCGCACTGTGGGCGACCCTCGGGGACGCCGCCGGGGCCGAGCTCGCGAGTGCCGTCGTCGGAGCGGTCGTCGGGCTCGCCGGGCTCGTCGCCTCGGTGTACGCGCTGCGGCGGGACGGACAGGCCGCGGGCAGCGCCGTCCGGGCCGACGGGCGCGGCGCGGTCGCCGCCGGAGGAAGCGTGACCGGTAACGCGATCGGCGCCGACAGCAGGGTCGCCGGCGCACCCCGGGCCCCGCGCTCCGTGTCCGGTCCGACGAGAGCCGTCTTCGCCCAGGGCGAGGGCGCGGTGGCCGCCGGGGGCGACGTCGCCGGCAACGCGCTGGGCCAGGGCGGCGAGGTGGCCGGCTGATGCCGGGGTCGCGCTTCCGGCGGCGCGGGAAGCAGGATCCTTCCGAACCCGAGCAGCCGACCGAGCACGTGGAGGTCCGCGGCGGCGGGGTCGGGGCCGGCGCCGATGTGGCCGGCAATGCCATCGGACCGCGCAGCTCTGTGACGAACAACTTCAACTACTACGGGACAGCGGAGCCCGACCCGCACACCGGTACCCCGGTGCCGACCGGCACGGCACCCCCGGTAACGATCGTCCAGGACGAGCGCCGTTACCAGGTGTTCGTGAGCTCGACCAGCCTTGACCTCAAACGGCACCGCGAAGCCGTCATCGACGAACTCGTCAAGGAGGGGTACATCCCCTCCGGCATGGAGCTCTTCGACGCCCGGTCGGAGGGCGCTTGGGAGGTCGTAGAGCGGGTGATCAACGACTGCGACTACCTCGTCCTCATCCTCGGGGCGCGCTACGGCGACCTCGCCGGAGGCGAAGTTGGTTTCACAGAGCGGGAGTACGACCACGCCCGCTCTCTGGGCAAGCCGATCCTGGTCTTCGTCCACGCCAACCCGGTCGAGTTGCACACCGACAGCTGGCAGCCGACACCGGAAGACATGGAGCGGCTCGAGGTCTTCCGGGAGAAGGTACGGACCGAACGCCTCTGGAAGCCGTGGCGCACGACCGCGGACCTGAGGAACGGCGTCACCCGGTCGCTGCGGCTGGCGGTCCGGCACAATCCCCAGCCCGGCTGGGTCAAGGGTAACTCGACCGCTCACACCTTCTCCGCCGAGTGGCAGAACCTGGTGGCCCCGGGAACGCAGATCGGGGTGGTTCGGATCAGCGTGGACGGGCAGGCCGGCAACGCCCTGAGCGAGAACCTCGGGAAGGCCTCGTCGATCGGGATCATGTCCACCAGCGGGAAGCGGCTGATCGAGATCCAGACGCCCTACCTGACAAAGGCACTCGCCGCCGGCGCGCGGATCCGCGTCCTGGTACCGCTCCCCGACGGGCAGTTCCTCGCCGACGTCGACGAGTCCGAGTCGCTGTGGGACCAGCGCTCGCCGATCACGGCCGAGGTGCGCGAGGTCGAGGCACGGCTGCGGGCGATCGTCCGTGAGGCCGGGGCGCGCAGTACGGCCGCCGGATCGGTCGAAATCGGCTTCTTCACCACCCACTTGCGGTCCACGATGATTCTCTGCGACCGGGCCTGGGGATGGGTCACGCTGACCCTGCCGCCGGCGAGGGCCCCGGAGACCCCGTCCCTGGAACTCCGCGGGACCCCGGACTTCGGTCTGATCGACGCCTGCTGGAAGCACTTCGATCGGACCTGGGCCATCGTCGGGGAGCGTGGCGAAGTGAGGACGATCTCGTGAGGCGGACTGCGATGGACCTGTGGGACACGGTGGCCCTCTCCCCCGCTGCGGCGAACCGGTGGCGCAACCGGCTCTCCACGGCCCAGGCCTTCATGCGGGAACGGCAGCACCTGCCGGGTGTGCTGATCGAGGTCGCGGCCCAGCACCCGCTGGTCGACCGGGCCACGCCCGGCGAGGAGTTCGCAGCCCGGCTGCGTCGCGGCCACGAGCTCTTCCAGGAGTACGCGGACACCGGTCGACCGGTGGAGATCTACGTGCCCGGCAGCCGCCACCGGCACCTCGGGGTCGAGGACGAGAGCAGCCTCAGCCGGGCGGGCGGGGACTTCCTGGGAAAGCTCGGCATCCCGTCCTCGGCCGTCCACGGCGACGACCTCAACGAGCGGTACAAGGGCGACGCCGGCGTCTACGGTTCGGCGGACGAGTGCTTTGTCGCCGCCTCGTACTTCAAGGACGGGGACTTCGGCACGCTCGTCTCCGTCTGCTCACCGGCCCAGATGATGCGCAAGACCGTGCACTACCTGCAGTTCGGGGTGTACCCGCTGAACCACACGGCGCCGACTCCGGAAGGCTTCCACGACTTCCTCTACGAGCTCCTGGTCGCGGTGCCCCAGGTCATGAGCACGGACGACACGCTCCAGGACGCGGGCTCGGACGGAGCGGAGCGTCTGCGGGCCGACCGCCGTCCTCCGCCCCGCTGACGCACGCCTCGACGGGGCCGTCGGGAATCTACTGGTCACTTCCAGGACTTCGGCTCGTTGGTCTGGTATGGGGCGTTTCGATGAGCTGATCGGTCCGTTACGGACGAAACTGGAGGCGGTGACCCCGCATCTGAACGAGCGTCAGCGTCGGCTACCGTACGCGGCGGAGGCCCGTCAGCTCGGTCACGGCGGGATCGCCGCGGTCGCCGCGGCGGCCATGGTCTCCAAGAGCTGCATCCGCCGGGGACTGGCCGACCTGGAGGAGGATGCCCAGGCGGACAGCCGGGTACGGTGCCCCGGCGCGGGGCGCCCGTCCGCAGCCGAGAAGGACCCCGGGCTGCGTGGCGCACTGACGGCCCTGGTCGAGGACCATACACAGGGCGACCCGATAGGGCCGCTGACCTGGACCACGAAGTCCCTGCGCCATCTGGCGGAGGAACTCGTCGCCCAGGGACATGCGGTGGGGCGGGACACCGTCGCCGCGCTGCTGAAGGAGGCCGGGTTCGGCCTGCGCGGCAACGCCGGAGTCCTGGCCGGCAGCTCGCACCCGGACCGCGACGCCCAGTTCCGGCACCTCAACGACAAGGTGCGGGAGTTCTTGGACGCCGGGGACCCGGTGATCAGCGTGGATGCCAAGAAGAAAGAGCAGATCGGGCTGTTCGCGCAGGCAGGGCGGGAATGGGCCCCGCCCGGCGCGCCGGTGAAGGTCCTCGACCACGACTTCCCCACCCAGACGACCGGCACCGCGATCCCCTACGGCATCTACGACGTGGGCCGCAACACCGGCTTCATCGTGGTCGGAACCGACCACGACACCGCCGCGTTCGCGGTCGCCGCCCTGCGCCGCTGGTGGACCGAGGAGGGCCGCACCGCCTACCCCACCGCGCGGCGGCTGCTGGTCACCGCCGGCGGCGGCTCCAACAGCTCCCGCGCCAGAGCATGGAAGGCCAACCTCGCCGTGCTGGCCACCGAGACCGGCCTGGAGATCACCGTGTGCCACCTGCCGCCGGGAACATCGAAGTGGAACCGGGTCGAGCACCGCCTGTTCTCCTTCATCTCCATGAACTGGCGTGCCCGCGCTGACCAGCTTCGACGTGGCACTGAACCTGATCGCTGCCACCACCACCGCGACCGGACTGCGCGTCACCGCCCGCCTCGGCAGCGACTCCTACCCCACCGGAGTCGAGATCGACACCCAGCACGCCGCCGCGCTGACCGTGAACCCCGACCAGTTCCACGGCGAGTGGAACTACACCGTCCCACCCCAGCCCGGCGTCCCCACGGTGCCGCTGCAGCCGCCCGGACGCCGCTCCCACCCCCGCGCGGCCCACACCTTCGACGCGGCCCTGACCACCCACCCCATCCTGACCGGCCTCACCCGCCAGGCCCTCGACCATCTCGTCGCCAAGATCCGCGAGATGCTCGACGCACTCCCCCCGAAACAGCGGCCCCCCACCGCAAACTCACCGCCGAGAACATCATCTGGGCCGCCGTCCTGGACCAGCGCGGCCTGCCCTGCTCACTGACCGCCTACCTCTTCCGCATCGGCGAAAACCAGATGCGCACCCTCCTCCGGCAGATCAGACCCCTGCTCCAGCAGCACGGGCACCAAAGCGAACCTCTCCCCGTCCGTCTCATCGACCCCTGCGGACTCGCCAGATACGTCACGCACGCGACGTCAACGAAGAGTTGACACGACACGCACCACTAATTCATCGACGGCCCCCGGATGCCGAGAATGAACTCGGTCATGGAGCGGTGGGTACAGACTTGCCGCCGTGAGCTGCTGGACCGGACATTGATCTGGAACGAGCGGCACCTGCTTCACGCCCTGCGCGAGTCCGAGAAGTTCTACAACGACCACAGGCCACACCAGGGCATCGCCAACGCCCGCCCGCTCCACCCGCTCCCCGAACCGATCGCCGATCCAGAGCAGGTCGCCCGCATCGACATACGCCGAACCGACCGACTCGGCGGCATCCTCCACGAGTACCAACACGCGGCCTGAACAGGGCGGATGAGGTTTCCGGCAAGAGCAGGGGCCGACCCACCAGAATGAGGAGCACAGCATGAGCGCCGCGGGGCAATCCCCGCGCGTGCGGGGCCGATCGCTCCCGAGCTGGGAGGAAATCCCCGCGCTCGCGGGGGTTGCTCCCGCACGGGGGTCTGTTGGGTGGTCACTCCTTAGTGGTCGGCTCCGGAAGTCCTTCGGGGGTTGGCCCCGCTGGGCCTGACGGATGTGTTCACCGGTCGGCGTCGAAGGACAGCGCGATGAAGCTCGACCACTGCGAGCCAGCCCAGTTCCGAGCCGCTGAGCAGTGGTGGTTTGCCGAGGCATCGCGTTCGCCCGATCTCGTTGTCGTCTTCACGTACAGTGCAGCCAAAAGGGGGGTTCGGATCCGTGTTCGCAAAGCGGATCCTGGATGCCCGCTGCACGTGCCAAGTGTCGAACCGCAGGGCTGTGCGTCGCGCGCACGTGCTCGGCGGAGGCACCCAGGTGTCTCAGAGAGGTTGTTGCCCACGTGGAGGCAGTCGTCGAGAGCGTTGACATGTCGCACGATACGCGGCTGGCGGCTTACAGTGCCGTCTCCACGGCGCTGGCCCTGTGCAGTGATCTTGAATTGCGCGACCTCGTGGCTGCGGCTGAGCCGATGGGATCCGGTATCGGCGGGACATCGGCGCTGTTGGACATCGGCGGGACCGCGGTCTTCGTCAAGCGGGTGCCGCTGAGCGATCTGGAAAGGCAGCCGGAGAACGTCCGGTCCACGGCGAACCTCTTCGGGCTACCTGCCTTCTCCCATTTCGGTATCGGGGTCATCGGGGGGCCGGGCTTTGGGGCCTGGAGGGAACTGGCCGTGCACACCATGACGACGAACTGGGTGCTCGCACAGGACTATGAGGGCTTCCCGTTGATGTACCACTGGCGGGTCCTGCCGCACCCCGGGCAGTCGCTTCCCGAGGAACTGGCCGACGTGGAGAAGGCTGTCACCTACTGGGGAGGCGGATCGCAGGTGCGCCGCCGGATCGAGGCTGTGCGAGATTCCTCGGCGAGCATCGCACTGTTCCTGGAGTACATCCCGCAGAACCTGCACGACTGGCTGGGTACTCAGGTCAAAGCCGGGGACGAGGCGGCCGAGAGGGCCTGCGCCATGGTCGTGAGGCAACTGCAGGCTGGGACCTCGTTCATGAACGCCCGCGGTCTCCTGCACTTCGATGCCCACTTCCAGAACATCCTGACCGACGGTAAGCGTCTGTTCTTTGCGGACTACGGCCTCGCGATCTCCTCCCGGTTCGACCTGTCCAAGGAAGAGGCCGACTTTTTCGCCGAACACCGGACCTATGACCGTTGCTACTCCGTCACACATCTGGTGATCTGGCTGGTCACCGCCCTGTACGGGTATAGGGGGGAGGAGCGCAGTGCGTTCGTGCGCGCATGCGCCCAAGGGGAGCGCCCGAAGGGGATTCCGCCGCAGGTCGCGGCGATCCTCACCCACCACGCCCCGCTCGCCGCGGTGATGACGGACTTCTACCGCAAGTTCCAACTGGAGAGCAGACAGACCCCGTACCCGATGGAGGAGATCGGCCGGATCGGCGGGTTGGGCAGCTCGTCCATCGTCTGATGGACGGGTGGCCATCAGACGTCAGCGCCTGCGGCAGGCTGTGGCTGCCCTGATCTACTTCTGCCGATCGGCCTGCCTGCCTTGCCTGTTGCCACCGCGCGCCCGATAGTCCTGACCGCCGCCGAGCGGCACCGGCTGAAGAAGGCCGCCTACGGTCACAGGACCGAGTACCGGGACCGGGTGCGGGCGCGGATCGTGCTCCTGGCGGCTCGGAGCAGGTCCAACGCGCGTATTGCCGTCGAGGCGGGAGTGCACGTCGACACGGTGCGCACATGGCGAGGCCGGTTCGCCGACCTGGGTCTGCGCGGCTTGCTCGACCGTCAGCGCACTGGCCGGCCCCCGTCTTCACACCCCTGCAGGCCGCGCAGGTCAAAGCGTTGGCCTGCCAGCTTCCCGCCGAGGCCGGCACGCCGCTGTCGCGCTGGTCGTGCCCGGAACTGGCCCGCGAGGCCATGTCGCGGGGCATCGCGTCGGTGTCGGCCTCCACCGTGCGCCGCTGGCTCGACCAGGACGCGATCAAACCCTGGCAGCACCGTTCCTGGATCTTCATCACCGACCCCGACTTCCGTCCCAAAGCGGCCCGCGTCCTGGACCTCTACGCCCGCAGCTGGGACGGCGAGCCGATCGGCGCGGACGAATACGTCATCAGCGCGGACGAGAAGACCTCCATTCAGGCCCGCTGCCGCTGCCACCCCACGCTCGCCCCGGGCCAGGCAAGAGCGATGCGGGTGAACCACACCTACGGGCGCGGCGGCGCGCTGGCCTACCTGGCCGCCTACGACGTCCACCACGCGAAGGTGTTCGGCCGCACCGAGGCGCGCACCGGCATCGAGCCGTTCATGGCCCTGGTCGCCCAGGTCATGAGCCAGGAACCCTACGCCAGCGCGAAACGGGTCTTCTGGATCGCCGACAACGGCTCCTCCCACCGCGGCACGAAGGCCGCCGACCGGCTGGCCGCGGCATTCCCGAACGCGGTCCTGGTACACACCCCGGTCCACGCCTCATGGCTGAACCAAGTGGAGATCTACTTCTCCGTGGTGCAGCACAAGGTCGTCTCGCCCAACGACTTCACCAACCTGACCCAGGTCAGGGACCGGCTCGGCGACTTCGAAGACCGCTACAACGCCACGGCGCAGCCGTTCCAGTGGAGGTTCACCACCTCCGACCTGGACGATCTGCTGGCCAGACTCGACCGGCACACCACCGATCACCAGGAAGAATCCTCCGCCGCCCAGCCAGACTGATCAACCCCCGAAGGACTTCCGGAGCCGACCACTTGGCTTAAGTTGATCAAGCTGCTGTTGGGATGTTGGCGAGGCGGACGGTAGGCGGGGTGCTGTGGCGGGTACCGGTGCCACCTGGGCGTTTGACGTGGTAGCTGTTGTGTCGGCGCGTTTGACGATACTTGGATAACTGCGTTCGCGGCGTTGGGGGTTGAGGTTCCTGGGGTGGGTGATGTCGTGACGTATAGCGTCGATGACACGGCCTTGGTGGTCAGGGGGAAAGGCCGCCGGCGTCGCGGTGACGTGGCGGCGGACGATCCGCAGGGTGCGGGTGAACTTGACCCGGTCGGGGTCGATTCCGGCATGGGTCGCGGCCCGGCAGATCAGGGCGCTGATCGCATGGTGCGTGAGCAGGTAGCCGTAGATCTCCTGGCGGATGAGGTCCGGGCTCTTGGATCGCAGGATCCTGCCCGGTCCGCGCATCGTGGTCTTGAGCTGCGCGGCTGCGACCTCGTGCTCCCACCGGTCGTGATAGGCCCGGGCCAGTTGTTCGGCGGTGACCGTGCGGGGGTCGGTGATCGTGGTGATCAGGCAGATCAGCTCCCGCTCCGCTTCAAGGCCGCGGTCGGGGATGTCATACTCGATCACTCGCACCAGCCGGGCCTGGTCGGGGTGCGGTTGCCGGCCCTCCCCAGCGGCCTGCACGATCCGGGCCTTGGCCTGCCTGGTATGCGCCTGACGGGAGAAGACCAGGGACAGGTAGGAGCCGTCCCCGAGGTCCTCGATCAGCGGCAGGCCCACCCTCACGCCGACCCGCCACAGCAGTTGCGCACCAGTGCCGGCCGCAAGGCGCCAGTCCTCGAAGCTGTAGAAGTTGCTGTCTGCCAAAAGGAGTTGGTCCTCTTGAAGGGTCGGGTAGAGCTGCCGGGCCAGGGACTGCTCGCCCGATCCCTCGCCGACCACCGGCCCGATCGCGGCGGCCAGGTGCGCATGCGAGGCGCACTCGCTGATGCTCACCAGCCTGGCCTTGGGGAACGCGGCTCCGCCGCCCGGGTATCCGAACGCGGCCGCGTTCTGCTCGCTGTCCGGCACGTCCCACTCCACCCCGTCGATCGCCATCAGGCGCCATGAGCCGAGGAACGCGCCCGGCGTGAGCAGGTCCGCGACCGGCTCGGCGACCCGCTCGAACACCTCCCGCAGCACCTCGGCCCCCATCCGCTGCCGGGCCTGGGTGATCCCACCGGTCGTCGGTGGCACCCACTCCACACCCACACTGCCCCAGGAGACCAGGGCCTGCGTCAGCCGGGCCATGACCTCCTCGTAGTCGTCATCGCCGAACAGCGCCAGCGCCATCGCGAAGTACACCACCAGATGCGGCGGCAGCTTCCCGCCCGTCCGCTGGGCTTGCCGCCCGCACACCGCGACCGCCTCATCGACCACGCCGCGCGGCGCCGACGCCGCCAGCACCCCGATCGAGACCTGATCCGGCAGGCCACCAGCTCGCTGACTCACAATCAGCAACGTAGCCCATGCCGCAGCTTCGCCAGCCAAGCACCCGCCCACACAAGATCAACTTAAGCTAAGCGGCATTGCCCATTGCCCCTTGACCCCCAGCCGGCGTCCCTGCTCCATGGCGGACAGCGGGTCGGCGAACAGGGCGAATCCCATTTCGGCGAGGGTGTCCATGAAGGCGGCGTGCTGTTCCAGTCGCAGCTGTCCAGTGATGCCCTGGCCGTCGGTCCAGGCGGCGCCCGCTTCGCGAGTGAAGGCCAAGTAGCGCATAGCGGGCCACCTCCTTAGAAATCGGTGTGCCCGGGCGAGCCGGCCGACTCAGGCGCGGGCGGTGGTGATCAGCCAGGTGGCTGACGGGTAGGGCACCGTGGTTGCGAGCGTGGCGACACCCTCACCCTGACCTACCCCGGCACGGGCCCCGGGCACGTCGCGCTGGTCGGTCACTACGACACCGTGTGGCCCACCGGCACCCTCGCCGGCTGGGCGCCGTCCGAGTCGGACGGCCGGGAGAAGCTCAGCGGGCCGGGCATCTTCGACATGAAGACCGGCCTGGCCCAGGGCATCTGGGCCCTCAAGCTCGCCCGGGAGTACGGCGTCTCGGTGCCCACGGTCACCTTCCTCTTCAACGGCGACGAGGAGGTCGGCTCCCGGTCCTCGCGCCCGGTGATCGAGGAGGTCGCGCACCACGCGGACGTGACGCTGGTGCTGGAGCCGAGCGCGCACGGCGGCGCGGTCAAGACCGCCCGCAAGGGCAACGGGACCTTCCGCGTCACCGCCAGCGGCGTCGAGGCGCACGCCGGGCTCGCGCCCGAGGACGGGGCCAGCGCCATCACCGCGCTGTCCGAGTTCGTGGTCGCCGCCGCCGCTGTCGCCGCCCCCGACAAGGGCACGACGATCAACCCCGGGCTCATCACGGGCGGCTCCGCCGCCAACGTCGTCGCCGGGCAGGCCACCGCGAGCGTCGACATCCGGGTCAGCAGCGAGGCCGAACGGGAGCGCGTGGACACGGAGCTGGAGGCCATCAAGGTCAGCGACCCACGGGTCCGGATCGACATCGACCACGCCTGGAACCGGCCCCCGATGACCCTCAACGCCGCCTCCGCCCCGCTCCTCGGCCTCGCCCGCGAAGTCGCCCGTGAACAGGGCCGCGACGGACTGCCCGCCGCCGCCGTCGGCGGCGCCAGCGACGCCAACTTCGTCGCCGCCCTCGGCCTGCCGGTGCTGTGCGGCATGGGCGCGGTCGGCGACGGCGCCCACGCCCAGGGCGAGTTCATCTACCCCGACACCGTCCCCGCGCAGACAGCCCTGATCGCGGGCCTGCTGGGACGACTGGCCGCACCCCTGCGCGGCTGAGCGGCGAACGCCGGAGGGCGGTCGGGCGGCTGCTGCCGTCGGCGCGGTGTTCGCCGAGTGGAGTGCCCGTTCCGACTGCCCGGCGGAGCGCCGGGGTCGGGAACGTGCGCAGCGCCAGAGGTACGCGCCGGCCGGCCGTCCGACGACGTCGCCCGACCGGTCGTCGGCGAACTCGACCCTCTCGATGACGACAGGCCTCGTCGTGCGTCGCGACCACGGAGTGACCTCCGGCGAGCCGGGGAGGGCCTGTTCCGGCAGAGTGAATGCGTAACCCTCGCGGACGGCGGTGCGGCAGTGCGCATGTGCGGATGTGCCGGCGGGCAGCCCCGACAGCGGCCAGGTCGCCGCCCGCCTCGACGGCGGACGGCGACCACGGGTCATCAGACGGGCAGGATCCAGATCTGGTTGGCCTGGTTGACCTCACTCACGCCGCAGCCGTCGACGATGATCGGGGTGGCGTCCGCGGTGTCGGACGCGTAGTCGTCCACGCACAGGTTCAGGCCGGTGTTCTGCAGGTAGCCGTTACGCTGGTAGGTCCATTGCTCGCTGGCCCGTCCGTCGCAGGGGTTCAGCACTGCCCAGTAGCCCACATGGCGGCTGTCGTTGCTCCGGTAGGCGGTGTCGAGGCAGCCTCCGAGGGTGCGGACGGTGCCGTCGCCCGGCATCGTCCAGCGCTGGTTGGCGCCGCCGTGGCAGCTGTAGAGGGTGACGGGGTTGTTCGGGCCCGTGCCCGCGTACGCGTCGTCCAGGCACTTTCCACCGATGCCGGCGATCTGTCCGGTGGGCTGCTGGCCGACGCAGCCCGCACCGGGGGTCACGCGGAAGATCGCGGTGCCGTGCGCGGGGAGCGAGGTGCTGATCGTGCCGGTGCTGGAGGAGCTCGTCCCGGTCCACAGGTCCTTGACGTCGGCCGAGCACCCGCCGCCCTGGAAGCCGACGGCGTTGAGCGTGGTGCCGGCCGTGATCGTGCCGGCGCCGCGGTTGAGCAGGGCGACGGCCCGGTCCCCGTTGGCCAGCGGGCGGGAGAGGACGTCGACGGTGCCGTTCCGGGAGACGATGCCCGCCTGCTTGCCGAGCGGGTCCTGGTCGATGGCGATGATGTCCGTGTTGGACAGCGTCGCCAGTGACGCGGCGGAGAGGTTGGGGATGTCGGTGCTGAGGATCAGTGGCGAGGCCATCATCGACCACAACGCGAACTGGCTGCGCGACTCCTCGTCGGTGAGTGCGTCACCGGTGATGAGGAAGTCCGGGTCGTTCCAGCTGCCGGGGCCCGAGTAGCGTGCGAGCTGCGAGTTGTACCCGTACTGGGCCATCACTCCTGCCTGGTTGCCGTCGTGGCTCCAGGCGTTGTGCGACGAGTGGTACATCTTGACGTCGTAGCCCTCGCGCCAGAGCTGGCCGCTCTGACTCGCCTGGTCGATGACCGTGTACCAGTTGGCGAGGTCGGACTGGCCGATGTAGAAGTAGGCGGGCGAGGATTCGGAGAAGACCATGTCGCGACCGCTGGCGTTGGCCTTCATGGCGGCGCCGAAGTCCTTGTACGCCTGGCCGTAGCCGGCCGCGGTGTTCGCCGAGGCGGGCATGTTGCAGCCGTCGAGCTTGATGTAGTCCACGCCCCAGGACGCGAAGAGGTTCGCGTCCTGCTGGAAGTGGTCCCAGCTGCCGGGGTAGCCGCCGCAGGTGTCGGTGCCGATGTCCTCGTAGAGGCCGAACTTGAGCCCCTTGGCGTGCAGTTGCCTGCCGAGCCAGGCCATGCCGTGCGGGAAGACCGTCGGGTCGGCGACGAGGTTGCCGGCTGCGTCGCGCGAGGCGGCCATCCAGCAGTCGTCCACGGTGACCGTGTTGTACCCCTTGGCCGCCAGCTTCTTGCCGACCAGGGCGTTGGCCTGGGCAAGGATCAGTTTCTCGCTCACCCCCGCGTCACCGGTGTTGGGGTTGTCGGTGCGGCAGCCGAACCGTGCCCAGTTGTTGAAGCCCATCGGCGGGGTCACGGCCAGCGCGTGGCCGTTCGGGCTGGTGGCGGTGGGGGATGCGACGGCGCTCGGGGTGAGCAAGGAGCCGGTCATTGCGGCGATCGCGGCGATGACCGCGGTGACGGATCGCCTGCGCCAGCGATGGGACGAAAGTGCCATGAGCCACGTACTCCTGACTGATGTCGCGGACTCGGTAGCCGGTCGCTCACCCGCTCGCGCGCACCCCTCTGTCGGCCACCGGAGGAGCTGATGGGCCGGTCAGCGCCGAGAGCGGCACGGGCAAGCCTGGTCAGAACGCGGCGAAGTGACGAGCCGGGACCCGATCCTCGTCATCTTCGGGGTGACGCCGATGAGGTGTCCGGCAGGTATGCCGCCTGCGCCAACCAGTGCAGTGCACCACGGCCTTGAGTGTCAAGAGATGCGCGAAAGATGACCATATCAAGCATCAATAAGCATACTCTTCGCATCATTGGGCGCCTCAGCAAGGACATCGGGCCGTCGGCACCTCGGCCCGTGCAGCGAGGCTGAACGCGGCAGGGCGAATCCCCCGCGGCGGCCCCGTGAACGCTCTTCCAGCAAGTGATCAAATATGCGTGAAAGCGCTTCAGAATGAGCAGATTCACGCTACCGTCGCCGCTGTCCGGTCAGCGCGGCGGGCGACGGTGGGAGGCCGGGTGTCCGGCGCTCCGCCGTCTGGAAGTCCGCGTGCGCACGGGAGTTGACCGGATCGGCACATGCCCACCCCCCTCAGAGGAACCGACCGTGATCATGCAGAAGCTCTTTCCGAGTGTCCGAAAGCGGCGGCGAACGCCGGGCGGGCTCACGGCCGCTGCCATGGCGGCCGCCGTCTCGCTCGTATGCACCGCCGCGGGACCCGCCACCGCCGCTACGCCCTCCGCGACGGCCTCCACGACGGACTCCGCCGCGCTGCCGCGTCCGGACCACGTGGTCATCGTGATGATGGAGAACGAGGACTACGGCGACGTCATCGGCAACACCGCTCAGGCCCCGTACATCAACTCCCTTGCGCAGACGGGTGCGTCGTTCAGCGACGCGCACGGCGAGTGGCACCCCAGCCTGCCGAACTACTACGCCCTCCTGTCCGGATCCACCCATGGGCTGACCAACAGCACTCCCCCGCCACCCGGTTCGATCAACGGGGACAACCTGCCCAACGAGCTGATCCAGCACGGCCTGGGCTTCGCCGACTACTCCGACGAAGCCACCCCGGCCGCCTGGCTGCGCTTCGCCGACCTGCCGGGCACCGCCACCGCCCCCAACCCGGTCGACAAGTGGCTGACCTGCCCGTCCCCGACCGCCGGCCAGGCCTGCGGCTTCCCCACCGCCGCCGACTACGCCACCCTGCCCGCCGTCACCTTCGCGCACGGCAACGAGCACGAGTCCATGCACGACGGCAGCATCCTGAGCGGAGACACCTGGGTCAAGAACGTCTTCGGCGGCTACGCCGAGTGGGCCAAGACCCACAACAGCCTGCTGATCGTCACGTGGGACGAGGACAACTTCACCTCCGCCAACCACATGCCCACCGTGTTCTACGGCGCGAACGTCCACCCGGGCAGCTACAGCGAGGCGATCAACCACTACAGCATGCTCCGCACCATCGAGGACATGTACGACCTGCCCTACCTGGGCAACGAAGCCGACGCGGCACCCATCCTCGACGTCTGGGGCCACACCACCCACGGCACCGGCAGCGGCCCCGGCCTGGTGACCGGCCTGAACAACTGGTGCCTGGACGACAGGAACGGCTCCACCGCCGACTTCAACCCGGTCACCCTCGCCGCCTGCACCGGCGGCGCCGGCCAGAACTGGACGCTGCCCGGTGACGGCACCGTACAGACCCTCGGCGCCTGCCTGGACGTCCTGCACAGCGGCACCGCCAACGGCACCGCCGTCCAGCTCTACCACTGCAACGGCGGCGGCGCCCAGCAGTGGGTCGCCCGCGCCGACGGCAGCCTGATGAACCCCCAGTCCGGCAAGTGCCTGGACGACCCAGGCTTCAGCCTCGACAGCCCCCAACTGATCATCTGGGACTGCAAGGGCAGCGACAACCAGAAGTGGCGCCTCCCGGCGTAAGCCTGGGGGGCAGTGGCAGAGGCGGCGGCATACCCATGTCGCCGCCCCTCGTGACGAACACCCGGCACGACCGTGGCGGTACGGGCAGCGCGGGCTCGGACGCCGTCGCCCTCGGTTCCGCCCTGGCGCTACTGAGCGCGGGCGGCCTGACATCCCGTCAAAGTCAACCCGCCGGCGGCGAAAGGACGACAGTTTCGCTCGCCACATCCGGTCGGCCCATGAGACGATCGGGGATATGTATTCGCTCCCTGGTATAGGTATAAACGATACAGCCGAGAACGCCTACCTCCTCCTCGTCGAGCGCGGCCCGCTGACCCCCGCCGAACTGGCAGGCGCCCTGCGGGTGACCTCGCACGCCATGAGCACGACCGTCGCCGAACTGACCGGCCTCGGCCTGGTCGAACCGGACGGCACACGGCTGGTCGCCCGACCCCCGCGCGCCGCGCTGGACGTCGTGGTGGACAAGCGCACCAAGGAACTCGCCGCCCTGCACCACGGCGTCGAGGAACTGTCCCGCTTCTGGCGCGACCACCACCACGCCGACGGAGCCGACTACATCGAAGTCGCCCGGACGGAGGCGGCCCGCAGCGCACTGGTCCGGCGGCTCTACGACGAGGCCACCGAACGGGTGCGCGGCCTGACCATCGGCTTCACCGGCCGATCCGCACGACCCAACGTGCTGGCCCCCGGCTGCCGGGAGGCGCTGACCCGCGGCGTCACGTGCACGGTCGTCTACGGGTCCCGGGTACTGCGGGACGGGGCCGCCCGGCAGGCCGTCCAGACCTCCATCGACCTCGGGGAACGAGCCCGCGTCTTTCCCGAGGTCCCGCTGAACATGGGCATCTGCGACGACCGATTCGCCCTCGTGTGCCCCCCGTCCAGCGACTGGGACCGTCGGCACCACGTCGTCGTGCGGCGATCGGACCTCCTGGACTCGCTGATCGGCGTGTTCGAGTCGTTCTGGCGGATCGCCGTCCCGCTGCCGGCCGCCGACGAGACGGCGGACGACGCCGGGACGGCTCCCGGTGCCGAGAGCCGGCGGCTGCTCACCTACCTCAGCGGCGGCCTGACCGACGAGTCGATCGCCCGCGAGATCGGCGTCAGCGAGCGGACGGTGGCCCGCCGCATCACCCGCCTCCAGGAACTCCTCGGCGCGCGGACCCGGTTCCAGCTCGGCGTCCAGGCAAGCCGTCGCGGCTGGCTCTGAGGAGCCGAGCCGTGCGGTACCCCGCGACGGGCGATGACCGGCCTGCTACCGCGCTTCCACAGCGGCCGGCGGTACGGGGCCGCCACCGTGGGTGGTCTCGTCGTGGTGGACCCGCACGTCTGCGGCCCGGGCGCGCGGCCGTGGGGGCGGCCGGTGCGCGACCCCGCACCGGGCACCGGGCCGCGCACCCGGGACGTCCTCAGTTCGTCGCGTCCGGCTTCACGAGGTCGGGCAGCTTCGCGTCGAAGAGCCCGCCGAGCTTCAGCGAGGGCATGATGTGGCCCTGGTTGGCGGCGTCGTTGACGACGCTCGCGGCCCACGCGGACGCCGCGAGGCGCTGGTTGGGCGTGCCGTGGTGCCCGTAGCTGCGGAAGCCGCAGTCGCCGACCTGGTAGTAGGACTGCTCGGAGGCCAGCAACCGCTTGGTGTTGAGGGCCTCGCCGCGCGAGTGGGTGAGGAAGTACGTGCCGAACGCGTCCGCCATCATCTCGACGCGGCGGCTGGCCTCCGGCCCGGTCAGTGTGGTGTTGGAGATCAGGTTGTCCTCGAACTGCACGTGGTGGCCGAACTCATGGGCGAGGATGCTACGCGGAGCGGTGTCGCCCAGGCCCACGGCTGCCATGCCCTGCAAGATGCCGTCGCCCATGACGATGTGGTCGGAGATGCCCCGCGGGTGCGAGCTGCCCTTCTCGGTGTAGGCGATCGAGTTGAAGGTGAAGTACGGGTTGGTGCCGCCCTTGAGGGCGGGCTCCGAGTTGATGAGCTCGATGAGGTACCGGGCCTCGGGAAGCTTGCCCTCGACGCTGCCGATGGGAACCCGCATGTACAGGGCGCGGGCCAGCCGCTCCGGGGAGGAGAAGACGTCACCGCCGTGCATCGGCACGATCTGGATGTCGTCGGAGTTGATGTCCCAGAACTTCTTGAGGTCCTTCCCTTCGGACCTCAGCTCGTTGGTGTACTCGCCGTTGACGCCGAACGTGGTGGACTTGGGATCGTCGGCGGTCAGCATCGCGTCGTACATGGCGAGGGTCCCCACCCCGAGCATGGGCAGGGCATACCTGAAGACCGGGTCGGCGTCCTTGAGCGTGTCCCTCGCGTAGGCCGTCAGCGCCGTGTTGCTGCACTGGTAGTCGCCCGGGTTGATGACGCCGTCGAGGATGTTCGCCCACGGGGTGTCGTCCATGCCGAACTCGGCGGCGGTGGCGGCGGCGCGCTCCTGCCAGCCGGCCGGCATCGCGGTCAGGATCTTGTCGACGAGGTCCTGCTGATGCGGGGTGAGCGAGGAGGTGTCGAGCCCGTAGGCGGAGGCCACGGCGCCGGCGGCGGCCGTCGTGTCGTCCGCCGCCGCTGCCGGCAGGGAGGCGCCGAGGGCGCAGGTGGCCGCGGTGACAGCGGTGACGGCCCAGGCGAGCGTCTTCTTCACGAGAACTCCTTCTGCGTACCGGAGCCGACGCGCCTGTTCGCCCTGTCGGGGCGGAAGAGGCGGTCGGCTGTGCCGTCGGTAAGAGTGCGTGGAGAACCACTTCCGGAGACAGCCGTCTGCACTGTCCGAATCCGGCATGACAGGAACTCGACATACTCCACGAGTCCGCGGGAATCCTCTGGGTGACAGCCTCCTGCGTCGTGCTTTGCCACGTGCTGCGCGGGCTCTGGGCAGGAACGTCGACGGCGTCTGTCGGTGCGGCCGTTGCGCCAGGGGAGGGTGAGTCCGGCGTCGACGGCGGCGCGGTCGAGTTCGAGGCCGTTCGTGAAGGAGTGCAGGTGGGGCAGGTCGGTGGCGCGGACCGGTGGTGATGGTCGGCAAGCGTGGCATCGTTGCCCTCCGCCGGGGTCAGCCGCCGGGCGAACTCGCGGGTGAGGTGAGCGAGTTCGGTCATCTCCGGGCGGCTCACCGCCCGGTTCGGGCGAGGAGCTGCTCGATGGTCTGCGCGGGGCGCAGCAGGCTGAAGTGGACGTTTCCGTCGGCGTCGATCCGGGCGCCGTGGACTGCGGGCTCGGGCAGGCTGTTGTAGTGGAAGGGGGTGGAGAAGTAGTACGCGCCGGTGTCGAGTAGTGCGACGATGTCGCCGGGTGCCAGCTCGGGCAGCGGACGGGCTTCGGCGACCAGGTCGCCGGCGAAGCAGCACGGGCCCGCGATGTCCTGGGGGACGAGTTCTCCGTCCTTGGGGGCACCGGAAGGGTGGTGGGCGGTGATCCGCAGCGGCCAGGACTCGGGCATGAACACGGTCCGCGCGGCGACCTGCGCACCGGCATGGGTGATCGCGATCGGACGTCCGCCGGAGGTCTTGGTGTACTCGACGTACGCGGCCATGAACCCGTTCTTGGCGAGCAGGGAGCGCCCGAACTCGGTGACGACCTGGTACTCGCCGGTGAACAGGGCCGGCACCTGGGCCCGCAGGCAGGCCACGTAATCGTCGAAGCCGGGTGCGGTCTCGTCGCTGGCGAAGTTGACCGGCAGTCCTCCGCCGATGTCGACGCCGACCACCTGGCGCCGGCCGAGCTCGGCGTTGACCTGTTCGGCGAAGGCCACGGCTTTCGCGATGCCCTGGGCCATCAGGTCCAGGGGGCAGCCCTGCGATCCCACGTGCGCGTGCACCCAGGTGAGCCGGGGACGGTCGCGGTATGCGCGCAGCAGCCGTTCCCGGTTTCCGTCGTCCTCCAGGGCGATGCCGAACTTGGATGTCGCGGTCGCGGTGCTCATCGCGCCGATCGACCCGCTGCCGACCTGGGGGTTGATCCGCACCCCGATCCGCGAGGCGGAGGGGCGGGTCGCGAGGATCTCGTCGATGCGGGAGAGCTCCTGGAAGTTGTCCGCGTTCACCGCGGCACCGATCTCCAGCGTCTGGATGAGCTCACCGCGGGTCTTCGCCGGGGAGTCGAAGACGATCCGTTCGGGCGCGAAGCCGGCGGCCAGCGCCTGGGCCAGCTCGCCCGCGCTGGCCACCTCGCAGCCCATGCCGTTGTTCCGGAGCTCCGCCAGCACCGGCACCAGGCAGTTCGCCTTCGCCGCGAAGGTGTGCAGCACCGGTACCGAGGCCGGGAAGGCGCGGTGCAGCGCCGCGACGCCGTCGGCGACGGCGTCGAGGTCGACGAACGCCGCCAGCACCGCGTGGTCGGGCTCGAGAATCCGTTCGTGCACTGCCGCACGCAGGATGCGCTCGCGCCGTTCGCCGGCCTGAGAACTCGTCACAATGCACCTTCCGGGTCGCCCTGGGGGAACGCCCGGCGAAGCTCCCGGGCGGTGCGACCAGGTTGCCCGCGGCCCGGCGGCCGCGTCTTCGTGCCGCAGCCCAGGGTTTCGCGAGCCATGCCTTGTCGCCGCCCAACTCGCCGGAAAACGATCACCCTTGTGGTGCCGGGCGACGAGACCGGCCCGCGCCCGTGGTGCGCGGCGACTACGCGCGCGGCAACGGTCTCAGCGGTCGCCGGTGGCGTCACGGCCCATCAGACGCAGTTGCAACTGGGCCAGCAGCCGCGCATCCAGGTCGTCCAGCTCGATCCCGCACACGTCACGCAGTCGCCGGATCCGGTACCGGAAGCTGTTCGGGTGGACACCCAGCGCACGGGACGCCTGGGGCACGTCCCCGAAGTGGTCGAGGTAGGCGCGCAGTGTGTCGACCAGTACGCTGCCGCCCTGCTTCGCGTCGTACGCCGCGAGACGTGTCGGCCGAGCCGTGGCCCTCCAGCAGGGCACGCGCCGCCTCCTGGACCAGGTGGGCCGCTCCCGCCCGGCGGGAGCGGTGATGGATCAGGTGCGGGGCCGCCGCCCGAGCCGCCGCGCGCAGCGCATCGGGCGCGGTCGCCGGCAGCGGACGGCCCGCGGCCGCCACCCAGATGGACCCGAGGACCTCACCACCGGCGGATACCGCGATGGCCAGGCGCTCCGGGACGTCGTCCTCGGCCGGACGGTGCACCACGTCCCCCGAACCCCACAGCGCGCGGAAGAACCCGGTCTCCTGCATGACCGCGACCCTCCACTGCGGTACCCGGCGACCGAGGATCGTCAGCCGGCGCAGCTCGTCCACGGCCTCATCGGTGGACGAGTACGCGAGCAGATCCGGCACGGCGGAGGGCCGGCGCTCGGCGGAGCCAGCTGAGTGCACGGGCACTCCCTGCGCTGATGACCATCGCGGATCTCGCCGCGGGGTCGACGGGCGTTCGACCGACGGCAGCCTACCGATCACCGGACCACCGTCCTCCGGGTGCGTGCCGGTCGGCAACGAGCCGAAGACCGGACGGGCCGGGCGGCCCGGCCGTTGCCGACATCGCGGGCCGCATGCGCTTGATCCTCGCTCCGGGCTGGTGACGGCCGGGTGGCCGGGTGGCCCACGGCTACCACCGGCCGCGTGACGGTGCGGAGTTGAGCTTGGCGCTGAGTGCCGCGAGGAAGGTCGGGAGCTTGTCCACCATGGACTTGGGGACCGGGGTGGTCTGGACGGTGTCCCGCACCACGTCCTGGACGACGAGCTTGTAGGTGCCGTTCTCCTCGACGAGTTCGGCGGCGTAGAGCAGTGTTTCCATCGAGGTTTCCAACGGGGTTTCCATCGGGGGTCCTAGGCTTGGGTGTCGTTGAGCCAGGCGGTCCATGCCTTGACGGCGGCCTGCTCGTCGGCGTCCTCGGCGAACAGGTGGTGGCCCAGCCAGAGCGGCCAGTTCCAGGTGCTGCCGTTGAAGAACCGGTACAGCGCGTCCGGGCCGCGCAGGCCGACGAAGTCGGGGCTGAGCCAGTCCACGACGACCGCCTCCGGTCCGCCGTCCGGACCGGGGACGTGGAGTTCGAGCCGGTCGCCGACGGCCGCGTCGTCGGCGAGGCCGAGGCGTCGGCGCAGGGCGGCGAAGTCGGCCGGGTCGGTGGTGGGTTCGGGGCGCTGGGCCTTGACGTAGACGGCGGGGCGGCCGCCGAAGTGCCGCAGGTACTCGGCGAGGCCGTGCTGGTAGAAGTGGACGTGCTTCTCGGCCGCGTCCGCCTTGGTGTCCCAGACCTCGTCCCAGACGCCCTCGTGCACCCAGTGGATTCCCATCTGCAGGTGGCTCGTTCCGCCGTCCACCGGCTCGATCCGGTAGCTGAGCGTGTTGGAGAACTCGTCGCCCAGGGTCGCCCGGACGGCGAAGTGGCTCGGCGGCTCCCACACCACGACGGTGCTGTCGGACCGGGTGACCTTTCCGCCGACGCGCGGCTCGACCTCCATGGGGTACAGCCAGCCGAGGTTGCCGCCGCCGGTGGCGACCGCGGCCCAGACCTGTTCGGGTGTCGCGGGCAGGTCCTGTTCCTTGCGGACCTCGAACTCTCGGGTCATGGTCGGTTCTCCTTCGTCATCGTTCAGGTGTCAGTAGGTGAGCGGGAGGGCGCTCAGCCGCCGTTGCAGCGGGTTGGGCCGCCATTCGAGGGCCGCCCCGCCGGCGGCTTCGTCGGCCAGCCGCAGCTGCGGGAGCCGGCGGACCAGCGTGCTGACGGCCACCTCCACCTGGAGCTTGGCGAGCGGGCCGCCGAGGCAGAAGTGCGGGCCGTTGCCGAAGCTGAGGTGCCGGTTGCCGGGGCGGGACAGGTCGAGCCGGTCGGGGTCCTCGAAGCGCTCGGGGTCGCGGTTGGTCGCGGCGAGGAACAGGTACACCAGCTCGCCCTCGCGCAGTGTCCGCCCGCCGATCTCGACGTCCTCCGCGACGACCCGGACGATCGCCTGGGTCGGCGTGTCGTAGCGGGCCAGTTCGTCCACGGCGGTGCGGATCAGCGCCGGGTCCTCGCGCAGCCGGGCCAGCTGGCCGGGGTGGCGCAGCAGGGCGAGCACGCCGTTGCCGACCAGATGGGTGGTGGTCTCGTCGCCCGCGGTGATCAGGACGAAGCAGGTGGACAGCAGTTCGGAGTCGGTGAGCCGGTCGTCCTGCGCCTGCGTCGCGACCAGGGCGCTGATCAGGTCGTCGCCCGGGTCGGCCCGGCGTCGGCGGACGAGTCGGGCGAGGTACTCCTCGTACTGCCCGATGGCCGCCTCGGACTTGTCGATGTCCTCGCTCATCCGGCCGAAGCGGCGGAACCAGGTCTTGACCTGCGGGCGGTCCTCGGGCGGGATGCCGAAGAGCTCGCAGACGACGGACAGCGGCAGCGGGGAGGCGACCGCCTCGATCAGGTCCATGGCCGGGCCCGCCGCGAGCGCCTCGTCGATGAGCCGGTCGACGATCCGCTGGATGCCGTCCCGCAGGGCTTCGACGCGCCGGGCGGTGAACGCGCGGTTGGCGAGCTTGCGCAACCGGGCGTGGTCCGGCGGGTCGGTGTTGGTCATCACCCGGCCGAGCCGGTCGGTGAGCCGGCTGAAGGCCTTCAGGTCGCCGCCGAGCGCGCCGTAGGCGCGGGTCATCCGGTCACGGTCGTTGGACAGCCGCAGGTCTCCCAGGGCCGCCTCGACGTCGGCGTAGCGGGTGAGGTGCCAGATGCCCTCGGCGCTGCGGTGGACCGGGCTCTCGCGCCGCATGCGGGCGTAGAACGGGTACGGGTCCCGGCGGGCCTCGGGCGTGCGCAGCGCCGCGGCGAGGTCGCCGGGCCGGGCGAGGCCCGCGCTGCCGCGGGCCTCGCCCAGGGTGTCGGTGGAGGTCACGTCGGCCGCGTTACCGCTGGGTGTCCATGGCGTCGGCCAGGCTCTTGGGCCGCATGTCGGTCCAGGACTGCTCGACGTACTCCAGGCAGGCGGCGTGGGTGTCGGGGCCGTGCGTGGCGGTCCAGCCCTCGGGGACGTCCGCGAACTGCGGCCACAGCGAGTGCTGGTTCTCCGGGTTGACGAGCACGAGGAAGGTGCCGTCCTGATCATCGAAGGGGTTGGTCATGGGAATCAGTCCTCCTGGTTGTGGATGGGGGTGTCACAGATGTCACCGGTGTCACCGGTGGCTTCGGCGAGCTTGGCGGCCAGGATCGGTCCGATCTGGGCCAGCGAACCGGCTTGGGTCATCCGGTTGTGCCGGGTGGCGATCTCGTGCGATTCGATCCGGCCGACGATGTAGGGGCGCCAGATCCCGGGCCCGGCGTTGTCCTCGGTCCGGTCGATCGTGGAGTTGAAGAGCAGCAGGTCTCCGTCGAACTCTCCGGGAACGAAGTCGACCGCCAGCTTCGCGTTGTTGATCATGATCTGGACGATGACCTCGATCTGCCGCTCCGTCAGCCCGGCCAGCGCGCTGCCCCGCCGGTTCAGGATCTCGGCGACCTCGCCGTAGGTCAGCGCCCGGTCGCCCAGCTCGTCCGGGTCGACGTCGAGCACACCGACCAGCACGTCCCGCTCGGTGGGCACGGGCACCTCCTCGAACTGCACGTCCTTCACCGGGTAGGCGTCGAGGATCGCCAGCAGTGCGGTGCGCTCGCCGCGCGACTGGAGCTCGCAGGCGAGCGCGTGGGCGATCAGCCCGCCGGCGGACCAGCCGAGCAGCAGGTACGGGCCCTCCGGCTGGATCTTGCGGATCTGCTCGGCGTAGTCGGCCGCCATCTCCTCGAAGGACGTCGGCAGCGGTTCGGGCCGGCCGAGGCCGCGCGCCTGGATCGCGTAGACCGGGTGCTGGGGACCGACGTGGTTCAGGAGCCCGCTGTACGACCAGCTGATGCCACCGCCGGGGTGGATGCAGAACAGCGGTGTCCCGTTCCCGGTGGTGCGCAACGGCAGCACCACGTCCAGCGCGTCGTCCGGATCGTTCATGACCAGGCGTTCGGTGAGCCCGGCCACGGTCGGCGCTTCGAACAGCGTGCGCAGGCCCAGCTCGACGCCGAGGGTCTCGCGAACGCGGGACGCCAGGCGGGCGGCCAGCAGCGAATGCCCGCCCAGGCCGAAGAAGCTGTCGTCGATGCGGACCTGCTCCCGGCCGAGGACCTCGGCGAACAGGTCGCACAGCAGCTGCTCCTGCGGCGTCCGGGGGCCGCGCCCGGTGCCCGGCGCACCGTACTCGGGGGCGGGCAGGGCGACCCGGTCCAGCTTGCCGTTGGCGGTCAGCGGCAGCGCGTCCACGGTGACGAACGCCGACGGCACCATGTACTCGGGCAGTTCGCGGCGCAGCCGGTCGGACAGCTCGCCCGGCTCGGGCACCCCCTCGGGGGCGGCCACCAGGTAGGCGACGAGCCGCTTGTCGCCGGGCTGGTCCTCGCGGGCCACCACGGCTGCCTGGGCGACGCCCGGGCAGCTCGCGAGCACGGCCTCGATCTCACCGGGCTCGATCCTCAGACCGCGCAGCTTGACCTGGTGGTCAGCCCGTCCGGCGAACTCCAGCGTGCCTCCCCCAGCGCCCCCGGCCTGGCGGCCGGGAGGTGCCCCCACCGGCCGGGGGTGCCCCCATGCCTGCCACCACGCCAGGTCGCCGGTGCGGTACATCCGGCTCCCGGCCGGACCGTACGGGTCGGCGGTGAACCGCTCGGCGGTCAGACCCGGGCGGCCCAGGTAGCCGCGGGCCACGCCCACTCCCGCGAGGTACAGCTCGCCGACCATGCCCGTCGGCACCGGCCGCAGGTGGTCGTCGAGCACGTAGGCCCGCATGTTGGCCATCGGAGCGCCGATCGGCACGGTCGCGGCGTCCTCGGAGAGGGTGCGCACCGGGTGGCAGGTGGCCAGGGTCGTGGCCTCGGTCGGCCCGTAGCCGTTGACCACCTCGAGGCCGGGGCAGGCCGCGCGCACGCGGGCGACGGCGGCCGGGGAGACCACGTCACCGCCGGTCCAGACCTCGCGGACCCCGGCGAGCAGGCCCGGCCGCTCCTCGGCGACCAGCCGGAACAGGCCGGCCGTCAGCCACAGGCCGGTGACCCGGTGCTCGGCGACCGTCCGCTCCAGCAGGTCGAGGTCGAGCCGCTCCGGTGGGGCGACCACGACCCGGCCGCCGCTGAGCAGCGGCACCCACAGCTCGTACGTCGAGAGGTCGAAGGCGGTCGGGGAGTGCATCAGCACCCGCTCGTGTCCGCCGCCGCGCCATTCGGGGGTGAGTGCGAGGCCCACCACGTCGCGGTGGGTGACGGCCACGCCCTTCGGCCGCCCGGTGGATCCGGAGGTGTACATGATGTACGCCAGCTGCCGGGGGTCGCAGGGGACTTCGAGTTCGGACGAGTCGGGCTCGGCCTGGACCAGCTCGGTCAGCACGTCCTCGGTGAGCGCCAGCGCGGCCCCGGTCTCCCGCAGGATCAGCTCGATGCGGGACGACGGGAAGCGCGAGTCGAGCGGCACGTAGGCGCCGCCCGCCTTGACGATCGCGAGGATCGCCACGACCAGCTCCGCCGAGCGCTCCAGCATGACCGCGACCGGCGTCTCCGGCCGGACGCCCCGGCGGGTCAGCGCCCGCGCGAGGCGGTTGGTCCGCAGGTCGAGTTCCCGGTAGGTCAGCTCGGTGCCGCCGGCCACGACCGCCACGGCGTCCGGGGTGGCCCGGACCTGGCGGGCGAACAGTTCCGGCACCGCGGCCTCGGGCAGCTCGGCGGTGGCGCCCGTGAACTCGGACAGCAGCCGGTGGCGTTCCTCGCCGGACATGATGTCGATCCGGCTGATCGGCCGGTCGGGGTCGGCGGCCGCCGTGCGCAGCAGCCGCGCCCAGCGGTCGAACAGCAGCTCCACGGTGGGCGCGTCGAACAGGTCGGTGGCGTACTCCACCGCGCCGACCAGGCCGTCGAGGCTGGGGGCACCTCCCGGGCCGCTAGGCCCAGGGGGACCGTCCGGGCGGAACTGCTCGGCCAGGCTGAAGGTCAGGTCGACCCGGGATGTCCCGGTCGGCGCCTCCAGGTGGCCGGTCTCCAGCCCCGGCAGCGCGAACTCGCCCAGCGGCGCGTTCTGCAGGGCCAGCATGATCTGGAACAGCGGGTGGTGGGCCAGCGACCGCACCGGGTTGACCACCTCGACCAGGTGCTCGAACGGCACGTCCTGGTGGTCGTACGCGGTGAGCGCCTTCTGCCGCACCCGGCCGAGCAGTTCGGCGAACCCGGGGTCGCCGCCGGTGTCGGTGCGCAGCACCAGGGTGTTGACGAAGAAGCCGACGAGCTCGTCCAGCGCCTGGTCGGTGCGGCCGGCGATCGGGCTGCCGATCGGGATGTCCGTACCGGCGCCGAGCCGGGTGAGCAGCGCGGCGAGACCGGCCTGGAGCACCATGAACAGGCTGGCGCCCCGCTCGGCGGCCAGGTCCCGCAGGGCCTGGTGCAGTTCGGCGTCCAGCCGGACCACGACCCGGCCGCCCAGCTGGGAGGCCACCGGCGGCCGGGGCCGGTCGGCGGGCAGCTGTACCTGCTGCGGAAGCCCCGCCAGCTCGTCCTTCCAGTAGGCCAGTTGCCGGGCGAACAGGCTGTCCGGATCGGCGGCGTCGCCGAGCAGATCGCGTTGCCAGCGGGTGTAGTCGGCGTACTGCACCGGCAGCGGGGACCACTGCGGCTCCTCGCCCCGGCAGCGCGCCGCGTAGGCCGCCGCGAGGTCGCCGGAGAGCGGGCCCATCGACCAGCCGTCGGCGGCGATGTGGTGCACCACGACCAGCAGCACGTGCCGGTCGGGGGCGAGCGCGTACAGCTCCGCCCGGACCGGCGGCTCCGCGGCGAGGTCGAAGCCGCGCCGGGCCACGGCCGCCAGCCGTTCGGCCAGCCGGCTCTCGTCGAGCTCGACCACCGGCAGCTCCGGGTGCGCCTCCGAAGTGCTCAGCACGACCTGGTACGGCACGCCGTCCGTCTCCCGGAAGACGGTCCGCAGGCTCTCGTGCCGGGCGATCACGTCCGCCAGCGCGGCGTGCAGGGCCGACCGGTCGAGTCCGCCGGTCAGGCTCAGCGCGAGCGGCATGTTGTAGGTGGCGCTCGGCCCGTCCATCCGGTGCAGGAACCACAGGCGGCGCTGGGCGAAGGACAGCTGTACCAGCTCGGGGCGCGGGTGGGCGGTCAGCGCGGGCCGCGCCGTTCCGGAGCCGTCGAGACGGGCCGCCAGCCCGGCCACGGTCGGGGTCTCGAACAGCGTGCGGACCTCCAGCTCCGCGCCGAGCGTCGCCCGCACCCGGGAGGCCAGGCGGGTCGCCAGCAGCGAGTGCCCGCCCAGGTCGAAGAAGCTGTCCTCGACCCCGACCTGGGCCAGCCCGAGCACCTCGGCGAACAGTTCGGCGAGGAGCTGCTCCTGCGGGGTGCGCGGCGCCCGCCCGGCTCCGGCGGAGCCGAGGTCGGGAGCGGGCAGCGCGCGGCGGTCGAGCTTGCCGCCGGCCGTCAGCGGAAGCGTCTCCAGCACCACGAACGCCGAGGGGATCAGGTAGTCGGGCAGTCGCCCGCGCAGCCAGTCGCGGAGGTCCCCGATGAGGGCGCCGGTGCCCCGGCTTCCGGTCGGGCGGTTGGTCAGCGAGGACAGCGTCCCGCCGGTGGCCCTGGCCGGCCGGGACGGCTCGACCGGGGAGCCGTGGTGCGCCCGCGGATCCGCGAAGACGACGTCCACGGCGTCGGCCTGGGTGGCCGACCAGGTGACTCCCACCCGGCGGTCGAGTTCCCGCCCGAGCTCGTGGAAGTCGTCCGGGTCGGGCAGGCCGCCCTCCTCCGGGGCGTGCAGCCGTTCCAGCAGCTCGGCGAGCGAGGCGTCCCCGTCCTGCACCGCGCGGGCCAGGGCGGACTCCCGCGCCACCCGGCGGTTGGGCACCCCGGTGACCCGCAGCGCGCCCGCGAGCGGCCGGGCGAGCAGCTCGCGCAGCTCGGCCAGGCCGGCGACCTGCCGCCCCCACTCCAGCTCGACCGGCTCGCTCGTGGCGGCCGGGGCGACCGGCGACTTGTGCAGCGTCACGTCGTAGCGGTAACGGCTCAGTTCGTTGTGGTGGCGGCCGCGCTTGACCTCCACGGCCACCGCACCGATGTCCGCACCGATGTCCGCACCGTGCTCCCGCAGGGCGGTGAAGAAGTCCGGGTCGACCAGGAGTTCCTTCTCGACCCGGAGGGCCTGCTCCACGGCGCGGCGCACCGTCGCGAGGTCGGCGCCGGCGCCGGTCCGGTGCAGTTGGACGGCCGTGGCCAGCGGGCGCAGCAGCCGCAGGTTGCGGACGTCGCCGATGAAGAGCGCGCCGCCGGGGGCGAGCAGCCGCATCAGCTTCCCGATCACGTCCGCCAGGTAGTCGGCGGACGGGAAGTACTGCACCACCGAGTTGATCACGATGGTGTCGAAAGTCCCGGCGGGCAGTCCGTCGGTGTCGTGCGCCGGGCGGGTCTGCAGCACGACGCGCTCGGCCAGGTCCTCCTGTCGGACCACCTGGGCGGCCAGCGCCTCGATCGCGGTCGCGGAGAAGTCCGTCGCCCAGTAGGTCTCGCAGTGCGGCGCGATCTGCGAGAGCAGCAGACCGGTGCCGACGCCGACCTCCAGCACCCGGCGGGGGCGCAGGGCCAGGATGCGGGAGACGGTCGCGTCCCGCCATTCCCTCATCTGCTCGACCGGGATCGGGCTCGCGTCGTAACTGCTGTTCCAGCCCACGAAGTTCTGGCCGAAGGCGGCTTCCTCGGGGGTGATGGGCAGGGCGTCGTAGATGTCCTGCCACTCGCCCACGTGGTCGGCTTCGAGCCCGCTGTCCCGGGACGCCTCCGGATGCGGGACGACGTAGCCGATGAGCCGGTCGTCCTGGGCGAGGACGGCGGCCCGGGCGACGGCGGGGTACTCGGCCAGGGCCGCCTCGACCTCGCCGGGCTCGACCCGGAAGCCGCGCACCTTCACCTGGTCGTCGGCGCGGCCGACGTACTCCAGCTGGCCGTCGGCGCGCCAGCGCACCAGGTCGCCGGTGCGGTACATGCGCTCGCCGTCGTTGCCGAACGGACAGGCGACGAATCGTCCGGCCGTCAGACCGGGCCGGTCCAGGTACCCGCGCGCCAGCCCGGCGCCGGCCACGTACAGCTCCCCCGGCACGCCCGGCGGCACCGGCCGCAGCCGCTCGTCCAGCACGTACACCCGGGCGTTGGCGATCGGACGGCCGATCGGCGGCACACCCGTCGCCGGGGACAGCGGGTCGCTCATGGTCGCGCACACCGTCGTCTCCGTCGGACCGTACGCGTTGATCATCCGCCGGCCGGGCGCCCAGCGCTCCACCAGCTCCGGCGGGCAGGCCTCACCAGCCACCACCAGCGTGGAGACGGTCAGCGAGTGCTCCGGCAGGGCGGCCAGGACGGACGGCGGCACGGTCACGTGGGTGACCGCCAGGCCCGGGTCGGTCAGCGCGGCCACCGGCTCGGCTGCGGGCAGCACCAGGGCCGCGCCGCGCAGCAGGGCGGTGAAGATCTCCGACACCGAGGCGTCGAAGCTGGGCGAGGCGAACTGGAGCACCCGACTGCCGGGTTCGATCGCGAACCGCTCGATCTGGGCGGCCACCAGACTGGCCACGCCGCCGTGGCCGACCACGACGCCCTTGGGGCGGCCGGTCGAGCCCGAGGTGTAGATCACGTACGCCGGGTGCCGGACGTCCAGCGCGACCACCGGATCGCTCTCCGGCCATTCGGCGACTTCGGACACCAACACCGGATCGTCGACCACCACCACCGGCCGCGCGTCCTCCAACATCAACGCGATCCGCGCCTGCGGGTACGCCGGATCCACCGGAAGGTACGCCGCCCCGGCCTTCAGCACACCCAGGACGGCCACCACCGACTCCACCGACCGCGGCAACGCCACCGCCACCAACTGCTCCGCACCCACACCCCGGGCGATCAGGGAATGCGCGAACCGGTTCGCCCGGGCATTCAGCTCCCGATACGTCAACTCCACGCCGCCGCAGACCAGCGCGACCGCATCCGGCGTCGCCGCCACCTGCACCGCGAAGGCCTGCGGCACCGGGACGGCGTCCACCTCGCGGGCTGTCGCGTTGCCCCGCTCCAGCAGCCGGTGCCGCTCGTCCGCGTCGAGGAGGTCCATCCGTCCGATCGGCTGCTCCGGATCGGCGGTGACCGTCTCCAGCAGGAGCGTCCAGCGCCGGGCGAGGGCGGCGACCGTCGACCGGTCGAACAGGTCGGTGGCGTACTCCACCACGCCGACGATCCCGGCCGGACTGCCGTCCGGACCGAACTGCTCGGCGAGGCTCACGCCGAGGTCGAACTTGGCGGTGCCGGTGGCCACCGCGAAGGTGGCCACGTCCAGGCCGGGCAGCGCGAACCGACCCATCGGCGCGTTCTGCACGGCCAGGATGGTCTGGAACAGCGGGTGGTGCGACAGCGACCGGGACGGGTTCAACACCTCCACCAGGTGCTCGAACGGCACGTCCTGGTGCGCGAACGCCTCCAGCGCCGTCTCCCGCACCCGCCCCAACAACTCGACGAACGACGGATCACCGCTCGTGTCCGTGCGCAGCACCAGCGTGTTGACGAAGAACCCGACCAGCTCGTCCAGCGCCTCGTCCGTACGCCCCGCGATCGGACTCCCGATCGGAACGTCCGTCCCCGCACCCAACCGCGTGTACAGCGCGGCGAGCGCCGCCTGCAGCACCATGAACAGACTGGTGCCGGTACGCCGCGCCAACTCTGTCAGGGCTGCGTGCAGTTCGGGGCTCAGTTGCAGGCCGACCTGGTCCCCGCGCCAGCCCGCGACGGCCGGCCGCGGCCGGTCGGTGGGCAGCGGGAGCAGCTCCGGAAGGCCGGCCAACTGGCGCTTCCAGTAGTCGAGCTGTTCGGCGAACCGGCTTTCCGGGTCGGATGCGTCACCGAGCAGGTCGCGCTGCCACAGCGTGTAGTCGGTGTACTGCACCGGCAGGAGCGACCAACCCGGCGAGCGGCCCTCGCACCGGGCGGCGTACGCCTCGGCCAGGTCGCGGGCCAGCGGCCCGGTGGACCAGCCGTCACCGGCGATGTGGTGCATCACCAGCAGCAGCACGTGCTCGTCCGGCGCGACCGCGAACAGCTCGGCCCGCAGCGGGGGTTCCGCCGCCAGGTCGAAGGGCTGCCGGGCGAACTCGGTCAGCCGCTCCGTCAGCTCGGCCGCCGGCACCTCGGTCAGCCGCGCCCGGGGCCGGGCCGCGCCGGGGTGCAGGACGAGCTGGCACGGTACGCCGTCGACCTCCGGGAAGACCGTCCGCAGGCTCTCGTGCCGGGCCACCACGTCGGCCAGCGCCTCGTCCAGTGCCGCCCGGCCGAGCGTCCCGGTCAGTCGGAGCGCCAGCGGAATGTGGTAGGTCGCGGTGGCGCCGTCCATGCGGTGCAGGAACCAGAGCCGGCGCTGGGCGAAGGAGAGCGGCACAGCCTCGGGCCGCTCGTGCGCGGTCAACGCCGGGCGGGCGTGGCCCGCCTCGCTCAGCGCCATACTCAGGCCCGCCACGGTGGGCGCCTGGAAGAGCGCGCGCAGCCCCAGTTCCACACCGAGCACCGAGCGCACCCGCGCGGCCAGCCGGGTGGCGAGCAGGGAGTGCCCGCCGAGGTCGAAGAAGTCGTCGTCGACACCGACCTTCGCCAGCCCGAGCACCTCCGCGAACAGCCCGCACAGGATCTGCTCCTGCGGGGTGCGCGGCGCCCGGCCCGCCTCCGTGGTCACCGACTCGGGCGCGGGCAGCGCCGCCCGGTCCAGCTTCCCGTTCGGCGTCACCGGCAGCGCGTCCAGCACCACGAAGACGGCCGGCACCAGGTAGTCCGGCAGGCGCTCGCGCAGGTGCGCCGCCAGCTCGGCAGGGCGAACCGCCGCCTCGGGACGCACGGCCACGTAGCCGATGAGCCTCTCGTCCTGGGCGAGGACGGCGGCCCGGGCGACGGCGGGGTGCTCGGCCAGAGCCGCCTCGACCTCGCCGGGCTCGACCCGGAAGCCGCGCACCTTCACCTGTTGGTCGGCGCGGCCGACGTACTCCAGCTGGCCGTCGGTGCGCCAGCGCACCAGGTCGCCGGTGCGGTACATGCGCTCGCCGTCGTTGCCGAACGGGCAGGCGACGAAACGTCCCGCCGTCAGACCCGGCCGGTTCAGGTAGCCGCGCGCCAGACCCGGCCCCGCGACGTACAGCTCCCCCGGCACGCCCGGCGGCACCGGCCGCAGCCGCTCGTCCAGCACGTACGTCCGGAAGCCCGCGACCGATCGGCCGATCGGCGGCACACCGGCCGACGGCGACAGCGGCTCGCTCATGGTCGCGCACACCGTCGTCTCCGTCGGACCGTACGCGTTGACCATCCGCCGGCCGGGCGCCCAGCGCTCCACCAGCTCCGGCGGGCAGGCCTCACCCGCCACCACCAGGGTGGTGGCCGTGAGCTCGGCGCCGTCCAGCGCGGCCAGGGCCGAGGGCGGCAGCGTCACATGGGTGACGGTCAGGCGGCGGTCCGTCAGGGCCTCCAGCGGGGCCTCGGCCGGGGCCAGGACGAGGGCGGCACCGGTCAGCAGGGCGCTGCACAGGTCCCAGAAGGACGCGTCGAAGCTGGGCGAGGCGAACTGGAGCACCCGGCTGCCGGGCGACACGCCGAGCCGCTCGACCTGCGCCGCCACCAGGCCCGACACACCGGTGTGGCTCACCGCCACGCCCTTGGGGCGGCCGGTCGAGCCCGAGGTGTAGATCACGTACGCCGGGTGCCGGACATCGAGCACGATCTCCGGATCGCTCTCCGGCCATTCGGCGACTTCGGACACCAGCACCGGATCGTCGACCACCACCACCGGCCGCGCGTCCTCCAACATCAACGCGATCCGCGCCTGCGGGTACTCCGGATCCACCGGAAGGTACGCCGCCCCGGCCTTCAACGCCCCCAGGACGGACACCACCGACTCCACCGACCGCGGCAACGCCACCGCCACCAACTGCTCCGCACCCACACCCCGGGCGATCAGGGAATGCGCGAACCGGTTCGCCCGGGCATTCAGCTCCCGATACGTCAACTCCAGACCGCCGCAGACCAGCGCGACCGCATCCGGCGTCGCCGCCACCTGCACCGCGAACAGCGCCGGCAGGCTCGCCGTGGCCTCCCCTTCCACCACGGCGGCGAGCAGCTCACCGCTCTCCTCGGCGGACAGCAGGTCGATCCCGCCGATCCGCTGGTCCGGAGCGACTGCGACCGCGGCCAGCAGCCTGGTCCAGCGGGCGACCAACGTCTCGACCGTCGCGCGGTCGAACAGGTCGGTGCTGTACTCGACCGCGCCGCCGAGCCCGGCCGGCGCGCCGTCGGGCCCGTACTCCTCCGCGAGGCCGAAGGTCAGGTCGAGCCGCGAAGTCCCGGTGGGCACTGCCACCCCGGAGACCCGGAGGCCGGGGAGTTCGAAGTCGCCGCCCGGCGCGTTCTGCACGACCAGCCCGGTCTGGAACAGCGGGTGGTACGACAGCGACCGGGACGGGTTCAACACCTCCACCAGGTGCTCGAACGGCACGTCCTGGTGCGCGAACGCCTCCAGCGCCGTCTCCCGCACCCGCCCCAACAACTCGACGAACGACGGATCACCGCTCGTGTCCGTGCGCAGCACCAGCGTGTTGACGAAGAACCCGACCAGCTCGTCCAGCGCCTCGTCCGTACGCCCCGCGATCGGACTCCCGATCGGAACGTCCGTCCCCGCACCCAACCGCGTGTACAGCGCGGCGAGCGCCGCCTGCAGCACCATGAACAGCGTCGCACCCGAGCGCCGCGCCAACTCCACCAGCGCCGCGTGCAGTTCGGCGTCGATCCGGATGTCCAGCAGGTCGCCGCCGTACGACATGGCGGCCGGACGCGGCCGGTCGACGGGCAGCTGCAGCTGGTCGGGCAGCCCGGCCAGCGCCTCGGTCCAGTAGCCGACCTGGCGTGCGAACACGCTGTCGGCGTCGTGCTCGTCGCCGAGGATCTCGTGCTGCCACAGGGTGTAGTCGCTGTACGTCACCGGCAGCGCCGGCCATTCGGGTGTCCCGCCACCCTGCCGGGTGGCGTAGGCGGTGGCGAGGTCGTGAGCCAGCGGGCCCATGGACCAGCCGTCACCGGCGATGTGGTGCACCACCAGCAGCAGCACGTGCTCGTCCGGCGCGACCGCGAACAGCTCGGCCCGCAGCGGCACCTCCGAGGTCAGGTCGAAGCCGCGCACCGCAGCCTCGCGCAGCAGGGCCGGCACCTCCGACCCGCCCGCCGCGCGCACCGTCAGCGGGACGACGGCCTCGGCCGCCTCCAGCACCCGCTGGTGCGGGACTCCGTCGGTGTCCGGGAAGACCGTGCGCAGGGTCTCGTGCCGGGCCACCACGTCCCCGAGCGCGGCGCTCAGAGCGGCCCGGTCGAGGCGGCCGGACAGCCGCAGGGCCAGCGGCATGTGGTAGGTGGCGCTCGGTGCGCCGAACTGCTGGAGGAACCAGAGCCGGCGCTGGGCGAACGACAGCGGCATCGGCTCGCGGCGCGGCCGGGGAACCAGGGCCTGCCGCGCGGTGCCCGCGCCGTGCAGCCCGGCCGCGAGCCCGGCGGGCGTCGGCGTCCGGAACAGGCTGCGCAGCTCCAGCTCGACGCCGAGGGTCGCCCGGACCCGCGACATCAGCCGGGTGGCGAGCAGGGAGTGCCCGCCGAGGTCGAAGAAGTCGTCGTCGACACCGACCCGCGGCAGGCCCAGGACCTCGGCGAACAGCTCGCAGAGGATCTGCTCCTGCGGGGTGCGCGGCGCCCGCCCGGCTCCGGCCGGGCCGAGGTCGGGAGCGGGCAGCGCCGCGCGGTCCAGCTTCCCGTTCGGCGTCAGCGGCAGTACGTCCAGGAGCACGAACGCCGACGGCACCAGGTAGTCCGGCACCCGCTCGCGCAGGTACGCCGCCAGTGTCTCCGTGGTGGCCGGCCCCTCGGCCGAGGGAACCACGTACGCGACGATCCGGGTCTCGCCCGGCTTGTCCTCACGGGCGAGCACCGCGACCTGGGCCACGCCCGGGTGCGCGGCCAGCTCCGCCTCGATCTCGCCGAGCTCGACCCGGAAACCACGCACCTTCACCTGGTGGTCCACCCGGCCCGCGAACTCCAGCTCGCCGTCGGCGCGCCAGCGGACCAGGTCCCCGGTGCGGTACATCAGCGTGCCCGCCGGACCGTACGGGTCGGCCACGAACCTGCTCGCTGTCAGCGCCGGTCGGTTCAGGTAGCCGCGGGCCAGCCCCGCCCCGGCCAGGTACAGCTCGCCCGTCACCCCGGGGGCGACCGGCCGCAGCGCCTGATCCAGCACGTACGCCCCGCAGTTGGCGATCGGCCGACCGATCGGCACCGGCAGCGGGCAGTCGGCGGGGTCGGCCGGCAGCGGGTAGGCGGTGATCACATGGGTCTCGGCAGGCCCGTAGTGGTTGTGCAGCGTCCGGCCCGGGCGACGGGTCTGGAAGCGGCGCACCGCGCCGCCGAGCCGCATCGCCTCGCCGGCCTGCGCGACCAGCCGCAGACTCGGCAGCTCCAGCCCGGCCTCCTCGGCGGCCTCGGCCAGCGCCTCGACCACCAGGTTGGGGGCGAACAGCTCGGCGACCCGGTGCCGGTCGAGCCAGTGCGCGAACAGCTCGGCGCTGCGGCGCTGCTCCTCGGTCGGCACGACCAGGGTCTTGCCGTACAGCAGCGCGGAGAGCAGCTCCTGCACCGAGACGTCGAAGCCGATCGCGGTGAACTGCGCGGTGCGCGTGCCGGGTTCGCCGCCGACGGCATTGTGGTGCCACGCCAGCAGGTTCAGCAGCCCGGCGGCGGGCATCACCACGGCCTTGGGCCGGCCGGTGGAACCGGAGGTGTAGATGACGTAGGCCGGGTGCCGCGCGTCCACGGAGACGGCCGGATCGTGCTCCGGCTGCTCCTCGGCCGGGGTGACGGCCGCGAGGTCGTCGAGGACGACGGCCGGCCGCGCGTCCTCCAGCATGTACGCGATGCGGGCGGCCGGGTAGTCCGGGTCGATCGGCAGGTACGCCGCGCCCGTCTTGAGCACCGCGAGGACGGCGACCACCAGCTCGGCCGAGCGCGGCAGCCGCAGGGCGACGACCTGCTCCGGCCCCACCCCCCGGGCGATCAGCGCGTGCGCCAGGCGGTTGGCCCGGCGGTTCAGTTCGCGGTACGTCAGCACGGTGTCCTCGAACACCACTGCCGGGGCCTGCGGGGTCGCCCGGACCTGTGCCTCGAACAGGGCCGGCAGGCCGTCGGCGGGAACCGGGCGGGCGGTGTCGTTGCGCGCCACCAGCAGCTCGTGCCGCTCCTCGGCGGTGAGGACGTCGATCCGGCTCAGCGGCCGGTCCGGCTCGGCGACCACTGCCGCCAGCAGGCGCAGCCACCGGGCGACCAGCGCCTCCACCGTGGTGTGGTCGAACAGGTCGGTGCTGTACTCGACCCGCCCGACGATGCCCTCGGCCGGCCCGCCGGTGCCGCCGCGCTCCAGCAGGTGGAAGCCGAGGTCGAACATCGCCGTGGACGTCCGGACCAGGAGGATCTCGGCGTCCAGACCGCTCAGCTCGAACTCGGTGCGGGGCACGTTCTGCAGCGCGAGCAGCACCTGGAACAGCGGCTGGCGGGCGAGCGACCGGGACGGGTTGAGGGCCTCGACGACGTGCTCGAACGGCAGGTCCTGGTGCGCGTACGCGGCCAGCGCGCCCTCCCGGACCCGGGCCAGCAGCTCGGCGAACGACGGGTCGCCCGAGGTGTCGGTCCGCAGCACCAGGGTGTTGACGAAGAAGCCGACGAGGTCGTCCAGCGCCTGGTCCGTCCGGCCGGCGATCAGGCTGCCGACCGGGATGTCGTCGCCCGCGCCGAGCTTGTCCAGCACCGCCGCCAGCGCGGCCTGCAGCACCATGTAGACGCTGGCACCGCGCTCCCGGCCCAGGCGCACCAGTGCGCCGTGCAGTTCAGCGTCCAGGTCGATCGCCAGGTGCCCACCACGGTAGGAGGCGGTCGCCGGGCGGGGCCGGTCGGCGGGCAGCCGGATCTGCTCCGGCAGGCCGGCCAGCCGCTCCGTCCAGTAGGCCGACTCCCGGGCGAACAGGCTGGTGGGATCGTCGCGGTCCCCGAGCAGCCGCCCGTGCCACAGGGTGTAGTCGGCGTACTGCACCGGCAGCGGTGCCCACCGCGGTTCCTCGTGCCGGCGGCGCGCCGCGTACGCGGTGGCCAGGTCGGCGGCCAGCGGGCCCAGCGACCAGCCGTCACCGGCGATGTGGTGCACCACCAGCAGCAGCACGTGCTCGTCGGCGGAGAGTTCGAACAGCTCGGCGCGCAACGGCGGTTCGGCCGCGAGGTCGAAGCCGCGCACGGCGGCGCGGGCCAGCAGCTCCGTCAGGCTCGTCTCGTCGGCCGGGGTGACCGGCAGTTCCGGCCGCACCGTCCCGGCGGCCAGTACCTGCTGGTACGGGACGCCGTCCACCACGCGGAAGACCGTGCGCAGGGTCTCGTGGCGGTCGACGACGTCGCCGAGGGCCGCCTCCAGGGCCACCCGGTCCAGCGGGCCGGAGAGCCGCCACGCCAGCGGCATGTGGTAGCTCGACCCGGCGCTCTCCAGCTGGTGCAGGAACCACAGCCGCCGTTGGGCGGACGACAGCGGTACCAGGTCGGGCCGCGCCGCCCGCTCCAGGGCGGGCCTGGCCCGGCCTGCGCCGCCCAGCCCGGCGGCCAGCCCGGCCACCGTCGGGGTCCGGAACAGGGCGTGCAGGGTCAGCTCCACGCCCAGGGTCGCGCGGACCCGGGCCACCAGGCGGGTGGCGAGCAGGGAGTGCCCGCCCAGGTCGAAGAAGTCGTCGTCGAGGCCGACCTCCGGCAGGCCCAGCACTTCGGCGAACAGCCCGGCCAGCACCTGCTCCTGGGGGGTGCGCGGCGCCCGGCCGAACCGCTCCCCGATGAACTCGGGCTCGGGCAGGGCGCGCCGGTCGAGCTTGCCGTTGGCGTTCAGCGGCAGGGCATCGAGGGGGACGAACGCGGCGGGCACCATGTAGTCCGGCAACCGCTCGCGCAGGTGGGCGCGCAGTTCCTCCGAACGGAGCTCCGCACCGACGGCGGGCACCAGGTAGGCGACCAGGCGGGTGTCCGCCGCCCGGTCCTTCCGCGCGATCACCGCGACCTGACCGACCTGCTGGTGCTCGGCCAGGGCCGTCTCGATCTCGCCGAGCTCGATCCGGAAGCCGCGCACCTTCACCTGGTCGTCGGCCCGGCCGAGGTACTCCAGCTGGCCGTCGGCACGGCGCCGCACCAGGTCGCCGGTACGGTACATCCGCGCGCCCGCCGGACCGAACGGGCAGGCCGTGAACCGGCCGGCCGTCAGACCCGGCCGGTTCAGGTACCCGCGCGCAAGACCCGGCCCCGCGACGTACAGCTCCCCCACCACCCCCGGCGGCACCAGGCCGAGGTGCTCGTCCAGCACGTACGCCCGGAAGCCGGCGACGGGACGGCCGATCGGCGGCACGCCCGAGCCCGGCGACAGCGGCTCGCTCATCGTCGCGATGACCGTCGTCTCGGTCGGACCGTAGGCGTTGATCATCCGCCGGCCCGGCGCCCACCGCGTCACCAGCTCCGGCGGGCACGCCTCGCCCGCCACCGCCAGCACCGGCACGGCCACGTCGTCCGGCGAGAGCGCCGCCAGCACCGACGGCGGCACCGTCGCGTGGGTGAGCGCGAGGCTCGGGTCGGTCAGCGCGGCGACCGGCTCGGTCGCGGGTGCCGGCACCAGGGCGGCGCCGGTGAGCAGGGCGCCGCACAGGTCCCACAGGGAGACGTCGAAGCTCGGCGAGGAGAACTGGAGCACCCGGCTGTCGGCGTCGATGCCGAGCCGCTCGGCCTGCTCGGCGACCATGCCCGGCAGGCCCGCGTGGCTCACCACCACGCCCTTGGGGCGACCGGTCGAGCCCGAGGTGTAGATCACGTACGCCGCGTTCCCGGGCGCGAGGCGGACTCCCGGGTCGGTGTCCGGCAGCCCGGCCGGCGCGGGGTCCGCGTCGAGCAGCAGCCGGTCGGGGCCGCCCGCCCCGGGCAGGAGCGGGTCCAAGTCGGTGGTGGTAACCAGCAGTGCCGGCCGGGCGTCGTCGAGCAGGTACGCGATCCGGGCGGCCGGGTAGCCCGGGTCGATCGGCAGGTAGGCGGCCCCGGCCTTGTGCACCGCCAGGACGGCGACCACCAGCTCGACCGAGCGGTGGAGGGCCAGCGCCACCAGCTGCTCCGGCCCCACCCCTCGTGCGATCAGGGCGTGTGCCAGCCGGTTGGCCCGGGCGTCGAGCTCGCCGTACGTCAGCGTGAAGCCCTCGCCCACCACGGCCACCGCCTCGGGCCGCTCCTCGACCCGGGCCCGGAACAGCGCGGGCAGGTTCCCCACCGGGACCGGGCGTGCCGCGTCGTCCGGAGCGGGCAGCAACTCGCGGCGCTCCTCGGCGGACAGCAGGTCGATGCGGCCGAGCCGCCGCTGCGGGTCGGCGACGGCCGCGGTCAGCAGTCGGACCAGCCGGGCCACCATCGTCTCGACGGTGGCCGGATCGTACAGGTCGCTCGCGAACTGGACGGACACGTCGATCCCGGCCGGGGAGCCGTCCTCGGTGTGCCGTTCGGCCAGCGCGAACCCCAGGTCGAACTTCGAGGTGGTGGTGGCCGGCTCCACCTCCTCGACCCGCAGCCCGGGCGGGGCGAACTCGGCCCGGACGTTGTTCTGCAGCACCAGCATGACCTGGAACAGCGGGTGGTGGGAGAGCGACCGGGACGGGTTGAGCGCCTCGACCAGGTACTCGAACGGCAGGTCCTGGTTGGCGTAGCCGGCCAGCGCGGTGTCCCGGACCCTGGCGAGCAGCTCGGCGAAGGTCGGGTCGCCCGAGGTGTCCGTCCGGAGCACGAGGGTGTTGACGAAGTAGCCGACCAGTTCGTCCAACGCCTGGTCGTTGCGGCCGGCGGTGAGGCTGCCGACCGGGATGTCGTCGCCCGCGCCGAGCCTGCTCAACAGCCCCGCGAGCCCGGCCTGGAGCACCATGAACAGACTGCTGCCGCCGGTACGGGCGAGCTCACGCAGCCCGCGGTGCAGCTCCGCGTCCAGCTCGGCCCGCACGTGGCCGCCCCGCTGCGAGGCGACCACCGGGCGGGGCCGGTCGATGGGCAGCTGGATCTGTTCCGGCAGGTCGGCCAACTGCCGTGTCCAGTAGGCCGCCTGGCGGGCGAACGGGCTGTCGCTGTCGGTGGCCTCGCCGAGCAGCTCCTGCTGCCACAGGGAGTAGTCGGCGTACTGGACGGCGAGCGGTTCCTGTCGCGGCTGTTCACCGCGGCAGCGGGCCGCGTAGGCCTCGGTGAGGTCGGCGGCCAGCGGGCCCAGCGACCAACCGTCACCCGCGATGTGGTGGAGCACCAGCAACAGCACGTGCTCGTCCGGCGCCAGCTCGAACAGCTCCGCGTGCAGCGGGAGTTCGGCCTCCAGGTCGAACCGGTGGGCCTGCGCCGCGGCCAGCGCGCCGGGCAGCTCGGCCTCCGTGGTCCGGCGCGCGGCCAGCCCCGGGCGGGCCGCCGCCACGTCCAGCACCCGCTGGTACGGCACGCCGTCCACCACCGGGAAGACCGTCCGCAGGGCCTCGTGCCGGGCCACCACGTCCGCCAGGGCCTCGCGCAGCGCCTCCGGGTCGAGCCGGCCGGACAGCCGCCAGGCCAGGGGGATGTTGTAGTTCCCGCTGTCGCCCTCCAGCTGGTGCAGGAACCACAGCCGCCGCTGCGCGAACGACAGCGGGAGCTGCTCGGGCCGCCGGACCGGCGCCAGCGCCGCCTGCGCAGGACCGGCGGCCACCAGGGCGGCGGCCAGGGCGGCCGGGGTCGGCGCCTCGAACAGGGTGCGCAGCGGCATCTCCACGCCGAGCGTGGCACGGATCCGGGCGGCCAGCCGGGTGGCCAGCAGGGAGTGTCCGCCCAGGTCGAAGAAGCCGTCCTCGACACCCACCGGCGCCGCGCCGAGGACCTCGGCGAACAGCTCGCACAGAACGTGCTCCTGCGGGGTGCGCGGCGCGCGGCCGGTGCCCGCGGGGGCGAGGTCGGGAGCGGGCAGGGCCCGGCGGTCCAGCTTGCCGTTGGCGGTCAGCGGCAGCGCGTCCAGCACCACGAAGGCCGACGGCAGCATGTGCTCCGGCAGCCGCCCGGCCAGGTGCGCGCGCAGGTCGGCCGCGCGCGGTGCGGTGCCGGTGGCGGGCACCAGGTAGGCGACCAGCCGGGTGTCGTCCACCCGGTCCTGCCGGGCCAGCACGGCGGCCTGGGCGACGCCGGGGTGCGCGGCGAGCGCCGCCTCGATCTCGCCGAGCTCGATCCGGAAGCCGCGGATCTTGACCTGCTGGTCGGCCCGGCCGACGTAGCGCAGGCTGCCGTCCGCCGCGCGGCGCACCACGTCGCCGCTGCGGTACATCCGGGAGCCGGCCGGCCCGAGCGGGTCGGCCACGAACCGCCCGGCCGTCAGACCCGGCCGGTTCAGGTAGCCGCGCGCAAGACCCGGCCCCGCGACGTACAACTCGCCCGCGACGCCCGGCGGCACCGGCCGCAGGCCGTCGTCGAGCACATACGTCCGCAGGTCCGGGATCGCCGTGCCGATCTGGCCGGCCGGGGTACCGGACCGGTCGAGTGCCGCGTGGGTGACGTGCACCGTGGTCTCGGTGATGCCGTACATGTTGACCAGCCGCGGCGCGTCGTCCGGGTGCCGCTCGTACCAGCTCGCGAGGCGGGCGGCCTCCAGCGCCTCGCCACCGAACACCACCGTGCGCAGGGCGAGTTCACGGCCGGTCCCGGGCGCCTCGCCGTCCTCCTGGATCAGCTGGTGGAAGGCGGACGGCGTCTGGTTGAGCACGGTCACCCGTTCGCGGGCGAGCAGCTCCAGGAACCGGCCGGGCGAACGGCTGGTCTCGTGGTCCACGACCACCAGTCGGCCGCCGTGCAGCAGCGCGCCCCACAGCTCCCACACCGAGAAGTCGAAGGCGTAGGAGTGGAAGAGCGTCCAGACGTCCTCGGCGGAGAAGCCGAACAGTTCCCGGGTGGTGTCGAACAGCCGCACCACGTTCCGGTGCGGGACCACGACGCCCTTGGGGTTGCCGGTGGAGCCGGAGGTGTGGATGACGTAGGCCGGGTGGCCGGGATCGACCGCGACCTCCGGGTCGGTGTCCGGCTGTCCGTCCAGGTCGGCGGTGTCCAGCGGCAGCCGGTCCACGCCGTCCGCTCCCGGCAGGTCGCCGGTCCGGCTGGTCGTCACGAGCAGTGCGGGCCGGGCGTCCTGGAGCAGGTAGGCGATCCGGGCCGCGGGGTACTCCGGGTCCACCGGCACGTACGCGGCGCCGGCCTTGAGCACCGCGAGGATCGCGACCACCAGCTCGGCCGAGCGCGGCAGCGCCAGCGCGACGAGCCGCTCCGGCCCCACGCCCCGGTCGATCAGGGCGTGCGCGAGCCGGTTGGCGCGGGTGTTCAACTCGGCGTACGTCAGCGACACTTCGCCGCTCACCACCGCGGTCGCGGCCGGGTTCGCCCGTACCTGCCGCTCGAAGAGCGCGGTGATACCGGTCTCCGGCAGCTCGCCGGCCCGGCCTTCACCGGCCGGCAGCAGCGCGCGGAGCTCCTCCGCGGACAGGACGTCCACCCGGCCGATCCGCCGGCCGGGGTCGGCGACCACGGCCCGCAGCAGCCGGAGCCACCGCTCGACGATCCCCGCGACAGTGGCCGCGTCGAAGAGGTCGGTGCTGTACTCCACCACGCCCGACAGCCCGTCCGCACCGGGCTGTTCGGTGACCATGAAGGTCAGGTCGCACTTGGCCGTCCCGGTGTGGACCAGGTCGGTCGCCACCCGCAGCCCCGGCAGCTCGAACGCGCCGAGCGGCGCGTTCTGCAGGGCCAGCATGGTCTGGAACAGCGGGTGGTGCGCCAGTGTCCGGGCCGGGTTCAGCGCCTCCACCAGGTGCTCGAACGGCACGTCCTGGTGCGCGTACGCGGCCAGCGCGTCGCCGCGCACCCGGCCGAGCAGTTCGGTGAACGACGGGTCGCCCGACAGGTCGGTGCGCAGCACCAGGGTGTTGACGAAGAAGCCGACCAGGTCGTCCACGGCCTCGTCGGTGCGCCCGGCGATCGGCGTGCCGATCGGGACGTCGGTGCCCGCACCGAGCTTGCCCAGCAGGGCGGCCAGTCCGGCCTGGAGCACCATGAAGAGGCTGGCCCCGCCGTCCCGGGCGAGCGCGCGCAGGCCCTGGTGCAGCTCGGCGTCGATCCGCACCGGCAGGTGGGCGCCCCGATAGGACATCGCGGCCGGCCTGGGCCGGTCGAAGGGCAGTTCCACCTGATCGGGCAGACCCGCCAACTGTTCTTGCCAGTAAGCGAGCTGGCCGTTCAGCAGGCTGTCCCGGTCCGAGCCGTCGCCGAGCAGCTCCCGCTGCCAGAGGGCGTAGTCGGCGTACTGGACCGGCAGCGGCGACCACTCCGGCTTCGCCCCGTCGGATCGGGCCGCGTAGGCGGTCGTCAGATCCTGCGAGAGCGGCCCCATCGACCAGCCGTCACCGGCGATGTGGTGCACCACGAGCAGCAGTACGTGCTCCTCCGGTCCCAGCTGGAACAGTTCCGTGTGCAGCGGCGGCTCCGCGGAGAGGTCGAAGCCGTACCGGGCCGCCTGCGCCAGCCGGTCCGGCAGGTCGCGCTCACCGGCCTCGGTCACCCGCAGCCGCGGCCGTGCCGCGTCGAGGTCCAGCACCCGCTGGCACGGCACGCCGTCGACCGTCGGGAAGGTGGTGCGCAGGCTCTCGTGCCGCTCGACCACGTCCGCCAGGGCGGCCTCCAGGGCCCGCTGGTCCAGGTTTCCGGACAGCCGCAGCGTCAGCGGGATGTTGTACGTGGCGCTCGGGCCCTCCATGCTGTGCAGGAACCACAGTCGCCGTTGCGCGAAGGACAGCGGGACCGTCTCCGGCCGCTCGCGCCGCCCCAGGGCCGGCCGCGCCCGGCCCGCGACGTCCACCGCCGCCGCCAGTTCCGCCACCGTCGGCGCGTCGAACAGGTCGCTCAGCCTCAGCTCCACGCCGAGCACCGACCGTGCCCGGGCGACGAGCCGGGTGGCCAGCAGCGAATGCCCGCCGAGGTCGAAGAAGCTGTCGTCCGGCCCGGCCTCGGCCACCCCGAGCACCTCGGCGAACAGCCCGGCGAGCAGGTGCTCGGTCGCGGTGCGCGGGGCGCGGCCCGGGGTGGCGGCGATCTGCTCGGGTGCCGGGAGGGCCCGACGGTCGAGCTTCCGGTTCGGTGTCAGCGGCAGCGCGTCCAGGGTCACGAACGCGGCCGGCACCATGTACTCCGGCAGCCGCTCGCGCAGGTGCTCGCGCAGCTCGGCCACGGTCACCCCGGCACCGGATGCCGGCACGACGTAGGCGACCAGCCGGGCGTCCTCTTCGGTACGCACCACAACGGCGGCCTGCGCGACCTGCGGGTGCTCGACGAGCACGGCCTCGATCTCGCCGAGTTCGATCCGGAATCCCCGGATCTTGACCTGGTCGTCGGTACGGCCGAGGAACTCCAGGTTCCCGTCCGTACCCCATCGCACCAGGTCACCGGTGCGGTACATGCGGGAGCCGGCCGGGCCGAACGGGTCGGCCACGAACCGCCCGGCGGTCAGAGCCGGCCGGTTCAGGTAGCCCCGTGCCAGGCCCGCGCCGGCGATGTACAGCTCGCCCGTGCCGCCCGTGGGCATCGGTCGCAACGCGCCGTCCAGCACGTACAGCCGGGCGCCCGGGACCGGCCGGCCGATCACCGGGCGCCGGCTCGACTCCAGCGGCGCGACGACCGAGTTCACGGTGCACTCGGACGGCCCGTAGAAGTTCAGGCAGGACACCCCGTCGGCCTCACGGAGCTGCTCCCACAACCGCTCCGGAACGGCCTCCCCACCGGCTGCGACCACCGCCGGACGCCACCGCGGATCGTCCAGCAGTCCCCGTGCGACGAGGACTTGGAGGTAGGACGGGGTGGCCTCGATGAAGTCGAGGCGACGGCGCCGGGCGTAGTCGACGAAGGCGTCCGGGTCGGTCCAGGTCGCGTGGTCCAGGACGTGCAGTTCGTGGCCCGCGAACAGGGCCAGCAGTTGGTTCCAGGAGGCGTCGAACGACACCGACGTGGTCAGCGCCACCCGCAGCCGTTGCCGGTCCTTCAGCAGTGGCGGGAACAGTGTCTGCTGCTGGCCGGCGAACAGGTGGAGCAGCCCGCCGTACGTCGGCACCACGCCCTTGGGCCGCCCGGTGGAACCGGAGGTGTAGATGACGTAGGCCGGGTGCTCCGGATCGACGGCCACCTGCGGATCCGCTGCCGGGCAACCCGCGACCAGCGCGGCCGTCTCCGGGTCGTCGACCACCAGCCGCTCGGCGGCACCGGGCTCCGGCAGCCGGTCCCGGGTGCGGGAGTCGGTCACCACCAGGACCGGTCGGGCGTCGTCGAGCAGGTACCCGATCCGGGCGGCGGGGTACTCCGGATCGACCGGGACGTACGCCGCCCCCGCCTTGAGCACCGCGAGGACCGCGACCACCAGCTCGGCCGAACGCGGCAGGGCCACCGCCACCGGCCGCTCCGGCCCCGCCCCGCGGGCGATCAGGGCGTGCGCCAGCCGGTTCGCCCGCGCGTCCAACTCCGCGTACGTCAGGGACGCGTCCGGCCCCACCACCGCGACAGCGTCCGGCGTCGCCCGCACCTGTGCCCGGAACACTTCCGGCAGGCTGCCGGCGGAGCCCTCGGCCGCCGGGCCGGCGCCCAGCTCCAGGAGGTCCTGCTCCTCGTCCGCGGTGACCAGGCCGAGCCGGCCGACCGGCTCCTGCGGGGCGCAGTCCGCGACGGTGTCCAGCAGCGCGAGCAGGCGCCGTTGATGGACGGCGAGTTCGTCGGTGCTCCAGGTCTGGGGCGCACCCTTGAGTTCGACCCGGAGTTCGTTGTCTCCCCGCCGACCGGTGATCCAGAGGGACAGCCCGGTGATCGGCTCCGGGAGCAGGTAGTGCAGCGTGGCGGGGTGCCCGGCGAAGCTCAGCGCGGAGTCGAAGGCCATGATGTTGACGACGAGCGGGAACGTCGCCCCGCCGGCACCGGGAGCGCCGAGGTCCCGGAACACGTCCTCGCTGCGGTAGCGCTGGTGCGCGAGGGCCGCGTCGGACTCCCGTGCCACCTCGGCGACCAGCTCGTGCCACCGCGTGTCCGGCCGCACCGACAGACGCAGGGGCACCACGTTCGCCACCGCGCCGGCGGAGGTCATCAGGGCGCGTTCGGCGCCCTCGCGCCCGGTGACGGGAAGGCCGATCAGCACGTCCCGGTCCCCGGTGAGCCGGTGGGTGTAGAGCGCTGCCGCCGCGATCAGCGCCCGCGACCAGTGGACTTCGGTCTCCTGTGCCGCCGACCGCAGCGCGTCCACGCGGAGCACCGCCGGTTCCACCACGGAACGGGGGCCGCTCCCGCTGCGCGGAGCCCGACCGGCGAGATGGGTCGGTTCCGGCCGGTCGGCGAACCGCTCCGTCCAGTACGACCGATCGGAGGCGAACTGCTCCGAGGTGCGGTAGTCGGCGTCGCTGCGGAGCAGGACGTCCAGGGAACGGAACGACGACGGCGGGACCGGTCCGCCTGCGGCCAGCGCGGTGTACACCCGCGTGATCCGCCGCCGGACGAGGGAGAGGCCGAATCCGTCCATCACCAGGTGGTGGTAGTTCTGGTACAGGATGTGGTGCGTCGGCGAGAGGCTGATCAGCGCGAAGCTGAAGAGCGGGTCACGGGTGAGGTCCAGCGGGCGCACCCGGTCCCGGGCCATCCATGCCAGGGCCGCCGCCCTGGGTTCGGGCTCCGAGCCGAGGTCGAGCCGGGCCGGTGTCCAGTCCCATCCCGCACGGACGATCTGACGCGGGTCCTGCCCGTCGTGGTCGAAGCTCACGTGCAGCGCGTCGATCTCGTCGACGACCCGGCGCAACGCGGTCCCGACGAGCTCCGCGTCGACCGGTCCGTGGATCTCCAGGTAATCGCCGATGCGGTAGGCGTCGAGTGCCGTCCGCGCGTGCTGTTCGGCGAGCCAGATCTCGCGCTGTGCCGCGGTCAGGGGAAGGACGTCGCCGTCGCGACGGGACATGGGGGTACCTCCAGAAGTGTGGGCGGGCGTGCGCGCAGGGCACGCCGGGCCCCGCCGGCCGCGGTGACGTCACGCGGTCGGCGGGCGGGCGCTGCTGCGGTGCTCAGGCGGCGATTTCGCCGGCCTGGAGCCGCCAGAGGGATGCGTAGAGTCCGTGCTGGGCGAGGAGTTCGTCGTGGGTTCCCTGCTCGGCCACGACGCCGCCCTTGTCCATGACGTAGATCCGGTCGGCGTGGCGGACGGTGGAGAGCCGGTGGGCGATCACGACCATGGTCCGCTCGGCGGCGAACCTCCGGAGCGTGCGCTGGATGGCGGCCTCGGTCTCGTTGTCCACGGCGGAGGTGGCCTCGTCGAGGATCACGACGGGCGCGTCCTTGAGGATCGCCCGCGCCAGGGCGATCCGCTGCCGCTGGCCGCCCGAGAGCGCGGCGCCGCGTTCGCCGATCACCGTGTCGTAGCCGTCCGGCAGCGTCGCGACGAAGGCGTGCGCCTCGGCCATCGTGGCCGCCTTGACCACGGACTCGTCCGAGGCCCCGAAGCTGCCGTAGCGGATGTTGTCGGCGATGCTGCCGTCGAAGAGGAACGGGTCCTGGGCGACGAACCCGACCGCGTCCCGCAGGTCCCGGCGCGGCAGGTCGCGCACGTCGCGCCCGTCGAGCAGCACGGCACCGGACTCCGTGTCCTGGAAGCGCATCAGCAGCTTGGCGACGGTCGTCTTGCCGGAGCCGGTGGCGCCGACGAGCGCGGTGACCTGGCCCGCGGGAATGGTCAGTGAGAGGTCCTCCAGCACCGGCGGGCGGCCGGGGTAGGCGAAGGTCACGTCGTCGAGGACGATCTCGCCCCGCACCTTCTCGGTGTCGAGCGGTCCGCCGGTGCCTTCGGTCTCGACGGGCAGGGCCCGCAGGTGGTGGACCCGGTCGTAGGCGGCCAGCGTGCGCTGGTACTGGTCGACGATGCCGCCGAGCCGGTTCATCCGCAGCAGCACCATCTGGGGCAGCCCGATCAGGGGGCTGAACACCTCGAACGGCAGGCTGCCGTTGAGCACCGACCGGCCGCCGATCAGCAGGGTGCCGGCCATCGAGCCGGTCGTGCAGACCCTGACGGTCTCGGCGTGGCGGATCGTGCTCCGGTCGGTCTGCTCGTTGCTCTCCTGGGCCGCCGCGCTCAGCCGGTCGATGCGCTCGGCCTCGTAGTCCTCGGTGCAGAAGCTCTTGACGGTGGCGCCGGCCTCCAGCGTGTTCACCAGCTGGCTGTGCAGCCTGGCCCGGTGCTCACCGGAGACGGCGTAGTCGGCCGTGACCTTGTCCTGGTACCGGAGCGACAGCCAGGCGATGACCGGGATGGGCAGGAAGGCGATCCAGGCGATCTGCGGTGCCAGCAGGAGGAACAGCGGCACCAGGATGGCCAGGCTGGTGCCCAGCTGCAGCACGTCGTTGGCCGAGGTGGCGAAGAAGGTGCCCAGCTGGCGGACGTCGTCGGTGAGCACCCCGGCGATCCGGGTGGTCCGCTCGCCTTCCAGGTGCCGCAGTTCGAGGTGCTGCACGTGCTCGTACGTGCGGCCCCGCCAGTCGTGCTCGATGTCCTGGCCGAGCTGACGCCACTGGAGGTTCGAGGAGTAGGAGAGGCCCGCGACGGCGGCACAGGCGATGGTCACCAGCCCTGCCAGGCCCCAGAGTTGGGCGGACGCGGTGGTCAGGCCGAAACGGACCAGCGGCGCGGCCTCGCCCTTGATGAGCACCAGTGCGGTCCAGCCGAGGAAGGTGCCGAGCGCCATCTCCGAGATCTGGCAGGCGACCGAGAGCGCGGAGGCGCGGTAGAGGCGGCGACGGTGCGGTCCGACGATCTCCAGCAGGGGGTGTCGCCCGGGGGCCCCGGACAGGTCCCTGGTCGCGTCGGCCGTTCGGCGCCAGGCCTTTCGGACGACGGCCGCGGTCGCCGCCGCGACGCCGCCCAGCGCGACCAGCTGCCTGCTCAGCGCCGATCCGCGGATCAGCGCGACGCCGGCCGCCACGCACCCTCCGACGGCGAGCACGGGGCGCACGACGACGCCGCGATCCACCCGCGCGGCCGGTTCGGCGCCGGGCCGGTTCGGCGCCCGGCGTCCCGCGCCGGCCGGGCCCTCCGCAACCAGGGTGACGGCTCTGCGGACGATCCGGCCGACGTCCGTGGCACTCACCCGCGCGTCGTGCCGGACGAGGACCCCGCCGGTGACCGGGCTGGCCTGCGCCTCGCGGATCCCGGGGACGCGCCGCAGGGCCGCGGCGAGGACTTCGGCCATCCGGGGCCGCCCGAGGACCAGCTTGACGTCCCAGCGCTGCCGGCCCGGAATGACCGAGCGCGGGCGCACGTCCACATCCACGGAGCGGTATCCGGCTGCGGCACCCAGCAGAGAGGGCATGTGTACGATCACCTGTTTGCGGAGGTCGCGAGAAAACCGTCACGGGCACGACGGAATTGCCGCGACAGGGGCGGGAATTCTTGAGGGGATATTGCTGCTACCGACAGGCCCGCAGCCGACCGCCGCGCGGGAGCCTTGTTCCGAGATTGATCGGAACATGCGCTCACACGGCGGCCGGGGTCGCCGGGCGGGCCGTCAGTGCGCCTTGCCGACGCCGGCGGTCGCGCGGATCTTCGGGCTCCTTGCCTCGTGTTCGGACCGGTCGGCGGCCTCGCTCTTCTCGCCGTGCGGGACGGCGACCTCGGCGGCGCGCCGGCCGTCACCCGAGGGGGCCTCGCCGTCACCGGCGGAGACCTGCGCCGCCACGACCTCGGCGGCCACCTCGGCCGCGAGGTCGTGGATGTTCTCTCCGGCCTCGTGGGCCGCCTTCTTGACCTCCAGGGCGAGGCCGACGGAGGTCTTGACGACGCCTCGCACCAGCGGCTTGAGGAGACGCTTGGCCAGTGGCGCGACGATGAGGCCGACCAGGAAGGGCGGTACTAGGGGCGGCATGATGCTCCATCCTCTCTACGCGGACGTATGACAGGGACCCCGGGCAACTGCGGACGCACCGGAGCACCGCACGACTGGGCGGACGGAAGCACCCGACTCCGGAATTCGACGTTCCCCGCCGGATTTCCCGCCGGGATGAATTCCGCACTCGAGGGACCAACCGCCCGCTCTCGCTTCACCGTAGTCGAGCCGGGTCCGTCGAAGCCAAACATTCCCACCCGGTTTCACTCATGCGAGTGCTCTCGATCTTTCTCTGTAGCTCGAATTGACGAACGCATGCCCACATGCCAATACGCTCATATGACTTTCCATTCATTGGGGCGTACCGAGTTCACGCGTCACCCGCCGCCGGAGGGCGGGAAACGGCAGCCCGCCACCGCCCAGGACCGCCTCGTGGAAGGCCCGCACCTCGAACCCGGCGCCCAGGCCGGCCTCAGCCCGCTCCCGCAGCCGGGCGAACTCCAGGTACCCCGCGCGGTAGGACAGCGCCTGCCCGGGCAGGTCCGTCGAGTACCGCAGCAGGTCCGAGGCGATCTGGGCGTCCGCCTCGGTGGAGTTGGCGCGCATGAAGTCCCGCGCCTGCCCCAGGTTCATGGTGCCGAGGTTGAGCCCGGTGTCGACGACGAGGCGCTGCGCGGTGAACCGCTCCTGCGTGAGGCGCCCGTACGCGTCCCACGGGTCGTCGTAGAGGCCCATCTCCCAGCCGAGACCGGCCGCGTACTCGGCCCAGCCCTCGTTGAACGCGCCGAACTCGGCCACCTCACGGCGCAGCTGAGGCAGCGATCGGTCCTCCGCCTGGCGGGCCAGGTGGAAGTGGTGGCCCGGCGCCAGCTCGTGGTAGATCAGCGAGGCCGCGCCCAGCAGCGACCGCCGTTCCAGGCCCGCGCCGTTGTAGCGGTAGCGTCCGATCGGGTCGGCCGCCGTGGGCTGCTGGTAGTACCCGAAGGTCATCCCCGCCTCCAGCGCCCGGTCCAGCCGGGCCAACCCGTACGGGGCGGCCGGCAGCGCGGCGAACCACCGCGGCAGCGACGGGGCCAGCCGGTCGAGGTACCGGCGGTAGCGGGCCTCGACCTCCTCGGGCGACCGGGCGTACAGCCGGGGCTCGCTCCGCAGCCGCTCGTGGAACTCCTCCTCGGGGCCCGGGAATCCGAGGGCGGTGCGGACCTCCCCCATCCGCTCGGCCAGTTCACGGCACTGCTCGCGACCGAGTTCGTGCAGCCGCTCGGGCGGCGTGTCGCCCCCACTGTGAGTCTGGACGAACTCCCGGTACGCCTCCTCCCCGCCCGCGTACTGCGCCCAGCCGACGGACCGCGGCGCGTCGCGCAGGTAGGCCGGGTCGTCGAGGACGGCGAGCAGGCCGTCGAAGGCCGGTGCCAGCTCGACCTCCACCAGCCGATGCACCCCGTCGCGGAGCCGTCCGCGGTCGGCGCGGCCCAGTCCGCCGAGTCGGTCGTCGTCCACCTCCACCCGGCGCGCCACGGACGCCCGCAGGCCGACGACGGTGGCGCGTGCCCCGGCCAGGGCAGGGGCCGGCACCCGGAAACCGCGTACAGCCTGCTCCGCCGCCTTGTCGGCGATCGAGCCGACCACCCGGGCCAGCTCGTGCAGCAGCGACAAGTACCGCTCGACGTCCGGCCGTTCGGCGAAGCGGAACGGGCACAGGACCGCGTCGACGTACTGCGACAGCGGGAACAGCCGGTACGGCGTGGCCGCGGGCGTCAGCCAGTAGCAACGGTGGGACCGCAGCTCCTGCTCGGCCAACCCCGCGAGGAACGCGGCGGTGTCGGCGTCGACTCCGGACGACCCCACACCCTCGAGTGCCCGGACCCGCCCGAGCACACCCTCCGCGAACCGCGCCCGCTCCTCGGCCTCGGCGAGCGAAGCCCCGGGGAGCATCTCCACCGGGAGGCCCTGGCGCACCCTCAGCAGTGGATCGCGCTCCAGCAGGAACTCCCAGTAATCGTCGGCCAGTCGACCGAACTCCTCGCCCGACTCGCTCGTCCTCGTCCTCATGCGGCCAGTGTGGCGATGACCGGCCGCCCAGTCGCCCGGTCCGCGGAACCGCGGCCGTACTATCCCTCGAACGGGTGAGACGAACCCGATCGCCCGGGGCCGCGCGAACGGCTCCCGGACGCAGCCACAGGCGACTTTCGCTCTTCGAACAGACTTGCCACACACGTCAGTTGACTCGTCAGCGGGACAACTCGGTGGCACCATGGCGCCCATGCCCCGTCGCACCCTGCCGGCCGCCCGTGCGCTCGCCGCCACCGTCACGGCCGTCGCGGTGGCCGGCTGCGGGGGCACCGCCCGGTCCTCGACGAGCACTCCGCTCGTCGAGCACGGGACCGTCCGGATCGCCGCGGCCAGTGAGACGCCGAGCTTCGACCCGTACTCGACCTTCGGCGCCGCCCAGGCCCGCTACGCCTACGACTCGCTGGTCAACCTCGCCCCCGACGGCACCGTGGTCTCCGGTCTGGCCTCCTCCTGGCAGGCCACCACCACCACGGCCACCTTCACTCTCCGCCCCGGCATCACCTGCTCCGACGGCGCCCCCCTCACCGCCTCGGCGGTGGCCCGGGCGCTGACGTACGCGGGCGACCCGGCCAACCAGCTCGCCGGCGCCCAGACCGTCCTGCCCGACGTCCCCTTCACCGTGACCGCCGACGACCCGACCGGCACCGTGTCGGCCGGCACCGCCGCCCCCTTCCCCTTCCTCACCCGCACCCTCGGCCTGCTGCCGATCGTCTGCCCCGCCGGACTCGACCGACCCCAGTCACTCGACCGCGCCACCCACGGCACCGGCCCGTACGTCCTGAGCCGCTACTCCCCCGGCGGGCCGTACGAGTTCACCGTCCGCGAGGGCTACACCTGGGGCCCGGACGGCGCGACCACCGCGGCGCCCGGCCTGCCGGCCCGCCTCGTCATCTCGGTGGTGCCCCAGGCCTCCACCACCGCGAACCTGCTGCTCACCGGGGGCGTCGACATCGCGGACGTGAACGGGCCGGACCGCGCCCGGCTCACCGGCCACGGCCTGTCCACCACCGACGTGGCGACCGTCGTCGGAATGACCTTCTTCAACCAGCGCCCCGGCCGGCCGCTGGCCGACCCGGCCCTGCGCCGGGCCCTGGTGTCCGCGCTCGACCGCCAGGGCCTCGCCAACGTCGCCGTCGGCGGCACCGGCCGGCCCGCCACCGACTTCGGCGCCGAGGGCGCCGTCTGCCACGCCGACCTCGCGGCCGCGAACCTGCCGACGCAGGACGCCGCCGAGGCCCTGCGCGCGGCCGGCTGGAACCGTGGCCCGGACGGCCGGTTGACCAAGGACGGCAAGCCGCTCCGGCTGCGCCTGATCACCAGCCCGGACCTCGGACCGACCCTGCCGCCCGCCGCCGAGCTGATGGCCCGGACCTGGACGGCACTCGGCGCGGACGTCAAGCTGGTCACCGAGAGCCTGCCCGCGCTCGTCAACGCCATGTACCAGACCGGCGACTTCGACGTCGTGGTCGGCACCTCACCGGGCTTCGCCCTGCCGGTCGGCTTCGTCCCGTTCTTCTCCGGCCCCACCCCCGCCCAGGGCCTCAACTTCGCGGGCGTCGCCAACCCCGAGTACGACGCCCTGGTCGCCGAGGCCCTCCGGGAGCCGGACACCGAAGGCTGCGGCACCTGGAACCGGGCCGCCGCCGCCCTCTTCCGCTCGGTCGACGCCCTGCCGATCGCGGACGGCCGGAGCACCGTGTACGGCCGGAGCACCACCTTCGCCACCACCTTCGGCGGTCAGCTCGTCCCCACCAGCATCCGCCTCCACCAGTGACCGGGGGCCCACCGTGTCCTTGCCCCATCTGCTGCGGAATCCCTGGACGGCGTTCCTCGGCCGCCGCACGGCCCGGCTGCTCCTCTCCCTCGGGGTCGTGCTCACCGCGTCGTTCGCGATGATCCGTCTCGTCCCCGGCGACCCGGTCCGCGCCGCGCTCGGCGTCGACGCCGCTCCCGCCCTGGTGGCCGCGCGCCGACACCAACTCGGGCTCGACGCGCCGTTCCTGTCCCAGTACCGGGACTACCTGAGCGGCCTCGCGCACGGCGATCTCGGCACCTCGCTGGTCACCGGGACCCCGGTCGCCGAGCTGGTCCGCACCCGGCTGCCGGCCACCCTGGAGATCGCCGGCCTGGCCTTCCTCGTCACCCTCGCCGTCGCCCTGCCCTGCGGGCTGCTCGCCGCCGTCCGCACCCGCGACGGCCGCCACCCGCGCAGTGAGCTGGCGTTCACGGCACTGACCGCCGGGCTGGCCGGAGTGCCGGACTTCGTCCTGGCCGCCGGGCTCACCGCGTTCCTGGCCGTCGGCCTCCAGCTGTTCCCGGTGGCCGGCTCGGCAGGCGTCGAGTCCTTCGTCCTGCCGGTCCTCGCGCTCTCCCTCGCGCCCACGGCCGTCCTGGTGCGCATCGTCCGGGTGGAGGCGCTGAAGGTGCTGTCCGAGGACTACCTGCGCACCGCCCGGAGCAAACGGCTGTCCCCCGCCCGCCGCTACCTGCTGCACGCGGCGCCGAACATGGCGACCGCCGCGCTGACCGTCGCCGGGAGCCTGCTGCCCGCCTTGATCGCCGGCACGGTGCTGGTCGAGAAGGTGTTCGCCTGGCCCGGCATCGGCTCGGCGCTGGCACAGTCGGTGGTCACCCAGGACTACCCGGTGGTCCAGGCGATGGTGCTGATCCTGGGCACGACCGTACTGCTCGCCGGCCTCCTGGTCGACGTACTGCTGGCTCTGCTGGACCCGCGCTCGGCGATCAGGGAGAGCTGAGGATCCGATGTCCCTTCCCATCAGGTACCCGCGCTCGCCGATGGCCTGGGCCGCGGCGGCCATGCTGGCGTCCCTGGTCGTGCTCGCACTGGCCGGCCCGCTCCTCTGGGGCGCGGCGGCCGACCGGCCCGACCCCACCGCGGTGCTGCAAGGTCCGTCCGCAGCACACCCGTTCGGCACCGACAGCCTCGGACGGGACGTGCTCGACCGCGTCCTGACGGCCACCCGGCCCTCCCTGCTGCTCGCGCTGGCTGCGGTCCTGCTCGGTGCGACCGGGGGCATCCTCCTCGGCGCGTCCACCGCCGTCGTCGGCCGCCGCACCCGCCGGCTGCTCGCCGGGCTGATCAATCTCCTGCTCGCCTTCCCCGCACTCCTGGTCGCGATGTTCCTCGCGGTCGTGTTCGGCGCGGGCGCCGGCGGGGCGATGCTCGCCCTCGCCGTCTCCAGCGTGCCCGGTTTCGCCCGGCTCGCCCAGACGCTCGCCGCCGCCGTCGCGGGCACCGACCACCTGGCCTCGGCCCGGGTCCTCGGTCTGCGCCGGCACCGGCTGCTGTGGCGGCACGTCCTGCCCAACATCGCCGAACCGCTGCTGCTGAGCACCACCACGGCCGCGGGCACGGCCCTCGTCGCGCTCGCCGGGCTGAGCTTCCTCGGCCTGGGCGTCCAACCGCCCGGCTACGACTGGGGGCAGCTGCTCAACCAGGGACTCGACCGCATCTACGCCGAGCCCCTGCCCGCCCTCGCACCCGGCCTGGCCGTCCTCTACGCGGCGGTGGCGTTCCAACTGCTCGGTGAGGTGCTGGCCGGCGGCGTCGCCCGGCGCAGCCCGGCACCCCGTACGCCCGCTGCGCCGGCCTCCACGAGCGGGCCCGCCGCGGCGGGTCTCGTACTCCAGGTCGAGGACCTCACCGTCGAACTCCCCACCCCGGACGGTGTGATCCGACCAGTGCGCGGCGTGAGCCTGTCCCTGCGGCCCGGTGAGATCGTCGGACTCGTCGGCGAGTCCGGCTCCGGCAAATCGCTCACCGCGCTCGCCGTCGCCGACCTGCTCCCGGACCGGGCCCGGATCTCCCGGCGGACCCACCGTCTGCTCGGCGCCGACCTCGCCGCCATGACGCCGAAGGAGCGCGAACGCCACCTCGCGACCGGCCTGGCGATGATCTTCCAGAACCCGGCCTCGGCGCTCAACCCGTCGCTGCGCATCGCCACCCAGCTCACCGAGACCGTCCGCACCCATCGCGGCGCGAGCCGCGCCCAGGCGTTGGCGGAGGCCTCCGACGCCCTGCGCCGGGTCGCCCTCCCTCCGGCCGTGCTGCGGGCACGCCCCCACCAGCTCTCCGGCGGCCAGCGCCAGCGGGTGATGATCGCCGCCGGGCTGATGGTGCGGCCCCGCTTGATCATCGCCGACGAGCCGACCACCGCACTCGACGTCACCGTGCAGCGGCAGATCACCCGGCTGCTGTCCGAGATCCGGCGGGACACCTCCGCCGCCGTCCTGTTCATCAGCCACGACGTCGCGCTGGTGGGCGAGTTCTGCGACCGCGTCCTGGTGATGTACGCGGGGACCATCGTCGAGAGCCTGCCCGCCGACCGACTCCCGACCGGCACCCGGCACCCCTACACCCGGGCCCTGGTCGCGTCGGTACCGGACCTCACCGCGGACCGCGACCGGCCGCTGCCGACAGTGGAGGGCGCCCTGCCCGAGCCGCTCGCTCCCGCCCCGGGCTGCCCGTTCGAGCCCCGCTGCCCGCGCCGCCGGGACCACTGCGCCGAGGAGGCCCCACCGCTGGAGGACCTCGACGCGGTCCACCGGGTGGCCTGCTGGTACCCGGTGGCGGCGGAGGTGTTCGCGTCATGACCGCCCTTCGGCTCACCGACCTCACCGTCCGCCACCACGGCCCGCGCGGCCCCGTCGCCGCCGTGGACGGGGTCTCGCTGGAGATCCCGCCCGGCACCACGCTCGGGCTCGTGGGCGAGTCCGGCTCCGGGAAGTCGAGCCTGGCCCGCGCGATCGTCGGCCTCACCCCCGTGCACGGGGGTCGGGTCCTGCTCGACGGCCGGGAAGTCCGGGCCCGCACCGTCGGCGACCGGCGCCGGCTCGGCCGCCTGGTCCAGATCGTCCTCCAGGACCCGGACACCGCGCTCGACCCCCGGATGACCGTCCGCCAGACCCTCGTCGAGGCCGCCACCGTCTTTCACCGGCTCGACCGGCCCGCCCGTGCCGAGCGCGTCGGTGATCTGCTCGAACTCGTCGGCCTGAACCCCCGGTTCGCGGACCGCCTGCCTCGACAGCTGTCCGGCGGCCAGCGCCAGCGGGTCGCCGTCGCCCGCGCCCTGGCCGTCGAGCCCGGACTGCTGATCGCCGACGAGATCACCTCGGCGCTCGACGTCTCGGTGCAGGCCTCCGTCCTCAACACGATCCGCGACCTCCAGCAACGGCTCGGCCTGTCCATGCTCTTCATCGGCCACAACCTGCCCGCGGTCTGCTACGTCTCCGACGCGGTGGCGGTCATGCGGCACGGTCGGATCGTCGAGACCGCCCCCACCGAGGCCCTGCTGCGCGACCCACGGCACCCCTACACCCGGACGCTGCTCGCCTCCGTGCCCAGCCTGCGCACCTCCCTGCCCGGTGAGAGGCCGTCATGACCACCGGCCGACCGGACGCGGTTGTCGTCGGGGCCGGGGTGATCGGCGCCGCCGTCGCCCTCGAACTCGCCCGCACCGGGCGGCAGGTGGTCGTCGTGGACAAGGCGGGCGCCGTCGGCCACGGCTCCACCAGCGCCTCCAGTGCGATCATCCGGTTCAACTACTCCACCTTCGACGGCGTGGCCACGGCCTGGGAGGCCCAGCACCTCTGGACGTCCTGGCCCGACCACCTGCGGCTCACCGGCCGCCGCCCGCTCGCGGCCTTCCACCGCACCGGCGCCGTGCTGCTCGACTCCCCCGCCGTCACACCGTCCGGGGTCACCGCCCTGTTCGACCGCGCGGGCGTCCGGTACGAACGGTGGGACGCCCCTACGCTGCGCCGGCGCCTCCCCGGGATCGACCCCGGGCGGTACTGGCCGCCGAAGCCGGTGGACGACGACGCCTTCTTCGACGCACCGACCGGCGAGCTCGGCGCCCTCGTCACCCCGGACGCCGGGTTCGTCGACGACCCGCAGCTCGCCGCCCAGAACCTCGCCGACGCGGCGGGTGAGCTGGGCGCGAGCTTCCTGTTCCACCACACCGTGGTGGCCGTCGACCGGCACGCGGACCGGGTGGCGGGCATCCGGCTGGCCGACGGAACGCGAATCGCCACGCCGGTCGTGGTCAACGCCGCCGGCCCGTGGTCGGGAGGCCTCAACCGGCTGTCCGGCGTCGGCAGCGACTTCACCATCGGCGTGCGCCCGTTGCGCGAGGAGGTCCACCAGGTCGTCGCACCGAGCGGCCACACCACCGGTCCCGGACTCGGCCCCGTCGTCGCCGACCTCGACCTCGGCACCTACCTGCGAGCGGCCTCCGGCGGCCACCTCCTGGTCGGCGGTACCGAGCCACCCTGCGACCTGCCGGAGTGGATCGACGACCCGGACGAAGCCGACCCCCGCCCCACCGCCCACCGCTTCCGCACCCAGGTCACCCGGGCAGCCCGCCGCTTCCCGGAGATCGGCGTCCCGAACCGGCCCCTCGGGGTCGCGGGCGTGTACGACGCCGCCGACGACTGGACCCCGATCTACGACCGCACCGCCCTCGACGGCTACTACGTCGCCATGGGCACGAGCGGCAACCAGTTCAAGAACGCCCCGCTGGTGGGCCGCTACCTCGCCACCCTGATCGACCTGGTCGAAGCCGGCCACGACCACGACGGCGACCCGGTCCGCTACCGCTGCGAGCACACCGGCAACGTCGTGGACCTGGGCGCCTTCTCCCGCCGGCGCCCGGCCCGGGCCGGCTCCGCCCGCACGGTCATGGGCTGAACGTGCGCAGCTCCCGCACCAGCTCCGCGACCACCCCCACCACGAACCCGGGCGCCTCGGTCGGGAAGTCATGGCCGGTGCCCGCCGGCGTGTACACCACCCGGGACGCGGTCGACGCCGCGAGGTAACGGGTCCGGGCCCCGAGGTAGAAGCGGCCGACCCGCTCGGCCTCGGCCGCGTCCCCGGCGGCGGCCAGCACCGCCTCGCCACCCGTGAGGTCGCGGGGTATGACCAGCACCAGCGGCAGGTCACCGAGGTCCCCGTCGTAGACCACGGTCTTCCAGCCCACCCCCGCCAGCCCGCCGGGCGAGAGCTCCGCGAAGATCGACGCGGCCGCGCAGTACTGGCCGGTCCGGCCGCCCCGGCCCCGGTGCACACCGAACAGGTGCCGCACCGCCGTCAGCAGGAACTCCCCGCGCATGCCCGCGACCAGCCGGTTGGGCGGCGCGAACGCGATGACCTCCAGGGGTGTCGGATCCAGCAGCACGAGCCCGGCCACCAGGTCCGGCCGCCGCCTGGCGGCATTCGCGACCAGCAGCCCGCCGAAAGAATGGCCGACGAACACGTACGGAGCCCGCTCCCCCGCCGCCTCCAGCGCAGCCACCAGCTCCTCCGCCTCGGCCGCCGTCGTCCTCGGGAAGGGCCCGACATCACTCCAGCCCGAGCCGAACCGGTCGACCAGCACCGAGCGGGTCCGGGCCGCCATCATCGCGTGCAGCCGCCCGAACTCCGCGCCCGGCGCATGCCCACCCGGCATCCAGACCACCGTCGGCCCGCCCCCGGCACCCCCCTCGGCGAGGACGTGCATCCGGTGACCGCCCACGTCGACCAGCGTCCCCGGCACCGGTCGCGCCCCCGACTCGCGGGCCACCAGCACCATGTGCCGCACGGCCCCCGTCAACAGCACCGCACCGACAGCCACCAGGACACCACCGAGCGCCACAACCCACGACCCCGCGTCCAGGCCGACGAGCCAGCCACCCGCGCCGACCACCGTCAACGCAACCGGCACGCCCAGCCAGTCCCGGCTCAGCAGGGCGAGCAGCGAGTTCACGACCCGTCCGTCCCAGCGCATCGATCCTCCGGCGTAGCACTCGAAACCTGCCGCCATCCGAACCTTTCCCCCATCCGCGCCTTCGAACGCAGGCTCACGGGTCACAACTCGATGCGAACGCACCGCTCATGACCTGCTGCTCGGAGTCACGGCCGCGCATCTCGTAGTCCGCTCTCGCCCGGGCCTTGCCCCTGCCGAAAACCTCATCCAGGGCAGCGTCGGTGGGTGGTGTAGTCCCACTTCGCGGCGATGAACCTGCGGTGCCAGGCGAGTAGGGTGCTGGGGGTGACCGGGAAGACCTCGTGCCAGCACCGCCGGGGTATCAGCGCGGACAGGGCGGCGAACCAGAACCGGTCGGCTGGCTCGTAGCGGACCCCGGGCCGGCCAGCTGCCTGCGCAGCACCGCATTCTCGTGCCTCAGCACGAGCAGCTCCGCGCCCTTCGCCGCCTCCCCGCGAAGCAAGACCGACGAGACGGACAGCAGCCTCCGGGCCACCTTGTACAGCAGGCACACGATCACGCGGACATGATCCCAGTGAACCATCGACGCCTCGCCCAGCTGCGACGATGACTTTTCGAGCGGCACAGCCGCATCGATGTCGGCGTCGGCGTTCTCCCCTTATGGCGGAGTTGTGCGGCCCGGGGCCCCGCGTTGTCGCCGGGCCCCGGGCTGCATCGTGGTCAGTTCTTCGGTGAGCTGCTCGGCTGGGCGCTCGTGGGCGTGTTTCCGATCTCGCGGGTGACGATTGGCCACTCGTGGTTGTAGATCGGGAAGGGTAGGTCCTTCTCGAGGAGCGGGGTGCCGAGGATGGCGATGCGGGCCATCACGGCGCCGTTCACGTCCAAGCCTCCGTAGAGGCCGACCTTGCCGTCGACGGTCGGCTTGGCGCCGCTGCTGTCCACGCTGACGGAGCCCTCCACCGCGGCGCGCAGGTACGGCTCGATGGTCGCCTTCACGCCCAGGGTGTCGTAGAGGGCGACCGAGCCGTCGGCGACCAGGCTGGCGCGGACGCTGGCCTGGCCGGAGAACGTGGCCTTGACCGGGGAGACGGTGGTGGTGCCGGGGTCGGTGGCGGGGGTCCAGCCGCCGGCCTTGGTGTAGTCGGCGTGGACGCCCCAATTTCCGTCGTAGGACTGGGTGGTGTCGACGGTGACGGTGCCGTCGGCGGAAACCTCGGCGTAGACGCTGAGGTCGAGGACAATCACGACGGGCACCTGGCCGACCATGATCACGGGCATGGCGGTGAGCTTGGCGATCGGAATCTTCACCGGGCCGGTGGAAGCGGTGACGCCGGCGGTGAGGTGCCAGTTGGCGTGCGCGCCGAGGTCGAAGCCGACCCTGGCCTGCTGGGGGCTGAGAATGCCGCCCTGGTAGGTGAAGTCGACGCTCGGGTCGAGTTCGAGCGAGCCGGAGAGCACGGCCGAGGCACCGCCTGGCAGGGTGACGCTGTTCTTCACGTCCAGTTCGAGCGCGGCCGAGGCGCCGCCGCTGCCGCCGCGGGGGTTCGGGACGTAGGAGGCCTTGAGGTCCTTGACCTGTGGCGTGATCTGGATGTTGTGCGGGTCGAGCGCGCTCTTGATCTTGGCCCAGGTCTGGCCGAGCAGTTCGGAGATGGTGGCCGGGCGGGTGCTGACCGCCACCTTCCCGTCCGCGGCGGGCTGGACATCGGTGATCGCCAGCAGCGCGCCGCGCGGCGCGACGGCCGACGGCGGGCTGTCGATCACCTGACCGGTGCGGACGGCGGCGGTGGCCGCGGCCGTGGCTGCCGGGCTGGGGGTGCCGGCGGCGGTGTCGGCGGCGGCGAGGACGGCTTTGCCGGTCTGCTGGTCGTAGGCGGCCAGCTTGAGGTCCGGGGCGGCGGCCACGACGGGCTGACCCGACGGGGACGGGCTGGTCGAGGACGGGCTGGCAGGGGCAGCCTTCGGCGCGCCGGAGGCGGTCGGGCCGGTCTTCGGGCTCCCGGGGGGCGGGGTGACCAGCGTCACCTTCGGACTCCCCGTGGGAGCCGGCGCACCCGGCACACCCGCGGTGGCCGGGGCGACCAAGGTCACCGTCGGGCTTCCTGTGGGAGCCGGCGTGCCCGGCAGGCTCGTGGCGGTCGGGGTGGGCGCGGCCAGGGCGGCCGCAGCGGTGGGATTCGCTGGCTGGGTTGCCGGCGTCGTCGGGTCGCAGGCGCTGAGCGTGAGCACGACGGATGCGGCGAGCGCGGGCAGCGCGAGGGTGCGTATGGACAAGTTGTATGGCCACCTTCAGCGTGAGGGTCGGGGAAGGCAGGGCAGGATCGGACCTGCGGCGGCATGCTACTGACAAATGGTCAACAAGGACTAACGGCAGCTCAAGTAATGCTCAAGGCGCAAACACGCCGCAGCATCGTGCGTGCACACGTCACCGCCCGCCGGGCATCCCGGCGCGAGCGCCACCGCAACGCGACGCGCGAGTCGATGGCAGCAGTCGGCACCTCGGCGTTGCGGTCGCCTCCGGGCCGACGGCCAGGAGCACCTGCTGCACGGGTCGTGAATTCGGCCGGCCTTCGCGCGTGCGAGGCAGGGCGGAGGGCCGCGGTGGAGACGGCCAGGATGAAGGTACGCAGGCATGCTGCTGCCTTGACCGCCCTGGAAGCCGACGGGCGCCACGTCGGCCTGACGCTCAGTCATGCGATCTGGGCTCCCCGCCGTTGCCGTGTGCCTTGCTCGCCGGCATGTACTGCGAGCCTGCCCCCGGCCCTGCGCGGTCCGTTGCCGAGCTTGCGCTCTCCGCCTGCACTACCGGGCAGCTGGAGAGACCAACCGGGTGGCGCTTGGAGTCGCTCGGTGGTTCGCGTTGCGGATCACGGATGGGCTCGCAAGATTGCTCTGGGGAACGCCGGACACTTCGCCCGCCTTCCGGCGTTGCCCCGGTCCTGTGCCGTCCATCAGCAGCGAAGCCCCCGTGCGCCAGGCGGGGGCGGGCTCCCGGCCGTCCAGTGCACCCGACACGGAAGAAGCGCCATGCCAACCCTGACCACGCGTGACGGCGTCGAGATCTACTACAAGGACTGGGGCAGCGGACGCCCGGTCGTCTTCATCCACGGCTGGCCGCTGAACGCGGACGCCTGGGAGGACCAGATGAAGCTGGTCGCCGACCACGGCTTCCGCGGCATCGCCCACGACCGCCGGGGCCACGGCCGCTCCAGCCAGCCCTGGGACGGCTACGACTTCGACACCTTCGCCGACGACCTGAACGACCTGATCACCAAGCTCGACCTGCGCGACGTCACCCTGGTCGCCCACTCCATGGGCGGCGGCGAGCTCGCCCGCTACATCGGCCGCCACGGCACCAGCCGGATCAGCAAGGCGCTCCTGCTCTCGGCGATCCCGCCCCTGATGCTCAAGACCGCCAGCAACCCCGAGGGCGTGCCGGCCGAGGTGTTCGAGACCATCAAGGGCGGCATGCTCAAGGAACGCTCGCAGTTCTGGAAGGACTTCGCGCCGGCGTTCTTCGGCGCCAACCGCGAGGGCAGCCAGGTCACCCAGGGCAACCTCGACGCGTACTGGCTCCTGGCCATGCAGCAGAGCCTCAAGGCGGGCGTGGACTGCGTGACGGCATTCGCGGAGACGGAATTCACCGACGACCTGAAGAAGTTCGACATCCCGACCCTGATCGTGCACGGCGACGCCGACCAGATCGTGCCGATCGACGCAACCGGCCGTAAGGCCGCGAAGATCATCCCGAACGCCGTCCTCAAGGTCTACGAGGGCGCCTCCCACGGCATCGCCGTCGTCCCCGGCGAGAAGGAGAAGTTCAACCAGGACCTCCTGGACTTCCTCCAGAGCTGATCCCGCCGCCCCCGGTGATCAAAGGGCCCGCCCACCGAGACACGGTCATCGACCTCCGGTGAAATTCCACCCCAGGCCGGGACCGTGGACCGCCGACGAGATGCTGGGTTCCGAAGGCGGTCCACCTCACCTGTCCGAGACGGACCGTGTGTCCTGCCCGTTCATCAGGCCGAGCTGTGCCGCGGCCCGGATCGCGAGCCAGACCTCGGCGAACGCCCCGGTGGAGGACAGGTCGCGTCCGGTGATCTCGGCGAACCTGCGCAACCTGTAGGCGAGGGTGTTGGGGTGGATGTGGAGGGCGGCTGCCGCGTCGTCGGTGCGCCGGTCCCGTTCCATCCAGGTGCGGACCGAGGGCAGCATCTGTGAGTTGTGGGCGGTGTCGTACCGAAGGGCGGCGCCGAGCACGTGCTCGACGAGCGCTGTCAGCACCACGGGGTCATCGGGGAGCCAGCGGCCCGCAGTGTCGTCGCCGTACCTGACCAGTGGCCGGCCCGACTCGGCGGCGTTGGAGGCCGCCCAGAGGGCTTCGCGCTGGGCGACCCGCAAGGGCTCGCCCGGAGGGAAAGGACGGCTCATGCCGGCCGCGACGCCGGGCATGGCCGCGACCGCCTGGCCGAGCTCCGGCGAGCCGAGCACGTACCGGTCCTCCCCGCGGCCGAGCAGCAGGTGCGGCTGCCCGTCCAGACTGCGCAGCAGGGCGTCCTCGCTGACGCCGCGTACCACCAGCAGGGCCGTCTCCCCTTCGATGGAGTGCCGCAGGAGCCGGCGGCGTGCCGTCGCCGGGTCGAGGACGTCCTGCAGTAGCTCGGCGAGGATCTCCGCGCCTTCACGGCGCAGAGTCTCGCGTTCGGTGCGGACCATGGCGAGTTGGAGCGCGGCCACGGTGGCGATGTGCTGGACGACGGCGAGCCCGGCCGGGCGGGCGCCCTCGCGTGCGAACGCGATCAGGAATCCGGCGGGGCCGCCGGGCGCGAGCACCGGCAGGGCGAACCCGCCCGGGATGGTGGGTGGGGCGTCCGTCGAGGCCGGGATCACGGCGGGGTCGGGCGCGGGAACCCCTGGCAGCAGCGGGCGCCCCTGCGGAGTGCACAGGTACACGTCGTACCCGGACAGTCGTTCCAGTCGCTGGAAGAGGGTGGCTGTGTCGAGGTTCTCGGAGGCCAGCCAGCGCAGGGCGCCGAAGACCTGGAGCTGGGCGCCGAGCCGCTGCCGGGCGTCCTCCTGCACGGCAGCCGCGACCTCCTGGGCGACCGCGATGAACGGCACGGCCAGCGGGACCTGCAGCACGGGCATGCCCCGCTCCTCCGCCGCCGCGAAGAACGCCTTGTGCAGCGGTGGTACGTGCAGCTGCGCGGAGAGCGCCAGCGCCGCGACTCCGGCGTCGTCGAGCCGCTCCAGGTAGGCCCGCTGGCGGGCGGCCGCGCGGGGGATCGCGAGTCCGGTCGTCATGATCATCTCCGCGCCCAGGAGCCAGGGCGTGGGATCGTCCAGCTCGCTCACGTGCGCCCACGACACCGCCCGTCCAAGCCCGCCCTCGCCGGCCAGGAGCCGGAGCTGGAGGGCCGGGAACGACAGCAGGTCCTCCACAGTCAGTTTGTTCCTGTCCACAAGAAGCACGGTACATCTTCGGGAATGAACCAATTGCTGTCGCGGTGGACAGCACCCCAGACTGGGCGAAGTCCGGCTGCCGCATCCCCCCCGAGCGGCAGCCGGCAATCTCACCGCCCCGCAGGCCTGAAACGCTGATGAGCCGCTTGCGAGAGGGCTGTGCCGCTCAGAGAGGAACCACCCCCCATGACCGAACCCCGAGGCCCCGTCGACTCCTCCCGGATCCCGCGGTTCGCAGGCCCGGCCACGTTCGCACGGCTGCCACGTCTGGACGAGGTAGGGCGGTGCGACGTCGCGGTGGTGGGCGTGCCGTTCGACAGCGGGGTGTCCTACCGGCCGGGTGCCAGGTTCGGCCCGGCGGCGGTCCGCGAGGCCAGCCGGCTGCTGCGGCCGTACCACCCGGGCCTGGACGTCTCACCGTTCGCGCAGATGCAGGTGGCCGACGCCGGGGACATCGCCTGCAACCCCTTCGACATCAACGAGGCCGTCGAAACGATCGAGCACGCCGCGGGCGAACTCATCGCCGGCGGCGCGAGGCCGGTCACCATCGGCGGCGACCACACCATCGCACTGCCGCTGCTGCGCGCCCTGTCCAAGCGGCACGGCCCGATCGCGGTCCTGCACTTCGACGCCCACCTGGACACCTGGGACACCTACTTCGGCGCCGAGTACACCCACGGCACGCCGTTCCGCCGCGCGGTGGAGGAGGGGATCCTCGACACCGAGGCGCTCAGCCACGTCGGCACCCGCGGCCCCCTGTACGGAAAGAAGGACCTGGAGGAGGACCGCCGGCTCGGCTTCGGCATCGTCACCGCCGGCGACGTCCTGCGCAGAGGCGTGAGCGAGGTGGCGGACGCGCTGCGGCAACGGATCGGCGACCGCCCGCTCTACGTATCCGTCGACATCGACGTGCTGGACCCGGCGCACGCGCCCGGCACCGGTACCCCCGAGGCCGGCGGCCTGACCAGCCGCGAGCTGCTGGAGATCCTGCGCGGCCTGGCCGGCGCCAACCTGGTCGGCGCCGACGTGGTCGAGGTCGCCCCCGCCTACGACCACGCAGAGATCACCTCGGTGGCCGCCTCGCACGTCGCCTACGACCTGATCAGCCTGCTCGCCCTCACCAAGAGACCCTGACCCCGCCCCCCACACCGCGCCACCCGGAGTCCCCCATGTCTCAAACCTCAGCCCCCGCCAAGACCGGGACCACCGCCGAGACCACTCGGGCCAAGGTCACCGAGGTGGAGCCGCACGGCGTCGCCCCCATCCCGCCCGAGGAGCAGACCTCCCGGCCGCTGGACCTGTTCCGGCTGGTCTTCGGCGGGACCAACACCTTCGCGACGATCATCCTGGGCACCCTGCCCATCGCCTACGGCCTCGGTTTCTGGGCCTCGGCCTCGGCTGTCGTCGTAGGTGTGGTCGCCGGCGCGCTGATCCTGATGCCGATGGCGTTGTTCGGCCCCCGCAACCGGACCAACAACGCGGTGTCCTCCGGGGCGCATTTCGGTGTGGTCGGCCGCTGCGTGGGATCGTTCCTGTCGCTGCTCACCGCGATCGCGTTCTTCTCCATCTCCGTGTGGGTCAGCGGCGATGCGATCGTGGGCGCTGCCGGCAGGCTGTTCGGCATCGACGGCGGGGACGCACTGCGCGCCACGGCGTACGGCGTGATCGCCATCGCCGTCCTGATCGTGTGCATCTACGGCTACCAGTTCATGCTCCTGATCAACAAGATCGCGGTCGTCGCCGGCAGCGCGATCATGCTGCTGGGCGTCGTCGCTTTCGGCGGCTCCTTCCACGCCTCCTTCGCGGGTAGCGGCCATTACGCCCTGGGCAGCTTCTGGCCCACCTGGGTTCTCGCCGCGCTCACCGCGCTGGCCAACCCCGTCTCCTTCGGGGCCTTCCTCGGAGACTGGTCCCGCTACATCCCCGACCGCTACAGCCCCTCCCGGCTGATGGCCGCCCCCTTCCTCGCCCAGGTCGCCAGCCTGCTGCCCTTCCTCTTCGGCGTCGCCACCGCCACCCTGGTCGCCGACCCGAACAACTACGTGGCCGGCCTGGCCGCCGTCTCCCCACTCTGGTACGCCGTACCGCTCATCGCGATCGCCCTGATCGGCGGCCTGTCCACCGGCACCACCGCGCTCTACGGCACGGGGCTGGACTTCTCCTCGATCTTCCCGCGCCTGAGCCGGGTCCAGGCCACCGCGCTGATCGGCACCCTGTCGGTCGCCTTCATCTTCATCGGGAACTTCGTCCTCGACATGGTCGCCAGCATCAACGCCTTCGCGACCCTGATCGTGCTGTGCACCTCACCCTGGATGGCCGTCATGATGATCGGATACTTCGTCCGCCGCGGCTTCTACCTCACCGACGACATCCAGGTTTTCAACCGCGGCCAGAAGGGCGGCGCCTACTGGTTCACCAACGGCGTGAACTGGCGCGGCATGGCCGCCTGGATCCCCGCCACCACCGTGGGCCTCCTGATGGCCAACACCCCACTGATCGCCGGCCCCTGGCGAAACATCGCCGGCGGCATCGACCTGAGCCTGATCGCCACCCTCGCCGTCGCCGCCGTGCTGTACACCGCGCTGCTCATCGTCTTCCCCGAGCCCCGCGCCGTCTTCGGCCCGGCCGGCCCCCGCCTGGTCCCCGCCAAGGACACTCCGCTGGCCCCGGTCACCGCCGAATGACCACCACCGCACGATCCGCTCCCTGGAGTTCACGATGAACAACACCGGACCCGCCGCAGAGGTGCGGGCCGCCGCGGCCGCCCTGGTCGCCGCCTTCGCCGACGGTCGCCTCGACGACTACTTCGCCGCCTTCGCCGCGGACGCGACCTTCCTCTTCCACACCACCCCACAGCGCCTCACGTCCGTCGAGGAGTACCGCCGACTGTGGCAGAGCTGGGAAGCGGAGGACGGCCTACGGATACTCGGCTGCAGCTCCACCCAGCCCCTGGTCCAGGTCCTCGGCGACACCGCCGTCTTCAGCCACCACGTCGAGACACAGGTCGCCACACGGGCGGGCGAGGAGACCCTCCGCGAGCGCGAGACGATCGTCTTCAGCCGCCGGGGCACCGACCACTGGCTCGCCGTGCACGAGCACCTGTCCGCAGCCGCCGATGACTGACCACACGGCCGCACACGGCACAGACACACCGGCATCAGTGAACGACGAGGAATGACAGATGAGCACGTTTCGCAACTACGTCAACGGTGAGTTCGTCGATGCGGCGGACGGCCGCACCCTGCAGATCGTCGACCCCACCACCGGCCAGGCGTACGCGACCTCCCCGCTGTCGGGCGCGGCCGACGTGGACGCGGCGATGGCCTCGGCCGCCGGCGCCTTCGAGACCTGGCGGGACGCCACGCCGTCGACCCGGCAGAAGCTGCTGCTGAAGATCGCTGACGCGGTCGAGGCTCGGGCCGACGAACTGGTGGATGCCGAGTGTCGCAACACCGGCAAGCCGCGCGGCCTGACCAAGTCCGAGGAGATCGGCCCGATGGTCGACCAGATCCGGTTCTTCGCGGGTGCCGCCCGGCTGCTTGAGGGCAAGGCCGCTGGTGAGTACATGGACGGAATGACCTCGATCATCCGCCGCGAGCCGGTCGGCGTCTGCGCCCAGGTCGCGCCGTGGAACTACCCGATGATGATGGCGGTCTGGAAGTTCGCCCCGGCCATCGCCGCCGGCAACGCCGTGGTCCTCAAGCCCTCCGACACCACCCCGGCCTCCACCGTGCTGCTGGCCGAGATCGTCGGCGCCGCGATCGCCGAGCTGGAGCTGCCGGCCGGCATCTTCAACGTCATCTGCGGCGACCGTGAGACCGGTCGGCTGATGGTCGAGCACCACACGCCCGCGATGGCCTCGATCACCGGCTCGGTCCGGGCCGGCATCCAGGTCGCCGAGTCCGCCGCCAAGGACGTCAAGCGCGTCCACCTGGAGCTCGGCGGCAAGGCCCCGGTCGTGGTCTTCGAGGACGCCGACATCGCCGAGGCCGTCGAGGGCATCTCGGTGGCCGGCTTCTTCAACGCCGGCCAGGACTGCACCGCCGCCACCCGCGTGCTGGTGCACGAGTCGATCCACGACGCCTTCGTCGAGGCGCTGGCCAAGGCCGCGGCCGAGACCAAGACCGGCGGCATCGACGACGAGGACGTGCTCTACGGCCCGCTGAACAACGCCAACCAGCTCGCCCAGGTCTCCGGCTTCATCGAGCGGCTGCCCGCCCACGCCAAGGTGGAGGCGGGCGGTCACCGGGTCGGCGAGGTCGGCTACTTCTACGCCCCGACCGTGGTCTCCGGCCTGCAGCAGGACGACGAGATCATCCAGAACGAGGTCTTCGGCCCGGTCATCACCGTGCAGAAGTTCACCGGCGAGGACCAGGTCGTCGCGTACGCCAACGGCGTCGACTACGCGCTGGCCTCCTCCGTCTGGACGAAGGACCACGCCCGCGCCATGCGGATGTCCCGTCACCTGGACTTCGGCTGCGTCTGGATCAACACCCACATGCAGCTGGCCGCCGAGATGCCGCACGGCGGCTTCAAGAAGTCCGGCTACGGCAAAGACCTCTCCTCGTACGGCTTCGAGGACTACACCCGGATCAAGCACGTCATGACCGCCATCTAACTTCTAACTTGGGCATCACAGCGTCGCGGGTTCAAATCCTGTCGCCCGACAGCAAGTCTCTCGCAGGCCAGAGGCCGTTTCCACAGAAGCTGCGGGAACGGCCCTTCTGCGCGTGACCCGGGCCGGTGGTCGCAGGGGTGGTCGCGCCTCCGTAGGCCGGCGGGACCGCCGAACAAGTGGTCATGTCCGTCAACTTTCCATCATAGGCAGACAGTTGTCGCAACCTTCCGCCTTCCGCCGCTTCCTTGCGAGCCGGGCGGAGTTGGCCTTCGAGAGCAGGTGAGCCCGAGTCGGTTCGACCTCGACATCACCGGGCTGATAAGCGTCATCGCCGCGTTCACCCCGCAGTTGGTCAACACTGCCGACGAGCGTGGCGTGGCCGACTCGATCACCCTCCTCGGCGGGCCGCTGCTCCCGTATCGTCGGTCGTATGACGCGTCCGCTGCTGCACCAGCGTTGGCCCGAACTGGCCCAGTCGCTGCCGCACCTCCCGCTGGGCGACGCGCCGACGCCGGTGCGGCCTCTGGCCGAGCTCGGCTGCCGGTCTCCGCTCTGGCTGAAGGACGAGAGCGGCTACGGGCACGGCGGATGGGGCGGAAACAAAGTCCGCAAGCTGGAATGGCTGCTACCCGAAGCCCACCGGCGCGGCGCCCGGACACTCCTCACCGTCGGCGGTCTCGGCACCAACTGGGGCCTGGCAGCGGCACTCTACGCCCCCGAGCAGGGCCTCACCGTCGCCCTCGCCCTGATCGACCACCCGGTCGACGATCACACCCGGGCCCAACTCCGGCGCCTTCGCGCATCCGGCGCCACCTTGCACTTCCTGCACACCAAGACCCGCCTGATCCTCGCCGCCCCCTGGCTCTTCGCACGCCATTCCTCGATGCGACATCCCACCTTCCCGTACTTCCTCCCGGCCGGCGGATCCTCGCCGCTCGGCACGCTCGGGTACGTCGAGACCGCACTGGAGCTGGCCGCGCAGGTGTCGAACGGGCTGTTGCCCGAGCCCGGTTGGGTCGTGACCGCGGTCGGCTCGGGAGGCACCGCCGCCGGCCTGGCCCTGGGGCTGCGGTTGGCCGGCCTGCGCACCCGTGTCCTCGGGATCGTCGTCAACGACACCCTGCGCCTGGACAGCACAGCGCTCAACGCGCTGGCCCGCAAGTCCGAGGCGCTGCTCCGCAGTCGAGGCGCCGCCCTGCCACCAGTCGGCCTCAGCTCGGACGACATCCGCCTCGACCGCGGCTGGCTCGGTCCCGGCTATGCCCACCCCACCGCCGAAGCCAACGCGGCACTCAACCGCGCCGCCTCCGACGCGGGGCTGGCACTCGAACACACCTACACCGCCAAGGCCCTCGCGGCGCTCCTCGACCTCGACGCCTCCGGGCGCTTCGGCGACGAGCCGGTGCTCTTCCTCAACACCTTCGGCCCCAGATAGAGGGCACCGGACCGGCCAAAGCCCGCGAGTACGGGGCCCCGGCCGATCCGGCGCTTCCCGGATGCACGCCAACTGCGAACGGGGGATCGCCGATGGGTGCAGTTCGGGACGTGTGCGACGGGCTGTGGCTGGGGGCGGAGGCGAGGTTCACCGAGGCCATGCGTTCCAAGCTCAAACGCCCGGTGGTGGACGGGGTGCTGGTCGAGGTGGAACCAGGGCTGTTCACCCGCGCCAGGACGGAGACGGCCGCGTGAATGCGGGACGGAGGGCGGACGCGGCCGATAGCCAGGGCGCGTCGGCCTCGGCAGCCGGACCCCTGTGGCCGGCGCAGCCTGCCGGGTCGGTGTGTCTTGCTCAGGCCGTCACAGCCGGTCGGGTGGGTGGCTTCGGACTCAACGGGTGGGGCGGCGGGCTTCGGCGATCACGTAGCCGAGTTTTTCCGTGTAGATGGACAGTCCGGCTGGTAGGAGCTGGTCCATCTGGGCTGCGAAGTCCGGCCCATAGTGGTCGGCCAGGCGCTCCCTGTCCGCGCTGTATCGGGATTGGAGCCAGCTCATGCTCGGCCTGGTCTGCTCGGTGACGTCGTGGGCCTGGATCACTTCGAGTCCGGACTGGGAGAGCGCGTCGCCGTGGTTCCCGGGGTGCAGGAGGGACGAGAACGCGAATCCCTTTGTGAGGAGGTCCCGTTCCTCGCCCGTCAGCTGCTCTCGTTCGACGAATTCTGCGAGGACAACCCGGCCCCCCGGTTTGAGCGTGCGGTGGATCTCCCGCAGGACCTGGAGGCGGTCGGGCACGTGGAACAGCATCTCCACGGCCCACGCGGCGTCGAACGTCTCGGATTCGCACGGCAGGTTCATGGCGTCGACATGGATGAACTCCAACTGCGCCGACAGGCCGGCGTCGCGGGACTTCGCGATGGCGCTCTGCACCTGCGAGGAGCTGATGCTCACTCCGAGCGCCCGGGCTTGCGCGCGTTCGGCGAGTCTCATTGCGGGACGACCCGTCCCGCAGCCCACATCGAGCAGGTACTGGCCGCTCTGGAGCCGCAGAAGGTCGGTCAGGCGATCGGTCAGGCGGGTCTGGGCTGCGAACATCGACGACCCGTCGCCAGTGTCCCAGATACCGACATGGATGTTCTCTCCGAAGATCGAGGCGAAGAGCACCCCCATGTGGTCGTAGAAGCTCCCGACCGCTTCACTCGACGCGTGGAACTCTCTCCTGTGGTCGCCTTCCAAAGCAGTTCCCTTCGAGTAGGTGAATGCTCGGTTGGAAGCCCGCCGTCCGGTATGAGATGTCGGCGGGTACCCGTCCAAGCCCTGATGAGAGCCGTTCCACCTCACCACCGCCCCGGCGTGGCCGCGGGGCCCCCGTTGCGCAGGCAGGGCCGTTCTCGGTTGCGGACGAGAGCCGAATCACGGGTGGCACACCGGGGGCTCCCTCACCCCTGGTGACTACTCAACTCCCTGGTCCCCTCCGGCTCGGCGGGGGCGACGGTGTCGAAGAGGGCGCGTCCGTAGTGCCCGGCGAGGACAGGCTCGGAGGTGTTGAGAGCAAGGGTGAGCAGGCCGCACAGGTGCATCAGGCGGGTGGCCGGACGGAGTTGGGCGGGGTCGGTGCCGGTGGCGGCGAGGTGATGGAGAACGACCAGGAGGCCGACGACGGACAGGTCGACCATCGGGGCGATCAGCGGGGCGACGCCGCGTTGGCGGTGAGCCAGGTGTCCTCGTCGCAGATGAACGGCACTCCGCTGTCGGCGCGTTGGTGGCGGAGAGCGGTGCGAATCCCCTCGACGGTCAGCTGATCGTGATCGGGCAGCGGGGCCAGGGCGTGCAGGACGCAGAGGTGGATGAGGAGGTTTCCCTCCCACACCTCCCCGGGGTGCTGGGTGGAGCGCAGCAGGTCGAGGTCCTGGTCGTCGATCAGGTTCGGTCGTCCGTGGGCGTGGGCGAGGACGGCCTTGACCGCGGTGACCTGGACCCGCGCCCATGAGTGCAGACCGCGCTGGGAGAACGCTTCGGGCGGGGGGAGTTCGGCGGTAGGGATCGCGCCGAGCAGCAGGAGGATCGCGTGCAGGAGGGCGCGTCTGCGGGGGGCGGTGAAGTCCGGGGCCTGGGCGAGGAACTGGTCGACGTCCGGTAAATCGGCCTCGGCCGGTCGTTCGTGAAGGGCGGCCCTGGCCAGCAGACGGTCCAGCGGTCTCGGGGAGTCACGGTGCGCGCCGAGGTAGTGGGCCAGGCGAAGACGGGCGGACGGCTCCAGACGGGTGCGGTCCAGCAGGGCCAGCAGCAACGCGGACTCCAGGACCCGGCTGCGGCAAGGGTCGCGGACCGTCCCGTCCGGCTCGACCCGGGCCAGGAGATGAGCGCGAAGGCGGGCGGTGGCAGGCGCGAGGGTCGTGGGAAATGCTGTACGGGGCCAGCAGGGCAGGCGCGCGGATATCGGGACGGGCCTCATGGCGTTCCGTTCTCTATCGTCGATCGCGGGTCGCGCGCGGAGCTGGCGGTCAGGGCTGCGGCACTGCCAGGTGGTGCGGGCTCGGGGGTGAAGCGCCCGGTGACGGCCAGCCAGTGCAGGGTGGCGGTCATGAACGTCTCCACCAGGTCCACGTAGCGGCGGAGCCCCACGACCTCGTGCTCGGCCAGGTCGGGTGTCGCGCGCAGGGTCGCCGCCGTGGCCGCGAAGTTCGCACGGCGCTCGTCAAGCATCGCAGCAACGCGCGGCCAAGGCTGTTGAGATTCCATCCCGGCGGGCGACGAGCGTCACAAGGTTGTCCTGGCCGGCGGCCGCGTCGTCGGACTGCGAGGCCAGGTCGTTCGCCCAGTCGGCGACATCGGCCACCGCCCAGCGTAGGTCCCACAGCCGGCTGTCCACCCGGGGATCCTCCACCAGGTCGGCATGGCCGGTGCGTTCCAGAATGTCCAGCATGGGGAGCAGGGTGATCGTGCGGCGTCGCAGCCGGTTGTGGTCCGCCAGTGGAAGCCTTACCCCGGCCCGGCGCACGGCCACCCCCTCCTCACAGGTGCTCAGGAAGTCGGTGTAGTCCGCCGCGAGGCGCTCCCGCCAGCGAGCCGGCATGCCAGCGGCCGTGCGCTCCCACAGCCATGCCAGCACCACCGCGTGCCCGTTCGCTGCGGTGGCCCCCTCTCCGTCGCGTGCGAGCACGTGGCGCAGAGGTGCGGTGAACCGCTCCAACTCACCGGGTACCGATCCCAGGTCCCGCCGGCCGATCTGGTCGTCCAGCCAGCAGATGAACGCCGCCCACTGGGCCGCCAGCGCCACGTCCTGCGCGTCACCCCGCGGCAGGGCGCTGGCAGCCAGGACCTCCAGTCGCATCGCGGCAAGACGCCGCTCCTCGCGGGCATCGGCTACCAGGCCAGCCTGCCGCGCCCACGGCAGTAGCGTCGCGGCCGCGGTGGACAGCGGGCCTGACGAGGCATCAGTCACCGCATGATCATGCCAGATTGCCTCCGGCCCGGAGAGTGCATCCGACGATCCACATGAATCAGCCGAGGGCGGCTTCGGCAGGCCATAGCCCTCGGCTCTATGGGAACTGTGCCGCTGCCGCTGAATCATCCGGCCAGGGCATGAGCTTGATCGTCGGCCAGAGGCGGCCAACGGCGGTCGCTCCGCTCGCTTCGGCGATCTCCGCTCTGACCTGACTGACGCAGGAGCAGCCTGCCCCAGCCGCCGGGCAGGCGCTGCTGGCGCGGTCGGGCTGCGCAAGGGTCGTCAGCGGTAGCCCGGCGACGATGGCCATGGTGGTGTTGAAGAGGCGGGCGAGGTTCGCGGACGGGGTTCGCCTGCGCCGAGCGTCTTGCCGTCGTAGGTGAGGTCGGGGCTGGAGAAGCAGGGGATGCGCTTGCAGCTCACTGCTATGGGTGAACCCCAGGCTGCTCTCGGCCGTTCTGCGCGGCACCAACAGGGCCAGAAGCCCGGGCCGTCCCGGCCTACCCGGGCACTGACGGCCGTATTCCCCGCCAGTACAGGGAGGTTGTGGCGAGGAGGCGGGTGGCCGGTATCCGGTCACCCGACCGCCGTGCCCTACCAACCCGGGCGGGTCCAGGGAATCATAAGAACCTCCCAATGCTCCTGTCGGGCAACGGGGTTCGACAGGAGTTCAGCCGCGTGCGGATCTGTGGATCGCACCAAGTTCCTGAGGAGTCGGCATGCCGACAACCGCCTTGAAGAAGTACGCCAAGCAGACGGATGCTCAGACCGACCTGAAGCTGTACATCGATATCGGGCGCCACACCGCGCTGGGCCAGGCGCTCAATGACGCGTACGACGGAAAGGGCAAGGACAGCGGGAACCACGTGGTCGACGGCGAGAAGGTGAACGTCCGCCACTCCAGCGCCGGGGTGGCCGGGAAGGCAACCGTCACGCTCTTCCACTTCTTCAAGAACAACGAGTTCCACCTGGTAGCCCTTGGCGAGCACGTCTCCAGTACCGCGTACAGGATCGACGACGTACTCGGACAGGAGACCGCCCCCTTCCAGAAGAAGAAGACCGTCGGAGCGACCGGCTGACCGGAGCGAGGCACGTCCACACGCATCCACCGAGTGCCCAGACACGCCTGGTCACCGCACAGGCTGCGAAGGCAGGTGCGGACGACGACTGCCAGTAGCCCTCGTGTGCGAGCGGATTGACGCTGCCTCGACAGCTCGACCTTGCTCTGGAATCCCGTGGCCGGGTCGGTGACGTTCATGCGAGCGTCGGTGGGCACCTGCTGCGCGATCTCGACCGTGTACCCGGCGGCCTCGTACGCCGCGGCAGCCCGCGCGACAGCGGCCGGCATCTCCTTCGCCGCCCGGTCTATCGGCGCGAACAGGTCGACATCGTCGCTCAGCCGGTCCACGATGCGGTGCGCCTGGACGGCGTAACCGCCCGCGAGGGCGTAGCCGTAATCCTCGGCGAGGGCATCCAGCCCGATCCTGATCAGGCGCCGGTGCAGGTCGTCCACTACGCGGCAGCCCGTAGATCTGCGGCCTTCCCCTCACGCTCACGATCCGCCATCCGAGGTAGACCGGGCTCCTGAGGATCTTGCCGACGGTGCTGACTCGCACGGGGCCCCACGTGCGCCCGTCCATCCGTCAGCTGTCAGTCCCAGCGTGATCTTCCGCTGTGATTTCCCCTGCGCCGCCTCGTCGTAGATTCGCTCGATCATGGGCCAGCGCTTGCTGCCCTTCAGCTTGCCTTCTTCGTGACCTTCAGCCCATCCGGCGGTGTGCCGAGCCACTTTCCCGCGTCCCGATCAACCGCCTTGGCCTGCACCGCCTCGTCGAACTCCGGACGCTTGACCCCGGCCTTGTAGGCGGACAGGTTCTCGCGGAAGACGCGGCGGATCGTGTAACCGTTCCGCTTGCCCCAAGCCCGCCCCTGACTCTCCTGGGACTTCAGGGACAAGATGTCGCGCGCGGCGGTTCCCCGAACCACCTGGGACTTCCGAAGGAGAAGATCCAGGTACTTCACCTCGCTCGCCATGGCTCCACACTCCGATCAGCGGAGCGCATCCGCATCCAGAGGTGGACACCTGACTACGCGCTCTGGGGCGGCTACTGCGCCACCATCGCCCAGGCCCAACGTGGCCACTACGGCCTCCCCGACCAGGCCTGCGCGTTCTTCGACTTCTTCGCCCAGCCCGCCACCGCTCTCGAACAGCAAGCCGCCGACGCCCTCGGGCCGGACCCGCTGGACGGACCGCCCCTGGCCGCGGCCCGCGAGTACGGTCTGCTGCTCCAGGCGCACGAGCACCTGTTCTGGGACACCCTCGACCGACCGAACTGACCGTCCCGGCCCGGACCACCCGTCACCTGGCCGCCCCGGACCACCCGGCTGCCCGGGCCCTCGGCCGCAGCCCGACGGGTGCGGGGGCCGGACCCCCGGCCCCCGCACCCGCCCAGGTCCGCTGCCCGCCCGCTCAGGCCTGCCAGTGCGGCTTGCCGCTCACCATCCGGCAGTAGATCATCCGCCCGTTGGCATCATGGGTGCTCCTGCCGAGGTCGGCGTTGCGGCAGAACTGCCCGGCCGCGTAGCAGTTCCCCGCGTTCGAGCGGATCTCGCACTCCGCACCGCCGCCGGCTGCCGCGGTCTGCTGCGGCTCCGGGTCGGTCGGCGGCTGGGCGGTGGTGATCTTCGGCTGCGGCGTCTTGGGGGCGGGCGACTGCGCGTGGCTGCTGGGTGCGGCCGGCGCCGGGGCGGCCGGCGTGCTCGGCGCGGAGCCGGGTGCGGCCGGCGGCGTGCTGACCGGGGGCGCGGCCGGCGAGCTCGCCGGCGCGGCGGGCGGTGCCGCCGGCGGGGTCACCTGGGCGGTGGCCGTGGCGGCCGCCGAGGGCGACGCCTTGGCGCCGCCGTCGGCGGCCGACGGGTCGCAACCGGTCAGCGCCAGACCGACGGTGAGGACGAGTCCGGCGAATCCGGCCAGGCCGGCACGCCGGTGCCCGCGTATCCGTGAAGGCATGGGTGAAGAACGCTCCGTTCCGTTTGGGTGAGGTGCGTGATTCAAGCAGAGCCGACACGCGATCCGCACAAGCATCGCCCGCTCGTTGGCGGATCGAGATCTTCTGACTACCGAGCGTCGCCATTCGCCGGGCGGCCGTCACGCTGCGCCCAACCACCGGCCGTCCCGACAGGGGGACAACACCGGAGCGCGGCAACCCGCAGCTGCGGGGCGTCCGGGCGATCCGCGTGCAAACTGTCACGTGGAAGGAGCCATCCGGCTACCGTTGGTTACATCGGCAGCGCGCGGTCGACCTCAGCCCACGCCGGCGCACGCCGGGTGCATTCCGGCCACCGGGCCGGCCGTGGACCGGAGTGCCCGGGCTGTCACCCACTACGGAAGGGCGGCGCCATGGACGCTGACTCCCGGACCAGGACGGCGATCGAGGAGCATTGGCGGGCCTCGGAACGCGGGGACACCGAAGCCGAGCACGCCATCTACGCCCCGGACGCGATCCTGGACTACCCGCAGTCAGGTGAGCGGTTCCGGGGCCGCGCGACGATTGCGGCGCAACGCGGCGGACATCCGGCCGACCGGCACTTCAGCGTGCAACGGATCACCGGACAGGCACATCTATGGGTGAGCGAATGCATCATCACCTACGACGGTGTGCCCTCGTACTCGGTGAGCATCATGGAGTTCGCCGACCAGCACGTGGTCCACGAGACGCAGTACTTCGCCGACTCCTTCGGCGCACCCGCCCGGCGGGCCGCGCTCGCGGAGCCCATGCCGGGCCGGAGCATCGCCGGAACCTGATCGCACCCGCCGGGAGCCGCCGTTCCAAGGCACAAGCGGGTCGTTCTGCCGGGAGCCCTACGGCAGTCCCGCCGTCCGGCGCTCGAAGACCTCGGGGCGCGCGGTCTCCAGGGCCGTGGCGACCGCACCGAGGAGCACCGCCTCCTCCCCCAGCAGGCTCGGCGCGAGCGTCGGGCGCATCGGGGTGATCCGGTGCAGGGCCTGCTCCAGCGGTTCCAGGAGCAGGTCCGCGCTGCTGCCGATGCCGCCGCCGAGGACCACCAGGTCCGGGTCCAGTACAGCGGACAACACGGCGACGGCGTAGGCGAGTTGTCCGGCCTCGTGGTCGACCGCCCGGACGGCCGCCGGATCACCGGCCCGGGCCCGCTCGAACACCTGCTTCGCCGTGGGCGCGCCGCCCATCCCGAGGTCCTGGGCGGTGCGCACCACGGCGTCCGCGGCGGCCTCGCGCTCGATGGTCGCCACGGGCTCGCCGGGGCGGGCGGGCAGCGGGACCAGGCCGATCTCGCCCAGCGCGCCGTGTGCACCGAGCAGCAGTTCGCCGTCCTTGACCACGCCCACGCCCAGGCCGGTACCGACGAGCAGGTAGGCGAACATCCGGCTGCCCCGGCCGGCGCCGAGGGTGTACTCGCCGAGCGCGGCCAGGTTGGCGTCGTTGGCGACGGTGACGGCCGTCCCCAGGCCCTCCCCGATCCGGTCGAACAGGCCGGGCCGGCCCCAGCCGGGCAGGCTGGTGGCGTAGCGGACGCCGCGCCGCTCCTCGTCCCACACGCCCGGGGTGCCGATCACCGCGTGCCCGATGTCGGCGGCGGCCAGGCCCGCCTCGGCGATGGCCTCATGGGCGGCGGCGACCACGGCGTCGGCGACGGCGTTCGCCGAGCGGCCCCGGTTGGCCACGTCCCGGCGGGCGACGACCGTCCCGGCGAGGTCCGCGACGGCGACCCGCAACCGGGCCCGACCGATGTCCACCCCGAGCACGTGCCCGGCCGTCGGGTCGACCTCGTACAGCACGGCGGTGCGGCCGCGCTCGGGGGCGAACCGGCCGGCCTCGCGGACCAGCCCGGCCTGCTCCAGCGCGGCCAGGGCGGCGGAGACGGTGGGCTTGGACAGACCGGTGTCCCGGGCGAGTTGGGCCCGCGAGGAGCCGCCACCGGTGCGCAGCAGTTCGAGCAGCAGCCACTCGTTGTTGCTGCGCAGCCGCTGCCGGTTCCACGGCACTGCCGGGGCCCCGGCCGCCGGGCGGTGGGTCGACAGGTGGCGGCTCATCGGTTCCTCCGGTGTGGGCGGGACGGCTGGCGAAGCGGGCGGGCAGGGCGTGACGCAGGCAAGGCAGGGCAGGGCGGGCCTGGCACGGCCCGCGGCGTCCGGTGTCGGGCGCCGCCGCCCAAGTATGACCGGTGATCATTCCGTTCCCGCCCCGACTGCCGAACCCGCGCTACCCAAGGCCGTGCCTGGCCGACCCACCGACCCACCGACCCACCGAATCCCGCCACCCGGCCAAGCCCGCCAGCCCGCCACTCGACCCCATCGCCCGTCAGACCACCCAGGCGCCCGTCATCCCCCGCACCGCCGAGCCGTCCAGGTCGGCCAGCTTGGTACCGGCGAAGGCCCGAGCCGTTTCGGAGGTCTGCACCCGCAGCGGCGGCCGCTCGGCGGTGAGCGCCGCGACGATCGGCTCCGCCGCCGCCTCCGGGGTCTGGGCCTGGCCGAAGGCCTTCAGCGTCCGGTCGATGTAGGCCTCCAGGGCGGGGGCGTACGGTCCGGCCGCAGCGGTCAGCGCGGGCAGGTCGAGGGCCTGGTTGCCGACGAACTCGCTGGCGACGGCGCCCGGTTCGACGACGGTGACGTGCACGCCGACGGTGGCGGCGACCGGGGCCAGCGACTCCATGAAGCCCTCGACGGCGAACTTGGCCGCACAGTACGCCTCGTTGAAGGGCTGTCCGACCACGCCGCCGACGCTGGTCACGGTGATCACCCGGCCGCCGGTGGCCCGCAGGTGCGGCAGCGCGGCCCGGGTGACCTCGACCACGCCGAAGTAGTTCACCTCCATGGCGGCCCGCACCGGCGCCATCCCGTCCTGCTCGATGGTGCCCACGAATCCGGCGCCCGCGTTGTTGACCACGGCGTCGAGCCGGCCGTGCCGGGCGAGGACGGTGTCCAGGCAGGCGGCGACGGACTCCGGGTCGGTGACGTCCAGTTGCTCGACCTCGATCCGCCCGTCGACGCCCGCCTCGGTGGCGGCGCGGTGCAGAGCCCCGGCCCGTCCGGTGTCGCGCATGGTGGCGACGACGCCGTACCCGGCGCGGGCGGCGGCGACGGCGGCGGCCAGACCGATCCCGGAGGAGGTGCCGGTGATGAGGACGATCGGGGTGGCGGCGGTGTCCATGGTGGTCTCTCCTCGGGCTCTCCGGGGCGTCCCCGGGGCTTGATGTGTGCGTGTGCACGCACCATACATTTATGTGCACGCACACGCAAATGGCTCCGGCCACGACTACAACACGGCCTCCGGCCGGTCAAGGTTTCACCCACTTGTGGGCGTGCCGCGCCCGGGCGCGTGATCATGGGCCTATGCAGTTCCGGCACGGCAACCGCGCAGAAGACGCCCCGCCCGCGACACCGGCGCCCCGACCCCTCGCGGCGGCGGCTGCCCACGCCGCGAGCCTCGGCTCGCTGCCCGAGGACAAGAGCGACACCGACCGCGACGGCAACAGCCCGGACCTGCTCCGCGACCTGCTCGCCACCGCCCCGGTCGGCGTCGCCCTGCTCGACGACCAGTTGCGCTGGCAGTACCTGAACACCGCCTTCGCCGCCGCCACCGGGCTGCGCCGCGCCGACCTGCTCGGCCGCCCCGCCGAGGCCACCCCCTTCGCCGGCGCCGCACCCACCCTGCGCCGCGTCCTCGCCGACGGACACGACCGCGAACACGCCACCGGCGGGCCCGAGGGCCCCGGCTCCCCCGTCCCACCCGGCCTGCGGGTGCGCTACCGACCGCTCGAACACGCCGGGCGGACCACCGGCGTGATCGTCGTCGTCCTCGACGACCCGGCCCCGGCCCGCGGCCGGCTCCACGAGCTCGAACAGGCCCGCGCCCGGCTCGCCCTGCTCGACGCCGCCGCCGAGCGGATCGGTACCACCCTCGACCTCTCCACCACCTGCGCCGAGCTCACCGCCTTCACCGTGCCCGGCTTCGCCGACCTCGCCACCATCGACGTCCTGCCACCCGACGCCGACCCGGCCCGGCCCGGACACGGCGCGCCCCTGCGCCTGCAGCGCGCGGCCGTCGACGCCGTCCCCGCCCTGCGCGCCGCCCTCGGCGAGTCGATCCGGCCCGGCGAGTCCGTCCGCCACGGGGAGGGCTCGGCCGCCGCCCGCAGCCTCGCCGGTGGCGGTGCGGTCCTCACCGAACCCGGCCCCGAGGACGCGAGCCCGGTCGGGATCACCTCCCTCCTCGTCCTACCGCTCGCCACCCACGACCGGCTCGTCGGCCTGCTCACCCTCGGCCGCAGCGCCGCCACCCCCGCGTTCACCCCGGACGAGGCCGCGCTCCTCGGCGCCCTCGCCGCCCGCGCCGCCGCCGCCATCGACCACGCCCGCCGCTACACCCGCTCCCAGGGCATCGCCCTGGAACTCCAGCGGGCCCTGCTCACCGAACCCGGCAACCCGCACCAGAACCTCCTCCTCGCCTCCCGCTACCTGCCCTCCGGCACCAGCTCGGTGGTCGGCGGCGACTGGTACGAGACGGTCCGGCTACCGTTCGGCCGCACCCTGCTCGCGATGGGCGACGTCATGGGACACGGCGTCGAGGCCGCCGTCGACATGAGCCACTACCGCTCGACCCTGCGCGACGTCGCCGGCATGGACCTGCCGCCCCACCGGATCCTGCGCCAACTCGACAACGTCATCTCCGCCAACGACACCGCCCGGCCCGCGACGTGTCTGCTGGTCCTCGCCGACCCCGGCCGCGGCCGCTGGACGCTCTCCAGCGCGGGCCACCTGCCGCCCGCCCTCATCACCCCCGACCACGCCACCGAACTCCTGCAGGTGCCCACCGGCCCACCCCTCGGCACCGGCCTCGGCGGCTACGAGCAGACCACCCACCCACTCACCCCCGACCAGACCCTCCTGCTCTACACCGACGGCCTGGTCGAACGCCGCGACGAGGACATCGACGCCTCCCTCGCCCGCCTCGCCGCCCTCCGCCTCCCCGCCACCGGCGACCTCGACGACCTCCTCGACGCCGTCCTCCACGCCCTCGCCCCACCCGGCCCCACCACCCACGGCACCACCACCGACGACGACATCGCCCTCCTCGCCGCCCGCCCCAAACCCCGCTGACCCCGTACCTCGGATCCGGACACCACTGAGGGTGAGGGCGGCGGGTGGACGTGATCGTTGCGATGGATCCGTTCGGTGCCGCAATCGCGAATTCGGTGAAGTCGCGGCCGGCGGGGACGCCGACGGTGCCCTCACCGTGTTGCGCTCGCGGCTCCGGTCACCCGGTCGGCGCCCGTCACCGGCTCGTGGATGACGACGTCCGCGCCGTACTCGACGGGCCGGCAGAGCAGCGGCGTCGCGAAGGTGTTGTCGGCGAGCATGGCGAAGGTGCCGCCGTACAGGCTCTGTTGGGCGATCACCTGGTCGCCGGAGCGCAGCAGGGCGAGCAGGACGGTGTTGATCGCGCCCATGCCCGAGGCGGTGGCGATGGCGTCCGCGCCGCCTTCGAGGTCGGCCACCGCGGTCTCCAGCGAGCGTACGGTCGGGTTGCCGTAGCGGTTGCAGCAGAACGTTCCGTCCGGCCCCCGAAAGCCTGCGAGAGTGCCTCAGCCCGTCGAACAGGCTGTCACTACAGTGAGGCCTTAACTGCGAGTCACCAACTTTCCGCAAGCCGGGCAGCTGGCAAGGGAGTTACGAGATTCGATCGCCCGCCTACTTCGTGAACCGCTCCCGATGGACAGCGATCAGGTCTCGGTACCAGGCATACGAGGCCTTCGGCGTGCGGCGCTGCGTCTCGAAGTCAACGTGGACCAGACCGAAGCGCTGACTGAACCCCTCCGCCCACTCCAGGTTGTCCACCAGCGACCACGCGTAGTAGCCACGGACATCGACGCCCTCGGCGACGGCCTGGGCGAGGGCGTCGAGGTGGGCGGCCAGGAAGTCGATGCGGGGCTGGTCGGGGGTGGTGGACTCGGTGACGGAGCAGCCGTTCTCGGTGATGGTGATGGGCGGGAGGGCGGCACCGTACAACTCCTTCAAGTCGAGGAGGAGTTGGCGGAGGGCGTCGGGAACGACGGGCCAGCCGAAGGCGGTGTGGGGGACGTCGGGGATGTCGACCAGGTCGAAGGGCAGGCCCGGCTCGGTGGGGGCGGCGACGCGGGTGGGGTTGTAGAAGTTGAGGCCGAGGCCGTCGAGGCCGGGGGTGTGGATGAGGTCCACGTCACCCGGGTGGACGGCACCGAAGATGTCGTCGGGGACGCCGAGGGCGGAGAGGTCGGGGTAGCGGCCGAGGAGGACGGGGTCGGTGAACAGGCGGTTGTGGAGGGTGTCGTAGGCCTCGGCGGCGGCCACGTCTGCGGGGTCCGGGGAGGCCGGCTCGACGGGGGTGAGGTTGTTGGAGAGCATCACCTCCAGGCCGCGCTCGTGGAGGATCGAGGCTGCCAGGCCGTGGGCAAGGAGCTGGTGGTGAGCGGTCGGGAGCGCCTCGAACATCAGGGTGCGGCCGGGGGCGTGGGTGCCCAGGGCGTAGCCGAAGACGGTGTGGACGAAGGGCTCGTTGAGGGTGATCCAGGCCGGGACGCGGTCGCCGAGGCGGTCCGCCGCCACCGACGCGTACTCGGCGAAGCGGTACGCGGTGTCGCGATTGAGCCAGCCGCCGTCATCCTCCAGCGCCTGCGGGAGATCCCAGTGGAAGAGGGTGGGCAGCGGGGTGATGCCCGCCTCCAACAGGGCGTCCACCAGCCGGTCATAGAAGGCGAGACCGGCGGGATTGACCGCGCCCGCGCCGGTGGGCAGCACCCGGGGCCAGGCGATCGAGAACCGGTAGCCGTCCAGCCCGAGACCCTTCATCAGGGCGATGTCCTCGGGGTAGCGGTGGTAGTGGTCGCAGGCCACCGCCCCCGTGTGCCCGTCCCGGACGGCGCCGGGGCGGGCGGCGAAGACGTCCCAGACGGACGGGCCGCGGCCGTCCTCGGCCACCGCCCCCTCGATCTGGTAGGCGGCGGTGGCGGCACCCCAGCGGAACCCCGCCGGCAGGTCGAAACGGTTCGGCATGGCAGCCTCCCGACGGAGAACATGAGGAGGACTCATGTTACTGACGCCGCGCCGAAACACCAGAGGAGGCCCACCGCCACCCGGAGGTCGCACACCCAATGACCCCGAACCCACTTGACCCCCAGTCGCCCGGCGATAGCCATCGCTGCACGTCAGCCGGTAGACAGCCCGCGCTGTCCGCTCGCCGGAAGATGCCTCCGGGACGGCCGTGTTGCAACGTGTGGTCCCTGGCGAGTCCCCTGACTGGTTGCCCGTCAGACCCAGCCTCCCCGGCCCTCGGGGTGGGTGGCCTGCTCTCCCGCGCCGCGAGCAGCCGGGCGACCTGCTGGACGAAGAACGGGTTGCCGCCGGTCCGGCGGTGCACCAGGGCGGCGGTCTCGGCCGCCGCCGGCGGCCCGTACCGGGCCAGCAGCGTTCCGACGTCCGTCACGTCCAGACCGCCGAGCACCACCACCTCGGCATCCGGCAGCGGGTGGCCGTCGGGCAGTTCGACGTCCCGGTAGGTGCCGATGAGCAGCAGCGGCTCGTGCCGGGCACGCCGGGCCAGGCGCCCGAACAGCAGCAGGGCGGCGGCGTCGGCCCACTGCAGGTCGTCCGGCGCCACAAGCAGTCGGCGACCGTCCCCGTAGCAGCGCCCCCGCGCTGCGGTCGAACTGAGCGAGCCGGGAGTCCGCACTGCTCGTCCGGGCAGCCGCGGCTTCCGTGAACGGTCGTCAGTCGGATGTGCGTGCGCCCCGGTTCACGAGAGGGCGCGCCAGGCAGTGTTCAGGGACTCGCGGAAGCGGTCGGCCTCCTCGGCGGTGAGTCCGGCGACCATGCGCGCCTCCAGTTCCCGGGTCGAGGCGGCGTACTCGGCGAGCAGGTGGCGGCCCGGCTCGGCGAGCAGCACGAGGCGTTCGCGGCGGTTGCCGGGGTTGGGCTCGCGACGGATCAGGCCGCGTCCCTCCAGGGTGCGGATCATGTCGGCCATCGACTGGGCGGTGACGAAGGAGTCGCGGGCCAGCTGGGCGGCCGAGATGCCGTCGTGCCGCTCCAGCACCGTGAGCGCCGTGTACTGCAGCGCGGTGATGCCGGCGGGCTTGAGCAGCTCGTCGAGCCGTGCGCGCACCGCCAGCTCCGTCCTCTTGACCAGGTACAGCAGCGAGGTGCCGGTCACTGCGGGTCGGTCCATCTCGTTCCCTTCGCCGAGCGCCGTCGGTGCGGCGGCGTGGCCAAGCCTAGGGCATTGACAGGAATCCTGATGATTGACGAGACTGCCATTCATCAGGATTCCTGTCGATCCTGGCGCCATCCCCTCCCATCACTCCCACGAGAGGTGCACCCTCATGGATCTCCAGGGCAAGGTCGCCGTCGTCACCGGCAGCGGCCGCGGTCTCGGACTCGCGTACGCACAGGCCCTCGCCGCGGCCGGCGCGGCCGTCGTCGTCAACGACGTCGACCGGGCAACCGTGGATGCCGCCGTCGCCACCATCACCGCCGCCGGTGGCCGCGCCACCGGCGCCGTCGCCGCGGTCGGCGACAGCGAGGCCGCCCAGTTGCTGGTCGACACCGCCGTGACGGAGTTCGGCAGCCTGGACGTGCTGGTCACCAACGCCGGTATCCTGCGCGACCGGGTGCTGTGGAAGATGACCGACGAGGACTTCGACGACGTCGTCCGCGTTCATCTGCGCGGCACCTTCACCTGCGCCCGCGCCGCCGCGATCCGCATGCGCGAGCAGGGCACCGGCGGCCGGCTCGTCCTGATCTCCTCCCCGGCCGGCCAGCGCGGCAACTTCGGCCAGACCAACTACGCCGCCGCCAAGGCCGGCATCGTCTCGATGGCCCGCACCTGGGCGATGGAACTCTCCCGCGCCGACATCACCGTCAACGCCGTCGTCCCGGTCGCCGCCACCGAGATGACCAGGACCATCCCGGCCTTCGCCCCGGTGATCGAGGAGGCCGAGCGCACCGGCAACCCGCTGCCCGACTGGCTGCGAAAGGAGGAGGGACTCGGCACCGTCGAGGACGTCGCCGCCCTGATCACCTTCCTCGCCTCCGACGACTCCAAGGACGTCACCGGCCAGGCCATCGGCATCGGCGGCGACCGCCTCGCCCTGTGGGCGCACCCCCGGGAGAAGGCTGTCGCCCTCGCCGACGGCGGCTGGAGCGCCGACGCCATCGCCGCGCAGTGGCAGGGCGGCGTCGGCGCCGAACCCGAGACCTACGGCATCCCCGCGCCCAAGGCCCCGGAGGCCTGACATGGTCGACCTCGCACACGACCTCGCACTCGACCTCGACCGGCTCACCGCCATCGACGTGCACACCCACGCCGAGATCTCCAAGGACGGCCACGGCGCACTGAGCCCCGAGCTGTTCGGGGCCTCCGAGGCGTACTTCAAGGCGCACGGCCACCGGCAGCCCACCATCGACGAGATGGCCGAGCACTACCGCGAACGCCGGATGGCCGCCGTGGTCTTCACCGTCGACGCCGAACACGCCACCGGCCATCCGCGGATCTCCAACGAGGAGATCGCGGAGAGCTGCGCCGCCCACCCCGACGCGCTGATCCCGTTCGCGAGCATCGACCCGCACAAGGGCCGTGCGGGGGTGCGGGAGGCCCGGCGCCTGGTCACGGACTACGGCGTCCGCGGCTTCAAGTTCCACCCCAGCATCCAGGCGTTCTCCCCGAACGACCGGCTGGCCTACCCGCTGTACGAGGCGATCGAGGAGCTCGGCGTGCCCGCCCTGTTCCACACCGGCCAGACCGGCATCGGCGCCGGCGTCCCGGGCGGCGGCGGCATCCGGCTGAAGTACTCGAACCCGATGCTGGTCGACGACGTCGCGGTGGACTTCCCGGAGCTGCGGATCGTCCTCGCCCACCCGTCCTTCCCCTGGCAGGACGAGGCGCTGGCGGTGGCCACCCACAAGCCACACGTGTACATCGACCTGTCCGGCTGGTCGCCCAAGTACTTCCCGCCGCAGCTGGTGCGCTACGCCAACACGCTGCTCAAGGACAAGGTCCTGTTCGGCTCCGACTACCCCGTCATCACCCCCGACCAGTGGCTGGCGGACTTCGCCCGACTCGACATCAAGCCCGAGGTCCGGCCGAAGATCCTCAAGGAGAACGCCGCCCGACTGCTCGGGCTGCGCACGGACTGAAGGAGCACCCGTGCTGAACCAAGGCATCGGCTCGTGGCCCGCCCGCCGGGCCCGCAAGACACCCGACCGGGTCGCGGTCGTCCACGAGGGCAGCAGCCGGACCTACCGTGAGCTGCACCAGCGCGTCCTGCAACTCGCCCACGGCCTGCGGGTGTCGGGCGTGGAGCGGGGCGACCGGATCGCGTACCTGGGGCCCAACCACCCGGCCTTCCTGGAGACCCTGTTCGCCGCCGGAGTCCTGGGTGCCGTCTTCGTCCCGCTCAACACCCGCCTCGCCGCCCCGGAACTGGCGTACAGCCTGGCCGACTCGGGCAGCACCGTCCTCGTCCACGCGCCGGAGCAGGCCGGGGCCGCCCGGGCCGCGGCCGAGGAGGCCGGGGTCCGGCACCGGATCGCGCTCGACGGACCCGGCCAGGACGTCTCCGGCTACGAGGAGCTGATCGCCGGCGTCTCCGGTGAGCCGCTGGATCTCGCCGTCGCCCCGGACGACCCCTGCATGATCATGTACACCTCGGGGACCACCGGCCGTCCGAAGGGCGCGGTGCTCTCGCACGGGAACATCACCTGGAACAGCGTCAACGTCCTCGTCGACACCGACCTGGCCGGCGACGAGGTGACCCTGGTCGTGGCGCCGCTGTTCCACACCGGGGGCCTCAACATGACCTGTCTGCCCACCCTGCTCAAGGGTGGCCGGGTGGTCCTGCACGGGGCCTTCGACCCCGAGCGGGTGCTGGAGACGATCGAACTGCTGCGCGTCACCTACATGTTCGGCGTCCCGACGATGTACGACGCGATGGCCGCCCGGCCCCGCTGGGCCACCACCGACCTCTCCAGCCTGCGTACTCTCAACTGCGGCGGCGCACCGGTGCCGACCCGCACCATCGCCGCCTACCTCGACCGCGGCCTGGCCTTCAGCCAGGGCTACGGCATGACCGAGGCGTCGCCCGGCGTCCTCTTCCTGGACGAGGAGCAGGCCTCTGCCAAGGCCGGCTCCACCGGGGTGCCGCACTTCTTCACCGACACGCGCGTCGTCCGGCCCGACGGCAGCGACGCCGGGCCGGGGGAGCGCGGCGAGGTCCTGGTCCAGGGCCCCAACGTGATGACCGGCTACTGGGGCCGGCCGGAGGAGACCGCGGCCGCGTTCACCGACGGCGACTGGCTGCGGACGGGCGACGTCGCCCGCACCGACGCGGACGGCTACGCCTACATCGTCGACCGGGTGAAGGACATGTTCGTGTCGGGCGGCGAGAACGTCTACCCGGCCGAGGTCGAGGACGCGATCCTCGCCCACCCCGCCGTCGAGGAGTGCGCCGTCATCGGCGTGCCCGACCCGGTCTGGGGCGAGGTCGGCCGCGCCGTCGTGGTCCTGCGGGCCGGCGCTCGCGCCAACGAGCACGACATCCTCGGCCACCTGTGGGGCCGGCTCGCCAAGTACAAGATCCCCAAGTCGGTGGTGCTCGCGCAGACCCTGCCCCGCACGGCCACCGGAAAGATCGTCAAGGCCGCCGTCCGCGAGCTGCATGCGTCCGGGAACCCCTCCGCGTCCTGACAGACGCACCGTCACACCACGTGTCCACAACGGAAAAGGATTTTCCATGCCCACCACCGCCCACGGCATCGACGGACTCAAGGCCCTCGGCGGCGCCGACCTCGGCCGCACCGAGTGGCGCGAGATCACCCAGGACCGGGTGAACACCTTCGCCGACGCCACCGACGACCACCAGTGGATCCACACCGACCCGGAGAAGGCCAAGGACGGCCCGTTCGGCGGCCCGATCGCCCACGGCTACCTCACCCTCTCGCTCATCATCCCGCTCTTCGGCGAGCTGCTGGACATCACCGGCATCTCCATGAGCGTCAACTACGGCCTGGAGAAGGTTCGTTTCCCCAGCCCCGTCCCGGTCGGCGCGAAGATCCGGCTGCACGGAGCCGTGGGCGCGGTGGAGGAGGTCAAGGGCAACGGCGTGCAGATGCCGCTGGCCTTCACCGTCGAGGTCCAGGGCAGCGAGAAGCCGGCCTGCGTGGCCCAGGCCGTCTACCGCCACTACGCCTGACCGGCCCCCTGGCACGAAGGCCCTTCGGCCCGGGACGGACCACGGAGTCCGTCCCGGGCCGAAGGGCCCTTTCGTCATTCCTTCCTCACCGGCTACCACCGGATCGCCCGCTGATCCGCGATGGCCGGTCCTGTCAGGTCGCGTCGGCTGCGGCAGACCACACCGGCCGCCGGAGGGTGACGCCGATGCTCGGGGCGCACCTGGTCCGCCATGACGCACGCCCGGGCCGGAAGGGAGGCTGCCGGTCGCGCCATTGCGGCCGGGAGGTGCCGCGGCGCCCCCGACCGCCCGAATCTCCCGGCGTGCGCGGTGTCCGCCCCGGCCGGAACCGAGGAGGCTTCAGCCGAAGTCCCGGACGGCCCGCATGCCCTTGGCCCGCGCGGTCGCCCACAGCTCCTCGGCCTCGAACAGGTCGAGCACCCCGGCCGCTCGGACCGGTTCGGTTGACGCGGCCAGCACGCCCCCGCTGAAGGTCGTGCTGATCGCGGTGTCGCCGGGCAGCGGCCCGACCACGACCACGCCGGGCAGATCCATCAGCTCACTGTGCTGCTGGAAGGCCAGCTCGACCCCGCCGGAGGCGAGCAGGCTGCCGGCCGGGACCCCCGGAGGCGCCTGGACGAGCCGCGGTGCGAGCTCCGCGGCGAGACCCAGCCGGGCCGTCAGCTCGACCAGCGCCGTACCGCTGGGGCCGGTGGAGTACGCGATCCGCCGTGCGGCCAGCAGGGCTGCCCGCAGGTCGGACTCCGAGGCGAGGGCGGGCAGCGGCGACCCCTCGGGCACAGCGGCGACCACCTGCGAGACCCACAACGGACGCAGCGTGCCGCCGACCAGCAGCCCCGCCCCCTCCAGCCCCGCCATCGCGTCCTCGGCGAGCACCAGCAGGTCGCCCTCGGCTCCTTCGCGCACCCGCCGTGCGACCTCGACCCCGCCGGCCGACTCGAACCGCACCTGCGCGCCGTAGGAGTGTCGGAGATGGTCGGACAGCTCGGCCAGGAGCTGCCTGGTCGCCATCGAGGACAGACCGGTGATCTCTCGGGACACGTCGTTCTCCTTGTGGGCGGCCGCTGCCACGGCGGGTGAACGGGCGGCTCAATGCCTGTCTGCGACACTGACCGCGTGAGCGCAACCCGGAGCACGGCGGCTGGAAAAGTTCTCGAAGTCCTCTCGACGTTCGGCCGCGACTGCCGGTCGCAGACCCTGTCGGAGATCGCACAGCGTACGGGCCTCGCCCTGAGCACCGCGCACCGGGTTGTCGCCGAGCTGGCTGCCTGGGGCGCCCTGGAGCGCGGCGAGGACGGCTCCTGGCACGTCGGGCTGCGGCTCTGGGAGATCGCCTCGGGCTGCCCGCGCAGCCAGATTCTGCGCGACGTGGCGCTGCCGTTCATGCAGGACCTGTACGAGGCGACGCACGAGAACATCCAGCTCGCGGTGCGCGAGGGCACCGAGCTGGTCTTCGTCGAGCGGATCGCCGGGCACCGCTCGGTGGAGCTGGTGACCATGGTCGGCTCGCGTTTCCCGACCGGCTCCACCGGGATGGGCCGGGTGCTGCTGGCGCACGCGCCGGGCGACATCCAGGAGGCCGTGCTGGACGCGCCGCTGCGGGCCTGGACCCCGCACACCGTCACCGACCCGAAGACCCTGCGCGCCCAGCTGGACCGGATCCGTCGCGAGCAGGTCTTCGTGAGCGACCGCCAGCTCTCGGAGAGCACCGTCGCGGTGGCCGCACCCGTGCGGATCGGCCGGACCGGCCCGGTCGGCGCCGCGCTCGGGATCGTCATCGCGGCGAGCAGCGCGAGCCGCGCCCGCGGCCTGCGGGAGCCGCTGCTGCGGGCCGTGCACGGCATCTCCGACGAACTCGGCCGACGGGCCCGCGCGACGGTCTGAGTCGGCGATTCCAGAGAGGACTTCCGCCTGGCGGAAGTGGTGCTGACCGGCGGAGGTCGCGGATGCCAGCGTTCGGGGTGTTCCGAACCCGCGCAGCCGCTCAGGAGATCCCATGGCCGAGGCCACCGCCGACACCGTCACCTCGGTACCCGTCGCCGTCGTCGGAGCCGGTCCGGCCGGCCTCATGCTGGCCCACCTGCTCGGCCGCGCCGGGGTCGACACGGTCGTCGTCGACACCCGCACCCGGCAGGAGATCGCCACCACCCATCGGGCCGGCATCCTCGAGGCCGACGTCGCCCGGGACCTGGTCGAGACCGGCGTGTCCGACCGCGTCGTGCGCGAGGGCCACGAGCACGAGGGCATCGAACTGCGCTTCGGCGGACGGCCGCACCGCATCGACTTCAAGGAGCTGGTGGGCGCGTCCACCTGGCTCTACCCGCAGACCGACGTGTTCACCGACCTGGCCGACGCCCGGGAGCGCGACGGCGGCACGGTCCTGTTCGGGATCGAGGACACCGAGGTCCTCGACATCACCACCGACGCCCCCCGGGTCCGCTGCACCCTGCCCGACGGGAGCCGGCGCGAGATCCGGGCCCGGTACGTGGTCGGCGCCGACGGTTCGCGCAGCATGTGCCGCGACCTGGTGCCCGAGGACCGGCGGGTGCGCCACGGCAAGGAGTACCCGTTCGCCTGGTTCGGCATCATGGCCGAGGCCCCGACGAGCGCGCCCGAGCTGGTCTACGCCCACTCCGAGCACGGCTTCGCGCTGATCAGCCAACGCACCGACGCGGTGCAGCGGATGTACTTCCAGTGCGCCCCCGACGAGTTGGTCGACACCTGGAGCGACGACCGGATCTGGGAGACCCTCCAGGCCCGGGTGGCCGGGCAGGACGGCTTCCGCCTCACCGAGGGGCCGGTGCTGGAGAAGACGGTGCTGCGGTTCCGCTCCTTCGTCCAGGAGCCGATGCGCTGGGGCTCGCTGACCCTCGCCGGCGACGCCGCGCACACCGTGCCGCCGACCGGCGCCCGCGGACTCAACCTCGCGCTGCACGACGTGAAGGTCCTCGCCGACGTCCTGCTGCGGGCCCTCGGCGGCGAGGGCGACACCGCGCTCGACGACTACCAGCCGCGCGCCCTCCAGCAGATCTGGCGGGCCCAGAACTTCTCCTCCTGGATGACCCGGCTGCTGCACACCGAGCCCGGCGACACCTCCTTCGACCTGCGCCGCCGACTCGGCGAGCTCGACAACGTGGCGGGCACCCGGGCCGGCCGCAGGTACCTCGCCGAGCAGTACACCGGCTGGCCCACCGGCACCCGGGCCTGACCCGGCCCACGACCCCGCACGACCACCAGGAGGCCCCCCGTGATCATCGACTGCCACGGCCACTTCACCACCGCCCCACCGCAGTTGGCCGCCTGGCGGGACCGGCAGGTGGCGGCGGCCGGCACCCCCGGCGACGCGCCCGACCCCGACGAGCTGGTCATCACCGACGACGACCTGCGCGGCGCGATCGAGGGCAACCAGTTGCGGCTGATGGACGAGCGCGGCATCGACCTGACCGTCTTCTCCCCGCGGGCCAGCTTCATGGCCCACCACATCGGTGACTTCGAGGTCTCCTCGGTGTGGGCGCGGATCTGCAACGACCTGGTCCACCGGGTCAGCCGGCTCTACCCCGACCGCTTCGCGATGGGCGCGATGCTGCCGCAGTCGCCGGGCGTCGACCCCGCCACCTGCCTGCCCGAGCTGCGCCGCGCGGTCGAGGAACTCGGCGCGGTCAGCGTCAACCTCAACCCCGACCCCTCGGGCGGGCACTGGACCGCGCCGCCGCTGACCGACCGCAGCTGGTACCCGCTCTACGAGGCGATGGTCGAGTACGACGTCCCCGCCATGATCCACGTCAGCACCTCGTGCAACCCGGCCTTCCACACCACCGGCGCCCACTACCTCAACGCCGACACCACGGCGTTCATGCAGCTGGTCCAGGGCGACCTGTTCGCCGACTTCCCGACGCTGCGGTTCGTCGTCCCGCACGGCGGCGGCGCGGTGCCGTACCACTGGGGCCGGTTCCGGGGCCTGGCGATGGCGCTCGGCCGGCCGGACCCGGAGGAGCTGCTGGACAACGTCCTCTTCGACACCTGCGTCTACCACCAGCCGGGCATCGACCTGCTCACCCGGGTGATCCCCAGCCGGGCGATCCTCTTCGCCAGCGAGATGATCGGCGCCGTCCGTGGCGTCGACCCGGACACCGGGCACCACTTCGACGACACCTGGAGGTACGTCGACGCCACCCCGTACCTCTCCGGCGAGGAGCGGACCGCGGTCCGCTCCGGCAATGCCCTGCGCGTCCACCCCCGGCTCGCCGCCCGCCTCGCCGCGGCCGGCCGCCTCGCCGCCGCCGATCGCTGACCCCAGGAGAAGAACCATGGAACACACCGAGATCGGGGTCGTCCGCACGTCGATCACCCGCGCCGACCCCGAGGCCGTCGCCGCGCTGTCGGCGTTCGGCGTGGCGACGATCCACGAGGCGATGGGCCGGGTCGGGCTGATGCGCCCCTACCTGCGCCCGGTCTACCCGAGCGCCCGCCTGTGCGGGACGGCGGTGACCGTGCTGCTGCAGCCCGGCGACAACTGGATGCTGCACGTCGCCGCCGAACAGATCCGCGAGGGCGACGTCGTGGTCGCCGCCTGCACCACCGAGAGCGAGGACGGCTTCTTCGGCGAGCTGCTCGCCACCTCCTTCCGCGCCCGGGGAGCCCGCGGCCTGGTCATCGACGGCGGCGTGCGCGACACGGCCGACCTGGAGCGGATGGACTTCCCCGTCTTCGCCCGGGCCGTCAACGCCAAGGGCACGGTGAAGGCCACCCTCGGCTCGGTCAACGTGCCGGTGATCTGCGCCAACGCCCTGGTGCGGCCCGGCGACGTCGTGGTGGCCGACGGCGACGGCGTCGTCGTGGTGCCGCGCGAGCGGGCAGCCGAGGTCGCCGAGGCCTCGGCGACGCGGGAGGCCGCCGAGGAGGGCAAGCGCGCCCGGTTCCGGACCGGCGAACTCGGCCTGGACATCTATGGCATGCGCGGCCCGCTGGCCGAGCTCGGACTGCGATACGAGGACCGATGACCACGCCCTTCGAGAAGACCCCCGGCTGGCTGGACTGGTACGCCGACCCGAGCCGCCCGCGGTTCGAACTGCCCGCGGGCGCCGTCGATACCCACTGCCACGTCTTCGGCCCCGGCGCCGAGTTCCCGTACGCCCCCGAGCGCAAGTACACTCCCTGCGACGCATCCAAAGACCAACTCTTCGCACTGCGCGACCAGTTGGGATTCACCCGGAACGTCGTGGTGCAGGCGACCTGCCACGGTGCCGACAACCGGGCCATGGTCGACGCCCTGCGCGCCTCCGGCGGCCTGGCCCGGGGAGTGGCCACCGTGCGGCCCGGAATCCCGGACGCGGAACTGCGCGAGCTGCACGAGGCCGGCGTCCGCGGTGTCCGGTTCAACTTCGTCAAGCGACTCGTCGACGCGGCGCCGCGGCAGGACCTGCTCGACGTCGTCGAACGGATCGCACCGTACGGCTGGCACGTCGTCGTCTACTTCGAGGCCGCCGACCTCGCCGAGCTGCGCGACTTCCTACTCTCCGTCCCGGTGCCGCTGGTCGTCGACCACATGGGCCGCCCCGACGTCACCGCGGACCCGCGCGGCCCCGACTTCGAGGCCTTCCTCGACCTCCTGCGCGCCCGGCCCGACATCTGGTGCAAGGTCACCTGCCCGGAACGGCTGTCGGCGGACGGCCCGCCCGCCCTCGACGGCGAACAGCGGGCGTACCGCGACGTCGTCCCGTTCGCCCGCCGCGTGGTCGAGGAGTTCCCCGACCGGGTGCTGTGGGGCACCGACTGGCCACACCCCAACCTCACCGACCACATGCCCGACGACGGCCTGCTCGTCGACTTCGTCCCGCACATCGCGCCCACGCCGGAGCTGCGGCACAAGCTCCTGGTCGCCAACCCGATGCGCCTCTACTGGCCGGACGCCGACTGACCGAATGACCCGCACCGCACGATTGGAGACCGGCATGGCGCTGGACAAGACCTACAAGCTGGTCCCGGGGACGACCGTCTTCGACGCCGAGCAGTCCGCCAAGGGGTACCACCTCAACCAGTTCTGCATGTCGCTGATGACCGCGGAGAACCGCGCGAGCTACCTCGCCGACGAACGCGCCTACCTCGATGCGTGGCCGCTGCGCGAGGAGCAGAAGCAGGCCCTGCTCGACCGTGACCTCAACGCCGCGATGCGTGAGGGCGGCAACATCTACTTCCTCGCCAAGTGGGGTGCCACGCTGGGGCTTTCGTTCCAGCAGATGGCGGGCTCGATGACCGGCATGACCGAGCAGGAGTACCGCGACATGATGGTCGGCGGCGGCCGCTCCGTCGAGGGCAACCGGATCGACCACGCCGTCCTCGAAGCGGCGTACGCCGACTCGGCGCCACCGGCCGAGCACGCCGTCGTCACCGGCGCGGTCTTCACCTCGCACGTGCCGGCGATCGGCGCGGCGATGGACCACCACAAGACCGAAGAGCCCTACTGGAAGCCGGTCTTCGACGGCTACGAGTACTCCAGGCAGTGGCAGCGGGAGAACCTCCCCGACGTGATCTTCCTGGTCTACAACGACCACGCCAGCGCCTTCGACCTGTCGCTGATCCCGACCTTCGTGCTCGGCACCGGCGCGGCCTACGCCACCGCCGACGAGGGCTACGGCCCCCGGCCCGTCCCCGGCATCGAGGGCGCCCCCGACCTGGCCGCGCACATCGCGCACTCGCTCATCCGGGACGACTTCGACCTCACCCTGGTCAACGAGATGACCGTCGATCACGGCCTGACCGTCCCGCTGTCGCTGATGTTCGGCGACGTCGAACAGTGGCCGTGCAAGGTGATCCCGTTCCACGTCAACGTGGTGCAGTACCCCGTGCCCTCGGGCGCCCGGTGCTTCGAGCTCGGCCGGGCACTGCGCCGGGCCGTCGAGTCCTACGACCGGCCGCTGACGGTCCAGGTGTGGGGAACCGGCGGCATGAGCCACCAACTGCAGGGCCCCCGCGCGGGCCTGATCAACCGCGACTGGGACAACGCCTTCCTCGACCGCCTGGTCGACGACCCGGCCGGCCTCGCGCAACTGCCGCACCTGGACTACGTCGAACAGGCCGGCTCGGAAGGCATCGAGCTCGTCATGTGGCTGATCGCCCGCGGGGCGATGAGCGACATCGACGGTGGCGGAACGGTCGAGACCAAGCACCGCTTCTACCACGTGCCGGCGTCCAACACCGCCGTCGGCCACCTGATCCTGGAGAACCACCCGCGGGCCGAAACGCCCGGCACGGAGGAATGACATGACCGACCAGCAGACCGTCCGGATCGCCCTCGCCGGAGGCGGCGCCTTCGGCGCCAAGCACGCCGCCGCGCTGCGGCGGATCGACGGCGTCGAAGTGACCGCCGTCGTCAGCAGCAGCCTCGACAGCGCCCGGAAGTTCGCCGCCGAGCAGGGCATCGGCCGCGCCTCCGCAAGCCTGGACGAGGTACTGGCGATGGACGACGTCGACGCCGTCATCCTGGCCACGCCCACCCCGATGCACGCCGCCCAGACCCTCGCCTGCCTGGAGGCGGGCAAGCACGTCCAGGTCGAGATCCCGCTCGCCGACGCGCTGCCCGACGCCGAGGCGTGCCTGGCCGCACAGCAGCGCACCGGACTGGTCACGATGGTGGGCCACACCCGGCGCTTCAACCCCAGCCACCAGTGGATCCGGCAGCGGATCCAGGCCGGCGAGTACCGCATCCAGCAGATGGACGTTCAGACGTACTTCTTCCGCCGCACCAACCTCAACGCCCTCGGCCAGGCCCGCTCCTGGACCGACCACCTGCTGTGGCACCACGCCGCGCACACCGTCGACCTGTTCGCGTACCAGACCGGGTCGCCGATCGTGCAGGCCAACGCCATCCAGGGACCGGTCCACCCCGGCCTCGGCATCGCGATGGACATGTCGATCCAGCTGCGCGCGGCGAACGGCGCCATCTGCACCCTGTCGCTGTCGTTCAACAACGACGGGCCGCTCGGCACCTTCTTCCGCTACATCGGCGACACCGGCACCTACCTCGCCCGCTACGACGACCTGCTCACGGGCAAGGACGAGCCGATCGACGTCAGCGGCGTCGACGTCTCCACCGACGGCATCGAACTGCAGGACCGCGAGTTCGTCGCCGCCATCCGCGAGGGCCGCGAACCGAACTCCTCCGTCACCCAGGTGCTGAACTGCTACCGGACACTGGCCGACCTCGAGCGGCAGCTCGACGCCGCCCGGACCTCGTGACCGTGTCGACGACGGCGGGCCCGGGCCGGACGCTGCGCCGGATCGGGCCCTTCGAGGTCCCGGCGATCGGCCTGGGCTGCATGAACCTCAGCCACGCCTACGGCGTCCCGCCCACACCGGAGGCGGCCGAACACCTGCTCCGTACGGCCCTGGACGAGGGCGTCACCCTCTTCGACACCGCCGCCCTCTACGGCTTCGGTGCCAACGAGGAACTCCTCGGCCGCGTCCTCGCCGACCACCGTGACCGCATCGTGCTCGCCAGCAAGTGCGGCATGACCGGCGTCGACGGCCGACGCGTCATCGACGGCCGTCCCGACACCGTCCGCCGCACCGCCGACCAGGCGCTGGCCCGGCTGCGCACCGACACCATCGACCTCTACTACCTCCACCGGGTCGACCGGCAGGTCCCCGTCGAAGAGAGCATCGGCGCGATGGCCGATTTGGTCACGGCAGGGAAGGTACGGGCGCTCGGACTCTCCGAGGTGTCCGTCGCCACGCTGCGCCGGGCCCACGCCGTCCACCCGATCGCCGCCCTGCAGAACGAATACAGCCTCTAGAGCGACCTCGGCTGGCACCATGTCCGCGTGATCGTTTCGCTGCTTTACAAGGTGGCCCGCAAGCTGTTGTCCGTACCCGGGGTGCTGCTGCGCCGCGACACCGCCAAAGACGCGGAGCTGCTCGCGCTCCGGCACGAGAACGCTGTGCCGCGCCGCCAGATATCCGGCCCGCTCCGCTACGAGTCCGCGGATCGGTTCTGGCTGGCAGCGCTCTCCAGCCTGATACCCCGTCACCGTTGGCGGGCAGCCTTCCCGGTCACTCCCGGCACGCTGCTGGCTTGGCACCGCCGACTCATCGCGGCGAAGTCGGACTACAGCACACGGCGCGCCCGCACCGGGCGACCGCCGACCAGAGCCGCGCTCAAGGACCTTGTGCTACGACTGGCTCGGGAGAACGCGAGGTGGGGCCACAAGCGGATCCAGGGCGAGCTGGCCCGTCTCGGGCACCCGATCGCCGCCTCCACGGTGTGGGAGATCCTCCATGCCGCCGGCATCGACCCAGCCCCGCGTCGCACCGGCCTGACCTGGCGCGAGTTCCTCACGAACCAGGCCGAGGGCATACTCGCGGCGGACTTCCTCCATCTGGACACCGTGCTCGGCCAGCGGCTGTACGCGCTGGCGTTCCTCGAACACGGCACCCGACGCCTGCACATCACCGGCGTCACCGCCCACCCAACCCGAGACCGGGCAGCACAGCAGGCCCGGAACCTGGCAGCCGACCTCGGCTCCCACGCGGAGTCCCTACGCTTCCTGCTGCGCGACCGGGACGGCAAGTACGGCCAGTCCTTCGACGCCGTCTTTGAGGCCGAGGAGATGGAGATCCTCAAGAGTGCGCCGCGAACTCCCCGGATGAACGCCCACTGCAAGCGAGTGATCGGGAGCATCCGGCGTGAGGCCCTCGATCATGTTCTCATCATGAACGAGGCCCACGCCCGGCAGGTCCTGACCGCCTACCAGCAGCACTACAACGCACACCGCCCCCACCGCGCACGCAACCAGCTACCGCCCGGCGCCCACGAGCAGCCCACCGCACACGACCTCGAGGGCCGAAAACTCCTGCGTACCCGCGTCCTCGGCGGCGTCATCAACGAGTACCGATACGCGGCTTGACCAGCAGCGATGACTTTCCGAGCCCCACAGGGTCTGCGACTGCTCTACTTGATCTTCTGCCGCGTACTGGGCTGGCTGGTCCTGTTGCGCCGCTCCTCCCCCTCGAACAACGCCGAGATCCTCGCCCTACGCCACGAGGCGGCCATACTCCGCCGCCAGGTGGAGAGACCGCGGATGTCCTGGGTGGACCGCGCCGTACTCTCCGCGCTCGCCCGCCAGCTACCCTCCGCCCTACGCCGGAACCGGCTCGTCACCCCCAGCACTCCGCTGGCCTGGCACCAATGCCTGGTCCGCTGGAAATGGCGCCAACCGCCCGCCAAGCCCGGCCGACCGCCGCTGCCCGACGAGATCGCCGCTCTCATCCAACGCCTCGCCAAAGAGAATCCGAGCTGGGGCTACGTCAGGATCCAGGGCGAACTGCGACGGCTCGGCCACCGGGTCGCCGCCGCCACCATCCGCCGCATCCTGCGCCGCTCCGGCCTGCCACCAGCACCACAGCGCGCCTCCCGGCAGACCTGGCGAACCTTCCTCCACACGCAGGCCCACACCCTCCTCGCCTGCGACTTCATGCACGTCGACACCGTCTTCCTCCAGCGCCTCTACGTCTTCTTCGTCATGGAGATCAAGACCAGACGCGTCCACGTCCTCGGCGTCACCGCACACCCCACAGGCGAGTGGGTCACCCAACTTGCCCGGAACCTGCTGATGGACCTTGAAGACAGAGCCAAGCCCTTCCGGTTCCTCATCCGCGACCGCGACTCGAAATTCACCGCCGCCTTCGACGCAGTCCTCGCCGGCAACGACACCGAAGTCATCCGGACTCCGCCACAGAGTCCACGGTCGAACGCATTCGCGGAACGATGGAGACGCACCACGCGCGCTGAGTGCACCGACCGACTCCTCATCACCAGCGAACGCCACCTGCGCACCGTCCTCAACGAGTACGTCGACCACTACAACATCGGCCGCGCCCACCGCGGCCTGGACCTACGAGCTCCCGACGACATTCCCAACGTCATCCCCCTGCCTGCTGCAGCAATCACGCGCCACCGAGTGCTCGGCGGACTGCTCAACGACTACCGCGCCACCCCGATCAGGCCGCCCCTCGCCCCGCAGGAAACGCCCAGCTCAGCGGCCTGATCGGAGTTTTGACACCCTTCACGGGGAATTGGAGAAGCGTCCGATCATGGTGAGGTGACTTCCGAACCAATTGATCGATCATCACACTTTTGGGCTATGTGTTGAAATCCTTGGCTATCAGGGTAATTCTCAATCGATGCATCGTCTCCGGCCCAAAGGCGAGTTGGTTTCCATCGATCATCCGCTTCACGCGGCGATGCGGCTCTTGCTTGCACGAGACATGGGCGGCATCCCGCTTCGCGAACAAGGGGTACGCCATGTCTGTCCTGACCGATGCCCGCTCCATTCAGCAGCGTGAGACGCGTTTCTCGCTGACCGCGTTTTCCGCCGTCGTGATTCCGGTTGGTGGCAATCCCCTGGGGGTAGCTCTCACGCCCGACGGGACACGCGCCTATGTGGCCAACAGGTCGTCGAACGCGGTCGACGTGATCGACACCGCCACCAACACCGTCATAGCGACCATCGCCACAGGCGCGGGGCCCACCCTCGTGGCGATCGCACCTGATGGGGCCCACGTCTACGTGAGCGTGGCCGCCGATGCGCTGCTCAGCGTGATCGACACAGCGACGAACACCGTCACGGCGAGCGTCGCGGTGGGGGCGGGAGCCACTGGCGTGTCGGTCACTCCGGACGGGGCCCGTGTCTATGTGGCGAACCAGAACGCGAGCACGGTCAGTGTGATCGACACTGCCACCAGCACCGTCATCGCGACCATCGCGGTGGGCGATGGGCCGACCGGCGTGACGGTCACTCCGGACGGCGCCCACGTCTATGTGGGCAACCTCGCCAGCAACACCGTCAGTGTGATCGGCACTGCCACCAACACCGTGACCACCACCATCGCCGGGCTTAACGGGCCCGCCGTTGTGGGGATCACCCCGGACGGCGCCCGCGGCTACGTCAGCAACGATGGCAGCGACACCGTCGCTGTGATCGACATCGCGACGAACACCATCACTGGCAGCATCGTGGTGGGCGGCCAGCCGCGTTTCGTGGTCGTCAGCCAGAATGGCGCCCACGTCTACGTGGCCGACTACGCCTCCAACACGGTCAGTGTGATCGACACCGCCACCAACACGCTCGCCGGAAACCTGAGCACCGGGCAAGGCGCGACCGGCGTCGCGGTCACCCCGGACGACTCCCGCCTCTACGTGACCAACACCGACGCGGGCACGGTCAGCGTCATCCCCCTGACCCTGATCCCCCACGAGGGAAGTACCAGCGGCGGCGCCACCGTGACCATCAACGGCCACAATCTCGCCAACGCCAGCGCCGTGCACTTCGGCACCGCCAGCGCCACCATCCTTACCAACACCGCGACCTCGATCACTGTCGTCAGCCCAGCCGGGGCCGGGGCGGTCCCCGTGACGGTCACCACCCCCGGCGGCACCGGATTCCTGGGGGATTTCATCTACTTCCCGGCCCCCCAGGTCAACGACGTCAGCCCCACCGACGGCCCCTCCGACGGCGGCAACACCGCCATCATCACCGGATTCAACCTCGCCGGCGCGATCTCCGCCTCTTTCGGCCCCAACCGCGCCACCATCCAGTCCGCCACGGACACCCAGCTCACCGTCACCGTCGCCTCCGCCCAGAACCCGGGCAGCGTCCCGGTCACCGTGACGACCCCGGGCGGAACCGCCGCCGGCCCCTATTACACGTACTGGCCCCAGCCGACCATCACCAATGTCACCCCCAACACCGCGTCGACCAGCGGCGGTACCCCCGTAACTCTCACGGGCACCGACCTTGCCACCACGCAACAAGTCACCTTCGAGAACGTCCCCGCCGACTTCTCCGTCATCTCCGACACGCAGATCACCGCCGTCGCGCCACAGCAATCTCCGGGCCAGAACATCACCATCTCGGTCACCACCGCCGGTGGCAGCAACTCCTGGAACTCCTTCACCTACCAGGACAACGCGTCCATCTGAGTTGGCACGTCAAGGCAGGGGCGCCTTCCGAGCGCCGCCGCAAAAGCGCCCAGCCCCGGCACGGCGGCCCCGTGGGGTCTATCAGGAAATCCTGATAGACCCGCCCCGCGCGGGTCAGATGGCAGGTACTCCAGCCGTAGATCGTAATCTTGCTGGTGGGGCCCGGTGGGGAGATGGCTGCGGCCACCGCTGATCATCGGTGTGTGAAGACAGAAGATCATGCGGTGGCCGCAGGTCACAGCGTAGACCCTGCCCGTTGGCAGGAGGCGTTCGAGGGCCTGATGGGCCGGATCGCAGGGCGGTTCGCGAGGGTCGAGCCCCGGCGTCGGGTACGGCAGTTGGTGCTCGGGCTGCTGTCGGACCTGCCGCGCAAGAACTGCTGGACGATCGCCGAGTGGGCCGGAGAGGCAACTCCGGACGGGATGCAGCACCTGCGGGGCCGGGCCAAGTGGGACGCCGACCTGGTGCGCGACGAGGTATGCGACTACGTGGTCGAGCATCTGCACGACGACCAGGCGGTGCTGGTGGTCGATGAGACCGGGGACGTGAAGAAGGGCACGCACACGGTCGGCGTCCAGCGCCAGTACACCGGCACCGCGGGCAGGATCGAGAACTCGCAGGTCGCCGTCTACCTCGTCTACGCGGGCGCGCGGGCACGCCGCGGTGAACCGGGAGTTGTACGTCCCGCGCTCGTGGACGTCCGAGCCCGACCGCTGCCGGGCCTCCGGGCTCGGCGATCAGACCATCTTCGCCACCAAGCCGGAGCTGGCCGCCCGCATGATCGGCCGGTTCCTTGACGCGGGCCACCGGGCCCCGTGGGTCGCCGGCGACGAGGTCTACGGCGGCAACCCGAAGCTGCGGGCCGCGCTGGAGAAACGCGGCTGCGGCTACGTTCTCGCCGTCGCCCGGACCCACGAAGTCCCCACTCACGCCGGGAAGTTCCGGGCTGACGCCCTGGCCATGAAGCCGCCGAAGCGGGCTTGGCAGAAGCTGTCCGCAGGAGCCGGCGCGAAGGGGCACCGCTTCTACGACTGGGCCGTCATCGAACTCGTCCACCCCGGCCCGGGCAGCCACCAGCTGCTGATCCGTCGCAACCGCAGCACCGGCGAACTCGCCTTCTACCGCTGCTACTCGACCATCCCGGTGCCGCTGACCACGCTGGTGAGAGTCGCGGGATCAAGGTGGCGGGTGGAGGAATTCTTCCAGTCCGGCAAGGGTCTGGCCGGACTCGACGAACACCAGGTCCGCCGCTTCGCTTCCTGGTCCCGCTGGGTCACCCTCGCGATGCTCGCCCACGCCTTCCTCGCCGTCGTCCGAGCCGACGAGCACGCCCGGCAGCCCGGGCCAGCCGACCTGATCCCGCTCACCTGCAACGAAATCCAGCGCCTGTTCATCACGCTCGTCGTCCGGCCAATCCACGACGCGGCCCACCGGCTCGGCTGGTCCCGCTGGCGACGCCGGCACCAAGCCCGCGCTCATTACAGCCGACAAGTCGCGAATCAGGCATGAAGATCACGAACTACGACCGAAGTCCTCGGCGGAGCCCGCGTGGGGCGGGGGGCTGGCGTCTGCGGGAGCAACCAGGTCGGCGGGAAGAGGCTGGGACGGGAAAGGGTGGGGCGGGTAGGGATGCGGCGGGAGCGGGGCCGAGCCTTCGGGGCGCTTGCGGGTGGCGGCGGCCTTGGCGCGGTCGAAGGCAGCGCGGCCCTTGCCCGCCGCCGCGCGGCTCAGCTCGGAGTCGACAACTCGCCGAACGGCCTCATGTTCGACGATCTTCTGTCCGCTGTCCTGGGCGCTCTGGATCACGTTCTCCCAGGCAGCCCGGCCACCGCGGGCACCGGTGCGACCCAGGTCCACCGCCTGGCGGACGCCCTGCTGTGCGGTATCCCAACCGGGCCGGGGCAGCGTGATGTTGCCGACGGTAGTGCCGGCCAGGCGGTCGGCGAGGGAGCGCCTGCGGCCCAGCAGGGCGGGGAGGGCGTTGGCCCAGAAAACGGCTACCGCGACCGCCCAGCACAGCACCGAGAACGCGACTGAGCCGCCGACCAGCGCGCAGCAGGCCACCGCGAAGCAGCCGACGTCGGCCAGCGTGGTGACGGTGGCGCGGATCGCGGCCCGGCGGCGCCCGAGGCGACCCGGTTCGACGCCGGAGACGCGCAGGCCGAGCAGCAACTCGCCGAGTGTGCGGTTAGTCAGCACGAGCGCCATGAACTGGTAGGCGAAGGTGGCGAGCGCTAACGCAGCGAAGGCCTCTTGGACGTCCAGCACAGCGGAGTCCCAGAGCGAGGTCCCGAACTGCTCGGCGGTGCCGAGCGGCCGACCGTGCGAGGTGAGGACTTGCCCGTGCCCCGGAAACACCAGAGGCAACCGGCCGTCATCACAACGGCGTTGTTCCGCGCCTCAGGAGCCACATCCGGCAACGGAGGCCGCGAGAGGTCCTGCTACCGCCGTTGCGTGAAGCGGGGCACACGGGGCCTCACAGTCCCGTCGACTGCTCCGTCCGAATGCTGTGCGCGCAGCCACTCCCCAGGTTGCCCGTCTACCGATCAGTACGAGTGTGCAATGACCGTGCCACGTACGTCCGCTGTCGCTGCGTCGTACGTCGCGAACCCCTCCGTCCGCAGCCCCCTGGAGCCCACCCATGCGTTCGCTCAGGCTCATCGTCCTGCCGCTGGCCGCTGCCCTTCCGTTCACCGTGATGGCCTCGGCCGGCACCGCCGTCGCCGCCGCGCCGGACCGGTCAGCGTCCCACCGCACCCCTCTGCCGTCCGACTGTCCGGACCTCCTCCCGCCGGAGGACCCGACCGTCTACTACTGCGGCCGGTCCGAGCTGGGCCCGGCCGAACTGCCGACGACCGGACCGGTGGCGACGCTGCTGAACCACTACAAGCACTTCGGGGGCCTGCAGCCGACCCAGTTCCTCGACTGGTACCGCGACGGCACCCAGTGGAAGTACCCGGGCAACCGAGGCTTCGCGGAAACCAACGGCACCCTCGACATGCACGAGCAGGCGATGGACGTGGGTCAGGCCCTCGACCGCTTCGGGGCCGAGACCGGCGGCTTCCTGGCGACCGGCGGAACTCCCTACGCCAAGCGCGCCCTGCCGCCGGACTCGCTCAACGGCCCCGGGAACGGCTACCACTGCTACGAGGTGAACCGCTCCTTCCGCGTGCAGGCGGGCCGGATCGCGGCCGGCTTCAACCAGCCGGGGTTCGGCTACCAGCAGTGGCTCGACCCTCAGCTCAAGCCGTCCGATTTCGCGGACGCCGAGCGCTACAGCGTCGCCAACCTCCTCAAGCACGAGTACCTGAAGGTCGCCGAGCCCGAGCGCTGCGTCGGCACGGGCCACGGCTCCTGAACCACGGCCGGCTGGACGGGGCATCACCATGCCGTGCGGTGCCGGAGTTCAGCCTCGAGCCAGCCGACCAGGTCCGGCGAGGGGCTCTTGGTCGGTGGTTCGTGATGGTACGCGGGCACGGGCCGGATCCTCGGAGGACCGCGAGTGGGCGGAAGCCCGTCGAATGACAGTACGTTCGACGGGCTATCGCCCACTCGTAGTTGTCGAGCAGCGACCAGGTGTAGTAGCCGCGAATGTCGACGCCTTCGGCGACGGCCTGGGCGAGGGCGTCGAGGCGGCCCGGGCGGGCCGCCGCTTCCGCGTCGACGGCGCCTGTCTTGCCACGGCGTCGGCGTGCTGCCTTGTCGGGCTGGTTGACCTCGGTCACGTCGATGCCCTCGGCGCGCAGGTGGCGGGCGAGCGCGGCGCCGTAGGAGCCGGTGCACTCCCCCCGGCCCGGCGCAGGGTGCCGAACGAGCGGGCCCAGGCGACGAGCTGGCGGTAGCCCTCGGTGGTGGCCGGGAAGGTGCGTCCGTCCAGGGCGGCGCCGAGGACGTTGACGACGGCCGCCGCGTGGAAGTCCTCGTGGGTGTCGACGCCGAGGAGGATCTCTTCAGCGGTGTCGGCCGGGATGTGACACGGGGCAGCGGGCTGCGTGATGCCGGGCGAGGTCGCCGGTCTCCCGATCGCCTCGCAACCGGTGGCCGTCGCCGGGCCGGGGAGGTCAGGACTGTGACGGTGCCTGTCGCGAGGGCCCCTGATCGGGGCACGTCCCCTGCCCGGCGGCAGTAGATGCCGCTCCGCGCGGTGGCCGACAGATCAACAGGAAGGCACCAAAGCCAATCCTTCCGCGGGTCAGGCCACCGCTCGAAGCGGCACCAGGTCATCCGCACGGTCTTTCCGGATGTGATTGCGGCGATTCCGCTGGTCGGGCATGGGCGCGGTGGTTCCGTGGGAGTTGTGGCCTGTCGGGTCATCGCTCCCCGGGAGGTTGTGAATGCTGTCGGTCGTGGGACTACTGGAACAGCACGAGCGTGCTGCCCGTGGAGGCGCTGCGCTCGAAGGCGAAGCGCCGGGTGGCCTGCGGCTGGCCGGCCGAGCCCGCGCCGGGACGATTCACGCTCGCGAAGGGACTGGCCGGGCCAGGCGACGGCAGCGCGGGGGTGCGGCCGGCAGGGCCGCTGGGGCCGCCGGGGCATTGGGACGGCCCAGCGTCGACGGTGCCTCGCAGGCCGCCGGGGCCAGCACGACCTGTGAAGCCGCAAGGCGACGGGGCAGGCGGCCCGTCTGCGGCCCCGAGATGCACCGGGCAGGCAAGCGCCGCACCCTGGAGCAGAGACACGCGAGTCAGGACGGGCCGCCGATCGCGAAGGCCTCGCACGAGTGGTCACGCGGCGGGTTGTACGCCTGCACGAGGGGGCAGCAGGCCCTCCCCAGGAAGGATCACCACAGTGTCAGTGAACTCCGAGTCTCTCAGCCCGTACCGTCGTGTCACAGTCGTCGGATCAGGTGTCATCGGGACATCCTGGGCCGGGCTGTTCCTCGCCCGGGGCCTGGAGGTCACCGTCAACGACCCCGCCCCGGACGCGGAGGAACGGGTCCGCGTCGGTCTGGAGGAGATTCTTCCCGCCTTGGAGGGTCTGGGCCTGCCTACCGCGGGTCTCACCGACAGGCTGCGCTTCGAGACCGAACTGGCCGCGGCCGTCGCCGACGCCGACGTCGTCCAGGAGAACGGTCCCGAGCGGCTGGACCTCAAGCAGCAGATCTGGACGACCATCGAGCAGTCCGCTCCCGACCACTGCCTGCTCGCGACGTCCACCTCCGGTATCCCGGCCACTGACATCGCCCAGGCCATGCGCCACCCCGAGCGCCTGGTGGTCGGCCACCCCTTCAACCCGCCGCACCTTCTGCCTCTGGTGGAGGTCGTGCCGGGCGAGCAGACCTCTGCCGAGACCCTCCAGCGCGCCCGCGACTTCTATACCGCCATGGGCAAGAAGCCGCAGGTGCTCCGCAAGGAGGTGCCCGGGTTCGTCGCCAACCGCCTTCAAGCGGCGCTGTTCCGTGAGTGCGTGCACCTGGTCGTCGAGGGGGTCGTCACCGAGAGTGAGCTGGACGAGATCGTCACCTCCTCCATCGGCCTGCGATGGGCGGTGGGCGGCCCGTTCCGAACCTTCCACCTCGGCGGGGGCCCGGGCGGACTGCCCCAGTTCCTCCAGCATCTGGGCCCCACCCTGGAAGGGCTATGGCAGCAGCTGGGCAGCCCCTCACTCGACGCACCGACCGTCGAACTGCTTATCCGCCAGGCCCAGGAAGCCTTCGGAGACCGCTCGGTCGACGCCCTCGCCGCCGAGCGCGACCGCGCCCAGATCGCTGTGCTGAAGGCCCTCGGCGAGTCCCCCACGGCAGGCGCCTGACAGGAACGTGCTGCCCAGGAACGTGCTGCCGCTGACCGTGCCGACCCCGCCGAGGAAGGTGAGCAGGCCGGGGCGGCGCGTAGGGCACGGGCGGTGTGCGCTGTGCTCATCGCGTCTTCGGGGAAGCGTCTCCCCGACCTTCTACGGTGAGGCCTCCGGCGGAATCACTCGTGCAGGGCGTCGAGCGCGCTGCGGAGGCGGGCCGCCGCCTCGTCCGTGACGGGCGTCAGCGCGCTCTGGTCACTGATCTGCACCATGAGCTCGGGGTCCATGGCCTCCACCACCGTCCCGCCGGCGGCGGATCGCACCACCACGTTGCACGGCAGCAACAGTCCGATCCGGCGGTCGACGCCCAGGGCGCGGTGCGCGAGCTGGGGGTTGCAGGCGCCGAGGATCAGATAGTCCTCGATCTCCTCGCCGAGCTTGGCCCTCAGCGTCGCCCGTACGTCGATCTCGGACAGGATGCCGAATCCCTCCTCGGCCAGTGCGGCGCGCACGCGTTGGACCGCGTCGGCGAAGGGGAGATCGAGCCAGACGCTGATTCCGTAGTCCATGGTCGCCTCCGATGCTGGTGGACGCCTCTTCATCGTGAGCCCGCGACGGCCGGCTGTCGTGGTGGGCCGTCCCTCGCCCGGGGACCGAACGGCCCTGGGGCGAGACGTCGATCTTCCTGTCCTCGCGCACCCGCACGCAGACCCGCTCGCCTCGAACACCCGGGCGGAGAAGGTGACGCCGTGGCCGGGGAATGGTGGTGGTGACCGTCGACAGGGCCTGTGCGTCGCCGGCGCGGGCTGCTGCTTCGGCCTGCGGGTCGTCATGCTCCTTCACGAAGGGCTCGCACGAAGGAGGGAGGAACCGAGGTACTGACAGGCGAGCAGCGCGACCTCCAAGTCGGCGCGGCGTTCGTGGACCGGCCGTCCCATGGCTTCCTCGGCTTTCCGGATGCGGTACTGGACGGTGTTCTTGTGCAGAATCTGGCGGCTGGCGGTGGCGGTGTGACTGCAACCGGTGGCAAGGAAGATCTGCAGGGTCTCCCGGAGGCGTGCGCAGTGCTCGTCGTCGATCGCCAAGGAGCCGAGAACGCTCCATACCCAGGCACGTATGTCGTCGATGTCCGTACACATCAATGCGACGGGACCGACGTGAGCGTATGCCGTGACGCGAGCGCCCGGACTCGCGACCATGGCCAGCTCCTGCGCACGCAGCGCCTGGCGATGCGTGCGACGGAAACCTTCGACACCGGGTTCCACGTCCCCCACGGCCACCCGAGCAGTACGGTCGCCGTCCTCGACCGTACTCGACAGCAGATCCCAGGGGACCTCGCTGCGCGAGCCGAAGGGCAGCCAGGACCAGGACAAGGTCTCGTCCCGGGCGACGAACAGCGGCTTCGTACAACACCTGAGTTCTTCGGCGATCCCGCTTGTGAGTCGGTCGAGCCGGGCGAGTCCTTCCCCGCTATGAGTCCGCTCGGGCAGCCAGAGCACCATCCCGACGTGATGCTGGCGCAGCCGGTAGCCGAGGGCTGATTCCGCCCGGTCGGCGTCCACCTGCCTTTCGGCGAGGATCTCTTGTACGCGTCCGGCGCGTACGGCGGTCTGGTTCAGCAGCCAACGGTCCCGTTCGAGCTGGTAGACCTCGATGACTCGTTCGCTGACACGGTCGATGTAGCCGAAGCTCGCCTCCAGCATGCGCCGGGTGGTCGCGGCGAAGACGTCCTCATCGGCGCATTGGCGGTGGAGCTCGTCAAGGCACCACTGCAGGAAACGGCAGTGCCCGATCCGGTAGGCCCTGATGAGCGCGCTGATGGGAACATTGCGCTGTGCCAGTCGTCGTGCATAATCCAGTGCCGACGCCGGTCCCTCAATATTATCCAGCGGCATGTCGTTCTCAAAGAGATGCAGCATTGTGGCGATGTTTTCCTCGACACTCGATTTCAGAATGTTGAGGATTGTCTCGTCGCCTCTTAGCTGTGGGATTTCGGCAATCAGCAGCTCCCACACATCTCGGCTGACTTCCGAGATGTGCGCCGCCACGTGCGTCGCCACGATCGACAGGTACTTCGTGGCAACGAGGCTGCCCCCAGCCATGTCCTCACCCTACAGCGGTGGCGCGGACCGCTGCCATCCGGCGCTCCCGGGCCGGATCCTCAACAGTCCTTCCCGGCGCAGGCGTGCGCCGGAGCGGAACTGCGCATGGCAGTGCGGCCTTCCCATCCCGCACGCTTTTCTGTGCCGGGGTGGTCACCGCGAGTGCATTGGGTCGTGGGCACAAGTTCCTTCGGAAACTTCGTGTTCTGCGTCCGATGGCTTCCCTCGGGATCGTCCCTAGCGTCGTGCTCAGGGGGCGGGATCGGATCCAGGTCCAGCAAGAAAGGAGCGTCGAGAAATGAACACGACACGGCCGAATTCCGCCGATACGGCGCAAGGCACCACCACTGCTGGCGCCCGGGGCACGGACGGGAGGCCGGTGGTGGAGCCGCCGGTACTGGGTGGTCCCGAACAGACGGACTACTACCTGCTGAACGAGCTGCTGACAGACGAGCAGCAGGCACTGCGTCGCCGGGTGCGTGACTTCATGGACCAGGAAGTCATCCCGATCATCAACCCCTACTGGGAGCGCGCGGAGTTCCCCCACGAACTGGTCCCCAAGCTGGCGCAGCTGGGTATTTCGGGGTTCCAGATCCCGGGCTACGGGTGTCCGGGGATGAGCAATGTGACGGCCGGGATCGTGATCCTCGAACTCGCCCGCGGTGACCTGAGCATCTCCACCTTCGCCGGTGTGCACTCCGCGCTGGCCATGACGTCGATCGCGCTGCTGGGGTCGGAGGAGCAGAAGCAACGTTTCCTGCCGCCGATGGCGCGCCTGGAGAAGATCGGCGCCTTCGGCCTGACCGAACCCGCTCACGGAACGGACGTGGTCAAGCTGGAGACGACCGCGCACCGGGACGGCGACTCCTACGTGCTCAACGGCCACAAGCGGTGGATCGGCAACGCCACGTTCGCGGACTACGTGATCATCTGGGCGCGCGGTGATGACGGGCACGTCGGCGGGTACGTGGTCGAGAAGGGCACACCGGGGTTCGACGCCCAGTTCATCGCGGGCAAGACGGCCCTTCGCTGTGTGCAGAACGCGCAGATCTCCCTGAAGGACGTCCGGGTACCCGCCGAGAACCGGCTGGCCGAGGGCCACACCTTCCGCGACACCGAGAAGGTCCTGCTGGCCTCACGGTTCTGTGTGGCCTGGGAGTCCGTCGGCGCCGCGATCGCCGGCTACGAGACCGCCCTGGCCTACGCGAAGCAGCGGCACCAGTTCGGCCTGCCGCTGGCCGCCTTCCAGCTCATCCAGTACCGGCTGGCGCGGATGCTGGCGGACATCACCGACATGGTGTGCATGCAGTACCGGCTCAGCCAGCTGATGGACGAGGGCAAGTTCTCGATGCCGCAGGTCGCGCTGGCCAAGATGCACTACACGGAACGCGCGCGGGCCATCCTCGCCGACGCCCGGGACATGCTCGGCGGCAACGGCATCCTGCTCGACTACCACGTGGCACGGCATCTGTGCGACATCGAGGCCATCGACACCTACGAGGGCACCGACACCGTGCAGGCACTGATCGTCGGCCGCGACATCACCGGACTCAACGCCTTCGTGCCCACGCTCCCCGGCCACTAGGGCAGCGCCGCAGACCAGGACGCCGACACCCAGCCGGGACACCCGGGACACCCGGCGGAAGAGGAACCAGCCATGGAGAACACGCCCTTGCTGGAGGGACTGCACGTCGTCGATCTCGCCAGCTTCATCGCCGGACCAGCCGCAGCCACGGTGCTCGGTGACTTCGGCGCGGACGTCGTCAAGGTCGAACCACCACACACCGGTGACAGCTACCGTGCCCTCAGCCGAGTCCCCCCCAACCCCCACGTCGAAGGGGTCAACTACCCCTGGCAACTGGACAACCGCAACAAGCGCAGCATCGAGCTCAACCTGAAATCGCCCGGCGCCCGGCCCGTACTCGAGCGGCTGGTGCGGTGGGCCGACGTCCTGATCACCAACTTCCCGCCCCGCACCCGGGCCAAGTTCGGCCTGGAATACGACGATCTGGCCTCCCTCAATCCCCGGCTGATCTACGCCGACGTCACCGGCTTCGGCGAGCAAGGCCCCGACGCACACCTGCCCGGCTTCGACGTCACCGCATTCTGGGCACGCAGCGGCCTGATGGACCTCACCCGCCAACGCGGCGCACCCCCGACCATGAACGCGTTCGGCTCCGGCGACCACCCCACCGCCATCAGTCTGTTCGCCGGAATCATGACCGCCCTGTACCGGCGCGAGAAGACCGGCCAGGGCGCACGGGTCACCGCGTCCCTGATCGCCGAAGGCGCCTGGGCGGCCGGCATGTGGCTGCAGGCCGTCCTGCTCGGCGCGAAAAACCCCCGCCCCGTCGACCGCTGCGACCCACCCAACGCCCTGGCCAACACCTACCGCACCGCGGACGACCGCTGGATCCTGCTCGCCTTCGCCAACGAGGACAAACAAGTCCCCCTCTTCCTCCAGGCCATCGGCCACCCCGAGGCCGCCGAGGACCCCCGCTTCCACGACACCCCCAGCCGCCGTACCCACACCGCCGTGATCGTCGACCTGCTGGACAAGACGTTCGCCACCCGCCCCCTGGCCGAATGGCGCGAGGTACTCGACGCCGCCGGCCTCACCTACGGAGTCGTCCAGACACTCGAGGAGTGCGCCCACGACCCCCAACTCCTGGCCAACCGGGTCCTCGTGCCGATCGACGACGGCAGCAGAGAACCACACCTGACCGTCAACAGCCCCGTGCACCTGGACCAGGAACAGAAGGTCACCCCACGCCCGGCCCCCGACCTGGGGGAACACACCGAAGCGGTCCTCACCGAACTCGGCTTCGACGCCAACGACATCGAAACCCTGCGAACCGCCGAAGCGATCCCGCGCTAGCAGTGAACCGAGACCGACAGCACCCGCCACCACGCGACGAGCACCTCGGCACCGCGGACGAGGCGCCCTTCGCCGTCAGCGGTCAACGTCCCATCCCGCACGAGGAAGACAAGGAACCACCACCATGACACCCACACCCACCTCCGATGCCCCCACGGTGCGTACCGAAGAACACGACGGCGTCCTCGTGATCACCATCGACCGGCCGAAGGTGCGCAATGCCGTCGACGGCGCCACCGCGCGGGCGTTGGCCGACGCGTTCGACCGACTGGACGCCCGCGGCGACCTGGTGGTCGGCGTGCTCACCGGCGCCGGCGGCATCTTCAGCGCGGGGATGGACCTCAAGGCGTACGCAGCCGGAGACACTCCCGTCATACCCGGGCGGGGCTTCGCGGGACTGACCCGCTCCCAGCCCCACACCCCGCTCATCGCGGCTGTCGAGGGCTGGGCCCTGGGCGGCGGCACCGAGATGGCACTCGCCTGCGACCTGATCGTGGCCGCCCAGAACGCCACCTTCGGCCTCACCGAGGTCACCTTCGGCCTCGTCCCCCCTGAAGGGGGCATCGTGCGCCTACCCGAACGCATCCCCCGCAACATCGCCCTGGAAATCCTCCTCACCGGCGACCCCCTGTCCGCCGCACGAGCCGAACAGCTCGGCCTCGTCAACCACCTCACCCTGCCCGGCGAGGCACTGGACAAGGCCCTGGAACTGGCCCACCGCATCGCGCGCAACGCTCCGCTGTCCATCGCCGCCGTCAAACGCGCGGTCAACGAGCGGACCGCGTACGGCGACCAGGACGCCTTCCGTCAACAGGACCAGCTCGTCGCACCGGTCCTCGCCTCCCACGACGCACAGGAAGGAGCGCACGCCTTCGCCGAGAAGCGCCCGCCCCACTGGGAAGGCCGCTGACCGCGGCCCCACGACAGGCCCTCGTGGCGCGCCCACCGCAGCTCGCCCAGCCGGTCCGCCCCACAACCGGTCCGCCCCACGGCCAGGCAGCACCACGGCCAGGCAGCACCACTGATTCGCACACCACGCAGAACCCAGGTCCGACCATGCGTATCCAAGACGTGCGACAACAGCTCACCACCCCGCTGAACGCCCCAGCCTTCCCTCCCGGCCCCTACCGCTTCACCGACCGGGAGTACTTCACCATCACCTACCGCACCGATCCCCAGACACTGGACCGCCTGGTCCCCGAACCCCTTCACGTCGACGAACCGACCGTGCGCTTCGAGGTCATGCGGATGCCCGACACCACCGGGCTGGGCGACTACACCGAGGCCGGACAGGTGCTCTCCGTCGACTACGAAGGCGAGCGCGGCGAGTACAACCTCGCAATGTACGTGGACAACTTCCCCGCCATCGCAAGCGGCCGCGAGATCAGCGCCTTCCCCAAGAAACTCGGCACCCCGAGACTCACCGTCGACTCCGACACCCTGGTCGGCACCCTCGACTACGGCTCACTGCGGGTGGCCACCGCCACCATGGGCTACAAACACGCCACGCAGGACACGAACCAAGCACGCAAGGAGCTCTGTGCCCCGACCTTCATGCTGAAACTCCTGCCCGGATACGACGGCAGACCACGCATCTGCGAACTCGTCCGCACCCAGATCACCGACATCACCGTCAAAGGCGCCTGGACCGGCCCCGCCCGACTCCAACTCTTCCAACACGCCCTGGCCCCCCTGGCCGACCTGCCCGTCCTGGAAATCCTCTCCGCCCACCACGTGCTGACCGACCTCACCCTCGCACCCGCCGAGGTCGTTCACGACTACCTCAGCGACTGAGCCATCCCCGCCACACCGGGGATGACCTCGGCAAGGGAGGGAATCGCGCGGTGAACGACGGCGACGGGGGCGCGGGGCGGACGACCAAGCCCAAGCGGGCGGACGCCCGGCGGGTCAGGGTACGAGGCCCGCCGGGGAGCATGTCCGCAGGCTGCTCGTGCGTCGGTGCGGTGCGCAGCTCAGTTCCCCGTCGGCATGGTCGAGCGGGCGTACTCGGTGGGCGTCCGGCCGTAGTGCTTCTTGAAGGCTCGGATGAAGTGGCTGCTGTCCGCGAACTGCCAGTGGGCGGCGAGTTCCGAGACGCTCAACCGACCAGAAGGTGCGGTGAGAGCGAGTCGGGCTTCCTCCAGCCGCCGCCGGCGGATGTAAGCGGTCACCGACTCTCCCACTGCGGCGAACGCCCGCTGCAGGTTGCGGACGGAGACGTTGAGTTCACGGGCCAGCATCGTCCCGGAGAGCTCGGGGTCGGCAAGGTGGCTGTCCACCAGGTCCTTCGCGGCCTGTGCGAGCGCGGGAGCCAGCTGGGGTTCCGCGTCGTCGACCCGGCGCCTCGCCACCGCCTTCGCCAGTTCGATGAGCGTGCGGTGGGCCGCTTGCACTCCCGCCGGCCCGAGGTCGGCGACCGTTGCGTAGATCATGTTCGAGTGGGCCACCAACAGGCGCACCTCGGCGGAGTCCGCCGGCCCGCTGACGCTCTGCCGTTCCCCGAGCAGTGGTTTGAGCAGGGCGGCGGGCAGGACGACTACTTTCGCCGTCGTGTCCGGCGCCGTCTCGAAGTGCAGCGGTCGTCCGATGTGGCGGATGAGGAACTGCCCGGCCGGTACGGTCTGTTCGCTGCGGGCCAGCGGGGCGCCCAGCGTCCAGGAGCCGCGTTTCACGACGTACAGCCGTACCTGGTCCTCGACGCCGTTGAGGGGGCCCTCGGTCCGGATGGCGGACGCGCCGTGGAGATCGGTGATGGCCACCTCGCCCACCTTGGTGGCGCGGCTCTTGACCCGGAAGTCACGCATCGTCGCCGGGCTGAAGGTCGGCAGCGGGAAGCCGTCGCCGATCTCCTTCTCCCAGCCGCTTCGGAAGGTGTCGAATCCCCGTGGCGCGGGATCCGCGTGTGCGGATTCCCCGGAGGTGGCCCTGCCTGACCCGTCGGCTTCCGCTCCGGCGTTGTTCATCGACGGTCGTCCTCCGCCTTCGTCGCTCCGGCGCTGTCCGCGCCCTCTGGCGCAGATGTTCTGCCGGGATGGCGCTGTGGTTCAAGCCTGCGCTGCGCTGATTTTCCTAGGCTCAAGTGGCAGGGGCAACCCCTCCATCCGACCCCGGTGCACACGCAAGAGGAGAATCTCATGAGCCAACAGAATTCCACCCCCGTGGCCGTCATCACGGGTGCCGGTACCGGCATCGGAGCCGCGACAGCGGCCCGGTTCGCCGCCGACGGGTACACCGTGGTGCTCGTGGGCCGCACGGAGGCGACCCTGCAGCGGACCGCCCAGGAGAGCCCGACGGGTGTGGAGATGCATCCCTGGGTTGCGGACGTCTCGGACCTGGCTGCCGTCGCTGCGGCCATGGACGGGGTGGCCGAGCGGTTCGGACGCCTGGACGTGCTGGTCAACAACGCGGGGGTCGCGATTCCGGGCACCGTCGACCAGCTGGATGTGGACAGCTACCGGACCATGGTGAGTACCAACATCGATGGCGTCTTCTTCGCCTCGCGCGCCGCTCTGCCCCACCTGCGGGCGGCGCATGGATGCATCGTCAACGTCGGGTCCGTGGCCGCACTCCGCGGTGAATGGAACCAGGCCGCCTACAACATGACCAAGGGCGCACTGGTCAACCTGACCAACTCGATGGCACTGGACCACGGCCACCAGATCCGGGTCAATGCCGTCCACCCCGGCGTAACGCTCAGCAAGCAGGTCCTGCGCGATGCGCTCGCCGAGGGAACCTCGCTGTACAAGCGCTTCGTGGAGCGCGTGCCCATGGGCCGGCCGGCCGAGCCTGCCGAGGTCGCCGCCGTCATCGCGTTCCTCGCCGGTCGCGACGCCGGGTATCTCAACGGAGTGCACATACCCGTGGACGGCGGTCTGACCGCCTCGGACGGGCAGGCCGACCTGTACAGAATCAGTGCCTGACGGCGACGACCGAGAGGGGGTGCGCGCGACCACGGCGGCCCTGCACGAGGCCTTCTCCGAGCTGCGGGTCGAGGTCCTGCACTGCCTCCGGGACGGAGATCTCGTGGCCACCCACAAGCTGTTCCGCGGCAGGCACACCGGCGCATGGTTCGGGATCCCGCCGTCGGGCAATCGGGTCGAGTTCAGGGTGATGGACCTGGCCTACTACCGGGACGGACAGCCGTTCGAGCACTGGGCCGTCGCCGACGGCGTGAGCCTGCTACGCCAGACCGGCGCCCTGCCATAGCCCCTTTGCCGCCGCCCACTCCCCGGGCGAATCGGCTCGTCCCGCTTCCCGCCACCCTCCGGGGCCGTGCAGTTCGGCACGCGGGATTCCGAGGCAACACCCAAATGTGGCACAGGAGTTGAGGCAAGGAAGGATGCAGGCCGCGGTCTCCCGCCTGCGGCTCACGCCCCCACTCCGAAGCGGTCAAGGAAAGTCAGCCCTCTTCGCGAGAGCCCACTTGCATAAAGCGAGAGGGTCGCCTACATTCATGAGAGTCAACCCTCATAAAGATTGCAGTCTCCCTTCCTTGGAGGTTCAGATGGCAGACGTCTCAGTGGTCGGCCCGGACGCCGGTGAGTCGATCCAGCTCGGCCCGACCCGGATGCGGATCCTGGAGGACGGCAGCACGACCGGGCACCGCCTGGGCGTCGGGGAGATCACTCTCGCCCCGCACACCGACGGGCCGCCGCAGCACCGGCACGCCCGGCACGACGAGGGCTTCTACGTGGTGTCCGGCGCGGCCCGGTTCACCGTCGGCGAAACCGTGTACGACGCGCCGGCCGGAACGCTGGTCATGATCCCGCCCGGCGCCCCGCACACCTTCGCCAATCCGACCGACGGCATCACGGTCCTGCTCAACACGTTCACCCCGGACCTGTACGTCAACTACTTCCGGGATCTGCGCGACATGATCGCCGACGGCCGGCCGCTCACCCCCGAGTCGACGATCGAGGTGATGGGCCGGTACGCCACCGAACCGGCCACCGACTTCTCCTGAGGCGCGCGCACCTCCAACCCGCCGCACCACGTCCACGCCTGCCGCGCCACGTCCACGCCTGCCGTCCGGCATCCGGGACCAGCAATGATCACGGAGAAAGCCGTGGGCACCACCACGCAGTACACCGTCACCCTCGACGGAGTCGGCCCGGTCGAGGTGCCCGTCGCCGACTACGGGTCCGGGCAGCCGTTCCTGCTCCTGCACGGCGGGGCCGGACCGCACAGGGCGAGGGAGGCCGAGCTGACCCAGACCCGGACGGGAAGCGTCCAGGACCGCCGCGAACCCGGCTGCCTCACCTTCACCGCCTACGAGGCGCGCGATGTCGCCCGACGCTTCTACCGCTACGAGGTCTACACCGACGCCACCGCGTACGACACCCACCTCCAGGATCCGGCCCGAACAACACGGCCCGCCGACGCGGGATTCACAGCCACGCCACGATCCGCTCCGTACCCGAGTACCCGAGGGAACCCATCACCATGACCGTCTCCACTTCCACCAGCACAACCCGCACCATCGACCTTCCGGGCGGCCTCGCCGTCACCATCCAGGAGTTCGGTCAGAACACCGAGGGCACCGGCGTGCTCATGCTGCACGGCGGCGCCGGACCGCGCTCGATGGCCGGGTTCGCCACCGACATGTCGCAGCACGCCTACGTGGTCGTGCCGACCCACCCCGGTTTCGACGGCACGCCCCGCCCGGAATCCACCGACACCGTCGCTGACCTGGCCACCGCCTACCTCGACCTGCTCGACGCGCTCGACCTGCGCGGCATCATGGTGGCCGGAAGCTCGGTCGGCGGCTGGATCGCCGCCGAGATGGCGCTGCGCGACAACGCCGCCCGGATCTCCTGCCTGACCCTGCTCGCCTCCACCGGCATCGCCCCCGAGCCGCCGCTGCAGCTGGCCAACCCCGCCGAGCTCGGCCCGGTCAGGACCGGCGAACTGGCCTTCCACAACCCGCAGCTGCGCCCGGACCCGGCCGTGCTCGGCCCGGAGCAGCTGGCCGTGCTGGCCGCCAACCAGCGCACTCTGGCCGTGTACGCGGGCGACCCGTTCTGCTGCGACCCGAAGCTGCGCGGGCGCCTGCACCGGGTCACCGTCCCGGTGCTGGTGATCGCAGGTGAGCAGGACGGCATCGCCCCGCTGGAGTACGAGCGCGCCCTGGCCGACTCCTTCCCCCACGCCACCTTCCGCGCCGTCCCCAAGGCCGGGCACTTCCCGCACATCGAGCAGCCCGCAGCGGTCTTCGAGGCGATCGGCGACTTCGTCGACACCAAGGTCAATCCCGACGGCCGGTAACGGCCACCAGCACGAAACCGCGCCCGCCGTGCCGCACCCTTCGCGGACCGGCGGGCGCGCCAGGTATCAGGACCGCCCCGCCACTCACCGAGGAGGACGGACATGACAACACCTCATCCCCTGACCGACGGCGGGCGCCGGCGGGGGCAGCTGGTTCTGGCGGTGTGCTGCCTGAGCCTGCCGATCACCGCCTTGGACACCACCGCCGTGAACGTCGCCCTGCCTGCCGTCGGCCACGATCTGCACGCCTCGGTCAGCGGCCTGCAGTGGACCGTCGACGGCTACACCCTGGCGGTCGCCGCCTTCATGATGCTCGCCGGATCCACCGCCGACCGGATCGGCCGGCGCCGGGTGTTCCAGGCCGGACTGGCCCTGTTCACCGCCGGCTCGCTGGCCTGCTCCCTTGCCCCGACCCTGGGGTGGCTGATCGCCTTCCGTGTCGTCCAGGGCCTGGGCGCCAGCATGCTCAACCCGGTTGCCCTGTCGATCATCACCCACGCCTTCCCCGATCCGCGCGAGCGTACCCGCGCGATCGGGCTCTGGGGAACCACGGTCGGTCTGTCCCTGGCCGCCGGCCCGGTGGCCGGCGGCCTGCTGGTCGCCTCGGCCGGGTGGCGATCGATCTTCTGGATCAACATCCCGATCGGTGTGGCCGCCCTGGTGCTCGCCGCGGTGTTCGTGCCCGAATCCAGGGCCGCCACCACACGACGGCCGGACCCGGTCGGCCAGCTGCTCGTCGTCACCATCCTGACCTCGCTGATCTTCGCGATCATCGAAGGCTCACGCCGGGGCTACGGCAGCACCCCCATCATCGGCCTGTTCGCCCTGTCCGCGGTCGCGGTCGCAGCGCTGCCCGGCTACGAACGCCGCCGCGAGCAGCCGCTGGTCGACCCGGTGTTCTTCCGCTCGGTCCCGTTCACCGGCTCCTTCGTCATCGCCGTCACCGCGTTCCTCGTCCTGTCCGGCTTCCTCTTCCTCAACACCCTGTACCTCCAGGAGGTGCGCGGCTTCAGCGCGCTGCACGCCGGCCTGCTGACCGTGCCCATGGCCGCCGGCATCGCGCTCGCCTCACCGCTGTCAGGGCGCCTGACCGCCGCGCGCGGCCCGCGCCCCCCGCTGGTCGCCGCCGGCCTGCTGATCGCCGCCGCGGCGCTGATGCTGACCACGCTCGCCCCGACCACGCCCTGGGCGGTCCTGCTCGCCGCCTACGTGCTGCTGGGCACCGGCTTCGGCCTCGTCAACACCCCGATCACCAGCACCGCCGTGGCCGGCATGCCGCGCTCCCAGGCCGGGGTGTCCGCCGCGATCACCACCACCGGCCGCCAGGTCGGCAACAACCTCGGCGTCGCAGTCCTCGGATCGATCGTCGCCGCGCACACCCGTGCTCCGGACCATGCCGGAATCGCCGCCGCCAGCCACCCGGGATGGTGGGTCCTGGCCGCAGGCGGACTGGTGATCGCGGCGATGGGCCTGGCGATCACCACACGCCGCGCCGTCGCCACCGCCACCGCCACACGGGTCGCCACACGCGTCCCGACCGATCCCTCGACCGCCTTCAGCAGCGCGCCCAGGATGCGCGGAGGCGCGCAGGCATGATCCGTCGTCAGCGCCGTGCGGCGCGGCGGCCGTTCGCAGGTGCGGCGCTGTCCAGCGCGGCCCGGGTGAGGGTGGTCGCGGTGTGCACGACGCTGGCGATCGCCTCCTCCGGGTCCAGCCGCGACAGGTCGGTCAGCGCGAACAGGGCCTCGGCGCTGACGACGACGGCGAGGTCGTTCTTGAGCTGCCTCACCGCGGCCGGGTCCGTGGCCCCGAGAGTGCCGTCAAGCGGGGCGAGCGCGTGGTCGATCAGGCCGAAGCGCATGGCCGGCCGAGCTTCGGCCGCCTCGGGGCGGGTGATCGTGGCCGCGATCATCGCGCGGGTCGCTCCCTGGTAGGTCAGCACCGTCCGCAGCAGGTGCTCGGTCGCGACGGCGACGCGTTCCACCGGGTCACGGGAGTCCGCGACCGACGCGAGCGCCTCGGCCGGGGTGGGCATCTGCCCGGCCAAGGCCTCCTGGAGCAGGCTCGCCAGGTCGGGGAAGTGCCGGTAGGCCGTGGCCTCGGACACCAGAGCCGACTTGGCGATCCCAAGCATCGTCACATCGCGGCCAGTGCGCATCAGTTCGACTGCCGCCTGCACGATCGCCCTGCGCGTGCGCAGCTTCTGGTTCACGCGGCCCGCCGTGGCCTGCGGTGTCATCGGTTCGCCAGTGTGCATGGATCAAGAATAGCAAGTCGACCCTGATGATGAGAGTTGGCTCGCATCATGGGGCGCCGGGGTCGCAAACGGTCGCGCACGGGACGGGCCACCCTCCAGATTGCCGGTCATCGCAAGCGTCACAGTCTGCTCGAAAGGGAGAACCACGTCGGGGGGCGAATGTCCACCCGCGAGGTGCGAGCCGGAGGCTCTCTCTACCGTGTCGACCGTGGCGCGAGTTGGCTCTCACACAACTACGCCCCGATGATCAAACTCTTGGAGGACGCCGGGCTCACCGGGCGGATGCTGCCCTGCTCGGACGAGCTGGGTGTGTTGCGCGACGGTCGCGTCCACCGCCTGTCCCTGGTCCGGAGCTCGGGCCTGCTGCGGACCGGACTGCTCGGGTGGCGTGCCAAGCTCAGGGCCGTCAACCTGCTGCGCGACCTCGCCGCGGCCCGCCGCCGACTGCGCTGGGAGGACCTGTCCCGAGCTGCGGAGCTGGACCGGGAGAACGCCGGGGAGTACGCGCTCCGCCGACTCGACCGCGAACTCCTGGACTACCTGGTGGAGCCGTTGTGCGGCAGCCAGTTCCTCGCGTCGGCCGAGGAGGTCGCCGCCGTCGGGGCCTTCTGCATCATGTGGGGCACGTTCGGAGCGGCGAGCTTCACCTTCGACGGTGGCACGGGGCGCCTCCCCGAATACCTCCTCGACACCCCCGTCATGGGCTCCCCCGGTACCCGGGTCGAACTGGGCGCGCAGGTCACCGAGATCCGCCGGGTGTTTTTACCGGGGTGAAATGGTTCAGGCACGGATTCCGTGAAGGGATCACGAGTCAGTGACGGTCTGTGTTGACTGGGATCTTGCTCCGAAGAGTCCGCCGGACGACCCGCTGTGAGAGATGATGCTCGGCATGACGACTTGAAGAGCACCGGCCGGACGGCAGCATTGGCGGAAGGTCGGGGGCTGGGAGGCGGTGTCCGACGGCGATCGGCGAAAGTGTGCCGACTGTGGAACGCCGGTCCGCTCGTACCAGTACCGTTTCCACCCGCCCGAGTGCTCCATGTTCGAGCGCTGCATCGGATTCTCCTGGTGTTCCGGCTGCAGGATCTACTCCGGCAACATGGTGCACATCCCTCGGAAGCGAGTGCTGGTCGACGCGCTCGCTTCTCTTCCCCAGGAGCAACGGGAACGGCTTCTTCGTTCGGAAACGCGACTGGTCGAGTTCCTGGACCGTCTGGTCCGAGACGGCAGCGGTTAGGACTTGTCCGGTCGATCATGTGACTATCGCCCGCCTTGGTCGTTGGATCGGACATGGGGCGGGGAGATCTCACGGATGCCGAGTGGGAACGGCTTCGGCCGTTCCTGCCGGTCAGCAACAGGCGTTGTGGCCGGTGGCGGGACCACCGGCAGGTGATCGACGGGATTCTGCACCGGGTGCGGACCGGAGTGCACTGGCGTTCACGGCCTGCCTGATGGCCTCCCAGGGCGGCGCGGCGCGCGGGCTCTACTCGCTCGCCCGCGACGACGTCTTCCCCTTCTCCCGGCAGGTGCGCAAGGTCAACCGGCACAAGGCCCCGATCGGCGGCCTGGTCGCGGCGACCGTGGTCAGCTGCGCGGCACTGCCGCTCGGACTGAGCACCTCGGCCATGGGCAGCCTGATCACCTTCGGGAGCGCGGCGACCTTCGTCCCGTTCTTCCTGCTCTGCGCGGTCGCCCTGGTCGCCCGGCTGCGCCGCAGCTGGACGCCCTCCGGCGCGGTCCGCTACAGCCGTCTCGGGACGCCGCTCAACGCGCTGGCGTTGCTGTGGACAGGGCTCGAGGTGGTCAACATATGCTGGCCCCGCAGCATCCTGTCGCCGGCCGGTGCCCCCTGGTACCAGATCTGGGCAGCGTTGCTGGGCGTCGGCACCGTGACCCTGGCCGGCCTCGGCTACCTCCTGGTCCGCCGACCGCACCTGCGGATGAGGACCGCGGACCAGGACCGTCCGATCGGCGACGAGCTCGCGCCTGCCGTCATCTGACGGAGTGCCGCCACCGGCCCGGCCTGCGCACCCTGACGTCGAGCGCCGCCCCGGCGCCACCCCGACGCCCCTTGCCGGGGCTTCGCTTCACGCTGACTGGCAATTCAGCCAGCCCCGGCCCGACCGTCCGCCTCGCCACCGAGCTCGCCACCGGTCCTACCGCGTGGTCCGCCGTAGGCGTCCACCCGGGTGCGGTTGAGGCGGAACACGTGGCCGGTGCCGGCGAACGGCACCGGGGCGCGTCGTCATGCCTGGCCGGTCGGCCGCAGTTCGCGTTCGAGAGCGGTCAGGGCGAACGTGTGCGCGGAGGCGTGCTGCCAACGCGGCCGCCCGAACATCACGTCTCCGGAGAGCCCGTTGAGCATGGCCACAGCCCTGATGACGAACGCGGACGGGTCCACCTCGGCGAACTGTCCCAGGGCTTGCCCCTCGAGCAGGATGGATTCCAGGCGCTCCTCCCAGGCCTCGGACAGCGCGGTGAGGAGTTGGCGGTCGGCGTCGTCGTGGCGCCGGGCCAGCACCTGCGTCCACAGCGCGTAGCGTTCGTCGCCCGGGTGGCCGGGCAGGTAGAAACGGACGAACAGTGCCAGCTTCTCGGCAGGGGACGCGGCCTCCTCCGCGGCCTGCTGGAACCGGGTCCCGAGGTCCGCTTCGCTCCATGCGAGGACCTCGAGCAGCAGGCGGTCCTTCTTTCCGAAGTGGTACAGGATGTGCCCGGTGCTCATGCCCGCCCGCGCGGCGATGTCCGACATCCGCACGGCTGCGACGCCCTTCTCGGCGATGGCGCTGATGGCGGCCCGCATCGCCCGTCCACGCGCCTCGTCGCCGCTGGGCTGACGCTTCCTTCCGGCCGAGGCAGGAGCGGGCAGGGGGGTGGTCCGCGGCTCGGCGCCCGTCGCGGGCCCGATCGGGCCTTCCGGTGAGAGGAGGCGCTTCAGCCGCGCGGGCCCGGTCTCTGGCGTCGACATGGCCTCATCTCGATTCCTGGGAGCTAGATCCATAGTCTAGACTGAAAATCTAGTCAGTGCGACTGGGGGAGTGACGGCCACGCGTGCGCGATCAGCCCGACGCCCAGCGGTTCGCCTGTCCGACCCAACCACTCAGGAGGCACCCGCATGACGCGCGGATTCGACGTTGTGGAGACCGGTATCGCCGCCCTGCGCGCGGCGCTGGAGAAGGGCGAGACCACCGCGGTCGAGCTACTCGACGCCTACCTCGCGCGGATCGACGCGTACGACCGGCCCGGCACCGCCACAGCCCTCAACGCGATGGTCGTGATGAACCCGGACGCCCGCGCCGACGCCGAGGCCTCCGACGCACGCCGCGCGCGCGGCGAGACCCTCGGCCCCCTCGACGGCATCCCCTACACCGCCAAGGACAGCTACCTCGCCAAGGGGCTGACCGCCGCCGCCGGCTCGCCCGCCTTCGAACACCTCGTCGCCCAGCGCGACGCCTTCGCCATCGAGCGGCTGCGCGCCACCGGGGCCGTGCTCATCGGCCTGACCAACATGCCCCCGATGGCGAACGGCGGCATGCAGCGCGGCGTCTACGGCCGCGCCGAAAGCCCGTACAGCGCCGACTGGCTCACCAGCGCCTACGGCTCCGGCTCGTCCAACGGCTCGGGCACCGCCACGGCGGCCTCGTTCGGCGCGTTCGGCCTCGGCGAGGAGACCTGGTCCTCGGGCCGGGCACCCGCCTCCAACAACGCGCTGTGCGCCTACACCCCCAGCCGCGGCGTGATCTCGGTGCGCGGCAACTGGCCGCTCGTCCCGACCATGGACGTCGTCGTCCCCCACACCCGCACCATGGCCGACCTCCTCGAACTGCTCGACGTCATCGTGGCCGACGACCCGGACGCCCGCGGCGACCTGTGGCGCTCCCAGCCCTGGATCGCACTCCCCGCACCGTCGCAGGTGCGCCCCACCTCGTACCCGTCGCTGGCCCCCACGAACGCGGCAGCGGCGCGCGCCACGCTCGCCGGCAAGCGCGTCGGCGTCCCCAGGATGTACATCAACGCCGACCCCGGCTCCGGGACCAACCCCGACGGCGGCATCGGCGGCCAGACCGGCCAGCGGATCGAGACCCGCCCCTCGGTGATCGCCCGGTGGGAAGCGGCCCGCCGCGACCTGGAGGCCGCCGGCGCCGAGGTGGTCGAGGTCGACTTCCCCGTCGTGTCGAACTACGAGTCCGACCGCCCCGGCACTCCCTCGCTGACCACCCGCGGCCTGGTCGGCGCCGACTTCCTCAAGGTCGAGATCGAGGACCTGTCCGCCTGGGCGTGGGACGACTTCCTGCGGGCCAACGGCGACCCCGCGCTCGCCACCCTCGCCGAGGTCGACGGCGCCCGTATCTGGCCCAAGCAGGAGGGTGAACTCCCGGACCGGTACGCCGGTTTCGACGACACGATCACCGACTACCCGCGTTTCGTGCGCGAGCGCCCGTACGCCTCGTTCACCGACATGCCGCACCTCGAACAGGGGCTGCGCGGGCTCGAGGAGACCCGCCGGGTCGACCTGGAGCTGTGGATGGACGAACTGCGCCTGGACGCGGTGGTGTTCCCCACGGTCGCCGACGTGGGCCCCGCGGACATGGACGTGTCCGAGGCCTCCGCCGACCTCGGCTGGCGCAACGGCGTCTGGGTCGCGAACGGCAACCTGGTGCCCCGTCACCTCGGCATCCCGACCGTGACCGTGCCCATGGGCACCATGACGGACACCGGCATGCCCGTCGGGCTGACCTTCGCGGGGCGCGCCTACGACGACAACGCCCTGCTGGCCCTCGCCGCGGCCTTCGAGGCCACCGGCAACCGGCGCACGGAGCCGCCCCGCACACCGCGACTGTCAGCGCAGTGATGCGACGATGCCGCGCCACGTCGGGCGCGTGAGCCGTTTCACCGGTTGGACCGCCCGGCAGAGCCTCGGCGGCCAACTACTCCTCGGAGGTGCCACAGCGGCTCGAACTCACCGACACTGGGCGCGAGTTGTGCGTACGATCGCACCACCGCCGAGACCGCTGCCATCGCCGCCCGCCCGTGCGCCGGCATCCCGGCCGAGGACCTCGCCGCCGCCGACCGCGTGCGGGCCCTGATCATCCAGCGCCCCAGCGCCGAGCTGTCCGGGGCCGGGCCCGGCGGGTCCCGGCCCCGGGCCGCCTTCCGGGCCGCCTCCGGAAGGCGGCCCGGGCATCGTCCGTGCGCCACCGGGGCGATCGGATCCGCAGTTGCGCGGTCGGCGGTTGTGTTGGATCCGCTTCGGAAGGGATTTCCCCTAGGGTCGCGCTATGTCGACTCCGGTTTCCTCCCCACGTGGCCTGGTGCTGACGGTGTCGGCACTCGTGGTGTGTGCAGGAACGGATCTGCTGAGCAGATCATCGCTTTCTGCGACCACGCCGATCATCGCGTCCGTTGTGGCGTCTTCGGCACTGTGGGCCGTACCGTGGGCGGGGATTGCGCTGCGGATGGCGTCGATCGCCGCGCAGCCGGCGATCGAGCCGCGCCGGGACTTCACCGCCGGCCACGCGTGCTTGATCACGAGTATCGCGGTCAGCTCCATGGCGATCGCCGCGTTCCTCAGCTACGTCGCGCGGTTGCGGATGACGCGGGACCGGGCGCTGGAGCGTCGGGGGGTGCTTGAGCCGCCTGGCCGGATGGGGGACCTGGCGATCGCGGTGCGGTACGCATCGGCGGCCGGAGCCGGGCGGGACCGGGGGGTTCTGTACGAGGTGATGGAGACCCCGTTCGGGGCCCGGGTGGTGATGGGGGATGTGCACGCTGGAGGACGGCCCACGGTGATGCAGGTGACTGCCCGAGTGCTCGGGGAGATCAGAGAGGCCTCGCAGTACGAGCCGTCCTTGGACGGGATGGCGGCGAGGGCGGAGGCGTGCGTCTCCCGCTCCGTGGCGGCCGGCGTGTTCATGACGGCGGTGTTCGCCGAGTTCTCCGGGGCGGCGGAGGTGGTGCTGTTGTCGTGCGGACATGCGCTGGTGCCGCTGGTCGCGTCCGACGACGGCGTACGGACGGCGGCATACGGGGCGCGTCCGCCGGTGGGTCTGGCCGAACTCGCCGCGGACGCACCGCTCTTGCGCCAGGAGCTGTTCGCCGCGGGGCAGACCCTGGTGCTGTGCTCCGACGGTGTCGCCGAGGCCCGGGGGCCCGGGGGTGCGTGCTACCCGCTGGAGGAGCGCTTGGCGCGGCTCGCCGTGACCGCTGGATGGCGGATGGGTGGTGTGCAGGAGCGTGCCGAATTGCTGCGTTCGGACCTGCTCGCCTTCGCGGGGGACGGTCTGGGCGATGACGCGGTGTTTCTCCTGGTGGAGCGGGTACCGTCGGCCCGCTCCGCACCCGTGGTGCTCACGTGACGCGCATCGCCCCCGGATCCGTCCAGCCCCCCACGGCCTCCAGTCCGGGCCGGTCGGGGGTGGGGGGCGGAACTCCTGGCGAGGAGACGGCCTGATGCCGGCGGAACTGCGGCTCACGCCCCCTGAAGACGGACCGCCGTGCTGCGGATGGCGGGGAGCTCGGAGTAGAGGGCGTCACCGGGGCATTCGGTGGCGAAGCCGTCGCGGTGGCCGGAGACGGCGTTGAAATCGACGACCGTGCCCTTCGGGTAGAGGCTGCCGTCGGAGCCGGAGGTGAGCTGGGCCTTGCCGCCGGCCGACCGGCCGGTGAGGCCGAGCTTCCACGCGGAGATCTTCGCAAGGCCGTCCTGCAACTCCTGCGGCGGGGCGTCCGAGCTGTAGGTGCCGATGGCTGCGATGCCGGAGGAGTTGGTGTTGAAGCCGAGTGTGTGGGCGCCAAGGACGGGCTGGTCAACGCCGCCGGCGCGACCCTCGTAGATGGTGCCGCAGCGGTCGACCAGGAAGTTGTAGCCGATGTCCCGCCAGCCGTTGCTCTGAACGTGGTACTGGTAGACCGACCTGATCACCCGGGGGGCGTCGCTGCAGGCGTAGTCGGTGGCGGTCGCCGTGTGGTGGACGAAGGCCACCCGGACCGCGCCGGTGTAGACGAAGCCCGGTTCACGGATCGACTCGTCCGCACCCCAGCCTGCCCGGGTGACGACGCCGGGGCGCGGAGCCGCCGCGGCGTCGGGTCGGGCCGGGCGTTCGGGCAGTGTCTGGGCCTCGGTGGAGACGGCTCCCTGGCCGGGGTCGACCAGTTCGACCCGCAGTCCGCGCGGCAGGCCGGCCGGACCGGGGTACACCTCGACCGCAACGCCGTCGCTGCGGCCGGTCCACAGCGGAGCGGTGGCACCGTGCGGCGCGGCGTCGGGGCTGTCCGCGGCATCGGTTTCCAGCTGGTGCCAGTCGCCCCAGCGGCCGGTGGCCGCGTCCCGGGTGCGGACCCGGACGGTACCGCCGGCCATCGCCGCCGGCGGTCCGTCCCAGCCGACGCCGAGCAGTTCGAACGGTCGGGTGGCCCGGGGCGCGACGGCACCGCCGGCGGTGAGGGCGACCGAGGTGACCGAGCCACCTCCGGCGGAGGTACGCGGTGCCGGGGCCGGGGCAGGGGCAGGGGCACCCGAGCCGTCCACAGCGGTGGCCGTGGGCTGGAGGAGCAGGGCGGTGGTGCAGCCGGCAAGGACGGCTGCCGGAATTGAGATCCTCATGAAACGGATGCTCGCCACGATTCGTCACCCCTGCATGTCGCCGACGGTCGGCGGATCGTCACGGAAGGCCGTCGGGACGCGGGGACGGGGGTTCAGGAAACCCTTGGCCGGGTTCGACCGGTCAGGCGATCGGCACCGGCATCCGCGTGACTTTCGGGGGATCCGTCGTGCGGAGAAGTTCATCCGGCGCCGACGGCACGGTCCCGGTTCCGTCGCGGGCGCGACGGCGCAGGGGCAGCGCGGAGCGTGCGGGCGGCGTTCCCCCGGGCACCGTAATTCACTGGGCCGAAGTGGTTAATCCGCGGCGACGCGCGCCACGGCCGGGTGGTAGAGGGGCGTATTCAGAAGATCCGTTTTGCGGATCATCCAGGAGCGTCATGCGAACTCGAATCACCACTCTGGTCCTGTCTGGACTGACATCGGCGGCCCTCGTGTGGGGCGCCGGCGGCACGGCCTTCGCCTCGTCCGTCACCGACTACAGCGCGGCCTCCGACTCGACGGAGGCCCAGGGCGAATGGGTCGACAGCCTTCTGCACCTGGCCGAAGGGAGCAGCACCCCGGCGGAGAACGCCTGGACCTTCACCAGCCTCAGCGATCTCCGGTCGGCACAGACCATCCGCCCCGCCCACCGGGCCGACGGTGACACGGAGCCCGAGGCGGCCCCGGACGACGGCCAGGAACCGGGCTCCGCGCAGCCGGGTGACGCGGTGCAGCCCGGCGAGCAGGGTGCCGAGCGGCAGCGGCCGGCGGAGCAGGCGCCGTCGACGCTTCCCGGGCCCCTGGGGAACCGTGGCAGCGAGAACTTCGGCGGGGCCGGGCACGAGAACCACGGCCACATCGGCGGCTACGGCCCCGGCGAGTGCATCTGCCTGCCCGGCCTGCCCGGCCTCCCCGGCCTCCCCGGCCTCCCCGGCGGACACGGGGAGCACGGCGAGCACGGCGAGCACGGGCAGCACGGGCAGCACTGCGAGCACGGCGAGCACGGCGAGCACGGCGAGCACGGCGAGCACGGGCAGCACGGGCAGCACGGCGAACACGGGCAGCACGGGCAGCACGGCGAACACGGGCAGCACGGGCAGCACGGCGAACACGGCGAGCACGGGCAGCACGGCGAACACGGCGAGCACGGGCAGCACGGCGAACACGGCGAGCACGGCGAACACGGCGAGCACGGCGAGCACGGCGAGCACGGGCAGCACGGGCAGCACGGCGAACACGGCGAACACGGCGAACACGGCGAACACGGCGAACACGGCGAACACGGCGAGCACGGCGAGCACGGGGGCCAGGAGCAGGGCCAAGGCCAGCACGGCGCGCAGAACCAGGGCCAGGACCAGCACGTCGACGTGGCTGTCATCGTGCAGAACACCGTGGCCAACAACCTCAACAACAGCGCCAACAACAGCGCCACCAGCAACTCGACCAACTCCGCGCAAAACCTGAACAAGATCAAGCTCGTCGCGGAGGAGGCGGCAGCACGGCCGCCACACAAGCCGACCCACCACGGCGGGCACGAGGTGACGCCCGGCCACCACGGTGCGGACGAGGAGCACCACGGCGGACACGAGGTGACGCCCGGCCACCACGGTGCGGACGAGGAGCACCACGGCGGACACCACCACGGCGAGCTGGCCCAGACAGGCGCTCCGAAGACACCCGTCCTGGTCGGCCTCTCGGCCGCGTTCCTCGCCGCGGGCGCCGCGGCCATGCGGCTCAGCCGACGCCGCGCCTGACCGGTCCCGACGGCAGGTGAGCGGGTAGCGCTCGAAAGCACTCTCGACAGTGGCCTCCACCAGGCAGTCGTCCTGGTGGAGGCCACTGTCGTGACAAGTCCAGGCCGGGCGGGGCGCTCAACCACAGTGGTTCGCCCAGCAGTTCGCACCGGGCGGCACGGCGTCCTCACCGACGGCAGCCCGCTCGGCATCACCGCCGCCGACGTCTTCACCGTCCGAGACGGCCAGATCGTGCGCATGCGTGCCTACACCGACCCCGCCGAGGTGCAGTCGGGGTCGCCCTACCCCCTTTCACCTGCAGCGGTTCGCGTGGTGTCGACAGCCGAGACCTCAAGGAATCGGCCTCGCCGTTCCTCAACTATCCTGAAGTGAAAGTTAGTTGGATCTAGCCGACGGGAGCGACGCCGCAGTGTGCTGACGGTTCGCCAGTGTTCACTTCGCACACAAGCGCCCGTTCTAGCCCATCGGCGCTCATGGGCGCTCATCGGGCCTGGTCCACTTGATCACCGACGCCGCGGGTGTTCCTCTCGCCGCCACCTCGACCGGCGGCAACCGCGATGACGTCACCCAGCCGATCCCACTACTGGAGGCGACCGCCCGTGCGGGGCAGGCGCGGGCGACCTCGGCGTCGCCCGGACGTCGTCCTCGGCGACCGCGGCTACGGCGGCTACGGCGGCTACGGCGGCTACGGCCACGACAAGTACCGCTCATCGCCGTCGGTGTCAGGCACATGCGCCATGGTGGGGCGGTGTCCGAAGTCTGGCCGGGCCGGGGGTGAGGGCGTTGACGCGGATGCCGCGGCCGGTGAGTTCGGCGGCTCAGGTGCGGGCGAGGCTGCGGATCGCGGCCTTGGTGGCGGCGTAGACGCCCAGGCCCGGGACGCCGCGCAGGGCCGCGCTGGAGGAGAGCAGGATCACCGAGGCGCCGGCCGACAGCAGCGGGAGCGCCTTGGGGACGGGTGGCAGTCAGTCTCCTGGCGGAGCCCAGGCGCAGGCCAGCGAGCCGCCGATGAGGCCGGGCAGCAGGCCCAGGAAGAAGCCGCCGAAGTTGGCGAGCGGCACGGAGACCAGTGAGAGCAGGATCGCCGCGACCCCGGCGAAGATCCGCACCTGCGGCTGGAGCCAGAGCGTGACACCCACCGTGATCAGCAGGCTCCCGATGAGGAGTGAGCCCGCGCCCGCGGCGGTGGAGAGCGCCAGGCCGACACCGCCCAAGCTGAGGTGGGTGTAGGGGAAGGGGAAATAGAGGATCGGCAGGCCGGCGCCGAGCGTCAGCAAGCCGGCCCAGAACGGGCGGGTGCCGCGCCAGACCCGGAACTCCCACCGGGCCGCGGCGATCGCCTCGCGCGGCCCGGACCGCGGGGCCGTGGTTCCGTTCCACACGTGGCAACTCCCTGCGTTGTCTTTCCTTGGGACTGAGGCGGGCCATCGGGCCATCGGGATATCGGGTCAGCGGGTCAGAAGCACTCGGCCCGGCCTCGCACCAGCGACACGTCCAGTCCCGGAACGTCGAAGCTGCCGGCCGCCACCGCGACCGCGGTAATCCGCACGTCCGTCAGGTTGATTGAACTTGCCTGCTGTGCTGGGCTGTTGGGGTTGAAGAAGCGCGAGTCCCGGTCGCCCCGGCTGACTTCGCCAGTAGTGAGCGATCCGGCGGCGACCCCGATGTCGAGGCGTTGGCTGCTCGCCTCGCCGGCCGCCAGGTGCTTCGCGTCGATGAAGAATCCCTTCACGGTGGCCGGTCGCCGGCCACCGGTGAGCCGCAGCGTGAAGGGGCCGAGCACCGGAATCGGGAAGACGGCGGACTGGCAGAGCCCGTGGATCGTGGCGGACTCGAACCCCGTCACCGCGACCGGCACCTGGACGTGCTCGCGGGTGACGTCCACCGTGCCGTACAGGCTGAAGCCGTCACCATGGACCTCGTCGGCGGAGAGCTTGAACTCCTCCCCGGAGATGAGGAACGACGCGGCGAGCGCGTTCTCGGCCACGCCGGCGGCGAGGACCGCGGTGGCCGCGAGACACGGCAGCAGGATGACGGCGAAGCGCTTCCAGCGGGTCCTGCCGAAGCGTTGCGACATGCCGTCTCTCCCTGGCGTGGACCGTGGCTCCCGGGCGCCCGTGCGACCGGCCGGGAGTGGACGCAAGGGACACCGCACCGGCTGCTCGGGATCGAAAGACTGAACATGGCCGATCATGCGGTGTAGGACATGGCTCCGCAAACCATTCGCGACCACATTGCCGCCCATGTTGCCGCACATCACTCCGGCGGCCCATCGGCCACGGCATGGGGGCTCGGTGAACAGCGCGTCGGTGCGGTCAATGGGATCATCCGAAGGGCAGCGCAGTGACCGACTGTCCCGGGACCCCGGCGGCCGGGGATGCTGCTGCCGGCCGACCACGGCTTTCCCGGCGTGGCGCTGCGAAAGAAGGCCCAGGCCACCGGCGCCGACCTGCCGTGGCGGGTCCAGGCCGGCTGGAAACCACCACCCGAACAGGTCCTGGCGTGCGGCTCCCGAGGAAGCCGCACACGCCCGCCCCGGCATCATCCACGCCACTGCCTCGCTCAACGGCCGACAGGGCCCCTGGGCCGGGCGCGTGGGCTTCGACCAGAGCGCCGGAAGCCTGACCGACGCACCACCAGCGGCGGCGACACCCTCACACAGACTCCGCGCAGCTGGGTCGACGAGGACTTCCGGATCGACGCCACAAGGCCGTCACGCTTTCGGGACCGCCCGACCTCATCGGTGCGCCGCTCCGCGCCCCGGACGGTGCCGGGTCAGCTGTAGGGGCGGGTGATGAGCTCCATGACGTGGCCGACCGGATCCAGGAAGTACACGCCGCGGCCGCCGTCGTTGTGGTTGATCTCGCCGGGGCGCTCGCGGTGGGGGTCGGCCCAGAAGCTGAGCCCGCGCTGTTGGATTCGCCCGAACGCGGCGTCGAACTCTTCCTCGGAGATCAGGAAGGCGTAGTGCTGCGCGCTGATCGAATCGGGGTCGCTGGTCGCGAAGTCCAGCGTGACCCCGTTGCCGGTGGAGACGGGGACGAATGGTCCCCAGTCGGGGCCGGCCTCAAGGCCAAGGATGGCGGCCAGGAATTCGGCGGACTCCCGCTTGTCCCGGGCGTGGACGATGGTGTGGTTCAGTTCGACTGCCATGGCGGAGCGCCTCCCGTAGGGCCTCTCTCACGGACACCTCCATGTCTCACCCCGTCGGTGACCGACACGCGATGCCGCCTGTTCGTCGTCAACGGATCTCCGCACGGTTTTCATCCGCCCGACGGGGATCCGTTCAGGGTGCGGCCGGGCCGCGCAGCCCCGCCGGCCCGGCCGTGAGGAGGCCCGCCCTTGCCGAGGGTCTCGTCCGCTCTGGTGGGAGGAACCGTGTGAGGGTGCACAAGTGCCGACCTCGTCGCTCGGGTCGGCGCTCCGGCAGAGCCGACAAGCTCCCCGGCATGATGACCGGCCGCACTGCCGCGAGGTCCGCCGACCCAGGTGCTGCGTCGGACGCGGTTGCCGGTACGACCCGACACCGTGCCGCGTCGGCACCGCGACCTGGTCGCCCGCCGTCACGCCGCCCGGTCTCGGCCGAAGCACGGAGAGCGACCGCGCGCCGTACGCTCCGTCCGCGCCCTCGTCCTGCGCCCGGCCACCACCGAGTCGGCTTGCCCTCGCCATGGGAATCATTGCCGATTCCCGACGGCGCGCGCCGCCACGAGCTCCTCTTCATCGGCGCGGACCTGGACCGGGACCGCCTCCGGGCGCCGCTGGACGCGGCCCTGCTCGACGACGGCGAACTCGCGCTCGGCCCCGAGGCCTGGCGGCGCCTCCCCCGCCCCCCTGCCCCCTGCCAGGCAGCCCCGGCCGAAGGCCGAACGCCCCGGGTCTCCACCGGCCGGCGGGTGCGCGCGGTCGACAGGCGGCGGTGAACTCGCCTCATCCACTGGACAATTGATGGGCAACGCCAGGTAAAGGCTGCGAACGACGCCTTGAGGGCGCCGACGACCCGTCAGTAACGTCGAAGGCCACACCCCGACGGCAGTCGCCGTCCGCGGTGCGGCCTTTGACGCGCGGTCTCATGTCATGGCCCTGCCACTCCAGGTGTGATGGGGGGATGCTCCCGCTTCCCCGCCTTCCGTACAGCGCAAGCACCAAGCCGGCCCACGGCCACCAGCCGGGGCCGGCCAGCACATGCCGCGATCCGTCAGCACGGGCCCGAGCCCGTCCCGGCGAGCACCCCAGTTGCCGGCACCGGCCGCGCCCTCACCCCCACGGAGGGTCGACTCTTGCGCTTCCACTCCCCCAGCAGCCCGCGCCCGCCCCGGGCGCGCAGGCTGCTCGCCACCCTGCCCGCCCTGGCCATGGCCGCCACCGGGCTGCTCGCGACCACCGCCCCGACGGCCACCGCGGCCACCGCCGCCGCGCCGCACTCCACCGTCAGCACCAAGCGCCTGTGCGCGGCCCCGAGCCACCCCGGCCAGATGGCCTGCCTGGCCCTCGCCCGCACCGACCTCCCCCAACAACCCACCCTGGCACCGGACATCACCCCCTCCGGCTACGGGCCGAGCGACCTGGCCTCCGCCTACAACCTCCCCGCCTCGGCTGGCGCCGGCGCCACCGTCGCCATCGTCGACGCCCAGGACGACCCCAACGCCGAGTCCGACCTGGCCGCCTACCGCTCCCAGTACGGGCTGCCCGCCTGCACCACGGCCAACGGCTGCTTCAAGAAGGTCGACCAGCGCGGCGGCACCAGCTACCCGACCGCCGACAGCGGCTGGGCCGGCGAGATCTCGCTGGACGTCGACATGGTCAGCGCGGTCTGCCCCAACTGCCACATCCTGCTCGTCGAGTCCGACGACGCCAACATGTCCAACCTGGGCGCCGCCGTCAACACCGCCGTCTCGCTCGGCGCCAAGTACGTGTCCAACAGCTACGGCGGCGGTGAGGACTCCACCGACCCGAGCTCCGACGCCAGCTACTTCAACCACCCCGGCGTCGCCATCACCGTCTCCTCCGGCGACTCCGGCTACGGCGTCGAGTACCCGGCCGCCTCCCAGTACGTCACCGCGGTCGGCGGCACCAGCCTCAACCACGCCTCCAACACCCGTGGTTGGAACGAGTCGGTGTGGGGCAGCAGCGCGGGCGGCAACGGCGCCGGCTCCGGCTGCTCCGCCTACGACCCCAAGCCGAGCTGGCAGCAGGACACCGGCTGCGCCAAGCGCACCGTCGCCGACGTCTCCGCCGTCGCCGACCCGGCCACCGGCGTCGCCGTCTACCAGACCTACGGCGGCTCCGGCTGGAACGTCTACGGCGGCACCAGCGCCTCCTCCCCCATCATCGCCGCCGTGTACGCGCTCGCCGGCACCCCCGCCGCCGGCACCACCCCGGCCTCCTACCCGTACGCGCACACCGGCTCGCTGTACGACGTGACCAGCGGCGCCAACGGCAGCTGCTCACCCTCCTACCTGTGCACCGCCGCCACCGGCTACGACGGCCCGACCGGCCTCGGCACCCCCAACGGCACCGCCGCCTTCACCTCCGGCAGCACCGGCGGCAACACCGTCACCGTCACCAACCCGGGCAGCCAGTCCACGGCGCAGGGCTCCTCGGTCAGCCTGCAGATCCACGCCACCGACTCGGCCCCCGGCCAGACCCTCACCTACGGCGCCAGCGGCCTGCCCACCGGACTGTCCATCAACACCACCACCGGCCTGATCACCGGCACCGCGACCACCGCCGGCAACTCCACCACCACCGTGACCGCCACCGACGGCACCGGCGCCGGCGGCACCACCACCTTCGGCTGGACCGTCACCGGCACCGGCGGCGGCTGCACCGCCGCCCAGCTGCTCGGCAACCCCGGCTTCGAGACCGGCAGCGCCACCCCCTGGACGGCGAGCTCCGGCGTCATCGACAACTCCACCGGCGAGCCCGCCCACGGCGGCAGCTGGAAGGCCTGGCTCGACGGCTACGGCTCCAGCCACACCGACACCCTCGCCCAGACGGTGACCGTCCCCACCGGCTGCAAGGCCACCCTCAGCTTCTACCTGCACATCGACACCGCCGAATCCGGGTCGACCGCCTACGACACGCTCACCGTCCAGGCCGGCACCACCACCCTGGCCACCTTCAGCAACGTCAACGCCGCCGCCGGCTACACCCTGCACAGCTACGACCTCAGCGCCTTCGCCGGCCAGAGCGTGACCGTCAAGTTCACCGGCACCGAGGACTCCTCCCTCCAGACCAGCTTCGTCATCGACGACACCGCCCTCACCACCTCCTGACACCCTGCCGGGGCGGGCCGCGGCACCCAGCCGCGGCCCGCCCCCGCGCGGAGCTCACCGCGACCACCGAGCAGCACACCGGGGCCGGCGGTCGGCGTGATGTCGCACGGAGTGCGACAGCGGCCCGCGCATCTGTGCCGGGTCGGTCCGGGACGCCGCGTCAACTCGGCGGCCAATGCTGCTTTTTGGCATAGACACCGCAAAATCTTCACCTCCGCGCTGTCCGACACATGGACGTCCACCGCTCCCGGATGCTGGGGTGATTCCCCCCACACACACCCTCGTTCGGGAGGAACCAGATGCGCGTGTCCCCCATCAGGGCGATCGCCCACGCCACCGTCACCCTCGCCCTGGCGGCCCTCGTCACCACCTCGCTCACCACCGGCGCCGAGGCGCACGGAACCACCCACCGCGGCGTCAAGCCGCTGACGCACGCGGGTCAGCTGCAGCCCGCCGCCCGGAGCACCAACACCCTCTCGGTCGGCTCCAGCGCCAGCCAGGGCGTCGTCTCGCCCACCCCGAAGGTCTACCTGGTCTTCTGGGGCTCCCAGTGGTCCTCCGACCCCGCCGGGGTGGCCCCCGACATGCAGAACATGTTCAAGGGCCTCTACGGCAGCAAGGACACCTGGGGCACCATCCTCAACCAGTACTGCGAGGGCGTCCCGAAGGGCACCACCGCCTGCGGCACCAACGGCATCCACGTCAGCCACCCGGCCACCTCCCCGCTGGCCGGCGCATGGTTCGACAACGCCGCCGCCGCTCCGGGCAGCGCCACCGCCGCCCAGCTCGCGGCCGAGGCCGCCAAGGCCGCCGCGCACTTCGGCAACACCACCCAGGCGCCCAACCTCAACGCCCAGTACGTGATCGTCTCCCCCACCGGCACCCACCCGGACGGGTTCCCCAACAGCGGATTCTGCGCCTGGCACGACAAGACCAGCTCCTCGTACGGCACCCTCGCCTACACCAACCTGCCGTACATCCCGGACAGCGGCGCGGGTGCCTGCACCACCCTCACCGACGGGCGACTGCTCTCCGGCATCGAGTCCACCGAGACCCACGAGTACGCAGAGACCGTCACCGACTTCTGGCCCAGCATCGGCTGGAACGGCGGCGGCGGCGAGATCGGCGACGCCTGCGTCCAGCTCGACGCCTACCTCACCCTGAGCACCGGCACCTTCGACGTCCAGGGCCTCTGGTCGAACAGCGCCAACAAGTGCGTCACGCACGGTTGATGACGTAAGCGCGGGCCCGGCCGGTGAGCCGGCCGGGCCCGCGTCCCCGGTTCAGCGCTCCGCCCTGAGCCTTCCGGGTCCATGGCGAGGTTGCGGCCGAGTTGGACCACCCAGTCCGCCGCGGGGTGTGCGGTGACGCCGAGGATCAGGAAGTTGGCTGCGCAGAAAGCGAGTTGGGACATCTTCCTGCTTCCCTACCGCATGAACCGATCCCGGTGTGCGGCTATGTCGAGGTCCGGCGCCCGCCGGCCGCTCAGCTCTGCAGCAGGCGGTTGAAGAAGGTGCGGTACTGCTGCAGCGCGACCCGCAGTTCCTCCGTCTCGACCGTGTCGCCCCGGTTCCACTGGCTCTCGAGGTTGCGCCTGCGGTCCGCGAAGGACTCGGCCAGCCGCTGCATGAGGTCGGCAACGAGGGCGTCCGCAGTGTGGACGGCCGCCCGGGGGTCGTCGACGAAGTCCGTCTGCACCTGCTGCCAGCGCACCCGCAGCTCCTGGGCCTCCGCCGCGGGCAGCAGTGGTTCACGATCATCCCGGCCGTCGTCCTCCCGGTCCGGGTTCCCGTCCTCGTCAGCCCGGCCGTCGTGGCCGCTCTTGTCGCTCGGCCCGGTGCCAGTGCCCGCGTTCGTCGAGCCGGCGCCCTCGTCCGTCCGCCCAGTGCCCTGCTGCGGCTGCGGGCCGCCCGAGGCGGGAACGTCCTCCGGGCCCTCGCCGGACGGACGGCCGGTGGCCTCGCCCGGGAAGACGGCCCGCTGCTCCCCGCGCTCCTGTTCGTCCGTGCCGAACGTCGCGCCGGCCTGCTCCGCCGACCCGGTCTTCTCCTGTCCCTTCTCCTTGGCGGCGGCGATGTCCTCTGTGGTCATCCGTCCTTTGTCGTCGTAGTGCATCTGCGACATCCCTGTCATCCTCCTTCGGTCGCCGTGCCCCGCCCCCGCGGCTCGTTGCCGTCGAGGAGCTCCGAGAACAGCGCGCGGTAGTGCACCATCGCGCCCCGGAGTTCCTCGGTGGTGGCGTTGTCCCGTCGAGCCTCGGCGTTGATCGCGTGGGCGACGCGATAGTGCTCCAGGGTCTGCCCGTGTTCGACGGAAAGATCGCGGAGCCGTTGTTCGTAGTCCTCGGTGGGGTAGCCGCGGTCGTGCATCAGCAGGGTGACCAGCCGATCGGCGCGCTGCACCGCCTCGCCGGGCCGGTCGACGAACTCCTGCTGGACACGCGTCCAGTCCTCGGCGTACTGCTGTCTGGTGTCCGGCGGCAGCGGCTTGATCCTCAGCTGTTCGTGGCGCTGCTCACGCTCCCGCAGCTCCCGCTCGGCGGACAGCCGGTTGCCGGAACGGCGGACGGCCCTGTCGTACTCCGGGCCGAACTGTTGCCGCAGCCGGCGACGGCGGCTCAGGTACCACAGCACCGCGGCGGCCAGGATCAGCACGACCGCGACGGGGACAATGATCGCGATGAGGGTCCCAGTTGACATCAGGTCCTCCCTCGTTCTTCGATGCCGAGCCGCTGCCCGGAATCGGCGGGTCGAAACGTGCTCCCGCCGCCGAACGTCCGTCGGAGCCAGGGGAGGTCCGGTGCCCGAAGCCGAACGGCAACGCGAGGGCCACCTCAGGCCTGCCACTGCTGGTAGCCGCAGCGGTCGGGCAGTTTGGTGCGGTAACCGGCGGCGTCGCGGGCCACCGCCTCCACCTCGGCAAGCACCGCCTCGGGCAGCACGACGTTCTTCGCACCCGTCCCGCTCGGCGCACCGCCCCGCCGACCCGGATCGCCCCGCCGCGACCCGCTCGACCCACGTGGGCGGTCAGCCGCAAGCACGCGGTGGGGCACCTCTGCCCGCTCCGGTTCGGTGCTCGCGGACCAGGTGGGCCGCGAGGCTGCCGCGTTCAGCCCGAATCGGCCAGTTGGCGCAGTCGGTGGGCCAGGGTCCGCCGGTAGTGCGACCAGGACGGTCGGTACTGCGGGTGAGGTGAGTCAGCGGGCGGGACGGATCGATCCCGTTCGTGGCTGTCCGTCCCGGTCGCCCTCGCCGGTGAGGCCGGCCCTCAGCTCATCGAGGCAGTGGGCCAGCAGGCGGGACACGTGCATCTGCGAGACCCCGAGTCGGTGCCCGATCTGAGCCTGGGTGAGGCCCTCGCAGAACCGCAGGGAAAGCAGCCGCCGCTCGCGCTCCGGCAGTGCGGCGATCAGCGGCTTGAGTGACTGCATGTCCTCCACCATGGCGAGCGCCGGGTCGTAGCAACCCAGCCGGCCCTCCAGAGCGGTGTCCGCGCCGCCGTCCTCGATCGGCGCGTCCAGCGACATCGTGGTCCGTGCCCGGGAAGCGACCTTGGCCTCGAGCACCTCGCACTGTGTCAGTACGACGTGGTCGGCCAGTTCCGCCAGGCTGGGTACCCGGCCCAGTTGCTGCTCCAGTTCGTCGGATCCCTTGACGACCGCGATCCGTGCCTCCTGAAGTCGGCGTGGCACGTGGACGCTCCAGGTGGTGTCGCGGAAGAACCGCCGGATCTCACCGACGATGGTCGGCAGGGCGAAGCTGGAAAACTCCACACCCCGCTCGGGGTCGAAGCGGTCGATGGCCTTGATCAGGCCCACCACCCCGGCCTGCACGATGTCGTCCATCGACTCGTGGCTGCCCCGGAACCGACGAGCCGCGAACTTGACCAGTGACACGTTCAGTTCGATGAGCGTGCCACGCACGTAGGAGTAACGCGCGCTGCCCTGCTCCGACTCCCGCAGACGCAGCAGCAGCACCCTGGACAACTCACGTGCCTCGCAGGCGCCGACGGCCAGCGGATCGTCGATCACCGGCAGGTCGTCCAGGTCGGTGGCCGGGGCCGGATCCGCAGTCGTGTCAGCCCTCGCAGTCATCTCACACTCCCTGCTCTCCAGGCTCCTGTCGACGGCGGCCGCGCCCGGCCCGCAGCGGCTCACCGCTGCAGTGCGAACCGGCCGCCCTCGTCCTCGCCGGCCGCTCCGGCCGACGAATCAAGTTGCTCCGGGTCGGCCTCCTCGCTGAGCAGCGCGAGGAGGGCGCCGATGGTGTGTCGTGCCTCGACGGGGTGGCGCAGCCTGGCCTCGGGGGCGATCCGGTAGCGGTTGCGCCGCCCTTCGCGGGAGCGGGTCAGATAGCCCTCGGCCTCAAGATCCGCGACGATGCCCTGGACCGCACGCTCGGTCAGCCCGCAGGCCGCTGCGACGTCGCGCAGCCGGACGCCCGGGTCCCGAGCGAGGAGGGACAGCACGCGCGCGTGGTTGGTGAGGAACGTCCACCTCGTGCGGCCCTCGTTCGTGCTGGTGTCAGACGTCGTTTCCATGCCCCCATCATACGAATGGCAGTTCGCGCTTTGCAACTAGCGCAATACATTTCGCGTATCTATTGACATGTCTCGCGCCCGGGGCGGAGGATCTGGTTGACAGCACCCGTGCCAGCGGGAGGAGCAAGGTCATGTTGTATCGCCGCGCCCCACGGATACGCAGGCCTGCCGACGCTGCGCCGTCGGGTACGGCGTACGCCGCAGCCACGGGCCAAGGCGAGAACCTCGCCATCAGCTCACGGCGCGATCCGGCCGGGACTGTCATCGTGATGGTGGCCGGCGAACTTGACCACGACAATGCGCACCACCTCCGTCGCGCGCTCACCGCCGCGCTCGCCGGCCTTCCCACCCTCGTCGAGGTGGACCTCGGCGCAGTGACCTTCTGCGACTGCGGCGGCCTGAACGCGCTGCTTCAGGGACGTCGACAAGCACTCGCCTTCAACCGTGCGATGCGGGTGCGAGCAGCGAGCCCGCAGGTCTCACGGCTGTTGCTGCTGACCGACACCGCCGGCCTGCTCGACGGGGCGGCCGACGGCGAAATCCCGCGGTAGCGGCACGGCCCCCCAGACGTCGGGCAGCTGCCGAGGCGGCGGTGTCCCCTGGGGGACGTCCCCTCGGCACAGTTTCGGTCCGGGAGGTGGTGCGCGCTCGCGTTCCTGGTCCGCGATCAGCGCGAACCCGGTGTCGTCGATCCAGTCCGCGCCGGCCAGGTGGTCGCGCAGCTCGCCAGGTCGAAGGTGTCGAGGGCGTGGCCGCACCCCCCCACCTCCGTATGTGGATGAAAGGGTTCCGACCCGGGCCGGTCCGTGACCGTGCCGACTGCAGTGGTCCGCGCAGGTGTTCACGATCTTCGACCGGGACCCGGCGCTCGGCCCGATGACCCTCCGCGAACTCTCCCGGCACGTCCTTCCCGATGACATCTCCGCAACGGGCGCGGCGATGCGCCGGCTGCTGGGTGAAGGCCGGCCGATCGACGTGCCGCTGCGAATCCGCACCCGGCACGGCACCAAGCGCCTGCGGATCGTCGCCGAGGCCGTCACCGACGCCGACGGCGCGCCCGTCGAGGTCCACGGCTTCTTCCAGGACCTGACCGAGCAGGCCCTCGCCCAACAGGCCCTGGGCGGGGCCCAACGGGCGGTCAGCGCCCAGCAGCAGACCCTGCACACCGAACACCTCCTGGCCGCACGCCTTCAGGAGGCGCTGCTCCCCGTCCCGACCCAGCCGCTCGACATCGCCGGGCTTCGCTGCGAGGTCTCCTACCTCTCCGCCGAGGCCGGCACCCCGGTGGGCGGCGACTGGTTCACCGTTCTCGAGATGCCGGACGGATCCGCGCTGCTCACCTGGGCGCAGGCCGGCCACCCGCCCCTGCTCCGGCTGCGCGACGGCGCGGCCGACGCCCTGTCCCGCCCCGCCGGTCGCATTCTGGGGGCCGACCCGGGCAGCGAGTACGAGCTCGCGCAGAGCGAACTGCGGCCTGGTGACCGGCTCTTCCTCTTCACCGACGGTCTGGTCGAACGCCACGGCGAAGACCTGCGCATCGGCCTCGACCGCCTCACCAAGACCATCGAAGACCTCGCGGCGGCCAACCCCTGTGCGGCCATCGCCCGTGAACTCACGGACGGTCGGGCCCGCAGATCCACGCGACGACACCTGCCTGCTGTGCGTCCTCGTCCGCTGAGCGGCTCCTTCGCCCGGGGGCGGCAGACTCCTGGACAGCGCGCGCCCCGGCGGTGGCGGCACTTCGCGGGTCGGGTATCCGCGCAGGTCATCGGACCACCCGAACGGGGCCTGCACCCGGCTCCGGAGCCGTTCGGCCAGCGGAGGCGCTGTCGGCGCAGAGCTGCCGGGCGACCCCGCCGGTCCCCCGATCGCGGGCTGCGGACACGCAGTTGTCGTCGGCGTCGTCCCCGCTTTGCTACGTCTATTCTCGAAGACACTCGCCGGGTCTCGCGGTCGGCGCTCACCGATCGGTGCCTGTTCGACCGGCCACCGGCTGTGTGGAACCGTGTGCCACGGGCAGCCGCCGGAGACGGAATTCGGGCCACCGCCTGGCCGGCCTCAGATGACGAGGTGGACCTGATGACTGACAGCACGGACCCGGGGACCGGCGCCGCCGGACGCCCGGCCGGCGGCCACCTGCTGTCTGGACCTCACGGGCGCGGCGCACCCGGTGGCCCAGGCGCGTAGCTTCGCCACGGAAACCCTGGCGGCATCGGCGACCGGCTCAGCCGAAGATCGCGTCGGCGGCCTTCCTGAGCGCGCTCGGCTGTTTGGGACGCCTCGGCGCGGTGGCCCGGACCTCGATCATGCGAGCGCCGATCCCTTGGAGTTCCTTGCGGCCCAGTGTCTCCCGCACCTGGGGGAACCAGTCGTGCTCCTCCTCCTCGATGTGGCGGCTGACCGCCTCGATGAGCACCGTCGTCTTGGCGTCGAACCGCTCGTCGTCGGGGCCCATCGTGTCCAGTTCGGCGCACAGGACATCAGCGACGTGGTGTTCCTCGAAGGACTCCAGGATGTTCCGCTCCAGCTCCGGGACGAGCTCGCGCACCATGGGGTACATGACCTCGTTCTCGATGTAGGTGTGGACGGTGAGGGCTTCGACGATCTTGTCGACCAGGTTGTGCTTGGTGGCTTTGGCGTCCTCGTCGGCGGCTTCGAAGGCCCGGAACAGCCGGCGGATTTCCTTGTGATCCTCCTTCAGGAGGACGATGGCGTCAGTGGACATGGAAAGCTCCTCTCCAGACTGGGTCGCGTGGGACCAGGACCGTCCCTCCGCGGTGCGGAGACCCGCGCGGATATCGCCAGACGCATCCCCCGCCCAGGCGGGCGGGGACGCAGATGCCGTGTGGCGTCGGAGTGATGTCGGGGTCGGGAGGCACCGGAACCGTACCCGTGGTCACCCACTCCTATCGACCGAGGGCGCGTTCGAGTTGCTTCTTGTTCATCTTCGAACGGCCGTGGATGTTGCGCTGCCTGGCCTCGTTGTACAACTGGTCGTACGTGGGGCCCTGGGCGCCGCTGTGCGAGCGCAGCCCGCCGCGCCGGGAGGAGGACATGTCCTTCACCGAGCTGCGGCTGGCGGTCTTCGACTCCCCGTGCCGGGCCCGCTCCTTGTTGACCGTGCGGGCCGCGATCTCCTCGGCGCGCTTCTGACTTTCACCGCGGTCCAAGGCGCTGTCCTTGATGTGCTCGTACTGCCGCTCCCTCTTCGGACTCGATCCGCGAGGCATGGTCACACCCTCCTGTCCTTGGACTGCCGCGTGTACCCCGCATCCGGGAAACGAACCCGGCACCCGGGCCGGGCAGGCCCGCTCGTCGAACCGACCGTGCGGGCTCTCGCGCTAGTCCCGTGCACCGGGGACGGAGAACTCGGCCCAGACAGCCTTCCCTGCCCGTCCGACGTCGGCGCCCCACCGAGTGGACAGTTCCTCGACGACGAACAGGCCGTAACCGCCCGGTCGCCCAGGGCTCGTCGGGCGCTGCACCGGCCGGACGGGGCTGCCGTCGGTGACCTCGATCCGCACGCTGCCGCCGCGCGCCGTCAGGCTGACCCGGCGTGGACCACGGGTGTGCAGGCGGGCGTTGGCGACCAACTCGCTGACCACCAACACGATGTCCTCCCGCACCGCGCCGCCAACGCCCCACGAAGCCAGCACCTCCTCAGCGAAGTGCCGGGCCACGGCGACGGGGTGCTGCACAGCGGACAAGTCAAGGCAGCGACCCCGCCCGCCGAGGCAGCCGTGGCGTGCTGGCCTGTCCATCGGGTTCACCCCCAAGTCGGCAGGTCCCGTGCTACTGGCGCGTGCCCGGCGACCGCCCCTTTCACACCCGCAGAGCGTGAGCCGCCGATCGCGTGCTCCCGGGGCGGATCGCCGAGTGCCTCCGAAGGAAGCCGGTGAGCAGCGAGCGGCTGCTACGACCCCCGACGGGCCCGGACGACGGCGCGCCCGGCCAACGCGCCGCCGTAGACGGCGCAGCCGACGCCGATCAGCCAGGACTGGACGATCAGCAGCGTCCCGACGGTCCCGATTCACCGGGAGCCGAGGTCCCCGCGCCACACCCGGCCGTCGTTCCCGGGGCGAGCGGCGCCGGGCGGACGTAGGTTGCGGACATGACCAGTGACGAGATGATCCCGGCCGTGGGAGTGCGCCCGATGGACGAGGTGTTCGCCGCGATCGACACGGCCAACCGACGCCCCCGGCCCTGGACCGGCTTCGAGCACGGCGTACTGGGCGCCTACCGCTGGGCCGTCGGCGCCCAGATCGCGGCGCCCGTCACCGCCACCGCCGTGCCCGGCACCGCCGGACCGTGCCGCGCCCAGTTACTGGCCGAGTGCCAGGCCGCCGGCGTCGGCCTCCGGCAGGCCCTGACACGAGGGGCGGACCACGTGTACGTCCTCGGCGCCCACCAGGCACTGGCCTGGATCTGCGGGATCCACGAGGACCGCCCCTGACCCGGCCCCGGCCCGTCCGCGATTCCCGGAACCGGCTGCCCGTTCTCGGGCCGTGATCCGACGACCGCACCCGCGACCTGCGAAAAACGGCACAGCGGCCCTCAGCGCGCCGTACTCGGATGAGAATCCGACGTCGCTGAAGGCCGTCTCTCCGGTGGCCGTCGCAGGTTTCCTTGCCCGTCGCTGCAGGGAACTCGCCGTGCGCCCCGAGGCCGCCGACGCTTCACGTGCCCGTCCCGCGCCGATGCGGCGCAGCCGGGCGGTTCAGTAGTAGTGGCGGCGTCCGCCGATGGCATGCCCGAGGGAACCGGCGATCCACAGGACCAGGCCGATGACGAGCAGCACGATGCCGATGGTCCACAGGATCGAGATGCCGGTGACGAAGCCGATGATGAGCAGGATGACGCCGAGGGCGATCACGGAGGCCTCCCGGGTTGATGAGGGAACGGTACGGGTGTCGGGACGGCCCGCACGGCGGTTCACCGGTCAGGGCCTGTCCACAACCCCCGCGTCTACCACCGCACCGGCCGGGCAAACCGGTCTGCCGGCCGCTGTTCGTGCCCGCCCTGCGGATCCGCCGCCACCCCTTACCCACGGTGGCGACCGCCCCGCCGGCTGTCCGGCGGGGCGGCGCGCGGCGCGGACAGGAGGAGCCGGGCCAGCTCCCGGCCGAGGTTCACCCCGATGGCGAGGGCCATCGCCGTGGCGACAGTTGGGGGCCTACTCGCAGCTTCAGTGAGTACCCACGAGGGGCTGTTGCTCTGCCAGCAGTCTGCGAGCCTGTTCCAGGGCCTGCGCCGGATCGCGCAGGCCGATGTAGACGCAGATCGTGTAGTACACGTCGGCGAGCCGCCGCTCGGCCTCGGTCGTCGGGACTCGCGGGTCCCGGGTGAGCACGTCTGCCTCCGCCACCAGCCTGCGCAGAGCGGAAAAGTCGATCAATGACATCCAGACCCTGCCTTCCCGTACCCGCCCCGGCGCCGGCGCGCTCCTCCTGCCATGGTTCCCGCCGGCCGGGCCCGGCGCCACCGGGACCCCGACGTGGATGCGTCGGGCACCGGATGAGCAGCAGCGCCGCAAGGGCGGCGAGGCCGGCTTCGGCGCTGGAGAGATCGCCCTGGCTGACCGTCGTGCCGACCGTTCCTGCGCTCGGCCGCCCAGCGCTTCGACGAGGCGGTCGGCGGCGAACGCACGGCTGACCAGGGGCAGGGTGGAGTCGAGAACGTCCGGTTGGTCGCGGCGCGCGGTGGTCCGGCCACCGTCGGGCGCGTTCATGGAGTGAGGACGGCGACCCCGGTGACGCGGTCGGCGGCCAGATCGGCGAGTGCGTCCGGCGCTCGGTCCAGGGCGTAGCGCTGGACGTGGACGGTGGGGTGGTGCCGGGAGGTTTCGGCGAGGTAGGCGAGGCCGTCGGCGCGGGTGTTGGCGGTGACGCTGCGCAGGGTGCGCTCCTGGAAGAGGTGGCGTTGGTAGTTGAGGGAGGGGATGTCGGTCAGGTGGATCCCGGCCACGGCCAGGGTGCCGCCGCGGTCGAGTGCCGCGAGGGCGACGGGGACGAGGTCGCCGACGGGGGCGAAGAGGATCGCGGCGTCGAGCGGTTCGGGTGGAGCGTCGTAGGCGTCCGCGGCCGAGGCGGCGCCCAGGTCGAGGGCGAGCCGTCGGGCTTCGTCGGAGCGGGTGAGGACGTGGACCACGGCGCCCCGGGCGAGGGCGAGTTGGGCGGTGAGGTGGGCGGAGGCGCCGAAGCCGTAGAGGCCGAGGCGGCCTCCTGGGGGTAGTTCGGCGCGTTCCAGGGCGCGGTAGCCGATGATGCCGGCGCACAGCAGTGGCGCCAGTTCCTCGGCCGGTGGCCCTTCGGGCAGGTGGTAGGCGAAGCGGGCGTCGACCACCGCGTACCGGGCGTATCCGCCGTGGAGGTCCCAGCCGGTGTAGCGCGAGCGGGGGCAGAGGTTCTCCCGTCCGGCCCGGCAGTACCGGCACTGCCCGCAGGTGCCCGCGAGCCAGGCGGCACCGGCTCTGGCGCCGGGGGTGAAGTCCGTGACGTCGGGGCCGGTGCGCAGGACTCGGCCGACGATCTCGTGGCCGGGCGTGCAGCGCGGGACGCGTGGCTCCAGGTCCCCCTCGGCCAGGTGCAGGTCGGTGCGGCAGACTCCACAGGCCTCCACTTCGAGGAGCAGTCCGTTCGGGCCGGTGTCGTCCAGCGGCCGCTCGACCAGACGAAGTGGGTTGTCGCCGATCGGAGAGGTGTGGTCCACGACCCATGCCGTGGTCGAGGTGGGCCAGCTGGGTGATGCGGTGGACATCGTCATCCCTTCGTCGGCGGCCGACCGTACGGTGGCAGGTCCGCCGGCGCCGGAGAACAGGGTGGTGCGGGTCGGCTCCTGCCACGCCCCTTCACTTCCAGCGTCAGGCCGAAGACCGGGCCGCGCCATGGGTCGGACGGCCCGGTGCGACCGCCCCGGAGCCTGTTCCGTTGTCCCCGCCCCGGTGCGCGCCGAGGTCGTCGACATCCTCGCTGCGCCACCCGCACCGGCGAGGCCGGGGTCAGCGGCCCGCCGCCGTCGCCTCGTGTCCCGTACCGCCAGTGGTCGATCTTTGCCCGGACGTCCGCCAACCCCGTGCCGTCCGCGACCTTGCGCTCCGCTCAGCCGGTGTCGATCCGACGGCCGGTGACCTTGTCCGGGCGGATCCGTACCCACAGCGGGCGGGAGCCGCCGGCCCAGGGTGTGGCGCCGGGCAGCGCCGCCAGCCGCTCCTGCTCGGCCGGGTCTCCGACGTGCTGCGCCTCGCCGAGGAGGAGCACGCTCCACCCCCGGCTCAGGTGGTCGTCGATGTGGTCCACCTGGAACGAGACCGGTGTGCCGTTCCCTGCTGCGGCGGCATCGTGAGCGGCCGTGCGGTAGACGATCGTTCCGGCGTCCACCGCGTAGTTGACCGGGAGGACGGCCGGTGCGGACCCGCCGGGCAGGCCGATCCGGCCGACACCGTGGGTGCCGATCAGCTCCCAGCACTGTGGTTCGGTGAGGTGGAGCAGCAGGGGGCGCGGGCCGGGGTCCGGCTGCCCCGGGGGAGCATCGGCGCGCCCCTCCAGCAGCTCGGACCAGGTCATCCGCAGTGCGGCGGCGATCCGGGCGAACCCGCCCGGATCGAAGGCCGGGCCGGCATCCAGCAGATGCCTCAGGTAGCGGGGCGCCATGGCCGCCTGATAGGCCAACATCTTTTCATCCAGGCCGAGTTGGTCGCGGCGTTCGACGATCCGGCGGGCCACCTCGGCAGGAACGGCTCGCCTGACGGCGTCGATATCGGGGCTGGTGTCCACGGTGTGCCTCCTCGGCTTGCCGGTGCCCGCGGGTCAGGTCCGGAAGAGCGCGACCTTGAGTGCTCCGGTGGCGGCCGCGTCGGCGAAGACGTCGTAGGCGTCCTGCATCTCGTCGAGGCCGAAGCGGTGGGTGACCAGCCCGGCGACGTCCAGTCGGCCGGCCGCCAGCAGGCCCAGTAGCAACGGGGTGCTGTTCGTGTCGACCAGACCGGTGGTGATGGTGATGTTCCGGGCCCAGAGGTCCTCCAGGTGGAGCACCGCCGACCTGCCGTGCACGCCCACGTTGGCGACCCGGCCGCCGGGGCGCACCAGGCGGGTGCACAGTTCGAAGGTCTCGGGCACGCCGACCGCCTCGATCGCGACGTCCACGCCGAGGCCGTCCGTACTCAGCGACCGCGCGGATTCCGGGGTGACCTCGGCGGCGGTGAGCACGGCGTCGGCACCGAAGCGCTTGGCGGCGTCGATTCGGCTCCGGGCGAGGTCGACGGCGAGGACGCGGGACGGGCTGTAGAGGCGGGCGGTGAGGATCGCGGCGAGCCCGATCGGCCCGGCGCCGACGATCACCACGGTGTCGCCCGGGCCGACCCTGCCGTTGCGGACGCCGACCTCGTACGAGGTGGGCAGGATGTCGGCGAGCAGCAAGGCGTCCTCGTCGCCGACGCCCTCGGGCAGCCTGTACAGGGAGGTGTCCGCGAAGGGGGTGCGGACGTACTCGGCCTGGCAGCCGTCGATCAGGTGGCCGAGGATCCAGCCGCCACCGCCCGTGCACTGGCCGTAGCTCGCGCCGCGGCAGTAGGCGCAGCGGCCGCAGGCGGAGATGCAGGAGACCAGGACGCGGTCGCCGGCCGTGACCGTGCGTACGCCCGGTCCGATCTCGGTGACGGTGCCGACGGCCTCGTGGCCGAGGATCCGGCCCTGGGTGACCTCGGGGACGTCGCCCTTGAGGATGTGCAGGTCGGTGCCGCAGATGGTGACCGCGTCCACCCGGACAACGGCGTCCTCCGGGTCGCGGACCACCGGGTTCGGGACATCGCCCCAGGTACGGCGGCCGGGTCCGTGGTAGGTGAGCGCTTTCATGCCGCGATCACTCCTCGGGGAGTGGCGGAGCCGGGACGGTTCCGCTCGCCCTTCCAGCCTTGTGCGCGGCCACGCCCGGCGCCAGGGGGCCGGCGGGGTCCTCCGGCTGGGCCGATGGGCCCTCTTGCACCCGGCGCACCGGACCGTACGCACCTAGGCTGGTCAGTGGCGTCGGGCGAGCCGTGGAGGATCCCTTGGTCAGCGCATCGGAGAGCTCCGCCCCCGTGCCGAAGCTGCGGCTGGACGAACTCCTGGAGGAGCTGCAGGCCCGGCTGGACGCGGCCCGGGGCACCCGCGACCGGGTGCACAGCCTGTTGGAGGCGGTGCTGGCGGTCGGGCGCGACCTGGAGCTGGCTCAGGCCCTGCAGCACATCGTGGAGGCCGCGGTCACGCTGGTGGACGCGGAGTACGGCGCCCTGGGTGTGATCGGCGAGGACCAGCGGCTGTCCCGGTTCATCCCGGTGGGTGTCACGGACGGGCAGGTCGAGCTGATCGGCGCGCTGCCGTCCGGGCACGGCATCCTCGGCGAGCTGATCCGCCGCCCCGAGCCGCTGCGGCTCACCCGGCTCTCCGATCACCCGGCCTCCCACGGTTTCCCGGCCAACCACCCGCCGATGCGGTCCTTCCTGGGTGTTCCGATCCGGATCCGGGGCAAGGTGTTCGGCAACCTCTACCTGACCGAGAAACGCGGTGGCGGCGGCTTCGACGCCGAGGACGAGTCGGTGCTCGCCACCCTCGCCGTCGCCGCCGGGGTGGCGATCGACAACGCCCGCCTCTACGCCCGGGCCCGACAACGGCAGCGCTGGCTGGAGGCGAGTGCGGAGGTCACCAGCAGCCTGTTGTCGGGCAGCGGGGAGCAGGAGGTACTGAACCTGCTGCTCGCCCGGGGGAGCGAGATCGCCGGCGCGGACCTCGCCGTCGTCGCCGTGCCGCGGCCGGACACCGGGGAACTGGAGGTGCGGATCGCCGTCGGGCTCGGCGCGGAGGAGCACCGGGCGCTGGTGCTGCCCGTCGAGGGCTCGTTCATGGGCGCGGCCGCCCGTACCGTCGGACTCGTGGTGAGCCCGGACGTCCGGAAGGATCCGCGGATCACGGTCGGCCCGCGGCGCTGGGAAGGCCTGGGGCCGGCGGTCGCGGTGCCCATCGGAACCGCCGAGCGCGGGATCCGCGGCGTCCTGATGCTGGCCCGCGCGGCCGGGGCGCCGCTGTTCGACGAGGGCGAGTCGGGGCCGTTGCTGGGCTTCGCCGGCCAGGCCGCAGTGGCGATGGAACTCGCGGAGCGCCGCCGCGACTCCGAGCAGGTGACGCTGCTGAAGGAGCGCGACCGGATCGCCCGTGACCTGCACGACCTGGCCATCCAGCGCCTCTTCGCCACCGGGATGACCCTCCAGGGCGCGACCCGCTTCATCGAACACCCCGAGGCCACCGAGCGCGTCCTGCGGGCGATCGACGACCTCGACGAGACCGCCAGGACGATCCGCGCCACCATCTTCGGCCTGCGCCTGCGCGAGACCGGACCGGCAGCGAGCGGCCTGCGCGCCCGTCTCGCCGACGTCGTCGAACACGCCGCCCGCGCCCTGGGCTTCACGCCCGCCCTGCGGATGAGCGGCCTGCTCGACGCCACCGTCCCCACCGAGATCGCGGACGCCGCCGTCGCGGTCCTGGAGGAGGCCCTGTCCAACGCCGCCCGCCACGCCAAGGCCGACACCGTCGAGGCCACGGTCACCGCCGGTACCGACCTGACCCTCGCGGTGACCGACAACGGCGTCGGCCTCCCCGAGGGCGGCCGCCGTAGCGGCCTCGCCAACCTCGCCGACCGCGCCACCGTCCTGGGCGGCACCTTCGCCGCCCGCACCCGCTCCGAGGGCGGCACCGAGCTGGTCTGGCGAGTACCTCTCACACCGTCCTGAGCTCCGGATCCAGCACCTCGTCCGCCGCCAGCCTGGGCGTCGGGGCGCCCTCGGGGCCGTAGCCGAGGCGGATCAGGATCTGGACGTAGCCCGGGCGCCGGTGCGGATCGCGAGCCTCCCAGCGCAGGTAGGGCCATTCCAACGCCTGGTGCAGCAGGGACGCGCGGACGCCGTGGACGGTGGCGGCGAGCAGGACGTGTTCCAGGGCGAGACCGGCGCGCAGCCAGTCCTGCGGGGTGTCGTGCTCGGTGATGAGGACGGCGATGCGCGGCTCGCGTTCGAAGAGGACGGGGGCCTGGTGTTCGGCGGCGTGGATGGCGGTGAAGTCACGCATGGGCAGGTGACCGGCCAGGTCCTGGGGGCCGAGTGCGGCGACCGGGATGCCGTAGGGCGGTGCGTCGCCGGTACGGACCCAGCTTCGGCTCTCGGTGCGCTGGGCCGGGTCGGTGGTGTTGCGGCGCTCGGCCTCGGCGGTGAGATCGAGCAGCCGGGCGGTCTCCCCGTGGTCGGGCAGGTCGAGCGTGGCGTCCTCGGCCCGGGCGGCGGCGACCAGTTCACCGAGAACGGTGGGCGGGACCGGCTCGCCGGTGAACGGCGTGCGGATGGAGTGTCGGCGCCAGATCGCCTCGTACAGCTTCTCACTGCCCGGGACGGCCACGGCGGCCCGGGTGTCGAGCCGCACGGTGGCGAACAACTCCGGTTCGACCGGGTCGGGCAGCAGCCGCACCTCCGGGGCCCAGCCGAGGTGGCGAGCGGCGACCCGGAGGTTGAGGACGGCCGCGCCGACCGAGATGTGCAGCGCCCGCCCCTGCGGGTCGGCGGCCGGAACGGCGCGGCTGCGGTCGGCCCGGACCTCCAGGACGGAGGTGGCCGGCTGGAGGCGGAAGCGCCAGGGCTGGCTGTTGTGGATCGAAGGCGCTGCGACCGCCGCGGAGACGAGCTTCTCCAAGGCGGCGGCGTCTAGGGCGGGGGTGGGCATGGCCGCCTCCTGGGGATGAGTGGTGGACTACCTCCACGGTCCGACCAGGCTCCGGCGCGGCGCTTGGGCCGTTCGGGTCATTCTCCGGGTCCACCCGGGCCGCACCGCCTCAGTGCCGGCCCTGGTGGTGCTGCACAGGCGGCTCGGCGTGCGCGGCGAGTACGGCGGCCTGGAGACGGCGCTCGACCCCCAGCTTGGAGAGCAGGCGCGAAACGTGGTTCTTCACGGTCTTCTCGGCGAGGTAGAGCTCCTGGCCGATCTGCCGGTTGGTCTTGCCCTCCCCCACCAGGGCGAGGATCTCCCGCTCACGCGGGGTGAGTCCGGCCAGGGCGGCGCCGGTCCCGCTCTCGTCGTGGTGGCGCAGGCTCTCCATCAGCTTGTGGGTGGTGGCCGGGTCGAGCATGGACTGGCCGGAGGCCACCGTACGGACCGCACTGACCAGTTCGACGCCCTTGACCTGTTTGAGCACGTAGCCGGCCGCTCCGGCCATGATCGCGTCGAGCAGGGCGTCGTCGTCGTCGAACAAGGTCAGCATCAGGCAGACCAGCTCGGGCATCCGATCGCGCAGGTCACGGCAGACGGTCACGCCGTCACCGTCCGGGAGCCGCACGTCGAGCACGGCGACGTCCGGGCGCAGCGCCGGCACCCGGGCCACGGTCTGGGCGCAGTTGCCCGCCTCGCCGACGACCTCGATGTCCGGTTCGGCCTCCAGGAGGTCGCGGACGCCCCGGCGGACCACCTCGTGGTCGTCCAGCAGGAACACCCGTACGGGCTGTGGCGTGTCCATGGCCTGCTCCCGGGGGTGTGCGGACGGTGACACCACCGATTCTGCGCCGCGGCGCTGACCCGCGCACCGGGGCTCGGCATCGGGCGCCCGACCCCGGGCCGTCCCGATCAGGCCGGGGCGGTGAGCCGGAGCTCGACTCCGACCACGCCGGGCACGGAGCGCACCAGGCGTTCCAGGACGGGCGCCGAGACGGCGTCGGGCAGGTCGCCGGACAGGGTGATCCGACCGTTCTCGGAGCGGACGTCGGTGTCCACCGCAGCGGCCGGGCCAAGGGTGGCGACCAGCTCGAAGCGGACCCGGTCGGCCAGTTCGCGGTCGTCCTCCAGGTAGACCTTCAGCAGGTCGCCCCGGGTGACGACGCCGACCACCCGGCCGTCGCCGGTCAGCACGGGGACCGCGCTGACCTGCCAGCGCTGCAGGGTGTCGGCGATCTCCCGGAAGTCCGCGTCGCGGCCGACGGCCACCACCGCACGGCTCATGACGTCGGCGACAGTGCTCGGTGTGGTCACGATGACCTCCTACGACGTCGCGCGGTAGGCGCGGGGGTGTTCGACCCGAGGGCTGGTGTCGTCCTCGGTCCAGTCGAGGCTGGCGTGGACGGCGACCACGCCGTCCACGGCGCGGCAGAGCTGGCGACTACTCCGGTGACCGTGCCGTCCGCCGTCACCACGGGCACGATGCCGCGCCGGGAGGCGCCCAGCACGGCGGCGACGGTGGCGAAGTCGGTGCCGGGGGTGACCGCGATTCCGGGGCGGCTCATGCAGTCGCCGACCCGGGTACGACCGGGCGGGCGCGCGGAGTCGGAGGCCGGGAAGGTGTCGGCCGGTACTCCGTCGAGGATGCTGTGCTTCACGATCGTCACGTCCTCTCGGCGAGAGCCGGGCGCCGCAGCCTTCGCAGGTAGGGGTCGAAGGACGGCCGGGGTTCGAGGCGGACCCGGGCGTCCACGCAGACCGCGCCGTCGGGGCGGGCGATGACGGGGTTGAGGTCGGCCTCGGCGAGTTCCGGGAAGTCGTCGGCGAGCCGGGACAGCCTGGAGAGCACCGACCGTACCGCGGCGAGGTCCACGGGAGGCGCTCCGCCGTTCCCCAACAGCAGTGGTGCGCTGCGGAGTTCGGCGACCATGGCGGCCAGGTCGCGGTCACTCAGCGGGGCGAGCCGGGCCACCCGGTCGGCCAGGACGTCGGCGGCGGTTCCGCCCAGCCCGAGGACGACGAGCGGGCCGAAGACCTGGTCCTGGACCACACCGACGAGCAGTTCCACCCCGGGTGGGGCCATCGGCTGGACCACCGCTCCGGCCAGCTCGGGGTCGAACCTCCTCGTGAACTCCCGGTAGGCGGCGCGGACTTCGGCATCGGTGGCCAGGCCGGTACGGACCGCGCCCGCCGCGCTCTTGTGCACCTGCCCGGGCCAGTAGGCCTTCAGGGCCACCTTCCCCTCGTGCCCGAGCCGACCCAGGCCGTTCGCGGCGACGGACGTCGCACGCTCGTCGCGGGCCCACACCGTGGTGACCAACGGCAGCCCGTAGGCCTCCAGCAGGTCGGTGGTGGTCAGCGGGTCGAGCCAGCCGCCCTCGGGGTGGGCGGTGAGGTAGCCGTCCACCAGGCTGCGGGCGGTGCGCCGGTCGCAGTCCGGACCATCGGCGGGCAGGGCGGCGGGCTCGGGCGGCGGTTCGGCGAGCCAGCGGGCGCGGTCCCGGGCGTGGGCGAGGGCGCGGGCGGCGGCGACGGTGTCGGAGTAGGCCGGGAGACTGCCGCCGTCGGCGCAGGTCCGGTAGCGCACGGGCACCTGCTGGTCGAGCAGCACGGCGGCGATCGGGACGCGGCGCCGGGCCGGGCCCTCCAGCAGGGCATGCACCGGACCGTGGACCGGGGTGTCGCACAGCGCCGTGGGCGCGAGGCAGACGAGGATGGCGTCGATGGCCTCCTCGCGGTCCAACGCGTGCAGGAAGAGCGCGAGTTCGGCCGGCCGGATCGCCGCCGTGGTGTCCACCGGGTTGCGGACGGAAGCACCCGGAGGAAGCAATTCCCCGAGTTCCACGGGGAGTTCCGGCAGCACCAGTCCGGCCTCGGCGCAGGCGTCGGCGGCCAGGATGCCGATGCCGCCGGCGTTGGACACCACGGCGACCGCGCCGCGCGGAGCGGGCAGCGGCTGGGCGTGCAACAGCGCTGCGGCCTCGACGAGTTCCTCGATGCTCCGGGTGGCGGTGATGCCTGCCTGCCGGAACAGCGCCTCCCTGGTCACGGTGGGGGTGGCGGCGGCCGCGGTGTGCGAGGCGGCGCCCCGGCGGCCGGCGATCGAGCGCCCGGCGTCCACGGTCAGCACCGGGATCGTGCGGGTGACGCGCCGGGCGGTGCGGGCGAAGGCGCGCGGGCTGCCGAAGGACTCCAGATGGAGCAGCGCGAGGTCGGTACGGCCGTCCGTCTCCCACCACTGGAGCAGGTCGTTGCCGCTGACGTCGTACTTGTCGCCGAGCGAGACGAAGCTCGACACCCCGATGCCCAGCCAGGCCAGCCGTGACAGCAGCGCGATCCCCACACCGCCGCTCTGGACCGCGACCCCGGCGCTACCCGGCCGGGGGAAGGCACCGCCGAACTCGGCGTCCAACCGGACGGCGGGATCGGTCTGGGCCGTGCCCAGGCTGTTCGGCCCGACCAGGCGCATGCTGTGCCGGCGGCAGGCCCGCATCAGCCGGCGGGCCTCGTCCGCCCCGAGTCCGGAGGTGAGCACCACCAGCGCCCGGACCCCGGCGGCGCCGCACTCCTCCGCCACCCCGGGGACCGCAGCGACGGGCACGGCCAGTACGACCAGGTCGGGGACGGCTGGCAGCGCGCCGACGGACGGGTACGCGGGCTCGCCGTCGATCTCCCCGGCGTGCGGGTTCACCGCCCAGGCTTCACCGGTGAAGCCGCCCTGCCGGATCTTCGCCAGGACCGTCCGCCCGACCGAGCCCTCCCGCCGGGACACCCCCACCACCGCGACCGAGGCCGGGCGCAGTAGCGCCCCCAGGCTCGCGACATCGGCCCGGCGGCCGCGCTCGTCCACCGCCGAGCGGTAGCGCTCGTCCGTCTCGTCCAACGGCACCCGGACCCTGACCTCGCCCTGTGCGAAGCGGCGCTGGAGGGGCAGGCCGAGGTCGGCGAAGACCCGGTGGACGGCCCGGTTGCCGAACAGGGTGTCGGCCTCGAAGAAGCGGACGCCGGCGGCCCGGGCGGCGTGCACGAGGTGTTCGAGGAGGAGCGTGGCGACACCCCGGTGGTGCCAGCGATCGGCCACCGCGAGGGCCAGCTCCGCGGTGTCCGGCGGTTCGTCCAGCAGCTCGCAGTCGGCCTCGCCGACCAGTTCCTCCCCCACCCAGGCGCCGAGGGCGAGCAGGCCGGCCCGAGGCGCGCCGCACAGGCGGTCGGCGGCCTGCCCCGGCGCGTTGCGGCTGACCCCGAAGAACCGCATCCGGCGGCTCTCCTCGGACAACCCGTCGTTGTGCAGGTCCAGGACGGCCTGCCGGTCGTCCGGGCCGATCGGCCGGATCCCGACCGTCGTGCCGTCGGCCAGCAGGGCCTCGGCGGTGGTCTGCGGCGTGTGGACGGTGGACATGGCGCAACTCCTCGGCCGTCGCGTTCTACCCCTCCAGCCTCCTCCCCCGCCCGGGGCCCGAGGCAGGGCCGTCCGGCCCCTGCCCCGACCGGCCTTCGGTGGTCCCATGGAGGTACGGAAGACCGGGCACGGCCCGGCGCCCCCGCACCGCCCCAGGGAGGACGGCATGAAAGCCGCCGTCGGAGACCGCATCATCGTCCAGGGCACCCGACCGGGCGCGGCCCGGAGAGACGGCGAGATCGTCGGCCTGCACCACCCGGACGGCAGCCCGCCGTACGACGTGCACTGGTCGGACGACGACCGGGTGACCGAGTACTTCCCGGGCCCCGACGCCCGGATCCACCACTTCCAGCACGAGCACGGGAACGCGCCCGTGGCCGCACCGCCCCACCCGCACCTCTTCACCGACTGACAGCGGCGGGCTGGACGAATACGGGATCGACCGGTTGGTGCGGTCGGGGGCACCGATCGACGTCCTCGCGGTGGGACCGCCGGGCTCGGGGCCATGGGCCGGTCGGCCCGCGTGGCGAGTGCCGGGCCTGCCTAGCGTGGAGCAGGGGCCGGTCGCCGTCCCCGAGGAGGAGCCATGACGTCCGCGAGTTCCGAAGACCTGCGCCGTTCCGTCGTTCTCGGCCCGGTCGCCATCGTCCCGTAGGACTGATCCGGCCCACCCGGCGACCCGATCCGGGCCGAACGACCCGCGCCCGGACGGTGTCCGCGGAGCGAACCTGAGGGGTGACGAAAGGTGCGGACCATGCACACCGTGATCGTGTACGAGAGCATGTACGGCAACACCCGCGAGATCGCCCAGGCGATCGCCGAGGGCGTCCACCAGGCCGACCCGGAGGCGGCCGTCGATTGCCTCCCGGTGGCCGAGGCCGGGCCCGACCAGACCCGGTCCGCGGACCTGCTGGTGGTGGGCGGCCCGACCCACCTGCACGGCATGTCCTCCGGGCTCAGCCGCCGGATGGCAGCCGCTGCCGAGGACCACCGGGAGGGCCGCGAGGAAGCCGCCGCCGAGGCCCACCGGACCACCCGGGGGCCGGGCCTGCGGTCCTGGTTCCACGACCTGCCCGAGACCGAATCCGGCACCTACGCCGCCGCGTTCGACACCCGCGTCGACACGCCCCGGGCGGGCGGCGCCGCCGAGGGCATCGCCCACCGGCTCTCCGGCCACCACTACGACGTGGTCGCCGAGCCCGAGGGCTTCCTCGTCGAGGGCGCCGACGGCCCGCTGCGCGCCGGCGAGCTCGACCGTGCCCGTGCCTGGGGCGCGGGCCTGGTCTGACCACGGCGGAACGACCACGCGGCACCGCACCGTCTGCGAGGTGACGGCCGCCCCGGTGCCCGTCCGCCTCGGCTCCTCGGAGCCGATCGGCCCCACCGCCGCGCACCACCGCGGGGCCAGGCCGCGGCTGCCGTTGCCGTGAGCGTCCTGGCCGAGGCGGCCCCGCGACGACGGGGCGACACTGGTCGAGGGGGCTGGAGGACGGGAGCGCACGGGATGTCCGGCGGCGCAGACGGCGCGTACCGCGCCCTGATCGGCGAGTTGGCCGCTCTGGTACGGCTCGCGCACACCGCGCTGCGCGGCGCGACGGCCGTACTGACCGATCCGGCGGGCGGCGGCAACGGGATTCCGGCCGCGGAGAAGGCCCTGGCCGAGCTGCGGTCCCGGATCGAGGAGGACGCCGCCGGAGCGCTCGGGGGGCGGGCCGGGGTCGTCGTCGGGGTCCACGTCGGCTGCGAGGTGGAGGCCCTCGGGCAATTGGTGCAGCGGCTGCTGGAGGCGGCCTGGGCGCGCCAGGGGCGGGAGCTGTTCGGTGAGCGCCCGCTGGCCTCGCTGCACGGCATCGCCGACGCTGCGCTGGGCCTGGTCGCACGGGCGGCCGACGCCCTGGAGTCCGGCGCGCCCAAGGGCGTGGCGGACGTGTTGAGCGAGCTGCACGAGGTCGGCCAACGGCAGCGGCTGCTGTACGAGCTGCTCCTCCGCGAAGCGGACGCGGACGCGGACGCGGACCCGGTCGACACCGCCGATCTCGTCCTGCTGTCCTGCTGCTACCAGCAGTGCGCCGAGCACGGGGCCTCGATCGCCCGCCACGCGGTGCTGTTCTCCCCTGCGGCGTCCTGAACCTACGGCAGGCCCGCCACGGCGGTCGCCTCCAGCAACAGCCGCCTGGTGGGTTCGTGCCGCACCGTGCCCCGATCGGTCACCAGCATCGGCCCCAGAACGGGGTCGGCCGTGGGTGCTCCGCCCCGCAGCAGGCGGCCGAGCAGTGCGAGCACGTTGTGGGCGTACGCGCGCGACGCGGTCACGGGCACCTGGGCGGCGAGTTCCCCGGCACCGATCACGGTCACCCCGTCGCCGACCAGTGTCGTGGTGTCCGGGAGAATGCCCTCGATGTTGCCGCCCTCCGGGCCGACCGCCAGGTCCACCAGCACCGAGCCGGGCCGCATCCCTGCCACCACCGCCCTGTGCAGCAGTACCGGAGGTATCCGGTCGGGCAGTCCGAGGGTCGTCACCACGACGTCGTGGCATGCGGCGGCCCCGGCGAGCCCCGCCACCCACGCCGGGTGTTCCTGGTCGAGGGTCTCCCACAGCTCCCGGTCGTCCGCCACCGGGTGGAGGCCGGGAAGATCCAGCAGCCCTGTTCCCAGGGCGGTGACCGCCCCGCGCTCGCGGTGGCGCAGTTCGACCACGCTGACCTGCGCGCCCAGGCGGCGGGCGGTGTCGATCGCCTGCAGGCCCGGGTGGCCGGCACCGACCACCAGCACCCGGACCGGGTCGAACAGGCCGTCCGCCGCGCCCCAGGGCGGCAGGCAGCGGTCCAACCGAGTGGCGGCGAGCAGCACCGCCCGGTAACCGGCCACCCTGCTCTGGGAGGCCTCGGCGTCCAGCGGGTAGGCGGCGGGCAGGTCGGGTGCCAGGTCGAGTCCGATCGCCGTCACCCCGCGGTCGGCCCACTGCCGGACCAGGTACGGGATCCGGTGCGGGCGCAGCATCGCGGCCAGGACCTGTCCGGGGCGCAGCTCGCGTGCCGGGTCCACGGACGGCGGGTGGAGGCCGAGCAGCACGTCCGCGTGGTTCAGCAGTTCGGCGCGCCCCGCCACGGCGGCGCCCGCGGCGCGGTAGTCGGCGTCGTGGTGGCCGGCCGGGGCGCCGGCGCCGGGTTCGATCAGGACCGTCGCCCCGAGGCGTCCGACGGCCGGTACCAGCTCGGGCACGAGCGCCACCCGGCGCTCTCCCGGCACGGTCTCGCGGAGCACTCCCACCGTCGTGGTCGTCATCGCTGCCTCCGAAGTCGGCCCGAACGACCAGTATGTCCCGTTTGCCCGCCGACTTCGCCCGGTCGGATACTCGTGCGCGGGGCCACTCACGCGCGGGGCGCCGCACGGCACGGCGGAGGGAGCCGGTCATGACGTCCAGGGGCTGGAAGTTCTGGGTGGACCGGGGCGGAACCTTCACCGATGTGGCCGCGCTGGCCCCCGACGGCCGTCTGCTGACCCACAAGCTGCTCTCGCACGACCCGGCCCGCTACCGCGACCCCGCCGTGGCGGGGATCCGGGCCCTGCTGCCGCCCGGAGCGCGCATCGAGGCGGTCCGGATGGGCACCACGGTGGCCACCAACGCCCTGTTGGAACGCACCGGCGAGCCGACCGCACTGGTGATCACGCGAGGCTTCGCGGACGCGCTGCGGATCGGCTACCAGGACCGGCCGCAGATCTTCGCCCGCGAGATCGTCCTGCCCGAGCCGCTGTACGCCCGGGTGGTCGAGGTGGACGAGCGGGTCACCGCCGACGGCACGGTGCTACGCCCGCCCGACCTCGACCGGCTCGCCGAGGACCTGCGCGGCTGCCTGCGCGACGGCATCCGGTCCGTCGCCGTGGTCTGCCTGCACAGCTACCTGCACCCCGCGCACGAGCGGGCGATCGGCCGCTTGGCCGCGCAACTCGGCTTCGCCCAGGTGTCGTTGTCCAGTGAGGCCAGCCCGCTGATGAAGCTGGTGCCGCGCGGGGACACCGCCGTGGTGGACGCCTACCTCTCCCCCGGCCTGCGGCGCTACGTCCGGCAGGTGGCCGAAGAACTGGCCGATGTCCGCCTGATGTTCATGCAGTCCAACGGCGGCCTGGCCGAGGCCGGGCACTTCCGGGGCAAGGACGCCATCCTCTCCGGCCCGGCCGGCGGCATCGTCGGCATGGTGCGGATGTCCCGACTGGCGGGCTACGAAAGGGTGATCGGATTCGACATGGGCGGCACGTCGACGGACGTCTCGCACTTCGCGGGCGAGTACGAGCGAGTGGTGACCACCCAGGTCGCCGGGGTGCGACTGCGGGCGCCGATGCTCGCCATCCACACCGTCGCGGCGGGCGGCGGATCGGTGCTGCGCTTCGACGGCGGGCGCCTCCAGGTCGGACCGGACTCGGCCGGGGCCGATCCCGGGCCCGCCTGCTACCGGCGCGGCGGGCCGCTCACCGTCACCGACGCCAACCTGCTGCTCGGCCGGATCCAGGCCGAGCACTTCCCACGCGTCTTCGGCCCGAACGGCGACCAGCCCCTCGACGTCGAACCGGCCGGACGTCAGTTCTCGGAACTGGCCGAGGGCATCGGGGGATTGTCACGGGAGGAGGTCGCCGAGGGCTTCCTGCGGATCGCGGTCGGCAACATCGCCAACGCCATCAAACGGATCTCCGTCCAGCAGGGCCACGACGTCACCCGTTACGCGCTGACCACCTTCGGCGGCGCGGGCGGCCAGCACGCCTGCGCGGTGGCGGAGGCGCTGGGCATCCGCACCGTGCTGGTCCCGCCGATGGCCGGGGTGCTCTCCGCCCTCGGGATCGGCCTGGCCGATACCACCGTCCTGCGTGAGCACGCCGTGGAACGGCCCTTGGCCGCCGAGGAGATGACCGCCCTCCGGGCACGCGCCGACGAGCTTGCGGCGGCCGCCACCGCCGAGCTGCTCGACCAGGGCACCCCGCCGGATCGGATCCGGCTGACATACCGGGCCCGGCTGCGCTACCAGGGCACCGACACCACCCTCACCATCCAGCTGGGCGAAGTCTCCGCGATGGCCGCCGAGTTCGAGGACCGACACCGGGCCACCTACTCCTTCCTCATGGACCGCCCGATCGTCGTCGAGGCCGTCGCCGTCGAAGGCACCGGCCTCTCCGAGCAGCCCGAACTCGACGCCCTCTCCCCCGCGCCCACGTCCACGGCCAAGCCCGTCGCCGTCCGCCTCTACGCCGGCGGGAGGTGGCGCCGCGTCCCGCTGTTGGAGCGCGAGTCGATGCGGCCGGAGTCCGTCGTGACCGGCCCAGCCGTGATCGCCGAGGTCAACGCCACTACCGTGGTGGACGACGGCTGGCGGGCGACCGTGGCGCCGGCCGGGCACCTGCTGGTCGAGCTGGTCGGGGGCCACACCGAGGAGACCCTGCCGACCGCCGCCGACCCCGTCCTGCTGGAGGTCTTCAACAACCTCTTCATGGCCATCGCCCAACAGATGGGCGCCCGACTGGAGTCCACCGCCCAGTCGGTCAACATCAAGGAGCGGCTGGACTTCTCCTGCGCCCTCTTCGACCCGGACGGCAACCTGGTCGCCAACGCCCCGCACATCCCGGTCCACCTCGGTTCGATGGGCACCACCGTCAAGGAGGTGATCCGTCGCCGGGGCCCGCGGCTGCGCCCCGGCGACACCTACGCCGTCAACGATCCGTACCACGGCGGCACCCATCTGCCCGACATCACCGTGGTGACCCCGGTCTTCGACCCGTCCGGCCGCGAGCCGCTGTTCTACGTCGCCTCCCGGGGCCACCATGCCGAGATCGGTGGCATCACCCCGGGCTCGATGCCCGCCACCAGCCGCGAGATCCACGAGGAGGGCGTGCTGTTCGACACCTGGCCGCTGGTGGTGGAAGGACGGCTGCGCGAGGCGGAGACCGTACGGCTGCTCACCGAGGCGCCCCACCCGTCCCGCGACCCGGACACCAACCTCGCCGACCTGCGGGCTCAGATCGCCGCCAACCGCAAGGGCGTGGAGGAGGTGAACGCGATGATCGACCACTTCGGCCTCGACGTCGTCCAGGCCTACATGCGGCACGTCCAGGACAACGCCGAGCAGGCCGTGCGCCGAGCCATCGACGGCCTGACCGACGGCGCCTACCGCTACGAGACCGACTCCGGCGCCGTGATCGCCGTCTCGGTGCGCGTGGACCGCCAGGCCCGCAGCGCGACCATCGACTTCACCGGCACCTCGCCCCAGCTCGACAGCAACCTCAACGCACCGTCCGCCGTCGTCACCGCCGCCGTGCTGTACGTCTTCCGCACCTTGGTCGCCGAGGACATCCCGCTCAACGACGGCTGCCTGCGCCCGCTGCGGATCGTCGTGCCGCCCGGTTCGATGCTCGCCCCTGCCTACCCCGCCGCCGTCGCCGCCGGCAACGTCGAAACCTCCCAGGCCATCACGGGTGCCCTCTACGCCGCGCTCGGCGTCCAGGCCGAAGGGTCCGGCACGATGAACAACCTCAGCTTCGGCAACGCGCACCACCAGTACTACGAGACCATCGCCTCCGGCTCCGGCGCCGGCCCGGGCTTCCACGGCGCCGATGTCGTCCAGACCCACATGACCAACTCCCGCCTCACCGACCCCGAAGTCCTGGAGTGGCGCCTGCCCGTCCTCGTCGAGGAGTTCGCCGTCCGCCCCGGTAGCGGTGGAAAGGGCCGCTGGCACGGCGGCAACGGAGCGGTGCGCCGATTGCGCTTCCGCGAGCCCATGACGGTCAGCATCCTCTCCTGCCACCGCCGCGTGCCCCCGTACGGGCTGGCAGGCGGCTCCCCGGGTTCTCTCGGGGTCAACCGGATCCTGCATGCCGACGGCAGCACCGAGGTCCTGCCCGGCTGCGGCGTCGCCGACCTGACGGCCGGCGACGCGCTGGAAATCCGCACGCCCGGTGGGGGTGGATACGGCAGCTGACGGCCGCAGTGCCCGGTGGCCGGGCCGCGGGTTCCTTCCCACCCCGCCGCCGTTATACGTTTAACCCCGCCAGTTGGCTCACCCCTGAGGAGTTACGTCATGGCCGATGACATCCGCACCCACCTGCTCGGGGCCATCGGGCTCGCGGCCGGCGCGCGCGAGCACGGCAACCACCCCTTCGGCGCGCTGCTGACCGGCCCGGACGGCAGCGTCCTGCTCACGGCCGAGAACACCGTGCTGACGGACCACGACGTCACCGGCCACGCGGAGATCAATCTGGTGCGATTGGCCTCGCGCACCCTGGCCCCGGCCCAACTCGCCGGAGCCACCCTGTACACCAGCACCGAGCCGTGCGCGATGTGCGCCGGGGCGATCTACTGGAGCGGCATCCGGCGGGTCGTCTACGCCCTCGCCGCCACCGAACTGAACGACCTCGCGGGCGCGGACCCGGACGAGCCGCTGCTCGACCTGCCGTGCCGCCAGGTCTTCGCGGCCGGCGGCGGCACCGTCGAGGTGTCGGGCCCGCACCTGTACGACGAGGCAGCCGCCGTGCACGCGGGGTACTGGGAAATCACCGGCTGAAACCGTACGACGGCCTGTGGTCTGGGCGTTCACGGCGCGGACGGGCAGACGGTGCGGGCATCGCGACTATGCGAAGGTGCCCCGGCGCACCGCGGAGGCGACGGCGCCGACCGCCAGGACAGCCCGGTGCGGCACCTGGAACCGGGGGTGAATGGCCGCCGGCGCGTGCGCCAGGTGGCGGTCGCGGGCCATCGCGAGCGTCGTCCGGGAGACGCCGAGGATCAAGGCCACGAACTCGCTCGCGTACTGGACTGCGTGACAAGGCGGCTGGCCATCTACGCGGTCGAAGGAGCCGACACCGCCCGGTGCTCCTGAGGACACCTCAGGCACCGGCTCCTGGTCCGAAAGCGGGTCTTTCGCATGTCCGGGCACCGTCCAGGAAGCGGGCAGCTCTCGTGCCGGAGCAGACGGCAAAGCGCCCCGCACGTGGATCCGTGCAGGGCGCCCGCTCGTTCACTGAAGGTCAGGCGGGGCGGATGTGCTCCGCCTGCGGGCCCTTCTGACCCTGCACGACATCGAAGGTCACCTTCTGACCCTCCTGGAGTTCACGGAAGCCCTGGGCGTCGATGTTCGAGTAGTGGGCGAACACGTCGGCCCCGCCGCCATCCTGCTCGATGAAGCCGAAGCCCTTCTCGGCGTTGAACCACTTCACAGTTCCGGTAGCCATGCGTTTCTCCTTCAAGGGAAACTGATCGGTCCCACAAGTGCGGGCCCGGAGGTGATCGCCCTGGTCCGGAGAGGCGCTGAACAGCAAGAGCGCCCACGGCATGTCACCGCGGGCGAGAACTTCGGAACCACGACTGCTTGATAAGAACGTTACTCCGCAGGGATTCACACGGCCAGCGAAACCGAGAAGGACACGCAGCGGACGAAAACCTGCAAGGTGGGCTCCCTTCGCCGGCATTGTCCGGATCAGGTGTTGGAGGTCGCCTTCCGGTCCCACAGACCTTCCGGCCTCTCAGCCCGACCGTCGACAAACAGCCTCGCGCGGAGCCTCCGCCCATCACCCGAGGCCCATCCGGTCGAACTCCCTCGCTCGCCCTGCAGGCCACTACCCACCATACTCCCGTCACTCCCGTCCCTGCCCGACACCAGGGCCGACCTGATCAGGGCCCATCATCGGCGGCGGTGTGGGCCCATCGGACCACGCCAGGACGACTCCGCACGACCGAGGATGAAAGCACCCCGGCCGACTTCCCGAGCACGACGAGGAGGCGGAGAGCATGCGCACACACTCAGGCTGCGGCAATCCGGTACGCCGGACCTCCGATCGCGTCCAGTGGTGGCTCTCCCACATCCTGCTCGCCATCATGGTCGTCGGCCTCCCTGCCGCCGTCGTCAGCACCGGCCTGTTGACCTACCACGCCCAGCTGAACACCGCGCAGGCGCAACACGCGCCCCGACACCCCGTGACCGCACCCACGGACGACCTCGTCGAAGTCCTGGACCGCGCGACCGCCGAGCCGCCGATCCTCGTGCTGGACGACGGCCGGCTGGTCGGCCTGGTCACCGCCGAGGAGCTCACCAGGATCGCCCGCACCCGACTTCCCGCCGCCACGCACGGAGCGTGAACCTTCGCCTCATCCCGAACGATGGCAGGCCCTGCGGCCGCCCTCCCGGGACGCCGATAACCGACACCGAGACCCTCAACTCGCGGATCAAGGAGATCCTCGACGGCCTCACCCAGCGCTGGGGCGTCTTCGTCCTGGTGGTCGAGCTGAAGGACATCGAGCTACCTCAGAGCATGCAGCGCGCGATGGCCCGGCAGGCGGAGGCCGAACGCGAGAGGCGCGCCGAGATCATCGCCGCCGAGGGCGAGGCGCTGAGCGCCGGGCGCCTCGCCGAGGCCAGCGCTCGGACGACGGGGGCGCCGATGCCGTCGCGGACCGCGGGTCCGCTGATGCCCAGGGTTCGCGGCGGTACGGGCGTGCCACGGCGACCGGGCCGGAGGATCCTGAATAACAGCGGGCCGACCGGCAGCCATGCCTCCCTGGTACCCGCCGGGCCCGCCGGGCCCGCCGCACCGAGCAACCCGCTCACAGGCCGTACGAGGCGGAGGTCCCCATGAACACCAGTCCCGCACAAGGTTCTCCTGGGCCGATCGTGGTCGGCGCGGACGGCTCGGAACCCGCACGCCGAGCCGTGCTCTTCGCCCTGCGCGAGGCACAGCTGCGCGGCGTCGGCGTGCGGGCCGTCTGCGTCTACGGCGGTGGCCGCGCCGGTTCGTCGGGCATGGAGCGGACCACCTGGCCCCGCACGAGCGGCGCGCTGCCGCCGCACCTGCACGACATCGTCGCCCGCGAGGTCACGGACTCCGTCGAGGAACTGCGACAGCAGGTCGGCGAGCCATTCGTCGAGGTCGAGGTCCGATGCGAGCGCGGCCGTCCCGCCCAGGTCCTGCTGGACGCGAGTCAGGACGCGAGCATGCTCGTGGTCGGCACCCGCGGCGCCGGCGTCTGGGGCCGCCTCGCGCTCGGCTCCACCAGCACCGAGGTCGTCCACCACGCCCGCCTCCCCGTCGTCGTCGTACCACCCGCACCCAAGGACGCGCCTGCGTGATCGGCGCGCGACCCTGCGGACCGTCTGGAGGAGACCAGGCCATGCAGCACCGGACCGTCCAGGACGTGATGACTCAGAGGGTCGTCGTCGCCCACCGCGAGACCACGTTCAAGGAGATCGCCGGACTCTTCCACCGCAACGACATCACCGGCGTGCCAGTCGTCGACGACCGCAACCACCCGGTCGGCATCGTGTCCGAGGCCGACCTGATCCGCGAGGAAGCGGGCCTGCTGGAGGAGGGCCACCCGGTCACCCGCCGGCTCCACCCGCACGAGCGCTATCGCGCCGAGGCGGAGATCGCCGTGCCGGCGCCCGCTCAGGATGCGGATGTTCCATGACAGGCAGGAGGCTGGAATAGACGGCTCGTCCAGAGGACTGCGGGCTCGTCCGGGCGGACCGGCACATTCGGCGGTATTCAGTGCTGATCCGCCAGAACCGACCCGACGCCTTTCGAGTCCGTAGTCCACGCCACGAAGGAGGAAAGGGTCATGAGTAACGCACGGGACATCATGCACGCCGGAGTGACCTGCGTGCAGGAGAACGAAACGCTGGAGGCGGCGGCACGGCGGATGCGCGAGCTGGACGTCGGCGCCCTGCCGATCTGCGGCCCCGACAACCGGCTCCACGGAATCATCACCGACCGCGACATCGTGGTGAAGTGTCTCGCCGAGGGCAGGGACCCCAGGACCACGACGGCGGGCCAGCTCGCACAGGGCAAGCCGATCACGGTCGACGCCAATGCCGACGAGGCCGAGGTACTGCGCCTCATGGAGCAGCATCGGATCCGGCGTCTACCGGTCATCGAGGAGCACCGGCTGGTCGGCATGATCAGCGAAGCCGACATCGCGCGGCGCCTGACCAGGCAGGAGGTCGGCGACCTCGTCGAGGCGGTCTGCGCCCCAGCCTGACCCCGGGCCATCGCCAAGCGCCGCAAAGTCACGCAGGGCAACCTGTGTCGTCTTCCGCCGGTGCGGCCGCCACTCAATGAGCGGTGTGCATCGTGAAGTTGCAGGTCACGGGCCTGGTGTGCGTCGGTTTCAGCGTGCTCACGCTGGTCGGCGGCTGGTGTCCACGGTGAAGATCGTCTGACTGGGCGGTCGGTGGGGTTCTCGGACTCTGCTGCGCCTGCCGTGGGGGTCCGCCGACGATCCGTCGCCGTGCGGATACGCCGCCGGGTCGCGGGGAGGGTATGGGGATGTCGGAGCTGGAGCGGATCACGGTGCGCCGGAGCGAGCTGGACGCGCTCGCCGGGGAGTTGGGCAAGCAGCTTCAGGAGGTCCAGGCGGAGCGGGAGGAGTTGGTGATCGCCGAGCGGGTCCTGCAGCGATTGGCCGAGCAGGATCGGGCCGAGGCGGAGGCCGCCGTAGCGGAGGCGCCGGTGAAGGTGCAGGTGGCGGGGCATGCGGCGCTCCCGTGCCTGCTCGGCCCGGTCGATGATCCAGCGGCGGTCGTTCGGGTCGGAGCCGTAGAGCCGCGCCCAGGGCCGATCGCGCCCGGGTGGCCCGCCCCGGCGCCCGCTGCGACGCCGGGGCGGGGCGGGCACGGGGGGCGGGCCACATCGTCCTACTTGCGACGGCCGAAGATCCGCTTCGCGGCGTAGATGATGCCGACGATCAGCAGGACGAAGAACAGAATGATCAGGATGATCACGACGATCAGGAACTTGCCGAGCTTGGCGAAGAAGCCCGACTTCTTCTTCTGTTCCTTGGCCGCGAGGTGGGCCGGCTCGGCCTGATCGCTCCGGGTGCTGGCGGAGACGGCCGGGCCCGCCGCGAGGCCGGCCGGGCCGGAGGCGGTGGTGGCCAGGCCGGTGGCGGTGGTGGCCAGGCCGGTGGCGGCGGCCGCGACGGGCCGGGGTGCGGCCACCGCCGTCGCGCTCGACGCCGCGGCGCTGAGGCCGACGGCGGCCAGCAGTGCCACCAGGGCGCTGGCTATCGAACGTGCGATCCGGTGAGTCATCGTGCTCCTCGTACGGGTTCTGAGCAGCACAGAAGAGCCTGACCGACCGGATCCGTTGGTCTGACCAGGTGGTTTTCTCATCTGCGCCTAGTATGCTCCACTGAAGTTCTACAGCGGTGTAGAAGTTTACCGACGGGCCTGCCCGGATCGGCTCCGGCCCCGGTCACGCGCGCCCGCCGGTCCGACGGGGGTTTCGTGGCAACTGTGGAGGATGACGACGTGTCGGGTCGCAGGGGTTCCCCCAAAGCCGGAAATTCGCCACGCCGGGCGGACGGCCGACAGCCGGGCCAGGCCGACGGCCGAGCAGCGGGCCGGGCCGACGGCCGCCACACCGGCCAATCCGACGGCCACACCGGCCAGGCCGACGGCCGTCACACCGGCCGGGCGAAGCCCAAGCCCAAGCGCAGCACCAAGGAGAAGGTGCTCTGGGTGACGGCCGGCTGCACCGCCCTCCTCGTCCTCGGCGGCTGCGCCGTCTACTACCGCCTGAACAGCAACCTCACCACCTTCGACGGCGACGCCCTCAGCAAGGACCGCCCGGCCGCCGCGGCCCCGGACGCCCAGGGCCGCACCCCGGTCAACGTCCTGCTGATCGGCTCCGACAGCCGCGGCAACGGCAACAGCGACCTGGGCGGCGGCGGGGACGGCGGCGCCCGCTCGGACACCGCGATCCTGCTGCACGTCTACGCCGACCACAAGCACGCGATAGGCATATCCATCCCCCGCGACTCCCTGGTCACCATCCCGCCGTGCAAGCTCCCGAACGGCACGTGGACCAAGCAGCAGAACAACGTGATGTTCAACAGCGCCTTCTCGGTGGGCGACACCGACCAGGGCAACCCGGCCTGCACCCAGAACGCCGTCGAGAAGCTGACCAACCTGCGGGTCGACCACACCATCGTGGTGGACTTCAACGGCTTCGCCTCGATGACCAAGGCGGTCGGCGGCGTCGAGGTCTGCCTGCCGAACAACATCTACGAGGGCGATCTCAACCCGAACCTGGGCAAGAAGGGCAAACTGATCTTCCCCAAGGGCAAGCAGAAGGTGGAGGGCCAGTCCGCGCTCGACTTCGTCCGGGTCCGGCACGGCATCGGCGACGGCTCCGACATCGGCCGCACCAAGCGTCAGCAGGCCTTCCTCTCCTCGCTCATCAAGGAGGTCAAGTCCCGCGGCATGGACCCGACCACCCTGCTTCCGCTCGCCGACGCGGCGACCAAGTCGCTCACCGTCGACCCCGACCTCGGCTCGGCGGCCAAGCTGCTCTCCTTCGCCACCTCGCTCAAGGACGTCGACCTGCACGACGTCAAGTTCGTGACGGCGCCGTGGCGCTACGAGGGCCCGCGGGTCGCCCTGGTCCACCCCGACGTGGACCAGCTCTGGGCCGCGCTCAAGGCCGACCGCACCCTGGACGGCCAGGACGCGAGCGCCACCGCCCCGGCCGCCCCGGGCTCCGCCGCGCCGGGCACCCCCGCCGCCGAGGCCACCCCGTCTCCCACCGCCACCCCCACACCGGACGCCAAGGCGGGCGACGTCAAGCCCGCCGACGTGAAGGTCGCCGTGCTCAACGGCACCGGCGCGAACGGGCTCGGCGGCAAGGCCGCCGAGGCCGTCAAGGGCGCCGGCTACACCGTGACCACCGTCGGCAACGCGACCGGCAAACCGCGCGCCACCACGGTCGTCGAGTACGGGACGGGCGAGCGCGCCGCCGCCGACGCGGTCGCGAAGCTGTTCCCGGGCGCCACCGTGCAGCCCGGCGGCAAGGGCGTCAGCGTGGTGCTCGGCCATGACTTCGCCACCGCCAACCCGGCCGGTGCCGCCACCGGCGCGCCGACCGACGGGGCCCCGGCCGCTCCGGCCCCGGTGCCCAGCAGCGTCGCCGCCGCCGCCCGCTCGGCCGACGACGACCCGTGCGCCAACGTCTCGTACGGCTGATCCGGACCGGACCCCACGACGACGACGGGGCGCCTCCGGACCTGGTCCGGGGGCGCCCCGCCGTCGTGACGCTCGTGGGCTCAGCGCCTGGTGCCGCAGGACGGGCAGAACGCGGCGCCCTCCGGGATGTCCTGGTGGCACTGCCCGCACTGGGTCGGCTGGGCGAGCCGGAAGCCGCAACCCGGGCAGAACGGCGTGCCGTGGGTCTCCGCCGAGCACTGCGGGCAGACCAGTTGGCGCGGCGTCCGCACGTCGAACTCCGCGCCCGACTGCTGGCCCTGCTGGTAGGAGCGGTCGGACACCATGTCGTTGAGGCCGCGGCGCTGCGCCGCCATCGCCTCCGCCGCGGTGTCCGGGGCGCAGTTGTGGCACAGGCCCTGGCCCGGGTCGAAGCAGCGGCCGCAGACGTAGTGGGTGCAGCGCGCGCAGCGGTTGAAGTGCGTCTGGGCGTTGGTGATCGCCCGCTGGAAGGCGGCGTCGCGCGCGTTGCCCCAGGTGTGGCCGGCCAGGCCGTCGGCGGCGTTGCTGATGGTGTTGGCGTTGCCACCGATGAGGTTCCAGGCGGCGCTGACGCCCTTTCCGATCCAGCCCGCCACCTGACCGGTGGTGAACGCCTCGAACGACGAGCGCCAGGTGTCGGAGCAGCGGTAGCAGGAGAACTCGAACTGGAAGCCCGCGCCGGTGCCGTGCTGCTCGCACATGTCGCGGTAGTTGCTGCTGAAGTAGATCTCGGAACTCACGTCGTCCCCGGTCGGTGAAGTGGCATGTCGGCGGTCCCCGGCCCCCCAAGGTGCCGACACGGATGGGGCGGGTCACGGGGCGCTGCACAGAATCGCACATGCCGTCATATCTTGTGAATCTCTCGTGGACAACGCCGCGTGATCGCCGTCCCAGGGGACGTCCGGACCCACCGGCCCGGTTCCGATCAACTCGGTTCAGCCGAGCCGGTTCCGGCTGACGCCTCAGAGCCCCGCGACCGGTAGCAGCAGGATCCGCGCCGGGTCGAACCGCTCCCAGCCGGCCGGTCGCCCGCTGCGGCTCACCCGCAGCCGGCACCACCGCTGCCCGGCGGCGTCCTGCCACCAGCCGCTGATCCGCCCGGACGCCCAGGTGCCGTCACCGAGGTCCACCTCGACCGGCTGGTACACCCACTGGACGTCCGGGCCCGCCGGTTCCCCGACGCCCGCCGGACTGCGCCGACTCTCCACCACGGCTCCCGCCTCCCGACCCGGCCCCGGCGCGCGGCCTCCCCGGGTCGGGCGGCCACGCGACCAGGCGTGCAGCTCACCCCGGAAACTCTACAGGCGTGTAGAGCGCGGCGGGAGGAGTTCCACCGAAGCCCGGCCCGCCTCAGCGGCGCCCCCGGAGCGCACTCCAGCGGCCGCCCCGGGACGGCCCGGCCCCGCGGGCGCTCCGGCGCCGGCCCCACAGGGCGAACGGCACGACGGCCGCCAGCCCGACCGCGTCCGGCACCGACGGCGTCTCCACCGGGGCGGCCGCGCCCGCCGGCACCTTGTCGAAGGTGTCCGGGACGGGCAGGGTGGACCAGTCCGTGAGCGGCCAGGCCACCACGAAGGCCCGGCCCACCACGTTCCCGACCGGCACGAAGCCGTCGCCGGTCTCGTTGTGGTGCGGGCGGGAGTCCCGCGAGTTGTTGCGGTGGTCCCCCATCACCCAGAGCTTGTCCTTGGGGACGGTGACGATGCCGACCGGATCGTTGTCGCAGGGCGTCGAACCGGGGAACAGGTACGGCTCGTCCAGCGCTACGCCGTTCACCTTCACCGGGCCGCCCGCCTTGCACTCGACGGTGTCCCCGCCGACCGCGATCACCCGCTTGATCAGGTCCTTCTCGTCCGCCGAGGGCATCAGGCCGACGGTGCTCAGCGCCTTCTGGACCGAGCTCATCACCGAGTTGTCCGAGTGCGTCGGCGCGCCCTCCAGCCAGCCGCCCGGATCGCGGAAGACCACCACCTCCCCGCGCTCGGGCTTCGCGCCGAACCAGGGCGTCAGCTTGTCGACCAGCACCCGGTCGCCGATCTCCAGGGTCTGCTGCATCGAACCGGAGGGGATCGAGAAGGCCTGGACGAAGAAGGTCTTGATGCCGAGCGACAGCAGCAGGGCGATCACCAGCAGGATCGGGAGTTCCTGCCAGAACGGACGCTTCTTCCGCCCGGCTTTCGCCCCCGGTTCCGCACCGCCCGAGCCGTCGGCTCCCCCGCCCGGACCGGTCCCACCGTCGCCACCACCGCCGGCCCGGCCACCATCGCCGCCGGCCACCTCGAAGGACCCTGCCCCGCCCGGGACTTCGGGCGCGCCGGCCGTGCCGCGCTCCCCGCTTCCACCGCTCTCGCCGGACTCCGTGCTCTGCTGGACACTCATCTTCTCGGCCCCTCCCGACGGCCTGGCGGGAGTCCGGATCGGAAACCCCCGCTGTCAGGGAACGAACCTACCGAACAGAGGTTCCCGGGCGCGCCCTGACGTGGATCCGCTCACCCTGCGGACCGAACAGGCTGAGGAACTCCACCGGTTGCGATCCGGCGTTGCCGAAGGCGTGCGGGGTGCGGGTGTCGAACTCGGCGGCCTCACCGGTCGTCAGCACCAGATCGTGCGAGCCGAGCACCAGCCGCAGCCGGCCGTTCAGGACGTACAGCCACTCGTAGCCCTCGTGCACCTTCAGGTCCAGCTCGGGCTCGGTGCCCCGCCCGGGCGGCATGATGTGCTTGTAGGCGTGCAGGCCACCGAGGTGCCGGGTGAGCGGGAGGATGGTCTGACCGTTCCTGGTCACCGGGCGGGCGTGGATCCGGGGGTCGCCGGTGGCCGGCGCCCCGACCAACTCGTCCAGCGGCACCCGGTACTCCCGGGCCAGTGGCAGCAGCAGCTCCAGGGTCGGCTTGCGCTGCCCGGACTCCAGCCGGGACAGGGTACTGAGCGAGATCCCGGTGGCGGCGGCCAGCTTGGCGAGGGTGGTGCCACGCTCCCGCCGCAGGGCGCGCAGCCGGGGGCCCACCGTGGTGAGGACGTTCTCGAAGTCTTCGTCGGCCATGCCTGCCATGTGCCAGGACGGCAAGGGCGTTTGTCAAACCGGCACACCGGCAGGCCCGCGTACCCACCCGCCGTCCCGGCGATCACGGACAAGCCCGCCCGCCAGGCCGGCGTCACCGCCCCGCCCGCAGGCCCTTCCGGCACCCCTGCCCACGCGCGGCGGGGCTTGGTGGCGGTGTTCCTCGCCACCGGGCCCCGCCGCGCGGCGGTGCTACCGGTACTCGCGCAGGCGCGGCCGCACGCCCAGCGCGGTGAGGGCGAGCGCCGCCGCCAGCGCCCCCGCCGCCAGGGCCTCCGTGGTGGCGTCGAGGTCGCCGTCGGTCGCGGCGAGCGCCGAGTCCATCGCCGTGGCGTTGACCGCGATGGTGTCCCCGATGGCCGTGCTCAGCTGGTCGAAGTCGTAGTTCGACTGCCCCTGGGACAGGCCGGTGTTGAGCGTCACCGCCTCCTTGAGCCGACCGGCGTCGCGCAGCTCGCGGATCTTCCGGTCGTCCTGCTGGTACTGCTGGAAGGCGGTCAGCACCCGATCGGCGGCGTCCTGCTCGCCGGGGAAGGTGATGTTGCGCAGCTCGGTGCCGAGGTAGCCGCCGAAGGGGACGGCCGCGTGGTCGGCGCGGTGCCTTGCCGCAGCGGCCGCCAGCTGGGCGTTGTAGCCGGCGAGGGTGGCGCCGTCGAGGTGGGCGATCGCCTGGGTCTTGTCGAGGAAGCTCTGCTCGTAGGCGACCGCGCGGGACGGGTCCGTGAGGTAGCGGCTCTCGTCGGCGTTCATGTCGAAGGCGACGGCGCGGGCGCGGCTGAGCGCGATCACCGAGTCGTAGGCGTTGCTCTTGGCGGTCACCAGGTGGTCGTCGGCGCGGCTCACCAGGTGCAGGCCGATCGCCAGGGCGACGCCGGTGAGCAGGGTGACACCGGCCAGCGCCGGGTTGACGACCCGGCGGTAGCGCACCGCCAGCGCGCGCTGGAGCCCGAGCAGGGCGGCGAGCGCGACCAGACCGACCGCGAGCAGCCACCACCAGCCGCTGCCGAGGGCGTCGCGGTGCTCGGTGTAGACCTGCTCGACGGTGGCCTCGTTGGCGGCCGTGACCTGGTCGGCGGCCGGCAGCAGCTGCTGGCGCAGCAGATCGGTGGCCTGGCGGTAGGCGTCCAGGGCGGCGGGCGAGGGCTGGCCGGCCGGGGCCTTGGCCTGCTCCTCCAGCAGCTGGGCGCGGGCGACCAGGGCCTCGTAGCTGCCGAGCCGGCCGAGCACCTGCTGCACGGCGCGCTGGCCGGCCGGGTCGGCGGCTGCGGCCTGGGCGGCCTGCTGGAGGTCGTTGTCGGCCTGGGCCCGGCGCTGCTCATAGGTGTCGAGGGTCTGCTTGCGCAGCGTCGTGTAGTCGGGGTCGGCGCCGACCAGCAGCAGGTTGGCGGCCTGGGCGTCCATGTCGCTGAGCGCGAAGTAGAGGTCGGCGGCGCGGGTGGCCTGTGGGGCGGCCTGGTGGCCGATGGTGTCGGTGCCGTCGCGGGCCCCGCCGAGCACGGTGGTGGCGGTCGCGCCGAGGCCGAGCAGGGTGGCCAGGCTGAGCGCGGTGAGGCCGCGGACCAGGCGCGGAGTGGTCCAGTAGGCGCGGCTGCCGACCGCCCGGGCGCCCTGCCCGAGCCGGGCCAGGGCGCCCGGGGGGATGCGGTGGGGGGCGCGCGGCGGCCCGGCCGGGGCCGGGCGCGCTGCTGGGCCCGGCTCTTCCGCCGGGGCTGATTCCGCCGGGGCCGTCTCCCCCGTGGTGGCCGCTCTGCCCGCTGCCGAGGTGGTCATGACCGCACGTCCCTTTCCCCCGTTGCACGGTCTGCTGGGTTTCCTGCCGAAACCGGAGCAGAACCGTTTCTCTCCGCCGGGTGACGCTAGTGCCGTGCCACCTGCGGTGAGCCGCTCCCTGACGGCTCCTTGACACCGCCGGGCACCCTTCTTGACGCTTCCTTAGCGTCCGGCCGGGCACTTCCCCGGCATCCGGCCCCGGCCCCGGCCGCTCCGGCCACCGCCTCCCCCCTGCATCGGGGGGAGGCGGTCGAGGCCTCAGCCCTGACCGAACCGGCGGCCGTGGTTCGCCTTCTTCTTCCGCCGGGCCCTCTTCTTGCGGGCGCGCTTGGACATCGTCTGCTCCCCTGTCGTCGACGTGTGGTCGGAATGCGGTCGGAATGCGGTCGGGGGCCGGAGTTCAGGCGGCCTGGCCGACCAGCTGGTCGGCGAGCTTGGCCAGGCGCTTCAGCGAGCGCTCCTCCTGGGCCGCCGGCGCCACGGGCGCGACCGAACCACCGTCGTAGTAGGCGCCGTTGGTGACCGCGACCTCCGGCAGACAGAGCCGGACGACGGCCGCCGCCCCCTCCGCCGCCGGCGCGCCGACCCGCCCGTACAGCGGCAGCAGCGCCGTGTCGCACAGGCCCGGGTTGAGGCTGACGGCGGTGAGGCCGGAGCCGGCCGGAGCCATGTCGGCGGTCGCCATCGTGAGCGCGAGCTGCGACTGCGCGTACGCGGCGACCCGCGAGTACTTCTTCACCCGGTGCGGGTCCGACCAGTTCATCGACGCCGTCCGGTGCAGCGAGGACGAGACGTTGACGATCCGGGCGTCGCCGGCCGCCGAGAGCGGTGCGCGCAGCAGCTTGGCCAGCAGGTGCGCGGCCAGGAAGTTGACCTGCAGCGAGACCTCGTTGCCGTCGTCGGTCAGCGTGCAGCGCTCGGGCGCCACCGCGGCGGCGTTGTTGACCAGCAGGTCCAGCGCCGGGTAGTGCTTGACGACCGTGCCGGCCAGCACCGCGACCTCCGAGAGGTGGGTGAAGTCGGCGGCGAGCTCGACGAGTTGGTCCCGTCGAGCGCCGGCGTCGACCAGCCGGGCGACGGCCGCCTCGGCCTCGGCGGTGGTCCGGGCGTGCACCAGCACGGTGGCACCCAGCCCGGCGAGCAGCCGGGCGGTCTCCCAGCCGATGCCCGAGGAGGCGCCGGTGACGAGGGCAGTACGGGCGGACAGGACGGATTCGGACATGACCGTTCCCAGGGTGCGGGGCACCGCCGGCCCTGCTCGGGCCGGGGTGCGGGCTCAAAAGACCTGACGAGATGCGGAGTTCGCGCGCCCGCCCCACCCCGCGCCGACCGGCGGCGGGGTGGGGCGCGGCACGTGCCGTGCCCTCCGGCGGGGAGGCGCGGTTCAGCGCACGGCGATGGCGGCCACGGCGACGCGGACCGGCGGCCGCGGATGCGGCGGGCGGTCGTGATGGCGTACCGGGCGGTTCATGCTCCTCATCCAACCCGCGGGCCCTGGCCGGGGCAAGCGCCACGCCGACGCCCTGACGAATCCCTGACGCCCGGCGAACAACCGTACGGGCGGCGGCGGTTGCGGCGGCGGCCGCCGGCGCGCAGGTGCCGCGCCGCCGACCGTGGCGCCGGCCCCAGCCCCGCCACCGGCAGCGCTACCGGCGCCGCGTCAGAGCCAGTTACGGCGCTTGAAGATCAGGTACAGCCCGGTGCAGACCAACGCCATCAGCCCGATCGCGAACGGGTAGCCGAACGCCCACTTGAGCTCCGGCATGATCTCGAAGTTCATCCCGTAGACGGTGCCGATCAGCGTCGGCGCGAAGAGGATCGCCGCCCAGGAGGAGATCTTCTTGATCTCGTCGTTCTGCACGTGCCCGGCCTCGGCGAGTTGCTTCATCTCCTCGTTCTGCCGCTGCGAGACCAGCGTGGCGTTCACGGTCAGGATGTTCTGCAGCATCTGCCGGAAGCCGTCCACCCGCTCGGCGGCGTAGGTGGCGTGGTCGGCGACGTCGCGCAGGTAGCGCTGCAGCTCGTCGTCGGTGCCGTACTTGCCGAAGCCCGCCTCCAGGCTCTTCATGATCTCCAGCAGCGGCCGGGTGGCCCGCTGGAGCTCGATCACCTCGCGGGACAGCTCGTAGATGCGCCGGGACACCTGCGGGTCGCCGCCGAACACCTCGGTCTCGATCTCGTCGATGTCGTGCTGGAGCCCGGCGATCACCGGGGCGTAGCCGTCGACCACGGCGTCCAGCACCGCGTACAGCACCGCCTCCGGGCCGAGCGCGAGCAGCTCCGGGTCCGCCTCCAGGCGGCGGCGCACCGCGGACAGGTCCGGCGCCTGGGAGTGGCGGACGGTCAGCACGAAGTCAGGGCCCACGAAGAGGTGGATCTCGCCGAAGTCGACCTCCTCCGCCTCGTCCAGGTAGCGCGCGCCGCGCAGCACCACGAACAGCGTGTCGCCGTAGCGCTCCAGCTTCGGCCGCTGGTGGGCGACGATGGCGTCCTCGACGGCCAGCTCATGCAGGTTGAACCGGTCCGCGGCCTCCAGCAGCTGTGCCTCGGCGGGGCGGTACAGGCCGATCCAGGCCATCGCGCCGGGCCGGTCGGGCAGTTCGCGGTAGATGTCGGCGAGGCTGGCCGGTGTGTCGATCCGGCGCCCGTCCCGGTAGACCGCCGCGTCCACGACGGAACGTTCCAGCGCGACCGGTTCGGCGAGCTGGTCGGGCCGCGGATCCATCGAGTGCTCGGGCGCCGGCTGCGTGTCGGCGGGACCGGGGCCTGCGGCGGGGCGGGAGAACGGACGCTTGCTCGCGCGCACGGCGCGCACTCGCCAGTCGGACATGGCGGGGTACCTCCACGGTGGGTGCCCGGCCGCCGCTCGGAAACAGCGGGCCGGAGGCGCCCGGCCGGCCTCCACGCGTACGGCGCGACCGGCGGCACCTCGCCGAGGACGAGGTCAGCGCCGCGCGGGAGCCGTACGGGAGGAGGAACGCCGGGTGCCGCGAGTGGTGCGGGACAACCGGGGGCGGGGCCGACTTCGACCCGGACTACTGCACTCCACGGCTCTCACCTCCTCGTCTCCGCGCGCTCGCGCACCGGAAGAGGCGCCTGCACAACCCCGCCGAGTCTAGTACCCGCTCCCGCGTGACTCCCACCACGCGCCTCGGGGTCCCGCGCGGAGACGTTCGGGCGCGGTCGTGCGCCCGGCGCGCTCGGGCGTCAACGACCTCCCACGGCGGCCGCTTCGGTCCTGTCGATGCGATTACCGGACGGCGACCGTCCAACTACGCTACGTGTCATGACTTCTTCGGAGACGACCCCCGGGCGGGGCACGGCGGTGGTGATCGGCGGCGGGCTGGCCGGCGCGATGGCGGCCTGGGCGCTGCGCGGCTTCGCCGAGCGCATCGTGGTGGTGGAGCGGGACCGCTACCCGGCGGAGCCCGCGTTCCGGGCGGGGGTGCCGCAGGGCCGGCACGCCCACCTGGTACTGGAGGCCGGGCACCGGGCGCTGGAGGAGATGATGCCCGGCATCAAACAGGAGCTCCTGGACGCCGGCGCGACCCTGGTCGCCGCTTCGGGTGATCTGAAGTGGCTCAGTTCGGCGGGGTGGATGGCACTGTACCCGGCGCAGCTCGCCTTCCTCTCCTGCACCCGGCCGGTGCTGGACAAGGCGGTGCTGGACCGGGTCCGCACCGAGCCGTCGATCGAGTTCCTGGAGGGCACGGACGTGGTCGGCCTGCTCGGGTCGGCACCCGCGGTGACCGGGGTGAAGGTCCGCGAGCGCGGTACCGAACACGGTGAAGTCAGGGAGATACCGGCCGAATTGGTGGTGGACGCGGCCGGCCGCTCGACGGCGGTGCCGGACTGGCTGGCGGAGCTGGGACACCCGCCGGTGACCGAGGAGCGGGTGGACGCAGGCGTCGCGTACTCCTCCCGGCTGTTCCACCGCCCGGCCGGCGTCGACCTCGGCTGCAAGGCGATCTACCTGCAGACCAAGGCCCCCGACGCGCCCCGGATGGGCGTGCTGCTGCCGGTCGAGGGGGACCGCTGGATCGTCAGCGTCGCCGGCATGCGCGGCGCCGAACCCGAGCCCGGCGAGGCCGGGTTCGCCAAGCACGTGGCCCTGCTGCGCGACCCGGGCATCCGCGAGGCGCTGCAGGAGGCCGAGCCGGCCGGCGAGGTGCGCGGCTTCGTCCCCGGCCCCGGCGTGCGGCGGCACTACGAACGCGGCGCCCCGGAGGGCCTGGTGGTGGTCGGCGACGCCGCGAGCACCTTCAACCCGGTGTACGGGCAGGGCGTCACCGTCGCCCTGCTCTGCGCCCGGTCGCTGCGGCGCACCGTACTGCGCCACGGCGGCATCGGCCACGCCACGGCCCGGGACGCCCGGCGCGAGATCACGGCGGTCTCCAAGAACGCGTGGGTGATGTCCTGCACCGAGGACGTCCGCTTCGCCGCCACCACCGGCGGCCCCTCCGGCGCCCTGCTCAAGTTCCAGCACCGCTTCCTCGACAAGGTGCTGGCCGGCGCCGCCCACGACCCGGCGGTCACCGCCGCCTTCCACGAGGTGATGTCCCTGGTCGCCCCGCCGACGCTGCTCTTCCGGCCGGCCCTCCTCGGCGCCATCCTGCGGAGCTGACCCCCACCCGGGCGCGGCGCCGGAGCAACGGGTGCCCACCTGCCCCGATGCGCGGCCGGGTCCGGCACCGGGTCCGGCGCGCGCCTACCAGCCCAGGTGTGCGGCCACGTACGGCACGGCGACCTGCTCCAGGGCGCCGTGGCCGAACGCCGGGTGGACGTTCACCTCGAAGACCACGCCGCCGCTCTCGGCGGCGAGGTCGACGCCGGCCAGGGGCAGCTTGAGGGAGGCGGCGGCACGGATCGCCAAGTCCGCCAGGCCGTCCGGCAGTTCGGCGTCCGCCAACAGGGTGGAGACGGCGCCCCGGCTCTCGTTGCAGGGGGCGTCCGGGTCCGCCTGCACATGCTCGACGACCCGGACCACGCGACCGTCGAGCACCACCACCCGGTACTGGTGACGGCGGCCGTCCGGAGTGAAGTTGCGGGCGTCCCGGGCGATCAGCCAGTCCGCCCCCTCCTGCTCGTAGTGCCGCGTAGCGGCGGCGAGTTGGGCGTGGTCGGTGACGTGGAAGACGTCGTCGCCGCCCATCCCGACACAGGGCCGGGCCCAGACGTCGCCGCCGAGCCGGTCGAAGGCCTCGGCGGCGGCCCGCGGACTCGGCCGGGAGAGTGCGACGGTCGGCATGTGCGCGACGCGGTCGCGGGTGAAGCAGGCCACCGTGATGTCCTTCTCGGTGGCCGCCCGCCAGGACTGCGGGTCGGTGCCCAGCGAACGGGCGCCGCACGCACGCAGCAGCCGCTGGCAGGACGCGAAGTCGCGGCGCCGGTGCGGCGGGATCTCGTAGACCACGACGGTGTCGGCGGCCACGCTGCGTCCCGCCGCCTCCAGGCGCAGCCCGCCCGCGCCGTCCGCGCCGATCCGGCCGCCCCCGCCGGTCATGAAGTGCCGGGCATCGAGCAGCACGGGCGCCCGGCCGGTGACCGTCCGGACGGCGGTGACGAGGGTGTCCCGGCTGCCTTCGGTCGAACTGTGATCAGTCAGGAGAACGAGCTCACGTCGACCCATGCGGGCCATGGAAGCGGGGTGCCCCCGGCCCCGGCAAGACGGCGCCGCGCGCCAACTCCGGGTCCGCTGGCCGAAACCGCGCGGGTGGGCAGAGCCGGGCGGGTGGGCGGAGCCGGGCAGGGGGTGCGTCGCGCGGGTGGGCGGAGCCGCGCGGGTGTACGGGGCCGCGCAGGTGCACGAGGCCGCACAGGGGTGCGGCGGGCGCCGGTAATTCGGATGCGGACGCTCCGCCCGCCCCGCTAGCCTGGACCGCATGTCTACGCCCCGAATTTCCTAGCCAACGGACCCGCCTCCACGCCACCCGTGTGTCCGTTCGCTGTTTCGGAGCGTTATCCCATGATCACCACCCGTGGTGTCGACCTGCGCGTCGGCGCCCGCCTCCTGCTGTCCGACGTCACCCTGCACATCGCCCCCGGCGACCGAATCGGCCTGGTCGGCCGCAACGGCGCCGGCAAGACCACCCTGCTGGCCACCCTCGCCGGGCAGCTTCCGCCCGCCGCCGGCACGGTCACCCGCACCGGCCCCGCCGGCTACCTCCCGCAGGACTCCCGCGCCGCCGACCCGTCCGCCACCGTCACCGACCGCATTCTGTCCGCCCGCGGCCTGGACACCGCCGTCCGCGCGCTGCGCGCCGCCGGGGAGGCGATGGCACAAGCCTGCGACCCGGGCGCCGAACGCCGGGCGATGGACGCCTACACCCGGGCCGAGGCCGAGTTCCAGTCCCGGGGCGGCTACGGGGCCGAGGCCGAGGCCGCCCGGGTCGCGGCCGGGCTCGGACTTCCCGCCCGGGTCATGGACGCCCCGGTCGGCACCCTCTCCGGCGGCCAGCGCCGCCGGGTCGAGCTGGCCCGGATCCTGTTCGCCGACCACGGCACCCTGCTGCTCGACGAGCCCACCAACCACCTGGACGCCGACTCCGTCACCTGGCTGCGCGGCTTCCTCGCGGCCCACCAGGGCGGGCTGGTCCTGATCAGCCACGACCTCGGCCTGCTCGCCGACACCGTCAACCGGGTCTTCCACCTGGACCCGCAGCGCGCCGCGATCGACGTCCACAACACCGGCTGGCGGGCCTACCTCGCCCAACGCGCGGCCGACGAGCGCCGCCGGACCCGGGAGCGCGCCAACGCCGAACGCAAGGCCGCCGCGCTGCACGCCCAGGCCGACCGGATGCGGGCCAACGTGGCCACCGCCACCACCGCCCGCAGCATGGCCCGCCGCGCCGACCGGCTGCTCTCCGAGCTCGAACCCGTCCGGCAGGCCGAGCGGACGGCCCGGATCCGGCTGCCCGAACCCGCGCCCTGCGGCCGGATGCCGCTCGGCGCGATCAGCCTCGCCAAGGCCTACGCCGACCGCCCGGTGCTCACCGGCCTCGACCTGGCCGTCGACCGGGGCAGCCGACTGGTCGTCCTCGGTCTGAACGGCGCCGGCAAGACCACCCTGCTGCGCATCCTCGCCGGCCACGAGAGCCCCGACTCCGGCCGGGTCGTCCCCGGTCCGGGCCTGCGGCTCGGCTACTTCGCGCAGGAGCACGACACCCTCGACCCGGCGCGCAGCGTCCGCGACAACCTCGCCCAGGCCGCCCCCGGCCTCACCGACGGCGAACTGCGGCACGTCCTCGGCGCGTTCCTGTTCCGCGGCGACGACGTCGACAAGCCGGCCGGGGTGCTCTCGGGCGGCGAGAAGACCCGGCTGGCGCTGGCCGGTCTGGTCCACTCCGGCGCCAACGTGCTGCTGCTCGACGAGCCCACCAACAACCTCGACCCGGCCTCCCGTGCCGAGGTCCTGGCGGCGGTCGGCACCTACCCGGGCGCGATCGTGATGGTCACCCACGATCCGGGCGCCATCGAGGCCCTGCGCCCCGACCGCGTCCTGCTCCTCCCGGACGGCGACGAGGACCTCTGGCACGACTCCTACCTGGAGCTGGTCACCCTGGCGTGAGCGGGGCCGCCTGACACCGCCGCGCCCCGAAGGAGTAGCCCCGGGACGGGCGAAGCGCGGGAAGTCGGCCCGGTCGACTTCCCGCGCTTCGGTGTCGGCCTGTCGACCTGTCAGCCCGCGGGCGTGCCGACCTGGTCGCGTTCGAGCGCGGCCCGCAGGGTCGCGAGGGCCCGGCCGAGGGCGGTCAGCGCGGGCTCGTCGAGGGCGCCCCCGAGCAGTTCGGCGAGGCCGTCCGTGAAGGTCCGTTCCGCCTCCGCGACGAGCCGGGCGCCGTCATCGGTGAGGGCCAGCAGGGAGGAGCGACGGTCGGCCGGGTTCGGCCGGCGGGCGGCCCACCCCTGCTTCTCCAGACGGTCGATGCCCTTGCTGGTCGCGCCGACGCCGATGGCGAACTCGGCGGCGAGGTCGGCCACCCGGCAGCCGGGGTGGTCGCGCAGGTAACTCAGGAACTCGTACTGCGAGGTGACGATCCCGTGCCGCTCGCGGAGCCGCTCGCCGAGGGCGTGGTAGAGGCGCGTCTCGCACCGGACCAGGTCGGCGAAGAGCTCGGAGAAGTCAGCTGCGGCGTGGGCTCCGCTCAATGTATATTCCACAGCATATAGTGTACGGGAAGCTACTTGTGGCGGGAGTGTGCCCATGAGCAGGGAGCAGCGCATCCGGGTCGACGGGATCCTGCGGCAGCCGGGCCCCGACGGACCCCGGTCGGTCGAGGAGATCCGGGCCGGGTTCCGGGAGTTGATGGCCCGGATGATCGTGCCGCACGACCGCATCCGCACCGCGCCGACGACGCTCGGCGGCCGGCCCGCCCTGCGCGTGGAGCCGGCGGCAGGACCGGGCGGCGGCACCGACGACGGCACCGGGACGATCCTGTACTTCCACGGCGGAGGCTGGGTCTTCGGCTCGCCCGAGACCGCGCTCTCGCTGACCGGGCACCTCGTGGCCAGGACCGGTCTGCCGGCCTACTCGCTGGACTACCGGCTCGCCCCCGAACACCCCTTCCCCGCCGCCATCGAGGACACCCTGGCCGCCTACCGCGCCCTCCTCGACCGCGGCGCGGCCCCCTCCGCCATTGCCTTCGCGGGGGACTCCGCCGGCGGCGGACTCACCGTCACCACCTGCCTCGCCGCCCGGGACGCGGGCCTGCCGCTGCCCGCCGCCGTCCTGGCCTTCTCCCCGGGCACCGACGCGACCCGCACCGGCGAGAGCATGGAGACCAAGGAGGGCATCGACCCGATCTTCACCCGCGCCGCCCTCGAACACACCGGCGCCCTGTACCTCGCCGGAGCCGACCCGCGCCACCCGCTGCTCAGCCCGGCCGTCCACGCCGACCTGACCGGCCTGCCGCCGATGCTGATCCAGGTCGGCGCCAACGAGGTGCTGCTGGACGACTCCACCCGGCTGGCCGCACGGGCGAGCGCGGCGGGCGTGGACGTCATCCTCGACGTCACCGCCGACGTGCCGCACGTGTTCCAGTCCTTCGCCGGCGTCCTCGACGAGGCCGACGAGGCCCTGGACCGCGCCGCCCTCTTCCTGCGTCAGCGCGTCCGTGCCACGGGCGCCGTACCGACGCCGGCCGGGTAGGCGCGCCCCCGTACCGCGAACGGCGTCGGGCCGCCCGGCGTGCTGCCGGGCGGCCCCGCCTTCGGTGTGCCGGCGTCAGTTCACGGTGTCGAGCGGGATGTCGATGGAGGACTCGGCGCCCTTCGGGACGCGGCCGGCGGCGCGGAGTTCCTGCAGGTCGGGGATGTGGGTGTAGAGGGTGCCGGGGCTGACGCCGAGGAGCTTGGCGATCGAGGTGATCGATGATGAACGGTGGGGTGGCCGTGGCTGGATGCCACGGCCACCCCACCCTGGGGTCCGTCGGGTCAGCCCTGGTGGCGCCGGCGTCGGCTGAGGGCGACAGTGAAGGCGCCGAGGATCAGCGGGGCGCCGCTGATCCTCGCTGTGGTGAGCACGGTGGTGCCGGTGCTGGCGAGGACGCCCGACGTCTGCCGAGGTGTTGAAGCCACCGGAACCGCCCCAGCAGCCGGGACCTGCGGGCCCATCGGCCCCTGGGCCGACGGGCCGGGGGGCTGGAGTGCCGGGCGTCCGGCCGCCGTCGGTGGGCGTCAGCGTGGGCGACGGGATGCTTCCGGTCGTGACGGTGTGGTCGGTCTCGCAGCCCTTCTCGATGGCGCAGGCGCCGCGCTTGTCGTCCGACGTGGTGACGGCGGCCTCCAACCCAGGGAAGACCGCTCCGCCGCGCTGTTCACCCTCGCCACCGAGCTCCCCGCCACGATCCTCGCCCGAATGCGCGGCATCCACATCCAAGTCCGCCGTCCAGTGGCAGAAAGCATCCGCCGGAGACTGGGCCGCCTACGCTGCCGACGTCGCACGCCGCTCCGATCGACAACAGCCGGGGACTACGCCGTCATGACACAGCTCCTCGCGTCATCAACGTGCGGAACGGACGACACCCTCATGCGATGAGGGCGGGGAGGTAGGCAACAACGCGAGCTACCAAGGCAAGCCCCCACCTCCCCGAACGAACTCAGCTCGGCTTGGCCTGGGCCTCCTTGGCGGACGCCTCCAGCCTGTTCCAGTACTCCTGGTACCAGGCCTCGTCGCCGCCATCCATGTTGCTGTTGGTCTCCCGCATGCCGGCCTTGCCGTCGATCAGCTCGCGGACGATGTCGGCGTGGCCGGCGTGACGGTTCGTCTCGGCCGTCATGTGCAGCATGATCCGCTGAAGCGTCACGTCGCCGTCGTCGCCCCACCACGCGACGTGGCCCATCGCATCGAGCGGCAGCGCCTCGATCGTCGCGTCCGCGTGGGCCCAGGCGCGGTAGTAGAGGCTGAGGATATCCTCGCGCGACTCGTCAGCGGGTGCCCACATGTCCGAGTTGGGCTCGGAGTCCTCCTCGTGCCAGGGGAGGGATTCGTTGTGCGGGCGGCCGAAAGTCGGGCCGAAGTACCCGAGTTCGACGCTGGCGAGGTGCTTGACGAGGCCGAGGAGGTTGGTGCCGGTCGGCGTCAGGGGGCGGCGGCTGTCGTACTCGGACAATCCGTCCAGCTTCCAGATGATGGCTTCGCGGGCCGCCTTGAGGTAGCGATGCAGGTCGTCTTTAGGATCATTGGGCTTCATGGGGCCGAGTCTCGCATCACCTACCGACAGCGGTCGCGTGGGTTTCTCGGTTGCTCAGAAGGCATCAGCGGGCGACTGGGCCGTCTACGCCGCGAACCGGTCGTCCCGGGAGCCCTGATGCGGCAGGCATGCGGACAGTTCCGATATTCGAACACCGCCACCTCGTCTGTTTCAGTTGATCTGAACGGCTCTGCACCAGCCCCGGCTGCACCGGCCGCTCAGGCCGCCCGGAACCGGCGATGATGCCCGCGCTCACGACGGCCGACCGCGGCCCCGTCGCCGGGAGCCTGTGCAGCGGGTACGGAGGTCTCGACCTCGGGGTCATGGCCGCACTCGGCGGCCGGGTCGCCTGGCACGCCGAGGTCGACCCGGGCGCCTCGAAGATCCTGGCCCGGCGCTGGCCGCACGCACCGAATCCGGGCGACATCACCACGGTCAACCGGGCCGGCGTCGAGCGGGTGTGCGTCCTCACGGCAGGTTTCCCCTGTCAAAGACCTCTCGGTTGCCGGCCACCGCGCCAGCCTCAACTCCGAAACCCGATCCGGCCTTTGGCTGCACGTGGCACGTGCGGTCGAAGCCCTCCGCCCGCACCTCCTGGTGGTCGAGAATGTACGAGGACTCCTCACCTCCCCCGCCGTCGCCACCTCCCCTGGCGACGTGGAACGCTGCCCGTGGTGTCTGGGAGACGACCCAACCCAGCCTGATCTGCGGGCACTTGGCGCGGCAATCGGCCCCCTGGCCCAGCTCCGGTACGACGCGAGGTGGCTCGTGCTTCGCCCCTCCGGCGTCGGGGCACCCCACCACCAGGCCCGGGTCTTCCTCACTTATCTGGACACTTTCAAGATCTTCCGATCGAGGTTCATCCCATCGAGTACCACTCGATCGTGGCGTCGGACCGCGCAGGGAGCCCCTACGCATCGTCCCTACTCAGTCCGGCGACTTCAGCGCCCTGGTGAGTTCCTCCGAATGCCGCGCCAGGTGCTCTGCGTCGGCTTGGTAAAGGAAGTGGTGGCCTGCGGCCAGATGCCCGGCGAACGCCTCACTTCCTGCGGCGGCTTGTGCCTTCATGTGTGCAACCAGGTGTTCCAGCCGCGTGATCGCGATTTCGACGAGGGCACCGCGGTCTTTGTCGGCCAACTTGTAGGCATCGGAGAACAGGCGCAGTCGCCGGGCCTGCTCGTCCATCGGCACCGCACCCTCGTCGGGTGCGACGGTCAGCGGGACGAACCGGTAAGCGGCATAGGCGACATCCCAGATTCTCGGGCCGGGATGTGCGGTGTCGAAGTCGATCAGAGCCACCGGCAGCCCCTTGCGGAACACCGTGTTGTAAGGGGCGACGTCGCCGTGGCAGATGACCTCGACTGGGCCGCGGGATGGGAAGTACCAGATCGTATCGGCAGGCGGACAGAAGCCTGCGGTCGTGTCGTGGAAGGCGCGGAGAAGTCGGCCTACGGCGCGAAGCCGCGTATCGCCGTCGTCCCCAAAGATCGAATCGGCACCGACCTGTCCGGGGATGAAGTCCAGTACCTCCCGGCCGCGATCATCCACGCCGTGTGCCTTCGGCGCTCCGGTGAACCCGGCTGCGGCCAGATGGCTCAGGAGAGCGTGGACAGCCGGGGTCCAAGGGCCAGTTGGCCGGCGCACCGTCTCCCCGATGCGCACGACGTTGTTCACCCCTCCACCTGTGAGAATCTCTTCATCCATGTCGAGGAAGCTACCGCACTGTCCCATCGACCAGTCCGTCCTTCATTGATCAAGGGGTTCCCCGAGGTCGTCCAGGAGGCTGGTCAGCCGGTCGGCGGTGCGCTGGTGCCGCTCGACCTCGTGTTCCCAGCCACGGTCCCTGGCGTCGGCGATCAGTTGCTGTTCGACACAGAGGCGTTCGCGCAGGCGGGGAGCGTATTGCGGGGTGGTGCCGAACTTCGCGCAGGTCAGGTAGAGCTCACACTCGCAGGGTCCCTCTTGTGGCAGGCGCAGGCAGCGGCCGAGTTCGAGTTCGGTCTTGTAGAACTTGCCCGCTGCGAGCCGTAGCCGGGGTGTGCCGTCGGGGTAGGAGTCGAGGCAGTCGAGATGGAGCTTGCGGATCTCGGTGCGGCGGGCACCGCTCCACCGGGCGACCAGCAGCGCGCACCGCTGGAGTGGGCAGTCGAGGGCTCGGACGCGGTCCATGAGCGGATCGAGCTGGTCGGCTGGGATGAATCGGGGGACACGTTCGATGACGCGGGGCCTGTCGGCATGCGTGATCAGTGGGCGGGCGGGGACGTCGTCCCATTCGGCGACTGCAGCGTAGCGAAAGAGCACGGCGACGGTGGAGATGATGCCGGCGCGGTAGGCCCGGCTCAGCGGCTGGTCCGGGTGCTTGATCTTGTGCAGTCGGTGGACCGACTCCATGAAGTCGACCAGGTCGGCCCGGTGGAGTTGGTCGAGACTTTCGATGTGCGGGCGTTCGGTGTCCAACCAGAGCCCGAAGCGGCGCAGCCCGCCTCGGGTGCTGGACATGCTCTCCGGCCGCAGGACCAGGGCGCGTTCGACAAGGAACCGTTCGAAGATGGCATCGATGCGGGGTTTGCCGCTGAGCCGCGGCAGCGGAACCCTCTCCTCCCGGTCGGGCGGTCGGGCGGTGATGCCAGCGTGGAACAGCGCGAGGCCGGTGCGGTAGGCATTGGTACTCCACGACGCCTTCAGCGTGGGGCAGCGGTCCTCGCCGACGACGTCGAGCAGGCCGGGAATGCGCTCGCAGTGGCGGATGGCATGCCGCATCCCCTCGATGTCGTCGCAGGCGAGTGTGTGGAGATCTGGGTCGCCGCGGTGCATCACCAGTCGGATCAGGCCCCAGGGGACCGGAAGGCCGCGTCGTCGCGGGCGTGTCCGAGCGCAAGGAGACAGTTGCGAAGGTCCTCGGTCCGGTCGCGCAGCGGCAGTTGGAGCTGGTCGGTGACGAGGAACGGTTTGAGTACGCCGATGCCCAGCAGCCACCCCCAGTCCATGCGCAGACGGCCGGTGAGCGCGAGGTAGGTCAGGTAGTGGCGGGCGTTGAAGTTGATCCATGCCGTGGTCGCGTCAAAGCCGGGCTCCGGGGCGCACCGCTGATTCTGCCCCTCTCCGTTGCGCCAGCCCAGGCGGTCGCGGAGTGGCAGCGCGAACCAGGTGTGCAGGTCCGGATGGGTGCGCACAAACCGCAGGTGGAACTGGGCGTGTTTGCGGCGCCACCGGTCGCTGGTCGGCAGTGCGGCGACGAACGCCGTGTACTCCGCATCCGGGCAGTGCCGGGGGATCCCGGGTGCGAGGGTGAGAGGCGATGAGGCCGCTCGCAACGGGGCGTTCGTGCTCACGTGTCCTGCTCTCCAATTGCCTGGCGATAGTCCTTGACGACCTCGGGATCGCTGCCCCGGGTGTAGACCTTCATCGAGTCCGGCGTCGCGTGCCCGAGCCGCGTCATCAGCGTCAGCTCCCGCATGCCGCCCTCGAACATCCTGGTGGCGTGGGTGTGCCGCAGGCTGTGCGGCGTCAACCGGGCATCTCGCACTCCGGCCCGCTGCGCGGCCCGGGCGAACATCCGCACCAGCGCGTCATAGCTCAGCGGTTCGCCCCGATGCTTGCCCCGGCCCCCGACGAGAAAGGCCCAGGGGCTGTCCGCATCGGACGGCCGTTCACGCATCATGTAGGCGTTGAGAGCTGCCAGGGCCCGTCCTTCGTGAAGGTCGACCACGCGGTCCCGACGGGACTTCTGCTGCACTCCACGTGGGTGATCGAACCGCTTGCGGACGGTCACCCGGCACTGGCCGTAGGAGATGTCCTCCAACCGCAACCCCAGGAACTCCACAGCTCGGGCTGGCGTGAACCCGGCCGCCCCAATCTCGCGATCCTCGCAGAACAGGTAGAGCTTTTGCAGATCGTGAGCGTAGGCCCGGACGGTGTTCGGCGAGTACGCCCGCACCGTCAACAACCGCAAGAACTCCTCGACTTCAACCACCGGCTCGCCGGACGCATCGACAAGCCGTCCCTGGGGCTGGCCCGCTGCCGCATCGGGCACCTTCACCACTCGCACGACTGGAACCCTACGCACGCAATGCGGTACATACAGTCACCTGGAGGGGCGAACTGTCCAGAGAACTTCGTCGCCTGGCCCGCCGGCAACGCTGCTGCTCAAGACCCCGACGAGCGACATCGCGTGTAGGATCTCGCGGCTCGTGTCATAGACAACAGCCCTGACCAGCGGGTTTCTGGGCTGTCTCAGCCCAGGTCCAGGTGCCCGTGTCTCAGTTCCGTGGCATTTCTTCAGGACCGGCATCAGCAGCCGTCCGCTCTGCCCACTCGCGCTGGGTCACGGCTCGCTCGATGCGGCTGACGATGTCCTTCTTGGCCGCCGCGTCCAAGGTCTCCGGGATCTTGTCGAAGGTGCCGGGAAGGACGTCGAGGAGACCCCAGATCTGTTCGCCAGTCCTGACGGTCAGCAGCAGCTGACACCTCCACTGTGGCGACACTTCGGGACGGTGGCTGAGCCGGTGCACGAGTGTGGGGACGAGGTAGTGCGTCGCCTCTGCGGAGAGGTGCTCTTGGAGCCAGTCGACCGGGAGCCGCTGGCTGAAGCCGCATGTGGCGGCCTCCTGTTCCAAGGCGAGGAGCTGGTCGGTGTCGACGGCTCGGACGGTGCGGGGCAGAGCTGGGGCCATGCCGGGATGATGCCAGGAAGCCCCCACCGGGCCGAGAGGTCAGCGGGGCAGGGCTGCGATCTGCCGACGGAGGTAGTCAACTTGACCCGGCCCTGAAGGACCGGGCTTGGAGGTAGGGCGCGGCTGGCTGTCGCGTGGCCTCCTCCGTCTGAGCGCCTATACGGGTGCTGGGACGCGTGACTCACGCCCCGCGGTCCACACGGTCTCGCCCTTGCGGGCGATGTTGTGGGACGCGTTGTCGTCCGCGTTCAGCACGGTCCCGCAGGCCCGGCACGCGAATGTTGCTTGATCGATTCGGTTCTTCCGGTCGATGTGGCCGCACTCGGAGCATTGCCGGCTGGTGTACGCCGGATCGACGTGCACCAGCGGCACTCCGTCCCGCTTCGCCTTGTAGGCGATGAACCGGCCGAGCTGGTGAAAGCTCCACGAGTGCAGTTGTGTCCGCTGGTCCTTGCGGAGCCGTACCCGGTCCCGGATGCCGCCCAGGTCTTCGAGGGCAATGCCGTGGCCGGTGCGTTCAGCGGCGGTGACGATGGTCTTCGAGACGATGTGGTTGACGTTCGCGGCGTGGCGCTGCTCGCGCCGGTTCCGCTTCTTCAGCAGGCGCTTGGCAGACTTGGTGCCCTTGGCCTGCAACTTCTTCCGCAGGTCGAGCTGCCGCTTGCGGTGCCGGTTCAGTCCACGCCCGGCGGCCCGGTAGCCGGTGGACGTGGTGGCGATGTTGACGATCCCCAGGTCCACGCCGACGAACCCGGCAGGGTCCTCGTTGAACGGGGTCTCGGGGATGTCACATACGGCGATCAGATAGAACACGCCGTCACGCCGGATGAGATCGGACTCGCCCTTGCGGTGCTCGCGGAGCATCTTGAGAGCGTCCGACGAGCAGACGAAGCGAACGTTCTTGAGCCGCCCGGCGGTGGTCCAAACCGACACCGTCCCCGCGTCGTACTGCCACGACAGGCACCGGTCGTCATACGGCTGCGCGGCCTCCGGCCGGAAGACGATGGGCTTGGACTCCGCCCTGACCCGTCGCTTCGAACCCGGCTTGCCCAGATTCCCGGCCTTGATGTTCGCCTTCAACGTGGTGTAGGCGTCACGGGTCTTCTTGATCACATGCTGTGCCGCCTGCGCCCCCAGCCCCCACGCCTTCAACTCCGGGTAAGTGTGCTTGCGCAGCTCGTACTCACGCGGCACCCCACGCTCGAACGCCACTGTGGACACCCAGTTGGCCGCCTCGTTGACCGTGCCCAAGGTCGCTGACAACGCGGCGGCCTGGTCGGCCTCCGGCATCAGTTTGACCTGCGTCACGATCTTCATGACGGACAGCGTACTACAGTTGATCTATGTCACCACGATGGGAGTCAAACCCCAATATCCGCAAGGGCCGCACCGTCGCCCACGCCCTCCACGCCCACTTGGTCTTCACGCCCAAATACCGGCGCGGCCCGTTCACCGACGAGATCCTTCGGCGGTGCGAAGAGGTCATGCGCAGCGTCTGCGCCGACTTCGAAACCGAGCTGGTCGAGTTCAACGGAGAACGTGACCACGTGCACCTCCTGGTGCAGTACCCGCCGAAGGTTGCCCTGTCCAAGCTGGTCGGATCACTCAAGGGGGTCTCCGCTCGACGCCTGCGCCAGGAGTTCCCCGACCACATCCGTAAGTACCTGTGGGGCGCGCACTTCTGGTCACCGTCCTACTTCGCCGCATCATGCGGAGGCGCACCGCTCAGCATCGTCAAGGAATACATCGAGAACCAGAAGCGGCCAGACTGACCGTCACGACCGGACGCAGAGGATGCGATTCCTCCCGGGCGTAAACGCCCAGGGTTCCTCGCAAGACGTTGCTGAATCCGTTCGGCTCGGAGTCGTTCCGGGCATGGCCTGCGGCCCGTTCGGCCATGCCCCACCCGGTCGGGGGCACTCCGTCCGGAGACGCGACTGCTTCCGGACCTGATGCCTGGTCCGGAAGCAGTCGCGGGCTATGTGTCGAGGCGGGCTACTGGGCGGCGGCCTGGGCCTCCGCCTCGTGCTTGAGGTTGTCGACCCAGTTGTGGAGGGAGTTGTCGAGGGCGGCTTGCAGGACTGCCTGGTCGGCGTCGACGGGCGCTCCGGTCCAGGACTCCTCGGTGTGGACGAGGACTCCGTCGCGGGTCGGGGTGAAGGTCCACACGTGGATCGCGGTGATGCCCTGGGCCGGGCCGCCCCAGGCCAGACACCTGTCGTGCTCGACCTTCTTGACGGTGGAGGTGATGTTCAGCCCCTGGGTGGTCCAGCGGAACACGGAGCCGGGGCGCAGCGGGCCGGGGGTGTCCTGGACGACCGTGACGACGTCGGGCTGCCAGGTGGGCCACTTCTCGACGTCGGTCTGGATCTTCCAGATGGTGCGCAGGGGCCCGTGGATGAGGATGTTCTCGCGAGTGATGACCGGCGCGGTCGCGTCGATTCGCGCGTCGCCGCAGTGGGCGGCCAGGACGGTGGCGGGGGTGGCGGGCTGGTCGTCGGCGGCGGCGTAGGCGCCGGTGCCGGAGGTCATGAGGACGAGCGCGGTGGTGGCGGCGAGCGTCGCTGCGGCGAGCGTGCGCATGGTGGTGGCCTTTCGGATGGCAGGTGGCGTGGGGTTCGGGCCGGGCCCCCGGGGACGGGCTGCGGGCGTGTCGCCGGGGAGGTGTGCTGGTTCAGCTGCGGGTGTCGTCGAGGTCGGTGTCGGCGATCCAGGAGCCGTGGATGCCGCCGGCGACCCGGCGCGGCAGGTGCACGGTGGCGACCCGGCCGAGGTCGGCGGCGTCCAGGACCAGGAGTTGGGAGGCGTCCTGCTTGAGGTCGGAGACGACGGTGAGCAGGTAGCCGTCGTCCTCCCGGGTGGCGCCGGCGGCGGGGACGAAGACGGCCTCGCTGGGCAGGCGGGCGTCACCGGCCTGGTGGATGCGGCGGGCGCCGGTGGTGCGGTCGTACTTGACGACGCCGTAGCCGCCGAAGCCGTCCTGGTCGGGGAAGGACACGGCGTACTGGTAGCGGTGCTCGGCGCCGAGGAAGTCCTCGTTGAGGGTGGGGAACTCGACCGCGAGGTCGTCGATGATCTGTTCGTCGACGCTCCCCGCGGCCAGGTCGACGACCCAGCGACGGGTGTAGGAGCGAGTGTTGGGCTCGGTTCCGCGCCCGGGGGCACCGATCCACCAGTTCCAGGAGAGCTGGAAGCCCTCGCGGTCCACGGTCGGGCCCTCCAGCACGATGCGGCCCTGGGAGTCCTCGTAGGCGTTGGCGGCGTGCAGCATGTTGCCCGGCTCGATGGCGAACCAGCGGATCTTTCCGGCGCCCTGCGGGCTGCGGGGCATGACGCCGATGCGGGCCGGCTGGGCATCGTTCCAGCCGTAGGGGATGCCGGAGTGCTCGGTCGGGTCGAAGGTGACGGTGCCCTCGACGAAGACGACGTGGTTGCGGGTGATCGCGAAGTCGTGCTTGAGGGAGGCGGTGGCCCCCGGCACCTCGAAGCTGTGGGTGACCTGGCCGGTGGCGTCGGCGACGTAGTACACCAGGTACGGCGGGAACGGCGAGGAGCCGAAGAAGTGCAGCTCGCCGGTGACCGGGTCGGACTTCGGGTGCGCGGTCATCGCGCTGCGCAACTTGCCGTCGAAGTCGTAGGCGCCGACGGTCTCCAGCTCCGGGGTGAGCTCGAAGGGGAAGTTGGCCTCGCACAGGGCCAGCAGGCGTCCGGCGTGCTCGATGACGTGGGTGCCGGCCGTGCTGGCAGTCAGGTCGGGGCCCTGGTCGGTCAGGTAGGGGGCGCCGTCGAGGGCGGGGGTGTGCACCCAGCGGTTGCGGTACCACTCGGCCCGGCCGTCGCGCAGGCGGATGCCGTGGACCATGCCGCTGCCCTTGAACCAGTGCGTGGGGGTGACGCCGGGCTTGGGGTTGTGGCTGTTGCGGATCAGCCGGCCGGTCAGCTCCGGCGGCAGGGTGCCCTCGACGGTGAGGCCGGTGGCGGTGATCTCGTCGACCGCGGGGGTGTAGTGGCCGGTCAGGTAGGGCTTGCTGGTCATGACAGGTGCCTCTCTTGTCGGTTCGGATGGTTCGGATGGTTCGGATGGTTCGTGCGATTCGGATGGTTCGTACGGTGATGTGCCGATCCGGCTTGACGTGCGTCAGCTCTGCTGCTCGGCACGGGACTTGAGGCTCGCCAGCCAGGTGGTCAGCGAGTGCTGCAGGGCCTGGCCGAGTTCCTCGGCAGCGGCGTCGACGGGGGCGCCGCTCCAGGACTCCTCGGTGCGGACGGTGACCTGGCCGCCGGTCTGCTCGAAGGTCCACACGTGGACGCCGTCGATGCCGTTGGCGGGCCCGCCCCACACCAGCCGCTCGCCGGGGACGATCTCGCGGACGGTGGAGGTGATGTCCAGGCCGTGGGTCTTCCAGTGGAAGGAGTTGCCGGGCTGCAGCGGGCCGTCGAGCTGGGCCTGGTCGACGTCGGCGTTCCAGTCGGCCCAGGAATCGATGTCGGTGTGCAGGGCCCACACCGTCTCCAGCGGGGCGTCGATCACGGTGGACAGGCGGACGACGACGGGGGCGGTCTCGTCGATGGTGAACACGGCGGGGTGGGACTGCGGGGTGTTGGCGTTCATGGCGATGTCCTTCGTGGCTCGGGATGGAGGGTCAGGGCTTCGATGGAGGGTCAGGGCTTGGCTGGAAAGTCAGGGCTCGGGGAGCAAGGCCCTCAGCGGGTGCGGCCGGTCGGGCTCCCCGGTGCGGGCAAGCTGGTGCGGGGGCTGGTGCGGGGGGCGATGAGGCCCGCCAGGAGGGCGGCGGCAGCGGCGATGGCCGCCGCGGTGAGGAAGGCTGCCTGGTAGCCGCTGTTGACCGAGGCGAGGGTCGGGCCGGCCGTTGCGGTGCGACTGGTGGCGATGGCGCTCAGCAGGGCGAGCCCGATGGCTCCGCCGACCTGCTGGGTGGTGTTGATCAGCCCCCCGGCCAGGCCGGCGTCACTCGGTGCGACCTTGGCGGCGGCGGTGACGTTGATGCTGACGAAGGACAGGCCCAGTCCCGCTCCGACCAGGAGCGCGGGCCCGAGGACGTCGCCGGCGTAGGTGCCGTGGACGGAGGCGGTGGAGAACCAGCCGAGTCCGGCGGTGAGCAGCAGTGGCCCGGTGACCAGGACGGTCTTGACGCCGGTGCGGGCCGCGAGCCGCGGCGCGAGCCAGGCGGCTGCGGTGATCGTCAGGGCGAGGGGCAGTTGGCTGAGTCCGGCCTTGAGCGGCGTGTAGTGGAGGACCCGCTGCAGGTAGAGGGAGAGGAAGAAGAACAGGCCGACGGTGGTCGCGCCGACCGCCGCCATGACGGCGTTGGCCGAGGTGACGGTGCGCAGCCGGAAGATCCGCAGCGGCACCAGGGGTTGGGCGACCGCCCGCTCTGTCGCGACGAAGGCTGCCAGCAGGACTGCACCGAGACCGAGCGCGGACAGGACCAGGGATGAGCCGAACCCGCTGTCGTGGCTCTGCGAGAGGCCGTAGACGATCAGCCCGAGTCCCGCGGTGAGGGTGGCCGCCCCGGGGAGGTCGACCCGCCCACCGGTCCCGGAGCTCCGGGGCACGTACCGCAGGGCGCCTGCGGCCACGACCGCCGCGACGGGGAGGTTGACGAAGAAGATCGCGGGCCAGCCGAGCGTGCCGGTGAGTACGCCGCCCAGGAGCACGCCCGCCGCGCCGCCGCTGCCGGCGACCGCTCCCCACACCCCGAGCGCCTTGGGCCGCTCGCTGCCGGCGAACAGGGTGGTGACCAGGGAGAGGGCGGCCGGTGACATCAGCGCCGCCGCCGATCCCTGGACGGCACGGGCGGCGATCAGCATGCCTGCCGAGGAGGCGAAGCCGGCGACCGCCGAGGCGGTGGCGAAGCCGACCAGGCCGGTCAGGAAGGTCGAGCGCCGGCCGCGGAGGTCGGCGATCCGGCCGCCGAGCATGAGCAGTCCGCCGAAGGTGAGCACATAGGCGGTGACCACCCAGGAGAGCGAGGGCGCCGACATGTGCAGGCCGGTGCCGATGTCCGGCAGGGCGATGTTCACGATCGACGAGTCGAGCACGACCATGAACTGGGCGACCGCGAGCACGGCCAGGGCGGCCCAGCGGCGCGGATGGGGCGAGGAGTTCTGAGCGGTGGGCGAAGCGGGCGGGGTGAGCAGGGCGTCCATGGCACCTGGCTCCTTCCTTGACTGATGTCGGTTGGCGATCAATATTGAGTGGCTAACCACTCACTCTCTTGAGCGAAAAACATGAGTGGCTGACCACTCATTTTCCTGAACCGAGAAGATGCGGGGCCGTACCCCGCCGCCCCTCCTCAGTAGTGGGTGACGCCCGCCGACAGCGTCCGCATCCAGGGCCCGTCCGATTCGTCCGCGCCCAGCGAGACGATCAGGTGACAGAGCATGCCGACAGCGAAGAACTGCTGGACCTGCTCCTCACTGCCACCGGAAGCACCGCGCACATACTCCACCAGGCGGGCATAACCCCGGCGGACCACCTCGCGCACGGCAGGCTCGGAGACGGCCGCCGCCTGGGCGTGCAATTGGATCAGCATGAGGTCGTTGTTGCTGATCAGCCGGGCATACCCATCACCCATGGCCCCCAGCACCACCTCCGGCGAGCTGCCCGGGGCCTCGGCCACGGCACTCTCCAGACTGGCTCGCACCTGGACGAAGCAGTGCTCGACCACGGCCGCGAACAGCAACTCCTTGCTGGGGAAGAGCCGGTAGACGTACGCCTGGGAGATGCCGGCCGCCTTGGCCACTTCGGTGGTGGTGGTGCCCCAGTAGCCACGCGCCGCGAAGGCGCCGATGGCGGTGCGCAGCACCGTCTCGCGGCGCTCCTCCGCGGTGGACAACTGGCGGGTTCGTTCCTTGCTCATATGAGTATTCAACCACTCACACTTTTGGCCGTCAACACCTCTTCGCGGTCGACTTTGCCGACTGCGTCGAATGCATCCCGTACATCCGCCCCGCCTACGCGGAGGTCGCGCCCCTTGAAGCCCTCGCCCCGGTTCAGCCGAGCGAGGATCCGGCTGCGCCGAGGGTGTCCCGCAGCCACTGCTCGACGCCTGCCACGTGCACCGTCGCCCAGGCGTGCGCGACATCGGGGCGGCGGTGGGCGATGGCGTCGAGGATGGCGCGGTGCTGCTGGCGGGTCCGGTCGACCGCGCCTTCCTCGGTCAGCCCGCGCCAGATCCTCGCCCGGGCGGTCGGGCCGGACAGGCCGTCGACGAACGAGCACAGGACGGTGTTGCCCGAACCAACCGCGATCCTGTGGTGGAACTCGAGGTCGTTGTCGATCAGCTCTTGCAGGGAGGCGTCGTCACTCAGGCTCTCCAGGACCTCTCCGAGCGCGGCGATGTCCTCGTCCGGCATCACTCGGGCGGCCATGGCTGCGGCGGCGGGCTCCAGAATGCGGCGGACCTCCAGGAACTCCAGCACCGAGTCGTCCTGGTGGAAGTCGACGACGAAGCCCAGCGCGTCCAGCAGCAGGTTGGGCTCCAGACTCGTCACGTACGTGCCGTCTCCCTGACGTACGTCGAGCACCCGGATGAGCGAGAGGGCCTTCACCGCCTCACGCAGGGAGTTGCGCGACAGACCGAGCCGCTCGGCCAGGTCGGCCTCCTTGGGGAGTCGCGAACCAGGGCGCAGCTCACCACTGACGATCATGGCTTTGATCTTCTCGATCGCCGAGTCGGTGACTGGCACGCCGCTGCCTCCCTGGTCCTGATCCCTGCAGCATAGTCTCCCCGGCACCCACCCGGAGCTGGCCTTGATCGCGACAGGTCAAGGCCAGCCGGCACGATCCACAGGAGGCCGTCCATGCGACGGCCGCCCCGGGCAGGCCCTACGTCGTCCGGGTCGGTTGCGGTCCCGGCGGGCCGGCACGTCCCTGCGCAGGCCGGCGCGGGGCGCCGAGCCCGTACACACGGACCGCGTTGTGCCGGAACACCGCGTCCTTCTCCCCCGCGCTGAGCCCGTCCACGAGGTACCGGGTGATCCGGGTGACCTCGGCGTAGCCGGCCTCCAGGGTGCACACCGGCCAGTCGGAACCGAAGAGGAGCCGTTGCGGGCCGAAGGCCTCCAGGGCGGTGTCGGCGGAGGGCCTGAGGTCCGCCGTCCGCCACCGGCCGGGGGCGGCCTCGGTCACCAGGCCGGAAAGCTTTCCCACGGTGTTGGGCAGCGCGGCCAGGCGGCGCAGGTCCGCTGCCCAGGGGGCGAGCGTGCCGTCGGCGATCGGGGGCTTGCCGAGGTGGTCGAGGACGAACGTCAGGCCGGTGAGCCGGGCGGCCGCGAGGGCGGCGGCGGGCAGCTGGTGCGGCTTGACGACGAGGTCGTAGGCGAGACCGGCCTCGGCGACGGCGAGCAGGCCGCGCTGGACGTCGGGGCGCAGCAGCCACTCGGGGTCGGGTTCCTCCTGGACCTGGTGCCTGATGCCCACCAGCCGTTCCCCGCCGGGGAGTTCACGCAGGGCGGCGATCGCGTCGGCAACGCCGGGGGCGGTGAGGTCGGTCCAGCCGACGACGCCCGCGATCAGGTCGCTGCCGTCGGCCAGCGCCAGCAGTTCGGGGGTCTCCTCGGGGACGCAGACGGTCTGCACGACGACCGTGGCGACCACTCCGGCCTCCGCCGCTTCGGGGGCGAGGTCGACGGCGGTGAAGGAGCGGGCCAGTGGAGCGAGGGCCTCGCCGCTGATCCAGGGCTGCGGCCGCGTGTCGAGGTCCCAGACGTGGTGGTGCGCGTCGACGATCTGACGTCCGGTCACAGTTCCCACACGGTCGGGAGCCCGGCCCCGGCGCCGGCGTTCGAGTAGTCGTGGCTGATGTTGAGCAGTTCGCCCATCCTCTCCTGCCAGGCGATGTTGGCCGGGAGGTGCTCCAGTTCGGCGAGGAGCCGGGCGTAGTCCTCGCACTCCAGCAGGTGGAACAGCTCGCAACCGCTGCGCCAGATCGTCCACGAGGTGGCGCCGGCAGCCCGGATGGCTGCGACGAGTTCGGCGGGCACGTCCCGGTGGGCGGCCTCGTACTCGGCGATCCGGTCCGGGCGGAGGCGGGTGTGCAGGGCGACTCTCATGGCTGCTCCGGGTGGGTGGGGTGGTCGACGATGACGACATGCAGGGTGCGGGGGCCGTGCACGCCCTCGACGCGGTCGAGTTCGATGTCGCTGGTGGCAGAGGGTCCCGAGATGAAGGTCAGCGGCAGCATGGGGTCGAGGCGGGCGAGGGCGTCGGGGACGTCGGCGGCGATCTGTCCGGCGCGGATGACGCACAGATGGTAGTCGGGTACGAGGGTGAGGGCGCGGCGGCCCTGGCCCGGGCCGGCGTCGAGGACGATGGTCCCGGTGACGGCGATGCCGGCGGCGGCGAGGGTGCAGGCGCCGTCCAAGGCGTTCAGGGCCTGGACGTCCAGCGGTTCCGGGTGCCACTGCCAGTCGCCGGGCGGCAGCAGCTCGACGGGAAAGCCGCTGGGCAGTGCCAGGTTGCTCGCCCCGGATGCGGTGAGCGCGGCGGCGATGGCGGCCGGCAGGCCCGCCTGGTCGGTGCGGGTGACGTTCGCGCGGTAGTCGGCGACCCGCTCGGCGAACAGGGCGACGATGTCCTCGCCCGGCTCGGTGTGGCTGCGGCGGTAGGTCCGGGGTACGGGGACGTCGTCGGGCCGTTCGTCGGCGGGGACGTCGGCGAGCGCCGCCCGGATGCGGCCGAGAACCGCCTCACGGCTGCTCATCGTTCACCTTCCCTGTTCTTGCGCCACCAGCTGCGGAAGGACTCTGCCGGAGGTGCGGGGGTGTCGCGGGTGTCGGACCATCCGTGCAGCGGGCCCGGCAGCCGGCCGATCCGCCCCTCCCTGGCGAGGGCCCTGCCGCCGAGCGCGGCGGCCTTCTGGGCCGCGGAGAGCAGGCGCGGGGAGTCGAGGACGGTGGCAGCGGCCTTCATGGCCAGCGCCTCAGCTCCCCTCGGCTTGCGCTCGACGGCCTTGGCCCGCAGGTGGGCCAGCACCTCCGGGATGTCGATCTTCACCGGGCAGGCGTCGTAGCAGGCGCCGCACAGAGTGGAGGCGAACGGCAGGGACGCCGCGTTCTCCACGCCGACCAGTTGCGGGGTGAGGACGGCGCCGATCGGTCCGGGGTAGACCGAGCCGTAGGCGTGGCCGCCGGTGCGCTCGAAGACGGGGCAGACGTTGAGGCAGGCCGAGCAGCGGATGCAGCCGAGTACCTGCCGTCCGACCTCGTCGGCGAGGGTGTCGGTGCGGCCGTTGTCGAGCAGCACCAGGTGGAACTCCCTGGGGCCGTCGCCGTCGGTGGTGCCGGTCCAGGTGGAGGTGTAGGGGTTCATCCGCTCACCGGTGGAGGAGCGGGGCAGCAGCTGGAGGAAGACCTCCAGGTCCGACCAGGAGGGGACGGTCTTCTCGATGCCCATGACGGTGATCAGCGTCTCGGGCAGCGTGAGGCACATCCGGCCGTTGCCCTCGGACTCCACGACGACGACCGTGCCGGTGTCGGCGACGGCGAAGTTGGCGCCCGAGACGGCCACCTTGGCGGTGAGGAACTTCTCCCTCAGGTGCAGGCGGGCTGCTTCGGCGAGTTCACGCGGGTCGTCGCCGAGGTTCTCCGGTGCGGGCTGCCCCCAGTGGGCCATTTCGGCGGTGAAGAGGTCGCGGATCTCGGTCCGGTTGCGGTGGATCGCGGGGACGAGGATGTGGGAGGGGCGGTCGTCGCCGAGCTGGACGATGAGTTCGGCGAGGTCCGTCTCGTAGGCGGTGATGCCGGCTTCGGCGAGGGCCTCGTTGAGGCCGATCTCCTGAGTCGCCATGGACTTGATCTTCACGACCTCGCGTTCGCCGGTGGCCTGCACGAGTTCGGTGACGATGCGGTTGGCCTCGGCGGCGTCCGAGGCCCAGTGCACGGTGCCGCCCGCGGCGGTGACGGCGGCCTCCAGCTGGACGAGGTAGCGGTCGAGGTGGCGTGCGGTGCGGTTCTTGATCGCGGTGGCGGCGTCGCGCAGTTGCTCCCAGTCGTCCAACTCGGAGGCGACGGCGAGCCGCTTGTCGCGGATGGTGGTGGTGGCGCGTTTCAGATTGGCGCGCAGCCGGGTGTTGCCGAGCGCCTCGCGGGCGGCGTCGGGAAAGGACGGGGAGCCGAGCCAGACGACGCCACGGCTGCCGGGCTTGCTCATCGTGCGGTTCCTTCGGTGGCGGCGAGGATCTCGGCCAGGTGCAGGGTCCGCACTGTCGCGCCCTGACGGGACAGTCCGCCGCCGATGTGCATCAGGCAGGAGTTGTCGGCGGCGCACAGGACCTCGGCTCCGCTGTCCAGCACGGCGGCGTTCTTGTCGGCGAGCATCGCGGCGGAGGTGTCGGCGTTCTTCACGGCGAAGGTGCCGCCGAAGCCGCAGCAGGAGTCGGCCGCGGGCAGGTCGACCAGGTCGATGTCCTCGACGGCGCGCAGCAGCCGGTCCGGGCGATCGCCGAGACGCAGGCCGCGCAGGGAGTGGCAGGTCGGGTGGTAGACGACGCGGTGCGGGAAGCGGGCACCGACGTCCGTGACGCCGAGAACGTCGGTCAGGAACTCGGTGAACTCGTACACCCGGGGCACCAGTTCGGTGACCTGTTGGAGGAGCGAGGCGGTGCCGTGCCGTTCGGCGAGCAGGGGGTGGTTGTCACGGACCATCCCGGCGCAGGAGGCGGACGGCGTGACCACGGCGTCGTAGTCGGCGAAGGCCCGGGCGAAGCGGGTCACCAGCGGGACGGCGTCGGGGCGGTAGCCGGTGTTGAAGTGCATCTGACCGCAGCAGGTCTGTTCCTGGGGGAACTCGACCCGGTGGCCGAGCCGCTCCAGCACGGTCACCACCGCGCGGCCGGTGTCAGGGAAGAGGGTGTCGTTGAAGCAGGTGATGAACAGGGCGATGCGCATCAGCTCACCTCCCCGGGGGTCGGGACGTCCGCGGGCAGCAGTCCGCGGTGCTTGAGCTCGGCCCAGAGCGCCGCCGGAACGGGGTGGTCGAGCATGGTGGCGGCGTCCCGGACCTCGCCGGCGCTGCGGGTGCCGACCAGCACGCTCGCCACCGCCGGGTGCCCGAACGGGAACCTCAGGGCGGCGGCGCGCAGCGGGACGCCGTGCCGCTCGCAGACGGCCTTGAGGTCGGTGGCCCTGGTGAGCAGGTCTGCGGGGGCCGCGGTGTAGTCGAAGGTGGCGCCGGGCCGCGGGTCGGCGAGCAGGCCGGAGTTGAAGACGCCGCCGATCACGACGCCGACGCCGCGCCGGTGGGCCAGGGGCAGCAGTTCCGCAAGGCCCCGCTGGTCGAGGAGGCTGTAGCGGCCGGCCAGCAGGACGGCGTCGAGGTCGGTCTCGCGGATGAACCGGGCGGGCAGCCCGGCCTGGTTCATGCCGACGCCGATCGCTCCCAGGACGCCTTCGGCGCGCAGGCGTTCGAGTTCCGGGTAGGCCTCGGTGAGCGCCTGTTCGGCGTGGTCGTCGGGGTCGTGCAGGTAGGCGATGTCGATCCGGTCGAGGCCGAGCCGGTCCAGGCTGTCCTCGATGGAGCGGCGCACCCCCTGGGCGCTGAAGTCCCAGACGCGGTGGTGGGTGGCGGGCACGGCGAAGCCGTTGGCCAGGTCGTCGCCGTCGCTGGAGGGGGCCGGCTCCAGCAGGCGTCCGACCTTTGTGGAGATCGTGTACTGGTCCCGGGGGAACGCGCGCAGGGCGGCGCCGAGTCGCCGCTCGGACAGGCCCAGGCCGTAGTGCGGGGCGGTGTCGAAGTACCGTACGCCGGACTCCCAGGCGGCGGCGACGGCCTGTTCGGCCTGTTCGTCGGTGACCGGGGTGAACAGGTTGCCGATGCCGGCGGCGCCGAAGGCGAGTTCGGTCACCTGGGCCCTGCTGCGGCCGAGGGGGTTGTGGCGCGGTTTCACGGGCGTGGCTCCGGTCGCAGGCGCAGGCCGGCCATGCCGCCGTCGACGGCGAGCGCGGTGCCCGTGACGCTGGCGGCGGCCGGGGAGGCGAGGTAGGCGATGGCGGCGGCGACCTCCTCGGCGGTGACCAGCCGGCCGGTGGGCTGGCGGGCGTTCAGTGCGGAGCGCTCGGCGGCCGGGTCGTCGGCCGCGTCGAGCAGCCGGCCGACCCACGGGGTGTCGACGGTGCCCGGGTTGACGCAGTTGACCCGGATGCCTTCGCGGACGTGGTCGGCGGCCATGGCCAGGGTGAGCGAGTAGACGGCGCCCTTGCTCGCCGAGTACAGCGCGCGCTGGGGCAGTCCGGCCGTGGCGGCGATGGAGCAGGTGTTGACCACCGAGGCGGAGGCGGAGCGGCGCAGGTGGGGCAGGGCGGCGCGGGTGGTGCGGACGATGCCGAGCACGTTGACGTCCAGGACGTGGTGCCACTGCTCGTCCGCGTTGTCCTCCACGGTTCCGGCGGCGCCGATGCCGGCGTTGTTGACCAGGATGTCGATCCCGCCGAGCGCCTCGGCCGCCGCCTGGACGGCCTCGCGGACGGAGCGGTCGTCGGCGACGTCGGCGGTGAAGCCGCGCAGCGGGGCGCGGACGCTGCTCGGGTCGAGGTCGAGGACGGCGACGTCCGCTCCGCGTTCGCCGAGCAACCGGGCGGTGGCCAGTCCGATGCCGGAGGCACCGCCGGTGACCAGGGCGGTGAGCCCGTCGAGGTCGGTCGTCATGAGCGCTCCTCCTTGTCGCCGCCGGCCAGGTCGGCTGCCCAGAACGCGCCGTCGGGGTAGGTGTAGGTGTCGATGGCGGCCTGGTGCATGGTGGCGGAGAACCCGGGCACGGTGGGTGCCCGGTAGCGGCCGCCGTCGATGACCACGGGGTCGAGGAAGTGCTGGTGGAGGTGGTCGACGTACTCGATGACGCGGTCCTCGGTGGTGCCGGAGAGCGCGACGTAGTCGAACATCGACAGGTGCTGGACGAGTTCGCACAGGCCCACGCCGCCGGCGTGCGGGCACACGGGGACGCCGAACCTGGCGGCGAGCAGCAGGATGGCGAGGTTCTCGTTCACGCCGGCCACCCGGGCCGAGTCCAGTTGGAGGACGTCGATGGCGCCGGCCTGGAGCAGCTGTTTGAAGACGATGCGGTTCTGCACGTGCTCGCCGGTGGCGACCTTGACCGGGTGGACACCGCGCCGGACGGCGGCGTGGCCGAGCACGTCGTCCGGGCTGGTCGGCTCCTCGATCCAGTAGGGGTCGAACTCGGCGAGCGCGTTCGTCCACTCGATCGCCTCGGCGACGTTCCAGCGCTGGTTGGCGTCGATCGCCATCCGGATGTCCGGACCGACGGCCTCGCGGGCGGCGCGGCAGCGGCGGACGTCGTCCGCCAGGTCGGCGCCGACCTTCAGCTTGATCTGGGTGAAGCCGTCGGCCACCGCCTCCTTGGCGAGGCGGGTGAGCTTCTCGTCGCTGTAGCCGAGCCAGCCGGGCGAGGTGGTGTAGGCGGGGTAGCCGCGGCGCAGGAGTTCGGCGGCCCGCCCGGGTGCGCCCTGTCTGCCCTTGCGCAGCAGGTCGAGGGCCTCATCAGGCGTCAGCGCGTCGGCGATGTAGCGGAAGTCGACCTGGGACACCAGCCATTCGGGGTCGGCGTCGGCCAGCAGCTGCCACAGCGGCTTGCCCGCACGCTTGGCGGCGAGGTCCCAGACGGCGTTGACGACGGCTCCGATCGCCATGTGCATCACGCCCTTCTCGGGGCCGAGCCAGCGCAGCTGGCTGTCACCGATCAGGTCGTGGTACAGGGAACCGGGGTCGGCACACAGCTCGGCGACCGGACGTCCGATGACGTGCTCGCTCAGCGCGTCGATGGCGGCGACCTGGACGTCGTTGCCACGGCCGATGGTGAAGGTGAACCCGTGGCCCTCGTGGCCGCCCGCGGAGGCGCGCAGGACGACGTAGGCGGCGGAGTAGTCGGGGTCGGGATTCATGGCGTCGGACCCGTCCAGCTCCCGCGAGGTGGGGAAGCGGATGTCGTAGGTGTCGACGGCCGTGATCCGCGCTGTGGTTGCGGACAACGTGGTGCCTTTCAGGCGTTGGAGAAGGTCTGGCGCTGGATACCGAGGCCGTCGATGGTCAGTTCGACGGTGTCGCCCGCGCGCAGGTAGGGGGTGCCGGGCAGACCCAGGGCCACGCCGGCCGGGGTGCCGGTGTTGATGACGTCTCCGGGCCGCAGCACCATGTACTGGCTGAGGTACCAGATCAGGTACGGGACGTCGAAGATCATGTTCTTGGTGCTGCCGCTCTGCCGCTGCTCGCCGTTGACGGCCAGACGAAGGCCGAGGGCCTGCACGTCGCCGGCCTCGTCCGGGGTGACCAGCCAGGGGCCGAGCGGGTTGAAGGTCTCACAGGACTTGCCGAGGTCCCACTGCCCGGAGTACTCGAGCTGGAACTCCCGCTCGGACACGTCGTTGCTGATCGCGTAACCCGCGACATGGGCGAGGGCCTGTTGGGGCGAGTCCAGGTAGCGGGCCTCGCGGCCGATCACGACCGCGAGTTCGACCTCCCAGTCGGTCTTGGCCGAGCCGCGCGGGATCAGCACCTGGTCATAGGGGCCGACCACGGCGGACGGGTCCTTCATGAAGACCACCGGCCGGGCGGGGACGGCCGCGCCGGTCTCATCGGCGTGGTCGCGGTAGTTGAGGCCGATGCAGACGACCTTGCCCGGGCGGGTGATGGGTGCACCGATCCGCTGGCCGACCGGGTCGATCGGAGGGAGCTCTCCGGCGGCCAGGGCGGCGCGAACGCGGTCGATCCCGTCCGAGGCGAGGAACGCCCCGTCGATGTCATCGGTCAGGCCCGAGAGTGCAAAGACCCGGCCGTCGTCGCCGAGGGCTGCCGGAGCCTCTTCTCCCGCCGGTCCGATCCGCACGAGCTTCATGGCCTGACTCCTGTCATAGGTCTGCGGGCCGGGGCTCTTCACCGGGCCGACACATCGGATGAATCCTCGACGACCTGACCATACGAGTGTCGGCCACCCACCGCAAGAAGTCCTCCGATGTCTGTCGGCGTCCGTCGGGTGCCAGGAGCCAAACATCTCCTAACTGTTCATCAAATATCAAGCTCAGACAGTAGATAACAGCTCACTGCGATGCGGAATGGAGGCCCGGACGTTACGGTTGAGATTCGCCCGAGGTTTCCCTATTGTCAGTCATGCGCCAAGCTCGTATGGTCCTCGTGATCGCAAGCCCTCCGATGATTACGGGGAGCACGATCCGGCGCGCCTGCCACGACCCGCCGCATCCATGGCCTCCCTCCTGGATGACGGCCGGGAAGGGAGATCCGGCTCAACCACCCCCGCTTCACCTCCCGGGGACAGGCCGCTCCGCCTCCCGCCACACCGGATCCCCACCCTCGCAGGGGAGCCCGGACATCCCAGCCAAGGAGATCAGCACCATGAAGCCTCGCTCCTCCAGAATCGCGGCCACGGCCGCCGCCGTAGTCGTCCTGGCGGGGGCCGCCACGGCCTGCAACCGCGGCAGCACGACGGACTCCGCCGCCGGCGGCAAGCCGGCGCTCGGCATCGACCTGCCGCGTGCGGACTCCGACTTCTGGAACTCCTACGCGCAGTACATCAAGCAGGACGCCTCCGCCCAGGGCCTCAACACCCTGCCGGTGAGCAACTCGCAGAACGACGTCACCAAGCTGGTCGCCAACGTCCAGGTCTTCCAGAACACCGGCGCCAAGGCCGTCGTCATGGCCCCGCAGGACACCGGCGCGATCGCCTCCACCCTCGACCAGCTGACCGCCAAGAAGATCCCCGTGGTCAGCATCGACACCCGCCCCGACAAGGGGAACGTCTACATGGTGGTGCGCGCCGACAACAAGGCGTACGGCACCAAGGCCTGTGAGTTCCTCGGCCAGCAGCTCGGCGGCAAGGGCAAGGTCGCCGAACTCCAGGGCGCGCTGAGCTCCGTCAACGGCCGCGACCGATCCGAGGCCTTCGCCGCCTGCATGAAGGAGAAGTTCCCCGACATCCAGGTGACCGAGCTGGCCACCGACTGGAAGGGCGACGTCGCCTCCGCCAAGCTCCAGTCCACCCTGGCCGCCAACCCGGACCTGGGCGGCGTCTACCTGCAGGCCGGCGGTGTCTTCCTGCAGCCCACCATCGCCCTGCTCCAGCAGAAGGGCCTGCTCAAGCCCGCCGGCCAGCCCGGCCACATCGCCATCGTCTCCAACGACGGCATCCCGCAGGAGTTCGACGCGATCCGCAAGGGCGACATCGACGCGACCGTCTCCCAGCCCGCCGACCTCTACGCCAAGTACGCGCTGTTCTACGCGCAGGCCGCGGCCGAGGGCAAGACCTTCCAACCCGGTGCCACCGACCACCAGTCGACCATCATCCAGCTGCCCAACGGACTGGAGGACCAGCTTCCCGCGCCGCTGGTCACCAAGGAGAACGTCGACGACAAGTCCCTCTGGGGCAACGGCGTAGGCAAGTAGCCCACCGACCCCTCGTGCGTGGCGGCCAGGCCCCCCCTTCCCGGGCCGCCACGCACGGATCCTGCGGAAAGGACATCCCCGCCATGGCGGACCCCAGCCCCGTCCGGGGCCCCGTCGTCGAGGCCGACGGGATCAGCAAGCGCTTCGGCGCCACGGTCGCGCTCAGCGACGCCCGCATCTCGGTCGCGCCCGGCGAGTCGCACGCCCTGGTCGGCCGCAACGGCGCGGGCAAGTCCACGCTCGTGTCGATCCTCACCGGCCTGCAGAACCCCGACACCGGCACCCTGCGCTTCAACGGCGAGCAGGCCCCGGCCCCCGGTGACACCGACGCCTGGCGGTCCAGGGTTGCCTGCGTCTACCAGCGCTCCACCATCATCCCCGCGCTGACCGTCGCCGAGAACCTCTTCCTGGACAGGCAGAGCAAGGGCGTCCTGCGCCCGATCAGCTGGAAGCAGCTGCGCGGCCGCGCCACCGAGCTGCTCGCCGAGTACGGCGTGGACGTCGCCCCGACCGCGCGCGCCGAGGACCTGAGTGTCGAGCAGCGCCAGTTCGTCGAGATCGCCCGGGCGCTGTCCTTCGGGGCCCGCTTCATCATCCTGGACGAGCCCACCGCCAAGCTCGACGCGCGCGGCATCGAGCGGCTCTTCGACAAGCTGCGCTCACTGCAGGAACAGGGCGTCGCCTTCCTGTTCATCTCCCATCACCTGCAGGAGGTCTACGACCTCTGCACCACCGTCACGGTCTACCGCGACGCCCGGCACATCATCACCGCACCGGTCGCCGAACTCGACCAGCAGGCCCTGGTGGAAGCGATGACCGGCGAGAGCTCCCGGGGCAGCGAGCCCGCCTGGTCGGTGACCGGCCGGACGCGCCCCGACGGTGCCCCGCTGCTGGACGTCTCGGGCCTGAGCCTGGCCGGCGCCTACCAGGACTTCTCCCTGACCGCGCACGCCGGCGAGGTCGTGGGCCTGGCCGGCGCGGCCGCCAGCGGCAACGTCCGGCTCGGCGAGACCATCGCCGGTCTGCACCGCCCGCAGGCCGGCACGATCACCGTCGCGGGCCGCCCGGTGCGCACCGGTCGCGTTCCCGCCGCTCTCGCGGCCGGCATCGGGTTCGTGCCCGAGGACCGGCACATCCAGGGCCTCATCCCGCAGCGCAGTGTCGCCGAGAACGCCACCCTGACCGTCACCGGCCAGCTCGGGCCCTTCGGCACGGTGCTGCCCTCCCGTACCCGGGCCTTCGCCGAGCGGATGATCGGCGACCTCGACATCAAGACACCCGGCCCCTCGGCCCCGGTGTCCGCACTGTCCGGCGGCAACCAGCAGAAGGTGGTCATCGCGCGGGCCCTGGCCACCGAGCCGCACGTCCTGGTGGCCATCCGGCCCACCAACGGCGTCGACGTCAAATCCAAGGAGTCCCTGCTCGGCACCGTCCGCGAGGTCGCCGACGCCGGGAAGAGCGCTCTGATCGTGTCCGACGAACTCGACGACCTGCGGGTCTGCGACCGCGTCGTGGCCATGTTCCACGGCCGCGTCGTCGCCGAGTTCGAGCACGGCTGGAGCGACGAACAGCTGGTCGCAGCCATGGAGGGCATGTCCGGCCCGACCGACACGAAGGAACGCGATGTCTCCCACCACTGAGGTCCGCCCGCGCGCGGCCACCGCCGGCACCGCACCGGCCGGCCGGCGCTTCGACCTCGCCCGCTACCGTGACCTGTCGCTCGTACCGGTCCTGCTCGTCCTCGGCGTCATCGGCTTCGCCGTCTCACCCGCCTTCCTCACCTCCGACAACCTCCTGGGCGTCGGCCAGCAGGCCACCGAACTGAGCCTGCTGGTGCTGGCCGAGGCGCTGATCCTGATCGTCGGCCGGATGGACCTGTCCCTGGAATCCACGATCGGCGTGGCCCCTGTCATCGCCGTCTGGCTGGTCCTCCCCGACCACGGCGCGCGCTTCAACGGCCTCGGGCTCCTTCCCTCCTGGACGGCCATCCCGCTGTGCCTGGCCGTCGGCGCGCTCATCGGGGCGATCAACGGGTTCCTGATCCTCAAGCTGCGCCTCAACGGCTTCATCGTCACCCTCGGCGCGCTCACCCTGCTCCGCGGCCTCCAGGTCGCGATCTCCCAGGGCCAGTCGATCGTCACCCTGCCCGGCTCCTTCACCTACCTCGGCAGCACCAGCTGGCTCGGCGTCCCCGCGGCGATCTGGATCTGCGCCCTGCTCTTCCTGGCCGGCGGCTGCGCCCTCGCCTGGCTGCGCCACGGCCGCGCCCTGTACGCGATCGGCGGCAACTCCGAGGCCGCCCGCGCCGCCGGCATCCGGGTCGACCGGATCACCTGGATCGTGCTGATCCTCGGCAGCCTGCTGGCCGCCTTCGCCGGCGTCCTCTACACCGGCCACTACGGCTCCATCTCCGCCGACCAGGGCAACGGGTGGATCTTCCAGGTCTTCGCCGCCACCGTCATCGGCGGCGTCAGCCTCAACGGCGGCCGCGGCACCCTCTTCGGCGCCCTGACCGGTGTGCTGACCCTCCAGCTCGTGGTCAACGTCATGACCCTCGCGGGCGTGCCGCCGCTGTGGAACCAGTTCCTCAACGGCGCGATCATCATCGTCGCGCTGATCATCTCCCGCTTCGCCTCGGGCGAGAAACAGGAGTGACGGGTCCCCCGGCCTGAGAGCCGCCGAAGCGGCGCGACCAGCTCCGCGGGAACCGGTCGCGCCGCTTCGGCCTCCCCGCCCCCTCGACCGACCATCACTCCCATGCCCGCACGCAGGAGGCGAACACCATGGCGGTGACCGACCATGCCATCGAGAAGATCAAGGAAATGATCGTCTCCGGCGCCCTGCTGCCCGGCGCGAGACTCCCCAACGAGGCCGATCTCGCCGACCAGCTCGGGCTGTCCCGCAACTCGCTGCGCGAGGCCGTCCGGGCGCTCACCGCGATGCGGATCCTCGTCCCCAGGCAGGGCGACGGCACCTACGTCTCCGGCCTGGAGCCACACCTCCTGCTGGAAGCCATGGCCTTCGCCGCCGACGTCTCCCACGGGCACACGGCCCGGCAACTCCTCCAGGTACGGCGCCTGCTGGAGCCACAGGTCACCGCCCTCGCCGCCGGCCTGCTCACCGACGACCACCTGCGAACGCTGCGGGCCGTCCTCGACCAGAGCGCTGCGGCCGCCGACATCGAGGAGTTCATCGAGCTCGACATCGAGTTCCACCGCACCATTGCCGATGCCGTCGGCAACCCCGTGCTGTCCACCCTGCTCGGCATCCTCTCCACCCACACCCAGCGGCTGCGCATCGTGCGCGGTACGCACAACACCCCTGCCCGCGAGCAGGCCCACCGCGAACACGAGGCCATCTGGCGGGCCCTGGTCGACCACGATGCCGTCCTGGCCGCCAGTGCCAGCACCGTGCACGTCGCCGCCGTCGAGGACTGGCTGGCCGCCGGCACCGACCCCCCGGACCTCGACGCCATCGCCTGACGGCGACGTGCCGCATCCCGCGAATCAGTTCCCCTCCCCCTCAGCGCGCAAAACCCCCACGACCCAGGACGGTCTGACACATGAAGAGCCGAACCATCCGGACCACCTGCACGGGCTGCATCGCCGTGTTGCTCGCCGGCTGCCTCACCGCCTGCGGTGGCAGTGATGACCCCGGCAACTCCCGCCCCCAGATCGGCATCGACATCCCCCGCGCCGACTCCGACTTCTGGAAGGCGTACGCGAAGTACATCCAGCAGGAGATCAACGACCAGCAGCTGAGTGTCCTGCCCCCGACCCGTTCGAACGGCGACGACGCGACGTTCACCGCCAACGTCCACTCGCTGGCCACCCGGCATCCCAAATCCATCGTCATGGCGCCGCAGAACACCATGACCACCGATTCGACACTCTCCGAGTTGTTCCGTGCCAACATCCACACGATCAGCGTGGACACCGAACCGGAGCACGGCAGCGTCTACATGGTGGTCCGCACCGACAACAAGGCGTACGGCGCCAAGGCCTGCGAGTTCCTCGGCAAGCAGCTCGGTGGCAAGGGCAAGGTCGCCGAACTCCAGGGCGCACTGAGCTCCATCAACGGATACGAACGCTCCGAGGGATTCGCCGCCTGCATGAAACGCAACTTCCCCGGTATCCAGGTGATCGCGCTGCCCACCGACTGGAAGGGCGACGTCGCCTCCGCCAAGCTCCAGTCCACCCTCGCCGCCAACCGGGACCTGAACGGCATCTACCTGCAGGCCGGCGGCGTCTTCCTCCAGCCCACCCTCGACCTCCTACGCCAGAAGGGCCTGCTCAAGCCCGCCGGCCAGCCCGGCCACATCGCCATCGTCTCCAACGACGGCATCCCGCAGGAGTTCGACGCGATCCGCAAGGGCGACATCGACGCGACCGTCTCCCAGCCCGCCGACCTCTACGCCAAGTACGCCCTGTACTATGCCAAGGCCGCGGCCGAGGGCAGGAACTTCCAACCCGGGCCCACCGACCACCAGTCGACCATCATCCAGCTGCCCAACGGCCTGGAGGACCAGCTCCCCGCTCCCCTGGTCACCAAGGAGAACGTCGACGACCCGTCGCTCTGGGCCAACCACGCCGCGGGCTGACCGAGGCGGGCCGCAGAACCAGGCCGGCCTCCACCGCACCAACGGGACGACGGGACTCCGGTCTGTGCACCACCACTGATTGCTCCCCCACCCACCCCCGCTGAGGGGCCGCACCATGCGAAGTGCACCGGTGGCCAGGGCGATCGTCGCCCTGGCCCTGGGTACCGCCGCCGCCTGGTCACCCGCCACGGCGACCGCCTCCTCCTCGACCACGACCACCACTCGTCCGGCATCGACGACCCGAAACCAACCCAGACCGTCCTCGCCAAGGCCGCCACCGAACTGGCCGCCGTCGAGAACGTCGAACTCGGCGACCTCACCGGCCGCGCCGGGCACGCCGTCCTCCTCAGCCGCGAGGACTCCTCCCCCCGTCCGGGTTCCCGCCGACCGCCTCCTGCAGCGGGACGGCCCCGTGCGAGAGACCGCCACGAAGCCGGCCGACGGCCGCTGGCAGCGTCCGGCTTCCGTAACCGTGGCAGCGGTGGCGCACCAGTCAGCTCGGGAGTCCCTCGGCGCCCTGGGCCGGGCAGGACGGCGGGTGCGGCGAGAAGTCGGGCGGGTCGGCTGATGCGCGGCGGGGCGTTTCTGGAGGCCGACTGGCAGCGCGAGACCCTGCGCACCAACCTGTGGCTGGTCCCGGCGGTCGAGGCGGCGGTCGCGGCCGCCCTGTTCGCCTGCACCGTGCTGTTGGACCGGTACGCCTACAACGGCCGCTTCTCCCTGCCGACGTGGGTGCTGAGCGGAGCCGCCGACGGTGCCCGGCAGATCCTGACCACGATCGCCGCGGCGATCATCACCGTGGTCGGCCTGGTCTTCTCGATCACGATCGTCGCCCTGACCCTGGCATCGACCCAGTTCGGGCCCCGGATGCTGCGCAACTTCATCCGGGACCGCGGTACGCAACTGACCCTGGGCACCTTCGTGGCCACCTTCTTCTACACCGTGCTGGTCCTGGTCGCGATCAGCCCCGGACCGCACGGGGACTTCGTCCCGCACCTGTCGATCACCGTGTCCCTCGCACTGACCGTCGTCGATCTGGCCGTGCTGATCTACTTCATCCACCACATCGCGACGATGATCCAGCTGCCCCAGGTCATCGCGAGCATCGCCGACGACCTCGGCCGCGCCATCGAGACCCAGGGCGGCACGGACACCGACGTACCCGGGACCCTGCGCGCCGGTCCCACCGAGGACGAGCTGATCCGGCGGATCGAGTCCTCCGGGGCCACGATCCCGACCACGGCCAGCGGCTATCTGCAGTACATCCGACACGAACGGCTGGTCCTGATCGCCACGGAGTCGGGTGCCGTGCTCCACCTTCCGTACCGGACGCTGACCCAAGACGTGTCCTTCGGCGTCGACCAGTTGGTGGAGATCGCGATCCGCGCCCTCTCGTCCGCCGTGAACGACACGTTCACCGCGCTGACCTGCATCGACTGGCTGAGCGAGTGCCTGTGCCGGATCACCACCGGATGGCATCCGCAGCGCGTGCACCAGGACGTGAGCGGCCACATCCGTGTCATCGCCTACCAGGCCGACTACGACCGGCTGGTCCAGCGCGCCTTCGAGAAGATCCGCCAGTCGGCGCCCGGCATGCCCGCGGTGATGATCCGCCAGCTGGACGGCCTTCACAAGATCATGGAACAGACCTCGGCGCCGGCCAGGCGCCAGGTCCTGCTGGAGCAGGCGACCATGATCCAGCGGTCGTGCGACGCCTCGGTCCCCGAGGAGGCCGACCGCCTGGACGTGCGCCGCAGGTACCGCGCACTGCTCGCCCTCCGGGACGACGTGGAACCGGCGCCCGCCGAGTCGTAGGCGACGCTGCCCGGCCGCCGTCGGCCGGGCCTCACAGCGAGAGCCGGTGCGGCAGGACGCAGACGACGACGTCGGTGCGGGCCCGCAGGACGGCCGCGAGCAGGATGCCGCGCTGGTTCTGCAGAATCTGGTAGCGGCGGTGCCGGGGCTCGACCTCGGGGATGAGGACCGCGATCTGGCGGCCGCCCAGTGCCTCGTTCCGGACGTACCGGACGATGGGCTCGACCAGCGAGCGCTGCGGGCTGTCGATCACCTGCAGGCGCACACCGGGGTTCCACTCGTCCCACCGCCTGACCAGGGCGGCGGCCGTCCCGGGGTCGGACTGGACGGTGACGGCGACCACCTCGTCGCCGAGCGCGAGTGCGGCGCTGAGCGCGTGCTCGGCCAGCTTGCTGACCTCGCCGATCGGCACGATCACCAGACTGGAGTTGCGGGTCGGCCGCGCGGGGACCCGGCCGAGCCCAAGCTCGACCTCGACGGCCGTGTAGTAGCCCTGGATCCGCGCGAAGAGCAGCATCATCAGCGGTACCGCGACCACGACGAGCCAGGCGCCCTCCAGGAACTTCGAGAGCAGGAACACCAGCGTCGCCACCGCCGTCATCACGGCCCCGGTGCCGTTGATCACCGCCCGGCGCCGCCAGCCCGGTGGGCGCTGTCGGCGCCAGTGCCGGACCAGACCGGTCTGGCTGATGGTGAAGCCGGTGAAGACCCCGATGGCGAAGAGCGGGATCAGCCGCTGGGTGTCGGCGTCGACGGCGAGCAGGAGCAGCGCGGAGAGCAGGGCGAGCGCGAGCACGCCGTAGCGGTACACGGGGCGTTCCCTGCGCAGCCCGAACAGGTGGGGCAGCCGGTGGTCCCGGGCCAGCAGGCTCATCAGGACCGGCAGCCCGCCGAAGCTGGTGTTGGCGGCCAGCGCCAGGATGACGGCGACGAGCACATTGGTCGCGTAGTACGCCCACCCGTCGCCGTAGGCTCCGGCAGCCAGTTGGGCCAGCACCGTCACCCCGTAGCGCGGGGCGACGTGGTCGCGGCGGATCAGCACCGCCAGGCCCAGCAGCATCACCCCGAGCAGTGCGCCGAGCATCAGCTCGGTGCGCTGGGCGCGCTTCGCGCGCGGCTCGCGGAAGGCCGGCACGCCGTTGGCGATCGCCTCCACCCCGGTCAGGGCGGAGCAGCCGGCGGCGAACGCCTTGAGTACGAGCAGCAGGCCGAGGGTGGCGGTCACCGGTACGGTCCGGGCGGTACCGACCACGGCGGCGGGGTGGGTCCTGGCCAGTCCCAGCACGATGATGCCGAGGATGGTCCCGATGAACAGCACCGTGGGGAGCATCATCACCCGGGCGCTCTCCGCGATGCCGCGCAGGTTCACCAGGGTGAGCAGGGCCAGCAGCCCGAGGCAGACCTCCACCAGGTGCCCGTTCAGCGTGGGGAAGGCGGAGGCGAGACTGGCGGCTCCGGCCGCGAGGCTGACGGCGACGGTGAGCACGTAGTCCACCACCAGGCTCGCCGCCGCCAGCAGGCTGACCGGTGCGCCGAGGTCCTTCTTGGCGACCGCGTAGGCACCGCCGCCGTCCGGGTGGACGGCGATCACCTGCCGGTAGGAGACCACCAGGACGGCGAGCAGCACGGTGATGGCCACGGTGATCGGCAGCGCGGCGGTGAGGGCGCCCGTGCCCGCCGCGATCAGCACGAGGACGATCGCCTCGGGCCCGTACGCGACGGAGCTCAGTGCGTCGAGTGACAGCGCGGCGAGCCCCTCCAGGCTGGTCAGGTGGTCCCGGCCGCCCTCTCCCGGCAACAGCCGTACCTTCGGGCGGAGCTCACGACGGGACATGCCGTATGCCAAGGAGACCTCACCGCCGACGGAGGGTTGACGCCGTCGCCCAGTCTGCCGGGCCGCGTGACGGCACGGCGCGCCCGGCAGCCGTCGCCGGGAGGCCGGTCACACTGACGGGTCAATCGACCGACGGACGGTCATCCCCTCGTCGGAGAATCGCAGGACGCCGCCGCGCTCGCCCGCTCCGGGTACGCGCCGTGCTGATCTGCGCCGACGACGACGCGATCCTGCACGGCCGGCGGGCCCACGCCGACCACCGCGATCTACACGTCGCCTGGAGCCCGGACGGCCGGCCCACACTCGTCCTGCCCTGGGACGAATCCCACGACGACCACGCGGCCGTCTCCATGGAAAACCGGCCTTCCCGGTCCCCCACCATGGAGGGATGGACAGACACCCGATCGACGTTCCGGGCG
>NZ_JARXYZ010000010.1 GCF_029894125.1 Kitasatospora sp. MAA19
GCGCCCCCCCCCCCCCCCGCCCCCGCCGGCCCCGGCGGCCCGCCGGCCGCCGCCGCGCCGCGCCCCCCGCCCCCCCCCGCCGCGCGTTCAGTCGTCCAGTGCGATGGCGTTCTTGGCGCGTTCGACGGAGGCCTCGGAGGCCGGCCCACCCGGATTCTCGGTCGCCAGCGCCTGGTTGAGCTCGACGAACGGGCGCAGCCGCCGTTCGTACCGGGCGAAGGCGCCCTGGTGGTCGTGGCCGGCCCGGGCGAGGGCGTCGGCGAGGACGTGGGCGCCGACCAGGGCGAGGCTGGTCCCCTGGCCGGACAGCGGGGAGGCGCAGTAGCCGGCGTCCCCGAGCAGGGCGGTCCGGCCCTGTGACCAGCGGTCCAGGTGGATCTGCGTCATCGCGTCGCAGTAGAGGTCGGGCGCCTCGTGCAGGGCCTTCAGCAGCCTCGGGGTCTCCCAGCGCAGCGCCGCCATCCGTTCGGAGACGAGCTGCTTCTGCGCCTCGGGATCACGCCGGTCGGTGGGCAGGGGCCCGGCCGCGAAGCCGAAGGTGACCCGGAGCTGCGAGTTGTCGCGCACCGGGTAGACGCCGTAGCCGGCCTCGCCGTCCCGCAGCCACAGCTGCCAGTCCTCCAGGGCCAGGAAGTTGTCCGCGCTGAAGATCGCCAGGTGCATCCCGAGGTGGCGGGTGAAGTTCTCCTCGGGCCCGAAGACCAGGCGGCGCACGGCCGAGTGCAGCCCGTCGGCCCCCACGACCAGGTCGAAGCGGCGCGGGGCGCGGTGCTCGAAGTCGACCCGGACGCCGTCCTCGTCCTCGTCGAGCGCGGTGACGGCGTCCCCGAACACGAACTCGGCATCGGCCGCCGCCCGTTCGTGCAGGAGGCGGACAAGGTCCTCGCGCAGCAGCTCGATGTCGTCGCCGTCGAGCCGCCCGCTGCTGAAGGTGTGTTCGGTGGAGCGGTGGATCTCCCGGCCGTCGGCGTCGAGCACGGACATCCCGCGCATCCGGGTGCGGTGGGCGCGGGCCTGCTCCAGCAGGCCCAACCGCTCGATCACACCGAGTGCGGCGCCGCGGATGTCGACGGCCTGGCCGCCACGGCGCAGGCCGGGCGCGCGCTCGACGACCGTCACGGCGAGGCCCCGGCGGCTCAGCAGGCAGGCGAGCGCGGAGCCCGCGATGCCGCCGCCGGAGACGAGCACGGTCGGCGGCATGGTTTTCGGCATGGTCTTCATGGGAGCCCCCTCGGGTCGGTGTGCCGCTCGGCCTGTACGCCGTAAGCGCCTTGAATGTACGGCGTACGTTCAGGGCTGCCAAGTGCAGTTTTTCCGTTGCTGAGCTAGTTCAGTGACCGGCTTGCAAACAAGTCCGCTGGTAGGATCTGAGCTAGTACAGGTTCGGCACCCGCCGAAAATGATCCGCAGTCCGTGAGGGAGCCGGCAGCACATGGCCTCGAAGCCCGAGCCCGCCCCGCCGTACCGCCGCATCGCCGACGAGATCGGGCGGCGCATCGCCGACGGCACGCTCGCCCCCGGTGGGCGGGTGCCCTCGACCCGCCAGATCGCCCGCGAGTGGAACGTCGCGCTCGCCACCGCCACCAAGGTCCTCACCACACTGCGGCTGGAGGGCCTGGTCGAGACCAGGCCCCGGGTCGGCACGGTGGTGGCCACCGGCAGCGACGCAGGCCCCGGCATCGCGGCCGGCTCCGCTTCGCGCCTCGCGCCGGGCCCCGCGTCGGGCTCCGCCACCGCGAAGGCGCTCCGGCGCCGGCCGGCCGACCCGGCGGCCCCCTCGTCCGCCGAACTGACCAGGGAGCGGATCGTCCGGGCCGCCGTCGAGATCGCCGACGGCGAAGGACTCGCCGCGCTGTCCATGCGCAGCGTCGCGGCCCGGCTCGGCGTCGCCGCGATGTCCCCCTACCGGTACGTCGGCGGCAAGGACGACCTGGTGCTGCTGATGGCGGACTCGGTGTTCGGCGAGGAGGGCTATCCGGCCGAGCCGTCGGGGCCGTGGCGGGCGAGGCTGGAACTCGGCGCGCACACGTTGTGGCGGATCTACCGCCGGCACCCTTGGCTCGCGCAGGTCGGCGCTCTGACCCGCCCGCTGATGCTGCCCGCCCTGATGGTGCACGCCGAGTGGGCGCTCGCCGCGTTGGACGGCCACGATCTCGCCCCGGAGACCATGCTCGACCTGCATGTCCTGCTCTACTGCTATGTCCAGGGGATCGCCGTCCACCTGGAACGGGAGTCCCAGGCCGAGGCCGGCACCGGTCTGACCGGGGACCAGTGGATGGACAGCCAGGGACCGGCCATGGCGGCGATCGTCTCGGGCACCCGCTACCCCGTGTTCGCCCGCGTCGCCGGCAGCTTCGGCAAGGGCAACGGCTACGACCTCGACCTGGACACCCTGTTCGCCTTCGGGCTGCGCCCGCTCCTGGACGGTGTCGCGGCCATGATCGAGGAGGCCGGGCAGGAGGCGGGGCGCTGACCGGGGCCACCGGTACCGCCTTGCGGCGGGGGCAGGAGGCGGAGTAGGAAGGCGGCATGAGCGACAGCGCGACGAACGAGGACGCGGTGGTGTGCGAGCTCGCCTCCGGCGACGGGGCGCAGGAGACGCAGGCGGCGCTGGTGCGCGATCCGGCGTCGACCGGGCCGCGGGCCGACTGCGTGCTGTGCGGGGAACCGACCGAGCTGCCCGCCGACCGGCCGGGCAGCACCCTGTGCCCGGTCTGCGCCTGGCAGCAGGCCCAGCGCAGCGCCTGCTCGGGCTGATTGGTCTGCTCCGACCGGACCGGACCGGACCGGCTGGCTGGCGCTGGGCGCTAGGTGCTAGGCGTCCTCCCGTCCGGCCAGGGCGAGGGTCGAGCCGTGGCGGCCCTTGCGGACCAGCAGCTGTGCCGGGATGCGGCTGCGCAGGTCGGCGACGTGGCTGACGATGCCGACCGCCCGGTCGCGCTCGCGCAGGCCGTCGAGGACGTCCATCACCTCCTCCAGGGACTGCTCGTCGAGGGTGCCGAAGCCCTCGTCGATGAACAGGGTGTCCAGCGGCATGCCGCCGGCCTCGTCGGTGACCACGTCGGCCAGGCCCAGGGCCAGGGCGAGGGAGGCGAAGAAGCCCTCGCCCCCGGAGAGCGTCGCGGTGTCCCGCTCGGTGCCCGTCCAGGCGTCGACCACGCGCAGGGCCAGGCCCGAGCGCTTGTTGCCGGTGCCCCGGTCGTCGCTGTGCACCAGGGTGTAGCGGCCGCCGGACATCCGGACCAGCCGGTCGCTGGCCGCCGCCGCGACCTGCTCCAGCCGGGCCGCCAGGACGTACGACTCCAGGCGCATCCGGAGCCGGTTCTCGGTGGAGGTGCCGGCGGCCAGCGCGGCGAGCCGGTTGACCCGCCCGTACCGGGCCAGCGCCGGGGCCAGCTCGGCGGCGAGGCCGGCCAGTTGCCGCCCGATCGCGGCCAGTGCCGCGCACCGCTCGCCGGCCGCCGACCGGGCGGCGTGCGCCCGGCCCAGCCGGTCGGTGGCGGCGCCGAGCGCGGCCGCGGCGGCGGACAGGTCGGCTGGCGGACGGGACGCGGCCTCGGCCAGTTCGGGCAGCGCGAGCTCGTGCCGGACGGCGGCGGACTCCACGCGGTGCCGCTCCAGCCGGGCCTCCAGCCGCTCGCGCTCCGCACGGGGGAGCAGCACGGCCAGGGCCTCCCCGGGGCTCGGGAAGCCCGCGGCGGAGGCGGCCGCGGCCAGCTCGTCCTCGGCGTCCCCGAGCCGGGCCAGCGTCTGCGAGCCGGCCCGGGAGGCCTCGGCCGCGGCGGCGACCTGCTCGACCAGCCGCTCCAGCGCAGCCGCCCGCGCGGCGACGGAGACCGCCCCGCCCCGGGCGGCGGCCACCCGCTCGGCGAGTTCGCGCTGTTCGAGGTGGAGCGCCTGGAGCCGGTCGGTGCGGACGGCGGCGCGCTCCCGGGCCTCACGCAGCTCGGCGAGCCGGCGGTCCTGGTCGGCCGACAGCCGGGCGATCTCCTGCTCGACCCGGCCGAGTCCCTCCGCCGCGTGCAGCGCCTCGCGGTGCTCGCGGTCCAGCTCGGCGAGGGTCCGCGCGAGCGCGTCGGCGCCCTCCGGCCCGGCCGCCCCGGCGGCGGTGGCCTCGCGGACCCGCAGTGCGGTGAGGGCCTGGTCGGCCGTGCTCCAGGCCTGTTCGGCGGCGGCCTGGGCCCGGCGCGCGCGCTCCTCGTCGTCGGCGCCGACCCGGCCGTCGGCCGCTTCGGCGGGCGCCGGGTGCTCGGGCGAACCGCAGACCCGGCACGCCTCGCCCACGCGCAACTGCTCGGCCAACTCGGCGGCCATGCCCGTCAGCCGCCGCTCGCGCAGGCCGAGGCTCTGCTCGCGGGCGTCCAGCGCGGCGGTGCGCAGGGTGAGGACGCGCGGCTCGGCGACGGCGATCTCGGCCCGCAGGCCGTCGCGGTCCCGGGCGGCGTCCAGTCGGGAGGTCAACTCGGCCCGCCGGCCGTCCAGTTGCTCGACGAGCGCGCCCGCGGCCCGGGCCCCGGTGTGCTGCTCCTGGAGGCCGCCGAGCCGTTCGTCGTACTCGGCCAACCACTCCTCGGCCTCCTCGGCGAGCTCGTCGGCCTGCCGGCGCTCCTCGTCCAGGCTCCGCTGCTCGCGGGCGAGTGCGGTGCAGCGCCGCTCCTCCGTCCGGGCCGCCTCCAGCCGGACCAGTTCGGCCCGCAGGCCCCGCTCGGCCTCGGCGAGTTCGGTGGCCCCGGCCTCGGCCAGCGCCGGGCCCTCGCCGCCCGCGCCGGCCAGCGCCTCGCGGTACCGGCGCTCGGCCTCCTGGCCGCGCCGGTGCGCGTCGGCCGCGCCCTCGCGCAGCCGCAGCGCGGACTCCACCCCGACCGCCGCCTGCGCCGCCGCCAGCCGCTGCCCGTCCCGGGCCGCCTCCGACTCGAACGCGGCCAACCGGTCGGCCTGGAGCACCGCCTGCCGGTGGCGGCGCTGGCGCCCGGCCAGCTCCTCGGCGGCCGCCCGCCCGCCCTGGGCGGCGCGCTGCGCCTCCTCGGCGCCCGCCAGCGCGGCCTCGGCGACGGCGTACTGCTCGGCCGCGCCGCTGCGCAGGATCGCCGCCCAGCCGAGCACTCCGGCGGTCAGGTCGGCGGCGTCCTCCTCGGCCGGCACCCAGCCCTCGGCGGGCTCGGCGGCAGGCCCCGCCGCCTGCTCGGCCTTGCTGGCGAGATCCCGCAGGCGGCGCCGGCCGGCCTGGACGGCGGCCTCCTGGGCGCGCCGCTGCTCCGCGAGCCACGCCTCGACGTGCTGGAACCGCTCGGTGTCGAACAGCCGCCGCAGCAGCTTGCCGCGCTCCTCCGAGTCGGCCTTGAGGAAGCGGGCGAAGTCGCCCTGCGGCAACAGCACCACCTGGCAGAACTGCTCCCGGTTCATGCCGATCAGCCGGTGGATCTCCTCTCCGGCCTCCTGGTGCGACTTGCTCACCGCCCGCCAGCCGGGCGTACCGTCCCCCGCGTCGGCGGCCCACTCGCGCAGCAGGGTCTGCGGGCGCTCGACGGTGGTGCCGGTGCCGACCTTCTTCGGCCGCCGCTGCTCCGGCAGCCGGGTGATCTGCAGCCGTCGCCCGCCGAGCGTCAGCTCCAGCCGGACCTCGGTCAGCCTGCGTGGGTCGGCGTGGTCGCTGCGCAGCCGGTTGGCCCGCCGGGTGCCGGGGACGTCGCCGTAGAGGGCGAAGCAGACCGCGTCCAGCACGCTGCTCTTGCCCGCGCCGGTGGCGCCGCGCAGCAGGAACAGGCCGCCGGCGGCGAGCGCGTCGAAGTCGACGCTCTCGCTGCCCGCGAACGGGCCGAAGGCGCTGACGGTGAGCCGGTGCAGCCTCATCGGGGCAGGTCCGCCTTCCGGTCGGTGCTCTCCCGGACGCTCTCGAACCCGGCGCGCAGCCAGCCCAGTTCGTCCTGCTCCGGCTCGGCGCCGGGGCGCACGTGCCGCAGGAAGCCCTCCGCGATCTCCAGGTCGGCCCGGCCGCTGACCCTGGCCGCGTACGACCGGGAGGGTTCGGCCTCGCTCTCCTCGGGGTCGAAGAGCAGTTGGAGGGTGTGCGGGAAGCGGCGGCGCAGCTTCTCCATCGGCTCGCTCGGGCGGGCCGCGTCCGTCAGCGTGGCCTGCACCCAGGCCTGCTCGTACGGCGCGTACTCGTCCTCGCTGAGCAGCGCGTCGAGGGTGCCGCGCAGGGTGGCGAGCGGGCGCGGCTGCGGGCAGTCGACCCGCTCGGCGGTGACCGAGCCGTCGGCCGCGAGGCCGACCAGCCACATGGTCTTGCGCTGGTTCACCTCGGAGAAGGAGTAGGCGAGCGGCGAGCCGCTGTAGCGCAGGTGCGGGGCGAGGGTCTGGCAGCCGTGCAGGTGGCCGAGCGCGGCGTAGTGCACGCCGTCGAAGACCGCGGCGGGCACCGAGGCGACGCCGCCGACCGCGATGTCCCGCTCGCTGTCGCTCGCCGTGCCGCCGGTGACGAACGCGTGCGCCAGCACCACCGCGCGGGTGCCGGCCGGGCGGGCCGCGAGATCGACCCGGACCCGGTCCATCGCCGCGCCGAGCACCGCCGCGTGCCCGCCGCGCTCCAGCCCGAACCGCTCGCGCACCAGCGTCGGCTCCAGGTACGGCAGCCCGTAGACCGCCACCGGCCCGTGCTCGTCCGCCAGCAGTACCGGGGTGGCGCACTCGCCCGGGTCGGTGCGCAGGTGGATGCCGGCCCGGCCGATCAGCCCGGCGCCGACGCCGAGGCGGCGGGCCGAGTCGTGGTTGCCGCTGATGAACACCGTCGGCACGCCCAGCTCCGCCAGCCGGTGCAGCACGTCGTCGAACAGGGCGACCGCATCCAGGCCCGGCAGCGCCCGGTCGTACACGTCCCCGGCGACCAGCACGGCGTCCACGCGCTCGGCCCGGACCACGTCCACCAGGTGGTCCAGGAAGGCGCGCTGGGCGTCGTGCAGGCTCTCCCGGTGGAAGGAGCGGCCGAGATGCCAGTCGGAGGTATGCAGCAGTCGCATGGTTCCCGACCCTAACGTCCGGCACCGACAATCCCGCCCGGATCAGTGGCCCCGGGCGTCCCGGGGCGACGGGTGTTCGATTACTCGGGGTGGATTGTCGGTGGCTCTGTGTATGTTCCTGGCTGTCGGCGGCTCCGGGGGTCGGAGCGGTCGGCGGTGTCCGGTGCTGGGCGAGCGGGTGGGAGGAACCATGCGGGTGTGGTCGTTGGGTGGTGCGGGCTTCGGGGTTTCGGAGGGCTGCGGGGGTCTCGGGGACGGTCGGGCCTCCGGGGGCGCCGGCGTGCTCGGGCGGTCGCGGGTCCGTCGGCGGGTGCTGCTGCGTGCCGGGCGGAGGTCCGGGGCGGGCGGAGGGGTGGACGGTGGGTCGGGCGGTCCCGGCGGGGCCCGGCCGCCGGGTGGCGACCGGCCGCCGGGTGGCCGTGCGGGCGGGCCAAGTGCGCGGGGGCGGCGCGGAGGGCGGGTCCGGGGCGCTCCGCCGCCGCAGCCGGTGGCGCTCGCGCTGGCGGCGGCCGCCGCCGACTTCGCCGGGCTCGCGCGGTACGGGCTGTTCGGCCGGCTCGGCCACCAGGAGTACCTGCGGTGGGTGGAGGAGCAGCTGAGAGCCCTGCACGGGCAGGGCCTGGAGGTGCACCTGCGGGTCCTGGAGGCGGGTGACTACGAGGACTATTGCACGGCGCTCGGCCTCGATCCCCGGGCGCCCGCCGCCCGGGTCGCGTACGCCGGGGATCCGGAGCTGGCCGGGGAGCCCTTCGTCTACACGGGGGAGCCGCTGGCCGAGTTGCTCCCGGTCCTGCTGGACGACCACCGGGCGCGGGTGCGGATGTCCGTCGCCGGCGCGGCCCTGCTGGAGGCGGTCGGCGACGATCCGGGCGGGGAGCGGCGGCTGGCGGCGGTGATGGGGTACGTGACGTCCGCCTACCTCGCGCTGGCCGAGGGCGCGGGGGAGGGCTGTCACCTGCTGACGCTGCGCTGCCACGGTCCGGAGGACGGCGAGGAGCTCACCTCGGCGGTGGACGTCTGCGTGGAGGCGGGCGGCCTGTACGCCACCGGGCGGGACACCGAGGCGTTCTGCGTCACGCTGGCGGCGGGCGTGGCCGCCGGCGGGGCGGGGGCGCTGCTGCTCCACGGCGATCCGGGCGTTCCGGCGTCCGGGGCCACGGTGTACCCGGCCCCGGCGCCCGGGGCCTCGGCGTCCGACGGGCCGTGGGTGCGCGGTTGGGCGCTGGCCGACGGGCGGTTGCGGCCGATGACCGTCCACGAGGTCTTCGACGAGCTGGCCGACGACGCCGCGCGCGGTCTGCCCTTCCCGCCCGGGGTGGTCCCGCGACCGGGCTTCCCGCTGCCCGGCTTCGCTGCGCCGGGGGAGGGAGGTGAGCGGCTGGGGTGACCAGGGGGTTTCCGCCCTCGCGTCCACCATGCGGCGCTGGGGACTGTTCATCGACCGCCTGTTCGGGGAAGATTCGGAGAAGATCAACAGCAGGAGCGTGCGGTTCCCCACGCCGCCGCTCCGGCCGCTCCGCTCCGTACCGTGCCCCGCAGGTCAGTCCCGCGCACCACCGGTCCGGCGAGCCCGACACCGAGAGGGGGACGCATGAGCCGGATCGAGTACAGCGCGGAGATCGCCGAGCTGCTCGGCAGGGTGCGCCGGCGTCCCACCGCGGGGTGGCCGTGGCGGCCGGGCGAGGAGGTGCCCGACGGGCTGCCGGTGAAGCAGTCGTGGGGGTGGCTGTTCGCCCCGGACGGGCGGGTGCTGACCCTGGTCAACCCCAGGGACGGGATCTGCTCGCTCCCCGGCGGCTCGCTGGAGCCGGAGGACGCCGGGGATCCGTCCTCCGCCCTGGCCCGGGAGGCGGCCGAGGAGGCCCAGGCCGTGATCGGCCGGCCGTACTACCTCGGCTACCTCTACGACCGGGTCGGCTCGGCGAACGGCGGGCACGAGTGCGCGCGGGTCCGGATGGCGGCGGCGCTGCGGTCGGTCGGTCGGTCCGCGCCCGACCCGGCCTCCGGTCGGCACTACCGGCGGCTGCTGGTCGCGCCCGGGCTCGCCGTCGAACTGCTCGGCTGGGGCGCGGCCGGGCTGCGCCAGGCCCGGGCGGCGGTCGCCACCGCCTCCCGCAGGCTCGGCGTGCCCGTCGCCGCGAACGAGACGATCGAGGAGCTGCCGGTGGAGGGTTGTGTGGTCTTCCCCGGCGCCGTCTATCCGGACGCCGCCCACTCGAGTGAGCCTCGGCCCAGCGAGTCCCGCCCGGGCCTCGGGTAGCCCGGCGAGCGGCGGCTGGGCGGATCGGCGACGGTCGCCCGGCATGCGGCGCGTCCGGCATGCGGCGCGTCCGGGGTAGCGGGCCCGAGGCGGCGTGTCGGGGGCGGCGTGTCCGGGGCGGCGTGTTCGCGCGGCCCGCTCCGCCGCAGCGGGGTGTAGCCGAGCGGCCTCGCAGCCATCCGCCTGATCGGCGGTCAGGGGTTCGGGCCGCGAGCCGGGAGCCGCGTACGCCGAAACCACCCGAGTCCACCGTCAGGGGCCCGACGGTGTGGGGGTCGCGCCGGTGTGCTGGCCGTGACGGTTTCCTGGCTGCGCTCTGACCGCCGACTGACCACTTGCTGACTTTTTCGCCGACCACCGTCTACGCGCGATGACCGACGCCCATCGACGTACACCGGCGCTGACCAGCGCCAACTCACGCCCTGTGGACGGCGGTTCACTTTTGCGTTGTCAGACGGCCCGTCAATGTCCTTGGCATGACCGCTTCCCGGTTCACCTACTGCCTGGTATTCCTTCTGTGACCAGTGCCACACCAGGAGGTGTCATGCTCCGCCCAGCTCGTGCCCTGTCTGTCGCCGCGATAGCGGCTCTCCTCACTCTCACGACGCTCTTCACCGCGTCATCCGCGAACGCGGCCGGTGTCAACTATGTCGCCCTCGGGGACTCCTACTCCGCCGGTGTCGGCGCCGGCAGTTACCTGAGCGACAGTGGTAGCTGCAAGCGGAGCACCAACGCGTACCCGTACCTGTGGAAGAACGCGCACTCGCCGTCCTCCTTCTCCTTCGTCGCCTGTTCCGGCGCCAGAACCGGGGACGTGCTCAACCAGATCTCCGCGCTGAGCTCCAGCACCACGCTGGTCAGCCTCTCGGTCGGCGGCAACGACGCCGGCTTCGCCGACACCATGAAGACCTGCGTGCTGGACTCGGACAGCGCCTGCCTCAACGCCGTCAGCGCGGCCCAGTCCTACGCCCGCAACACCCTGCCCGCCCAGCTGGACAAGGTGTACTCGGCGATCCACGCCAAGGCCCCGAACGCCCACGTCGTGGTGCTGGGTTACCCGCACCTCTACAAGATCGGCGGCAGCTGCATCCTCGGCATCGGCGACACCAAGCGCGCCGCGATCAACGGCGCCGCCGACACGCTGGACGACGTCATCGCCAAGCGGGTCGCCAACGCCGGCTTCAGCTTCGGTGACGTGCGCAGCATCTTCACCGAGCACGAGATCTGCGGCTCGCTGACCACCTGGCTCAACAGCACCACCCTGCCGGTCGACGAGAGCTACCACCCGAAGGCCGCCGGCCAGTCCGGTGGCTACCTCCCGGTCTTCACCCAGTCGTAACGGCTCGGCGTCGGCGCACCGGCCGGGTGGTCACACCGCCACGCCGCCGCACCGTTGCACTGCCACAACGCCGGACTGCCGCAGCGCCGCAGCGCCGCAGCGCCGCAGCGCCATGCGGACACGCGGACACGCGGCCGTCGGCCCCTCCCCGAGCACGGGGAGGGGCCGACGGCCTTCGCAGGTCTCAGCCCCCCGACGGGCCGGGCCGGACCGGCGGGAACGGGATCCCGGCGAGCGTCGGCAGCAGTTCCGCCTCCTCGTAGTCGAGGTGCGCCTCCAGTTCGGCCGACATCCGGTCCAACTCGGCCCGGAGCCGGTCCGGTTCGGTGACCTCGATCCCGGCCAGCAGGGCCACCAGCTCCTCCTTGATCCGCCCGATGACCAGGTGCTGCTCGCCCAGCCGCGCCAGCACCTCGGCCAGTTCCGGGTGGTTGCGCGCCAGCGCGGGGAAGATCGCGGCGTCCTCACCGGTGTGGTGGTGGGTCAGCCCCTCGCAGAAGGCGAGGCAGTGCTGGCGCAGTTGGAGCCCGAGCCCGGCCGGGCGGCCCGGGACGTGCGCGTGCGCCTCCTCCCGGACGTGGCGCAGCTGCGCGCGCAGCCAGGTGTGCGCCTCCAGCAGCTTGTCGGCGAGGCTGCGCACCTCGCGCTCGGGCGTCTCGGGCCGTTCCAGCACCACCACCGGCAGCTCGCGCCCGGCGCTCGCCTGGTAGTCGCCGTACCCGGGCGCCTGCCGGACGACGGCCGCGAACAGCCGCTCCCGGCGGGCGCCTTCGGCCGGTACGGCGATCACGTCGAACGCCTCGGTGCCGAGTTCGACCCGGACCACCGGCCGGGCGAGCAGGTTGCGGTACCACTGGGGATGGTCCGGCGCCCCGGCCGCCGAGGCGATGACCAGGAGCAGCCCCTCCGCCCGGACGTACCCGAGGGGCACGGTGTGCGGCCGTCCTGAACGGGCCCCGGCGGTGGTGAGCAGCAGCAGGTCGCCGCCCTCGAACGGGCCACCGACCCGCCCGCCGTTGACACGGAACTCCTCGATGACGTTCTGGTTGAACCGGTTGGCGTGGTTGGGGCGGTCGATGTGGTCAGGACGGTTGGAGTGGTCGGAGTCGTCGGGACGGTCGACGTGGCCGACAGGGTTCGTGGACATGGACATACGTGTGGGTGAAGTCTCCTGCAGGGTTTGGGAGTCACGGCCACACGCGGTGCATGGGCGCGCACGCGGACACCGCGGTGACCGCCTACGTCAGATCAGGGCAGCGGAGAAAGTGCTCATCGCGCATCGTCCCTCGGGAAAGGTGCCGGCTCGGCTGCCGGCCGGCCCACTGCTCTGTGGCCGACGCCGCGCTGCACGCCCCCATTAGAGCCGCGCCGCGGACACCCTGTCAACGAGCAAGATCGCGAACGGACGGGAGTGGAGGCCGTCGTGGACCGTATCGTCGACCTCGACCTCGACCACGCAGCCGAGCGGATCGCCGCCCGGGCCCGCCGCGGGTGCTGCTGCACGTACCCGCCCACCACGGGCGCCGCTCCGCGTATCGGCACCGCTCTACGTACCCGACGCGCCGCCGTTCCCCCGGCGACGTCGGCGCGTCGGGCCCGCGTCGGTGCGTCAGCGCAGGTAGTCGACCAGCCCGGCCGGCTTGAGCCCGGCCGCGTCGGCGGCGGCGAGGGCGCGCTGGAGGTCGGTGGCCAGGGTGTCGGTCCAGTGCATCAGCACGACGTCGCCCGGCTGCAGGGTGCCCGGGTGCCAGATGCTGGACGCGCCCCAGCTGAAGTCCGCGTCGGCGGTGAGCACGGTCCGGATGCCGCAGTCGGCGGCGGCCTGCAGGGTGTCGGCGTTCCAGGCGAAGTACGGTGGGCGGAAGACCACCGGCGCGGTGCCGAAGAGGCGGGTCATGGCGTCACGGGCGTCGCAGATCTCGACCTGCTGTTGCGCCTGCGGGAGCGTGGTGAGGTCGGTGTGGGAGACGCTGTGGTCCTGGATCGAGGAGCCGGGCACGGTCGTGACGCGCTGGAAGAAGCCGGGGTCGGTGCCGGCCGGCATCGGCAGCGGGAAGGCGGTGATCGGCAGCCGGTGGTCGGCGATGAACTTCTCCGCCTCCGGGGTGCGCTGCCACCCGTCGTCGACGGTGAAGAAGACGACCTTGTCGCTGGTGGGCACGGATCCGGCGGCCACCGCCGGGGCGGGTGCCGGGCCGTCCACCCGGACGTCGTCGACCGAGAACGGGCCCTGCTGGTACCAGCCGTGGACGTACAGCCGGACGCTGTGCGCACTCGGGCCGGTGGTGAACCGGGTGGTCAACTGCTGCCAGCCGCCGCCGGTGGTCTCGGTCCAGGCCGGGGCGACGTCCCGACCGGTGCCGGTGGCACCCAGGTAGACGAAGGCGCCACGGACCCAGGCCGAGGCGGTGTAGGTGGTGTCGGGCTGGACGGCCACGGTCTGCGCGCACTCGCCGGTGGAGTCGGCGTTCGCCGGGGTGACGGTGAGCGCGGAGGTGCCGGAGTGCGCGGCGGCGGTGGTGACGGCCGCCTCGGCGGGGCCTCCGGTGCAGCTCCAGCCGGGGACGGCGCCCCAGTCGGCGAGGTTGGGGGCGGGCAGTTCGAAGCCCGGATTGGTGGCCAGGTTGACGCTCGGGCCGCTCTGGCTGTTCGGGCCGCTCTGGCCGCTCGGGCTGCTCTGGCTGGTCGGTCCGCCGGCCGGGGCGGGCCCGGGGCCGGCGGAGGCCGCCGGGGCGGTGAAGGTGGTGAGCAGCACGACGGAGGCGGCCAGCGCGGACAGGCGCGTGGACATCGACACGAGAGGACTCCTGCGTGTGGGGGACACGCCCGTGGGGAGGGCGTGGCGGAATCGGGACCCTGGAATCGGGACCGTGGAACCGGGACCGTGGAACCGGGGCGCTCCCGGAGGGGCGGGAGCGGATGGTGCGCCGCACTCGGACCGAGGAGAAACAATGGACTGGACCAATCGGCCCGTCAAGGGAACGGCCGGTGAATCGACGCCCACCGCGCCTGCGGCAAAAGGGGCAAGACGGTCCGTCAGGGACGGTACGGTTCGGCACCCCGAGGAGGGTGGGGTGGGGGACGGACGGCCCCGCGGGTCAGGGGACGTACAACTCCGCGACGTCCTCGGCGTAGTACTCGGCGATCGCCGCCCGGCGTAGCTTCAAGGAGGGCGTCAGCAGCCCCTGCTCCTGGCTGAACTCCCGCGGCAGCAGCCGGAACGCGCGGATCGACTCGGCCCGGGACACCGCCGTGTTCGCCGCCGCCACCGCGCGCTGGACCTCGGCGTGCAACTGCTCGTCCGCCAGCACCGCCCACGGGTCCAGCTGCTCCCGCCCGTGCGTCTTCAGCCAGTGCGCCAGCGCCGCCGGGTCGAGCGTGATCAGCGCGGCCACGTACGGGCGGTCGTCGCCCACCACCAGGCACTGGGAGACCAGCGGATGCGCCGCCACCCGCTCCTCCAGCGCCGCCGGGGCCAGGTTCTTGCCGCTGCTGGTGACGATCAGGTCCTTCTTGCGGCCGGTGATGGTCAGGTAGCCGTCCTCGTCCAGCCGGCCCAGGTCGCCGGTCCCGAACCAGCCGTCGATCAGCGACTCCGCCGTGCACCGCGGGTGGTTGAGGTACCCGCCGAAGACGGATCCGCCGCGCACCCACACCTCGCCGTCGTCGGCAAGGGCCACCGACGAGCCCGGCAGCGGCTGCCCGACCGTGCCGGGCTTCTGTCGTCCGACCGGGTTGGCGGTGATCGCGGCGGAGGTCTCGGTCAGCCCGTAGCCCTCGTACAGCTGGAGGCCGGCGCCGGTGAAGAACAGGCCGAGTTCGCGGCGCAGCGAGGAGCCGCCGCACATCACGCTGCGCACCCGGCCGCCGAGTACGGCCCGCAGCCGCTGGTAGACGGTCCGCTCGTAGGCGAGGTGGCGCAGCCGCAGCCCCGGGCCGGGGCCGGGCCCGCGGCCGAACGCCTTCTGCTCCCGGGCGGCGGCCCAGTCGACGGCCACCTGCCGGGCCTGCTCGAAGAGTTCGCCGCGACCGGCGTCCTCGGCGGCCCGCCGGGCCTGCTGGAAGATCTTCTCGAAGACGTACGGGACGACGTGCAGGAAGGTCGGTCGGAAGGACTCCAGTGCGGGCAGCAGCGCCTCGGTGGAGACCTCGGGGATGTGCCCGATCCGGAAGCCGCCGCGGATCGCCGCGATCTGCACGACCCGCCCGTAGACGTGGGCCAGCGGTAGGAACAGCAGGGTGGACGGCTGGCCGCCGCCGGTGTCGTGGAAGGCCTCCCGCCAGCCGCCGAGCAGCGCGTCGGCCTCGGCGGCCAGGTTGGCGTGGGTGATCAGGCAGCCCTTGGGGCGGCCGGTGGTGCCCGAGGTGTAGACGACGGTGGCGATGTTCCCGGCCGCGACGCCGAGGCGCTGGCGGTGCACCAGCGAGTCGGGCACGCCGCGGCCGTCCTCGGTGATCGCGGCGACGCAGTCGCGGTCCAACTGCCAGATGCCGGTGAGGTCGGGCAGTGCGTCGCAGACCGCGCCGACCGTCATCGCGGCGTCCTCGTCCTCGACCAGGCAGGCCACCGCCTGGGTCTCGGCGAGGATCCACCGTACCTGTTCGGCCGCCGCCGTCGGGTAGACCGGGACGGTGATCGCGCCTATCGACCAGAGCGCGTAGTCGAACAGCGTCCACTCGTAGCGGGTGCGGGACATCAGCGCGACCCGGTCGCCGTAGCGCACGCCCCGGGTGAGCAGGCCCTTGGCGAGGGCGAGCACCTCGTCGCGGAACTCGCGCGCGGTGACGCCCTGCCACTCGTCCGGTGAGCCGACGAGGTCGGCGGGGCCGCCGGGGCCGCCGGGGCGGGCCGGGCCGACGGGGCCCGCGGGGCGGGTGCGGCGGGCCAGTTGCACCAGGTCCGGGGTGCGTTCGGCGGTGTCGTACAGCGAGTCGGCGAGTCCTCCGGTGGCCTCGGGCCCGGCCACGGCGGGGGTGGTGAACTCGCGCACGTTCCCCCCGTTCGCCTCTCGCGGCCGCACTGCCTGCGCCGGCACTGCCGGGCCGCGCAGGTGGAGCGAAACTATCGGATCGGCCTGTCACTGCCCAGGGTTGTGACCGTGGCGCGACGATATCGGCACCGCTCCCCACGAATGGTGTCGTCCCGGGGGAGGAACCGCGTACGTTCGGTGGCCGGGGCAAACCGGGCGTCGGCGGATGATCCGGACACGGGTCGACGGCGACCGGGACCCGATCCTGACGTGTGCGGGGCAAGCCGGGGAAGTGGACCGGTTCGACCCTCGAACGAGTGGTCAGGGCGTAGTAGGCTCTCGCAGACCTGCGGCCGGGGGCCTCCTGGCCGCGCCCGATCCGACGACGTACGATCCACGCCGACCAGCTCCGAACCCAGTCCCGAACGCCGCCTCGAATCCAGTCCCGCGACCCGCCCCGACTCCCGTCCGAATCCCGTCCGAATCCCGCTCCGCCGAGCCCCGCGGCTCCTCTCATCCGCTCCCCGTCCGCGCCTGGCACTTCCCGACCGAGGACTCCATGCGTCTGCGCAGCAGCTCGATCCGCGCGAAGATCATCGCGCTGCTCCTGGTGCCCATCGTCGCGCTCACCGCACTGTGGGTGTACGCGACCTTCGCCACCACCGGAGACGTCTGGGGCCAGCTGGAGATCAGCCGTACGTACAAGGAGTTCGGGACCCCGGTCGACCAGTACGCCACCGACCTGCAGAACGAGCGCCGCGCGGCCGTCCAGCGCCTGGCCGCCCCGAACTCGCAGGTCGCCGTGGACGTCTTCAACCACGCCAAGGCCGCCACCGACCGCAGCCTCGACGTCCTGCGGCAGAAGAAGGACCACGTCGGCGGCAAGCTCTCCACCGCGCAGCGCGGCCGCTTCCTGCAGATCCTCGCCGCCGCCGACCAGATCGAACCGCTGCGCGCCCAGGTCGGCCGCTCCGCGCTCAACTGGGAGTTCGCGCTGGAGCAGTACAGCGACCTGGTCAAGCCGGTGTTCGGCTTCCGGTCCGCCTACGTCGCCCGGCAGACCGGCCAACTCCCGCGCCAGGGGACGATCCTGATCGAGCTGGTGCGCGCCCGCGAGTACCTCGCCCAGGAGGACGCGGCGATGGAGGGCCTGCGCGTCGGCATCGCCAAGCCCACCGCCGAGCAGTACCAGGTCGCGCTGGACGCCCTGCACAACCAGCAGGCCCTGTTCACCGTCTACATCGCCGAGCTCGAACCCGCCGACCAGGCCGACTACGCCGCCCTGCGCGGAGGCGAGGCCTGGTCGGCGCTGGCCCGCGCCGAGGCGGACTTCGTCGGCGCCGGCGGCCCCGACCGGGTCGCCCAGGCGATCAACGGCGACTCCTGGCGGGAGACCGCCGACCGGGCGCTCGGGGATCTCGCCGCGATCAACTCCCGGATCGCCAACGGGATCGGCGAGCGTGAGCGGTCCGCCGCGATCGGAGCACTCTGGCGCGGCGGTATCGCCGGTGTGATCGGCCTGATCGCGGTCGTCCTGTCGGTGATGATCTCCTTCCGGATCGGACGGGGCCTGGCCCGCGAACTGATCGGGCTGCGCAACGCGGCCAACGAGCTGGCCGGCACCCGGCTGCCCTCCGTCATGCTGCGGCTGCGCCGCGGCGAGGCGGTGGACGTCGCGGCCGAGGCGCCCGAGCTGCGGTTCGGGCCGGCCGAGATCGGCCAGGTGGGGCAGGCCTTCAACGCGGTCCAGCGGGCCGCCGTCGAGGCCGCCGTCGAACAGGCCGAACTGCGGCGCGGCGTCTCGGCGGTGTTCGTCAACCTGGCCCGGCGCAGCCAGGTGCTGCTGCACCGCCAGCTCACCCTGCTCGACACCATGGAACGCCGCACCGAGGACCCGACCGAACTGGCGGACCTCTTCAAGGTCGACCACCTCACCACCCGGATGCGCCGCCACGCCGAGGGCCTGATCATCCTCGCCGGCGGCTCGCCCGGGCGCGCCTGGCGCAAGCCGGTCCGGATGGTGGACGTGGTCCGCGCGGCGGTCGGCGAGGTCGAGGACTACGCCCGGGTGATCGTCCGGCCCTTCCCCGGCACCGGCCTGCTCGGCAGCGCCGTCGCGGACGTCACCCACCTGATCGCCGAACTCGTCGAGAACGCGGCGGTGTTCTCCCCGCCGAGCACCCAGGTCACCGTCCAGGGCGAGGTGGTGGCGCACGGCTTCGCGCTGGAGATCGACGACCGCGGGCTCGGCCTGAGCGAGCAGCTGCTCGCCGAGACCAACGAACGCCTCGCCGTGGAGCAGGAGTTCGACCTGGCCGACACCGACCGGTTGGGCCTGTTCGTGGTCAGCCGGCTGGCCCGGCGGCACGGCATCCGGGTGCACCTTCGCCCGTCCCCGTACGGGGGGACGACGGCGGTGGTGCTGATCCCGCGCGAACTGCTCGCCGAGGCGCCGGACGGCCTGCCCGAGCCGCCGTCCGCCGGACAGCGGCCCGCTCCGGCCCGGCGCGGGCAGCGCGACCTGGTCGCCGTGCCCTCGCTCGCGGGCGGAGGAGGCGGCGGCGTCGGGGCGGACCGTGGCGGGGTGGACGGCGCGGCTCGGGGCGCCGCCGGCTCGGGCGCCGGGGCCGGGGCCGGGGCCGGGGCCGGGGACGGCGGACGGCAGCAGGGCAGCGGCGGCCCCCGGCCGTCCGCGCCCGAGCCGGGCCGGACGGCGGGCGGGCTGCCGCGACGGGCCTCGCGGACCAAGGGCGGGCCGGTGCTGGTGCCGGCGCCGTCCGCGCCCTCCTCGCCGTCTGCGCGGTTTGCGCCGTCCCTGGACGGCGAGGCCTCGCCGGGGACGGGGCGGCACCGCCGCGACGAGTCGGCGGGCGCCGCGGCCGCCTTCGTGGACGGTCCCACGGACGCGCCGGTGGACGCGCCGCTGGACGCCGCCCCGCGGACCCCGGGCGGCCTGCCCCGGCGGGTCCGGCAGGCGAACCTCGCACCGCAGCTCAAGGAGCAGTTGAAGGAACGCCTCCGGGAGCGTGCGGACACCGGGCCCGAGGACCAGGCCGCCGTGGCCGCTCGGGAGGCCCGGGACACCGAGCGGGCGCGCGAGCGCTCGCCCGAGGAGGCGCGGGCCACCTTCGCCTCCTTCCAGCGCGGCTTCACCCGCGGGCGCGGCGCCGCCCCGGCGGCGGCCCCGGCGAGCGCCCGGCCCGCCGCCGTACCCGCCTGGCAGCCGCCGGACCCGTCCCGGCGGGCGATCAGCCCGGCCCCCGCCCCGGCGGCGCTGCCCGCGCCGTCGGACGGTGCCCGGGCGTCGCTCGCCCGCCGGGTGCCGCCCGGCCAGCCGGTCCGACTGAACCCGGCGCCCGTACCACCTGCAGCATCTGCACCACCCGCACCACCCGCTTCAGCGGAAGGAACTGATTCATGACCACTTCGACGCAGCCGTCCGGGGACCTCAACTGGCTCCTGGACGACCTGGTGGGACGCGTCGCGGCCCTGCGGCACGCGGTGATCCTCTCCCGCGACGGCCTGGCCACCGGCGCCTCCCGCGACCTCGACCGCGAGGACGCCGAGCACCTCGCCGCCGTCGCGGCCGGGTTCCACAGCCTGGCCAAGGGCGCCGGCGGGCACTTCAAGGTCGGCGGGGTCCGCCAGACCATGGTGGAGCTGGACGAGGCGTTCCTGTTCATCACGGCCGCCGGCGACGGCAGCTGCCTGGCCGTCCTGAGCGAGGCCGAGGCGGACATCGGCCAGATCGCCTACGAGATGGCGCTGCTGGTCAAGCGGGTCGGCGAGCACCTGGCCGCCGAGCCGCGCACCGAAGCCGCCCCGCCGGGGAGATGAGCGGTCCGATGACGGATCCGAAGGCGAAGGCGGCGGGGCGGCCCGGGCCGGACGGGCCCTCCGGGCTGCCCGCGTCGTCTGCGCCGTCCGCGTCGTCCGCGCCGTCCGGACCCGAGGTGCAGGTCGGTCCGAACGCGTCGGTCGGTGCGGACGCGCTGGGGGCTTCGGGGGGCTCGGAGTCGTCGGCGGTATCGGGCGTGTCGGGAGTGTCGGCGGTGTCGGGGACGGCACAGGTGGGTCAGGACGCGTCCGAGGCCGACCTGTTCCGCCCGCGCACCCCGGTCGACGACCGCTGGTTCGACGACGAGGCCGGCCCGGTGGTGCGGCTCTACTCGATGACCCGCGGCCGCACCCGGCCGGTCGAGGAGGGCCTGTTCGACCTGATCTCGCTGATCACCGCCGCCGAGCCCGGGCCGAACGCGGGGGCCGTGCCCGCGCACGTCCTCGACCCGGAGCACCAGACCATCCTGGCCTGGTGCCGCCGCGAGCCGCTGTCCGTCGCCGAACTGGGCTCCTACACCGACCTGCCGGTCAGCGTCGTCCGGGTGCTGCTCGGCGACCTCTACGACGCCGAGCTGATCAGCGTCACCCGACCCGTTCCGCTCGCCGAGCTGCCGGACGAGCGCCTGCTGCGAGACGTGATCAATGGACTCCGTGCGCTCTGACCATGATGGCGACACCCCGGGCGGCCGCGCCAACGACCCGCGCTGGCGCGGCGGTCCGGGCGTCGCGGTGAAGATCCTGGTGGCGGGCGGCTTCGGCGCGGGCAAGACCACGCTGGTCGGCTCGGTGAGCGAGATCCGGCCGCTGCGCACCGAGGAGGAGCTCAGCGAACTGGGCCGCCCGGTCGACGACACCTCGGGCGTGGAGGCGAAGCGGACCACCACCGTGGCGATGGACTTCGGCCGGATCGACCTGCGGCCCGGACTCGCGCTCTACCTGTTCGGCACGCCCGGGCAGGACCGGTTCTGGTTCGTCTGGGACGAGTTGGCGCGTGGCGCGCTCGGCGCACTGGTGCTCGCGGACACCCGGCGGCTGGCCGACTGCTTCCCCTCGGTCGACTTCTTCGAGCAGCGCGGCATCCCGTTCGTGGTCGCGGTGAACTGCTTCGACGGCACCGAGCGGTTCGCCCCGGACGAGGTCCGGGACGCCCTCGACCTCGACCCGGACATCCCCGTACTGCTGTGCGACGCGCGCCTACGGGAGGACGGGAAGGACCTCCTGGTCGCACTCGTCGAGCACGCTGCCGCCCGTCGCAACCGCGCCCCGGCCCGGGCCTGACGGAGCTTTGTCCGGCCTCTGCCCGAGTCATACCCCGGCCGTGCCCCGGCCGTGCCCCGGCCGTGCCCCGGTCGTGCGCCGGTCGTGCCCGGCCGTACCCCGGGTGCGCTCGGGCCGTGCCCGGCCGAGAATGGTCGCGCATCGGCCGGGCACGGCACCCGCGCAGAGGCTCCACAGAGCCTTCGACCCGACTGACGTCTCATTCGGCTGTCCGCATCCCGGACGTTCGGCGCGCTGAAGGTTGCCTAGACCGGCGCGGCGTGGAAGGCTCTGGGCACGAAAGCCGCCCGGCCATGCCGTCGGGAGGGCCGGAAACGTTCCGTTCACGCAGGCGCGCACCGACGATGGCGCGCCGTCGCACAGAGCCAGGGGGAGGGCAGCAGGATGACCGTCGGCCAGCGACGCGCCACCACCGATCCCGCCCCCGTCACGCCGGTACTCACCGTCCGCCGCTACATCGACCAGGCGCTGATCTGCAGCGCCTGTTGTCGCTGACCGGCCGGCCCCTTCCCGGTTCGTCCCCGACGCTCCCGGCCCACCCGGCCGCCGTCTGACGCACCGCCAAACCCGTCGACCAGGCCGTAGCGGACCCGCCCCATCCGGCGCGCCCGCGGCCGCCGATCCGGCCCCGCCTCGCGGAGAGACCACCAGTGAACATCGCCTGCACCAGCCCCGCCCCCGGCATCGCCGGCCGTCCCCGCACGACCGGGGCGGCCTCCGCGATGCGCGCCGGTGGACTGGCCAGGGGGTGGAACGGGCGCGCGGACCGCGCCGGGGACGGCCACCAGGGTCGCCTCGACCTTGAGCCGTTCTGGCCGTCCCGGCAGCCGCACCTGTTCGATCAGACGTGTCCGGGCTCGCCCAGCGCGTCCCGGCCCTCCGCAGGCTGATTCCGGATCAGCCCCGCAGCACGCCCGGTCGACGCGCAGACGACTCCACCCCGTCCGTCACGCGCGAAATGAGCGGCACACCATGTCTTCCTCTTCCACCGCCACCCTGCCCCTGCCCACCGCGACCCCGCACCTGCGCGCGGTCCGCTCGGTCCCCGGCGTCATCCCGGCCGGCCCCGGCGCCGCCGGCGCTCCGGGCTCCTCCGCCTCCCCGCACTCGCACGGCGCGCCGGCCGCGGAACGATGGCCCGGCGCTCCGGTACGGCCCTCCCACGCGGCCCCGTCCCGTCCGGCGGGCGCGGGAGTCGTGCCCCAGCCGGGCGCGCTCCTCCCGCCGGCTCCGCAGGCCCTGCTCGCCGCGCTGCCCGAGGGGGCGACCGTCGTCGCCGCCTTGCCGCAGGGCGCGCTGCCGCAGGGTCTACTCGCCCAGTACGGCGCGCAGTTCGGCGGCTCCACCGGGAGTCCGATGGTCGGGTACCTGGTGCTCGTGCCGGCCGACAGCCCGGTGGTGGCGACCGCTCCGGCGGCGGTGGCCAGCGGTGCGTCCACTCGCTCCTCCCTCGGTGGACCCTCGGGCGTGCCCGGCGGTGCGCCCGCTGGTGTGCCGGGCGGTGTGTCCGCGCCCGTCGGCGTCCGTCCGGTCCGCCCGGCCGGGCGCGGGATCGCCGTCGACACCGAGCGGCGCAACGCCTACGTCGACGGGCGGCTGCTCGACCTCACGTACCTCGAGTTCGAGCTGCTCGCGCACCTCACCGAGCACCCGCAGCGGGTGCACACCCGGGACCACCTCGTCTCGGCGGTGTGGGGCTACGGGCACGTCGGCGACGGCCGCACGGTCGACGTGCACGTCGCCCGGCTGCGCCGCAAGCTCGGACCGGCCTACCGCGGCACCATCGTGACGGTCCGCCGGGTCGGCTACAAGTACACCCCGGCCAACTGATCGGCCATCGGCGCCCTGTCGCAGCGGACTTCCCGTTCTCCCGTGGAACGGGCGGTCCGCTGCGCTGATTTGACTGTCAGTCAGGCACGTTGATCGGGAGGTAGGAGCAGGACGGCGAGCGCGTCGGCGCAGGCGCGGGCGTGGCCGAGGAACCAGTCCAGGCGGTCGTCGGTCAGGTGTGCCGGGGTCGAGCGGACCGCGAGCGCGAACCGGGCCTGCCCCGCGCCGTCCAGGACGGGCACGGCCACCGTCCGCACCCCGGCGGCCGACTCGCCGTCGTTGAGCGCGTGCCCGGCGGACCGGACCTTCGCCAACTCCTCGTCGAGCAGCGCCGGTTCGGTGATCGTCCGGTCGGTGAACGACGGCAGCGGACCGAGCGCCGACACCGTCGGCTCGCCCGGGCGCGGCCAGGCCAGCAGCACCTTGCCGAGCGCCGTGGAGTGCAGCGGCCGGCGCAAGCCGAGACCGGTGTCCGGGCGGACGGAGGCCCCCACCAGGATCACCGCGTGCGGACCGCTGCGGATCGCGAGGTCGGCGGTCGCGCCGGTACGCCGGGACAGCCGGTCCAGCTCGGGTGCGGCCAGGTGCAGCCCGCGCTGGTGGAAGGTGAGTTGGCCGAGTTCGGCGACCGCCGGGCCGAGCCGGTAGCGCGCGGTCTGCTCGTCCTGCTCCAGGAAACCGGCGCTGACCAGCGTCCGGGCCAGCCGGTGCGCGGTGGAGACCGAGAGGTCCATGCGGCGGGCCAGGTCGGAGGCGCTCAGGTCGGGGCCGTTGTCGTGGAAACAGTGCAGCAGCCCCAGCGCGCGCTGGACGGCCTGCGCACCGGCCGGCGGGCTCTGGACGGCGGTGGCGGCCTCGGCCATGGCACCTCGCGTTTCGGTTCGGGAATCCGGCTGGACCACCGGTGAGGAGTCTCAGCGTAGGGCAGCGGGTGCTGCGGGATTGTGTCGACGACGTTGCAATGGAATGGCGTTGATGAACAAGTGATCCCACCATGTGGCAAAACCTTGCCCTCGGCTCGTCCGGCGTGGAACGCTCCTCACATCGCGCCGGACGCCCCGTCCGGCGCACCACCGCACCCCCAGCCCGCAGGAAGGAGCGACGCCGTGACGACCCACCGGTGCCTCGCCTCCTGCGCGTGTTGTCGCTGACGCTCCCCTCGCGCCGTACGTTCCGGCGTGCCCGCACCGTTCAACTCCCCGACGCTCCGGGACCCGTGACCCGTGTGGCGTGCCCAGCCCCGCAGCCTTCCGGCGCCCGCCGAAGCCCTCCGTAGAGGACCACACCGTGCCCAGCCGTTCCCCCAGCGCCCCCGACACCCTCTGGTTCACCCGCTGCCCGGTGCCCACCGCCACCGGGATCGCCGCCGACCAGGGGCGGCTCGCACGCGAGTTCGCCGCAGACGGGATCGCCGTCCGCTCGCTCCAGGACGCCCCGCCGGAGGTGGCCGCCGACCATCACTACACCCACGCGCTCACCGGACTGTTCCGCGAGGGCGGCAACGTTCCGGCGCTGTGGGCCCGTTCGCGGGGCGAGGAGACCCGGCTGATCGGCCTCACCTGGATCGAGGAGCGCCAGGTGGTCCTGGTCCGGGCCGGCAGCGGCGTGACCGGGCCCGACCAACTGCGCGGTCTGCGGCTGGCGATCCCACATCATGAGATCGGCATCGACTTCTGGCGGGCCATGGCCCTGGCCGGCTTCCGCGGCGCCCTGAGCCTCGCCGGACTCACCCTGGACGATGCCGAACTGGTCGACGTCCCCGGTACCCCCGGCGGCGGGCAGTGGGCCGCCGAACTGGCCGCACTGCGGGACGGCGTGGTGGACGCCGTGTACGTGAAGGGGGCGCTGGCCGTCGAGGCGGCCCGCCGGATCGGGGCGGAGGTGGCCGTGGAGCTGGACGCCGTGCCGGAGCGCCGGGCCCGGGTCAACAACGGGACGCCGCGACCGGTCACCGTCCACCAGCGGCTGCTGGACGAGCGGCCGGAACTGGTCGCCCGCTTCCTCGTTGTGCTGCTGGAGGCCGCGGACTGGGCGGCCGAGCACCCGGCGGAGGTGGTGCGGATCCTGCAGGCCGAGACCGGCGCGGGCGCCGAGGGCGTGGCCGGGGCGTACGCACCGGGCAGCCACCGCACGCTGCACCTGGACCTCTCGGCGGAGCGCCTGGAACTGCTGGCGCAGCAGGAACGATTCCTCGGGGAGCGGGGATTCCTCGCCGCCCCGGTCGACATCCGCACCTGGGCCGACCCGGAGCCGCTGCGCGCCGCCCACGAGCTGCTGCGCGAACGGCGCCGCGCCACGGCGGGCGGCTGAGCGCCGGGCCGCTCGGCGGTGCCCGGCCCGGCTTGCTCGCGGCACCCGGCCCGGCTTGCGGCGGCCCTGCGCCTCCAGCCGGCCGACAGATCACAACTAACAGATGTCAGCGGACAGATTTCAGATTTCAGATAACAGATTTTGAAAGTTGTCACCTGTCACCTGTCCTTCGTTTGGAGACCCCCGTGAACACCTCCCGCCTCGCCCTCGCCGCCACCGCGCTGCTCGCCTCCACCGCACTGGCCGCCTGCGGCTCGTCCGCCGACGGGGCCAAGGACTCCGCCGACGGCGGGGCCGGCGGTAAGGCCGACGTGGTGCTCCGCCTGCCGGACCCCGGGAACAACGGGTTCCTCGCCCGTGGCAAGAAGGACGGCTCGCTGGACAAGGCCCTGGCCGCCGTCCACGCCAAGGTCGCCTGGACCGGCAGCGCCGGCCCGTTCGCCCCCGCCGCGCAGGCCCTCTCCGCCGACCAACTGGACGTCGCCCAGGGCTCGATCACCTCGGCCGTGGCCGCGCTCGCCCAGAAGCCCGGCTTCAAGCTGTTCGCCCAGACCGCGCCCGACGGCGTCGGCGAGGGGATCCTGGTGAAGAACGACTCGCCCATCAAGACCGTCCAGGACCTGGTCGGCCGCAAGGTCGCCGTCGCCCAGGGCGGTACCGCCGAGTACCTGCTGCTCAAGGCACTGGAGAAGAACGGCGTCCCGGTCGACAAGGTCGAACGGGTCTACCTGCGCGCCGACCAGACGGCCGGCGTCTTCAACTCCGGCCAGGTGGACGCCTGGGCGACCTGGAACACCTTCTCCACGCCCACCATCGCCAACGCCGGGGCGCACTTCCTGGTCAACGGCAAGGAGGTCGGCTCCGACAACTACGCCGTCTGGGCCGTGCGCAACGGCTTCGCCGACAAGCACCCCGAGGTGGTCAAGACCTTCTACACCTACCTGCGCGAGAACGGCCTCAAGGAGAAGGCCGACCCGGCCGCCTACCTCAACGTCTTCACCGACTCCGGTCCGACCGCCGTCACCCCCGCCGAGAAGGACATCGCGGTGAACGTCAGTGGGCAGGGCGCCGCCGCGGACGCCATCACCGACACCGACACCGCCCGCTTCGGCACCGTCGCCCGGTTCTTCGCCGACCAGAAGGTCACCAAGCAGCTCGTGGACGTCAAGCCCTACCTGATCGACATCAACAAGCTCGGGGACGGTGCCAAGTGACCACGGCCGCCCCCGAACGCACCGCCGCCGATACCCGAGCCGCCCTCGACGCCGGACTGGTCACCCCGCACACCAGACGGTCCAGGCCCCGCCCGCGCGCCCTCGCCGTGATCCTGCGCACCCTGGGCCCGCTCGCCCTGCTCGGCGGCTGGGCACTCGCCTCCGCCACCGGCGCCCTCACCCAGGACGTCCTCGCCTCGCCCGCCCAGGTCGCCGAAGCCGTCGGCGAGTTGTGGGGCAATGGCCAGCTCACCGACGCCCTCGGCGTCTCCCTCACCCGGGCCGGCCTCGGCCTGTTCTTCGGCGCCACCACCGGGCTGGTGCTCGGCGTGGTCACTGGCTTCACCAGGCTCGGCGAGGAGCTGCTCGACTCCGCGATCCAGGTACTGCGCACCGTCCCGTTCCTGGCGCTGGTGCCGTTGTTCATGGTGTGGTTCGGTATCACCGAGACCGCGAAGGTCGCCCTGATCGGCGTCGCCACCAGCTTCCCGATGTACGTGTCCACCTCCGGCGGAGTCCGCAACACCGACCGCAAGCTGGTCGAGGCGATGCGCAGCTTCGGGCTCGGCCGCTGGGCCATCGTGCGCACCGTCGTCCTGCCCGGCGCGCTGCCCGCCCTGCTGTCGGGGCTGCGCCTGTCCATGACGCTCAGCGTGATCGCCCTGATCGCCGCCGAGGAGATCAACTCCACCGAGGGGATCGGGTACTTGATGGCCCAGGCACAGAACTACTCGCGCACCGACATCCTCGCCGTCTGCATCCTGATCTACGGACTGCTCGGCCTCACCGCCGACGCCGTCGTCCGGGTTCTGGAACGCCTCCTGATGCCGTGGCGCCAGGCCGTCCAGGGAGCAGCCCGATGACCGTCACGTCCACGACCGTCACGTCCACGGCCACCACCCCGGCGGTCCATCTACGCGGCCTGCGCCGGGTGTTCGGCACCCGGGCCGTCCTCGACGGCGTCGATCTCTCCATCGCCCGAGGCGAGTTCGTCGCCCTGTTGGGCGCCAGCGGAACCGGCAAGACCACCCTGCTGCGTATCCTCGGCGCGCTCGACCAGGCCGACGAGGGCACCGTGCTCGTTCCGCCGGTCCGTACGGTGGTCTTCCAGGAGCCCCGACTCGTCCCGTCCAAGCGGGTGCTGGCCAACGTCACGGTCGGTCTGCCGCGCGGCGCCGCGACGCGGGAGACCGGACTCGAGGCGCTCGCCGAGGTCGGCCTGGAGAAGCACGCGGACGCCTGGCCGGCCACTCTCTCGGGAGGCGAGGCGCAGCGTGTCGCCATCGCCCGGGCGCTCGTCCGCGAACCCCAACTGCTGCTTCTCGACGAGCCGTTCGCCGCGCTGGACGCGCTCACCCGACTGCGCATGCAGGACCTGGTCGGCGACCTGGTCCGCCGCCACCGTCCCGCCGTGCTCCTGGTCACCCACGACGTGGAGGAGGCCGTCCGGCTCGCCGACCGCGTCGCCGTCCTGCGCGACGGCCTGCTCGTGCGCGACGAACCGGTCACCGTCGACCACCCCCGCGACCCCGCCGACCCGGCCTTCGCCGACCTGCGCCGCCGACTGCTCGCCGACCTCGGCGTCCACTGATCCGCCGGCCGCCCACCGATCCGTTCCGAAGCAACCCACGCCCGCACCACCGGAGTTGAACAGATGACCGTGACCCTCGGCGTCCACGCCAGCAACCCCTCGCTCTACTACCTCGCCCGCCTGCCCTACCTGGACGAGGAGTTGGCCCCGCTCGGCGAGACCGGCGCCTTCCACCACTACGCCGACGGCACCCGCACCGGCGCGCTGCTCGCCGACGGCACCATCGACTTCGGCGGCACGGGTTCGACCCCGCCGGTCACCGCCCAGGCGGCCGGCCACGACCTGGTGTACGCGGCGGTCTCCGCGCCCCGCCCCGACCACGGCGCCCTGCTGGTGCTGGACTCCGGCCCGGTCCGGACGGTGGCGGACCTCAGGGGCGGCACCGTCGTGCTCGGCATCGGATCCTGGCAGACCCACCTGCTCGCCAAGGCCCTGCTCACGCAGGGACTTTCGTATGCCGAGGACATCACTCCGGTGCGCCCGGCGGCCGATGAGGACCAGGCGCAGCGCCTGCGCGACGGTGAGATCGCGGGGTGGATCGCCCAGGGCGCCGAACTCGCCGCCGCCCGCCGCAGCGGCGGCTTTCGCGAGCTGATCCGCACCGGCGACGTCATCACCGACCGCTCGGTGTTCTTCACCCGCCGTGCCTTCGCGACCGGGCGCCCCGAGGTGGTCGCCGCGATCGCCACCGCGCTGCGCCGGGCGGACGCCTGGGTGTCCGTCCACCCGGCCGAGGCGGCCGCGATCGCGGCGGAGCAGCTGGGCGGCTCGGCCGGCGACTGGCAGACCGCGCTGGAGGCGCTGCCGTGGCAACTGGAGCCCGCCACCGCCGGGTTCATCGCCGAGCAGCAGGAGGCCGCGGACATCTTCCACGGGGTCGGGTTCATCGACCGGGCGCTGACCGTCGCCGACGCCCATCTGCCCGAGCTAGAGGCCCCGGTGGCCGCCGCGCTCGCCAAGGCGGTCTGAGCCGTGGCCTCCGAAGTCCTCTGGTACATCATCCCGCGCGAGGGCCACTACCCGTGGGAGCCGGCCGGCCGACGCCCGGTGGACCTCCGGTACCTTCAGCAACTGGCGGGCAGCGTCGAGTGGTTGGGCTACAGCGGCGCCCTGCTCGCGACCGACCTGTACGACGTGTGGACGCTCGGCAGCGCGCTGGCGGCGGCCACCACCCCGGAGTTCAAGCCGCTGCTGGCCGTTCACCCGGGGTTGGTCTCGCCGACCCTGCTGGCGAAGATGGCGCTCAGCTTCGATCATCTGCACGGCGGCCGGCTGCGGTTCAACGTGGTCAACGGCTCGACCGCGCAACTGCGCGAGTACGGCCTGGACGTCGAGCACGACGACCGCTACCGGCTCAGCGCCGAGTACTGGTCGATCGTCAAGCGCCTGACGGCCGGCGAAGTCTTCGACCACAAGGGCGAGTTCTACGAGCTGAAGAACGCCGGTGCGAGCCTGCGGGAGCTGGCGCCGGTCCAGCCGGGCGGTATCCCGCTCTGGTTCGGCGGAAGTTCGGCGGCCGGCATCGAGATGGCCGCCGAGCACGTGGACGTCTACCTGACCTGGGGCGAGCCGCCGCACCTGCTCAAGGAGAAGCTGGACCTGGTCCGGAACCGGGCCGCCGCCCACGGCCGGAGCCTGCGGATCGGGCTCCGGCTGCACCTGATCGTCCGTGACACCGAGGACGAGGCCTGGGCGGCCGCCGACCGCCTGCTCGACGTCACCAGCGAGGCCACGTACGCCCGGCAGCTGGGCGGGGCCAAGGGGGAGGACGGGGTCGGCTGGCAGCGGCAGTTCCGCCAGCACGGCGGCAAGGTGCCCGCGCGGGCCCGGGAGCTGGAGGCCTACCCGAACCTCTGGCCGGGGATGAGCCTGTTCCGTCCCGGCCCCGGTATGGCGGTGGTCGGCTCCACGGCCCAGGTGATCGAGCGGCTGCAGGAGTTCGAGTCGCTGGGCGTCGACACCTTCATCCTCTCCGGCAACCCTTTGCTGGAGGAGGCCCACCGCGTGGCAGAGACGGTTCTGCCCGCCCTGGGCATCCGCCGCTGACGGCCACCGGCCACCGGCTGACGACTAACAGATAACAGCTGACAGATGATGAAATCTGTCAGCTGTCATCTGTCAGTCGTCCACCCGCCCCCGGCGCTCCCCGCTCAGCGGCTGAGCCGGTCGATCTCCGCCAGCTCCTCCTCGGTCAGCGGGCCGCCCGCGAGCGCGTCGATGTTCTGGTCCAGCTGGGCGACGCTGCTCGCGCCGATGATCACCGAGACCACCCGTGGATCGCGCAGCACCCAGCACAGCGCGAGCTGGGCCAGGGTCTGCCCGCGGCGCTCGGCGACCTTGTTGAGCGCCCGCAGCTGCTCCAGCTTCAGTCCGGTGAGCGCCTCCTCGGTCAGGAACCGCCCGACCGACATCCGCGAGCCGGCCGGCACCTCGCCCGACAGGTAGCGGTCCGTCAGCAGTCCCTGAGCGAGCGGCGAGTAGGCGATCAGGCTGGTCTGGGTCTCGCCCACCGCATCCAGCACGCCCTCCTCGACGTACCGGTTGAGGATCGAGTACGCGGACTGGTTCAGCAGCACCGGCGTGCCCAGCTCGCGCAGGATCGCCACCGCCTCCCGGTGCTGCTCCGCCGGGTAGTTGGAGATCGCCGCGTACAGCGCCTTGCCCGAGCGGACCGCGCTGTCCAGCGCGCCCATCGTCTCCTCGAGCGGGGTGTCCGGGTCGTAGCGGTGGGAGTAGAAGACGTCGACGTAGTCCAGCCCCATCCGGCCCAGCGACTGGTCCAGGCTGGCCAGCAGGTACTTGCGGCTGCCGCCGTTGCCGTACGGGCCGGGCCACATGTCCCAGCCGGCCTTGCTGGCGATGAACAGCTCGTCGCGGTACGGGCGGAAGTCCTGAGCGAACAGGTAGCCGAAGTTGCGCTCGGCGCTGCCGTACGGCGGGCCGTAGTTGTTCGCGAGGTCGAAGTGGGTGATGCCCCGGTCGAAGGCGCGGCGCAACACCGCGCGCTGGACCTCCAGTGGCTGGGCGTCACCGAAGTTGTGCCAGAGACCGAGCGAGACGGCCGGCAGCTGAACGCCGCTGCGGCCGGCCTTCCGGTAGGTCATCGAGGCATAGCGGTCATCCGCGGCGAGGTAGCTCATGCCGGACATCTTGCCAGCCGCCGCCGGTGGATCAAGCCCTTGCCCCGTTTCTGACCGGTGCCTATGCTCGCGGAGGATCGTACGCGTGCGAGGCGAACTGCGAGGCGAAGGGGGAGGCGCGATGACCGTCCGGGCCGTCACCACAACCGCGACCGCCGGTACCGCCGCCGTCATTGCCGCCGTCACAACCTCCGGCACCGCTGAAATCCCGACCGTCACCGCCGCCGCGCCCCGCTGTTGTCGCCGCCGCCGCAGCACCTCGCGCTGACGCCGCCCCAGAGCCGCTCCGCCGCGATCCCCTCCCGGTGCTGCCCGCAGGAGCGCAGCCCGTAGCGCGGCGCTTCCCGCGGGCCGCCGTCCCGCCCCTCGGCAGCCGTGTCCGCGCCTCGCGGGCCGGGTTCCGCGCCGAGATCCCATCGAGCGCCCCCAAGGAGACCGCCGTGCGGTTCACCGTCTCGTCCCTCGTCGCCAACGGCCCCGATCCCGTGACCGGCGTCCAGCGCACCCCGCAGGAGAAGCTGCGGAACGTCATCGACCAGGCGGTCGCGGCCGAGCAACTCGGCTACGACGGCTACGGCGTGGGGGAGCGGCACGGTGCGCCGTTCCTCTCCCCGGCGCCGCCGGTGCTGCTCAGCGCGATCGCGGCCCGCACCTCCACCATCCGACTGTTCACCACGGTGACGGTGTTGAGCATCCTGGACCCGGTCCGGGTCGCGGAGGACTACGCCCTGCTTGACCAACTCTCCGGTGGCCGAGTCGAGTTGATCATCGGTAAGGGAAACGACCCGCGCCACTTCGACCTGTTCGGCCTCCCCGAGGAGCGCCAGTGGGACGCGCTCGCCGAGAACTACGAGCTGCTGCGGCGGCTTTGGCGCGAGGAGCGGGTGACCTGGGAGGGGTCGACGCGTCCGCCGCTCAAGGACGCGGCCGTCTCGCCGCGCCCGCTCCAGGATCCGATCCCGGTGTGGCACGGCAGCGCGACCAGCACGCAGTCAACCGACCTCGCCGCCCGCTACGGCGATCCGCTCTTCTCCGCCAACTCCTTCCACCCGCTGGCCAAGTACCGCTCCCTGGTGGAGCACTACCGCGAACGCTGGGTGCACTACGGCCGGGACCCGAGGGACGCCCGGGTGGGCGCGAGCTTCGGCGGGCTGTACGTCGCCAAGCGTTCGCAGGACGCGGTCGAGGGCTTCCGTCCGTACTGGAACGCGATGTTCGACTCGGCGGCCGGCCGGCACAACAAGTCCCCGTTCACGTCCTTGGAGGACGCGCTGGAGCACGGGTCGGCTCTGGTCGGGAGCCCGCAGCAGGTGGTCGAGAAGATCCACCGCTATCACGAGGCCTTCGGCAACGAGGTGGTCGGCATCGGAATCGACGCGTTGACGGAGGGGGCGCAGTGGGAGCAGTTGGAGCTGTTCGCCGCAGAGGTCGCCCCGGTGATCCGGCGCGAGCTGCCGTGAGCGCCCGCCCGACGTGACGCGCGCCACCGGTCGCGATGGAGTGGCGGCCGGCGGGGAGGGGGAGACGAGCGGGCAAGGGCCGTGGCCGCCGGGGGGCGGCGCACGGCCCTTGGCCGTCCCCCGGACGGGGCCGGCCGGCCCTGCGCCCCGGTCGCAGCCAGGTGACCCCTGGCCTTCTGTACCTACTGGTATGTACAGTGATCCGTATGACCACCCAGGACCGCCTCATCGAGAGCACCCAGGCACTCCTCTGGGAGCGCGGCTACGTCGGCACCAGCCCCAAGGCCATCCAGCAGCGCGCCGGTGTCGGCCAGGGCAGCATGTACCACCACTTCACCGGCAAGCCCGACCTCGCCGCCACCGCCCTGCGCCGCAGCGCCGAGCAGCTGAGGGGCGTGGCCGAGGCCGACCTGTCCGCCCCCGGCACGGCGTACGACCGCATCGCCGCCTATCTGCTCCGCGACCGTGACGTGCTGCGCGGCTGCAGGATCGGCCGGATGGCCCAGGATCCGGACGTCATCGCGGACCCCGGGCTGCGCGCCCCCGTCGAGGAGACCTTCGACTGGCTGCGCGACCGGATCGCCGAACTGGTGGCCGAGGGCCAGGCCGCCGGCGAACTCGTGCTCGGCGTCGACCCGGTCGACACCGCCGCCGCCGTGGTCGCCGTCGTCCAGGGCGGCTACGTCCTGGCCCGCGCGGCCGGCCGGGCCGAGCCCTTCGAACAGGCCGTGCGCGGCGCCCTCGGCCTGCTCGCCGCGCACCGTACGACCTGACGCGCCGCACCGCGCCGTCCAGCGCCGGACCTGCGCCGTATCGCGCTGCACTGCGCCGTACCGCGCGCCGCCCGACCTCCCGAGGATCCGACCACCGAGGAGACCCGCCGTGCACGCCATGCAGTACGAGATCACCCTCCCCGCCGACTACGACATGGGGATCATCCGCAAACGCGTCGCCGACAAGGGCCGTCTCCTGGACGCCTACCCCGGCCTCGGGCTCAAGGCGTACCTGGTCCGCGAGCGCGGCCACGAGGGGTCGCCCGTCAACCAGTACGCGCCGTTCTACCTCTGGCGCACCGCCGAGGGCATGAACAGCTTCCTCTGGGGCCCGGGCTTTCGCGGCCTGAGCGCGGACTTCGGCCGCCCTGCCGTCCGGCACTGGCTCGGCGCCGGTCTGGCCCACGGCAGCGGTCCGGCCCGGGGCGCTGCGCCGGACGCCCCCGCGACCACCGCCACCCGCCACACCGTTCGGCTCCCCGAGGGCGCCGATCCCGCCGAGGCGGTCGAGCAGGCCCTCGCCGGGTTCCCGGCACACCCCGCCCTGCACACCGCGGCCGTCGCGGTGGACCCGTACCGCTGGGAGCTGCTCCGGTTCGCCCTCTGGCAGGGCCCGGCCCCGGATGACGCGCCCGGCACCCGCTACCAGGTGCTGCACCTGTCCCGTCCCGAACTCGACCGGCTGCCCAGCGGCCGGCACTGGTGAAAGGTTCCGCCACCCTGATGAGCGCTCCCGCCGTCCCCACCACTCCCACCACTCCCGCCGTCCCCGCCGCCCCGGCCCCCGCCCCGATGACGCCGACCGACCTCACCCCCGCCCCGTTGGACCGCGAAGCCGGTTACGCCCTCCTCGCCGACCTCGCCGGCCCGGTCGCCGCCACCACCCTCGGCGGCCTGGACAGCCTCGCGCCCGGCTTCCCCGACTGGATCGTCACCAGTCTCTTCGGCGGCACCTACCAGCGTCCCGGCCTCGCCCTGCGCGACCGCCAGGTGGCCAACCTGGCCGCGCTCACCGCCCTCGGCGGCGTGGAGCCGCAGCTCGCCGACCACGTCCGCAACAGCCTGCGGATCGGCATGACCAGGGAGGAGGTCACCGAGGTCATCGTCCACCTCGCCCCCTACGTCGGCGTCCCCAAGGCCCTGGCCGGCCTGCGCGTCGCCACCGCCACCTTCGCCGAGACGGCCCCGACCGTGGCGGCCCCGACTGAGACGGCCCCCACTCGGGAGGGCCAGGCATGACCCGTGACGTCCGCACCGTCCACACCGTCCGAACGGTCCGCACCGTCCTCGGCGACCTCGACCCCGCCGAACTCGGCGTGACCGACTCCCACGACCACCTCTTCATCCGCAGCCCCCTGCTGCCCGGTGAGGAGTTGGACGACCCGGCCGCCGCCGAGGGCGTCCTGCGCGCATTCGCGGCGGTCGGCGGCCGTTCGTTCGTCCAGTGGACCCCGTACGGCATGGGCCGCGGCGCGGGCTCGCTCGCGAAGCTCTCCCGTGCGACCGGCGTCCACGTCGTCGCCGGCACCGGCCTGCACCAGGCGGCCCACTACGACCCGGACACCCTCCCCACCCTGTACGACGGGCTCGCCGAACGCTTCATCTCAGACCTCACGACCGGGCTCACCACCGAACCAGCCGCCGGGGCGCCCACCAAGCCGCCCACCAAGCCGCCCACCAAGCCGCCCACCGAACCGCACGGCGCTTCCGAGGGTGTCCGGGCGGGCCTGATCAAGGTCGCGTGCGACGCCGGTACCACCACCTGGCACACCCGCCGGGTGATGACCGCGGCCGCCGAGGCACACCACGCCACCGGCGCCCCGATCGCCGTCCACCTCGAACCCGGCGCCCACCCGCACTTCGTGATGCGCTGGCTGCACGCCCGGCACGGCGTCCCGCCCGACCAGATCATCCTCGGCCACCTCACCCGGCTGCCCGACGTGCGGCTGCACCGCGAGCTCGCCGCGGAAGGCGTCCACCTCGCGCTGGACAGCCCCTCCCGGGCCGACCACCCGGCCGACCACCAGGCCTTCGACGTCATCGCCGACCTCGTCGACGCCGGCCACGCCTCCCAGCTGCTCCTCGGCGCCGACACCACCACCCGCACCGCGCGCCGGGGCGACGGCCCGACCCGGCTGCTCACCGACCTCGCCCCACGGCTCGCCCGCACCTTCGGCCGCGAACTGCTGGACCTCCTGCTCACCGCCAACCCGGCCGCCGCCTTCGCCGCCGACTGGCGCACACCCTGAACCGTCTCAGGCCTACCCCGCCCGGCCGCCCGGCCGCCCGGCCGACTGGCCGCGACAGGACCGGCCCTCCGCGAGGGCCTGTGGCGACGGCCTGTGGCGAGGGCCCACCACCCGCGCTCTACCGTGACGACCATGGTGATCCTGCGAATCCTCACGACCGACGACTGGCCGCTCTGGCGCGACCTGCGCATCGCCGCCCTGACCGACGCGCCGCACGCCTTCAAAGCCCGCCTCGCGGACTGGCACCACGGCGGCGAGGAACGCTGGCGCGCCCGGCTTCACCTTCCGGGCGCCCACCACGTCGCGGCGCTGCTGGACGGTCCGGACGGCACCCCGGTCGGCCTGGCGGACGGTGTCCCCGGCGCCGACGGCGTACGGGAGTTGCGCGCGGTGTGGGTCGGACCGCAGGCGCGCGGCCGGGGCGTCGCCGACCGCCTGATCGAGGAGGTCGAGCGCTGGGCCCGCGCATCCGGCGGCACCACGCTGCGCCTCGCGGTGATCCCCGGCAACGAGCCCGCGCTCGCCCTCTACCGCCGGCACGGCTTCACCGCGCTCGCGGAACCCGGCGAACCGCTCGCCGACGGGGTCACCCGGGAGCTCGTGATGGCGAAGCCGCTGCGCTGACGGTCGGACGGGCCGATCGGTCACCCACCGATCCACCCCGCCACCCGCCCGACGGCTGCGAACGCCCCGAAGGCGAGCAGTCACGTCAGCTCTTCGTCCGCCACCTCGCGCCCCTCCCCGCGCTCCTCCGCCCCGCCGTCGGCCGCAGGGCGGACGGCGCGCCAGGCGGACACGTCGGCCTCCGTGAGCCGGTACGGCGCGAGGGCGGTGAGCAGGGCGAGCCGGGCGGCCGGCCGTTCGGATACGGCAAGCCCGGCCAGGTGCGGGCCGACGGGGTCGCCGCCGAGCGGCGGGTGGGTGCCGTCCCAGGCGTCCAGCGAGTCCAGGACGGCGGCGCGGGCGGAGGCCGTCAGCAGGTCGCCGCCCGCCGACGCGGCCGCGCGCAGGGCCAGATAAGCGGGGCCGATCGCCGCCGCCCGGCACGGGGGCCTCGGCTGAGCCATGGGTCATGAGCCCCGAGTCCCGAGCCCTGAGGCGGGCGTCACGCGACACGACAGCGGGGCCTGCGCCACCAACCACTCGGAGGAGTGGCCCAGACCCCGCGTCGTCATGCCGTCCGGCGGATCACATGTGGGTGCCGCCGTCGATGCGGAGCTCGGTGCCGGTGACGAACGCGCCGTCGTCGGACGCCAGCATCGCGATCACGCCGGCCACCGTCTCCGGGCCCGCGAAGCCCTGGCCGAGGGCCGGGGCGAGCTTGGCGAGCAGGCTGAGGTCGGCATCGGCGGGCAGGCCCGGGTTGTGGGTCATGCCGCTGTCGATGCTGCCCGGCGCGACGCAGACCGCGCGCAGGCCCTGCTTCGAGTACTCGGAGGCTATGGCGTGGGTGAAGGACTGGATGCCGCCCTTGGTCGCGGCGTACGCGGCCATGTAGGGGTGGGCGAAGCTCGCGGAGGTGGAGCTGAAGTTCACCACCACGCCCTCGCCGCCCGCGAGCAGCGCCGGGAGCGCCTCGCGGGTCATCAGGAAGGTGCCGGTCAGGTTGACGGCGAGGAGCTTGTTCCAGAACTCCAGGCTGGTCTCGTGCGTGTGCGAGGAGCGCAGGATGCCGGCCGCGTTGACCAGGACGTCCAGCCCGCCGAGGCCGCCGATCGCCGCCGCGACGCCGGTGGTGACGGACGCCTCGTCCGAGATGTCCAGGACCTGGATGGTCAGGCGGTCCGCGGTGCCGTCGGCGGTCGCGCGGTCCAGGGTCTTCTTCAGGCCGTCCTCGTTGACGTCGACGGCGACGACCTTCCCGCCCTCGGCGAGGATCCGGTGCACGGTGGCCTGGCCGATGCCAGAGCCGCCGCCAGTGATCAGGACGTTCCGTCCGCTGAAGCGCTCCATGGTGGTACTCCGTTCGTTCGTGGCCTCTCGACCTCAGGAGACACGTTACGCCTGAGTGGCATAACGTGCCAATAAGTCCATGGATGTCATTACGGCGCGACGTGCCACAGTGGCATCGACCCGCGTAGGCTGGCCCTGTGACCGGACGACCCACCCTGAACCAGCGCCGCCGGGACGCCACCCGGATGGACATCGCCCGCACCGCCGCCGCGCTCTTCGCCGAACGGGGGGCCGAGGCGGTCACCGCCGAGGAGATCGCCCTCGCGGCGGGCATCTCGCTGCGCACCTTCTACCGGTACTTCTCCGTCAAGGAGGACGCCGTCGCCCCGCTGCTGGCGGCGGGCGGGCGGCGCTGGGTCGACCAGCTCGCCGAGGCCCCGGCCGACCTGCCACTGCGCGAGGCGCTGGAGCGCTCGGCGGTGTCCTCGCTGACCCCGGTCGACGACGAGGCCGTCGAGGCGATGGAGTGGACCCGCAGCCTGCTGCGCGATCCGCGCCTCGACGGCACCTGGCAGCGGGTCCACGCCGACTCCGAGGAGCGGCTGCGGGTCGTCCTCGCGGGTCGGTGTCCGGACGGCACCGACCCGCTGGAGATCCGCCTGGCCGCCGCCGCGGCGACCGCTGCGATCCGGGTCGCGCTGGAGGAGTGGGCCTCCTCCGGCGCCCCCACTGCCGGTCCGGGGTCCCCTCGGGAGCTCGGCGCCCGCTGCATGCGCGAACTCACGGCGGGGCTGCGGCTCTACGACCGGGAGGGGTGAGCCCGACTCCGGCTGCCGCTCTCGCGGTTGCCGATCCCGGTCGTACTCGTGCCGGACCCGCGCCTCCGCACCCGCTCCCGGAATCCCGCAGTCCAGCCGCCCGTCGGGTCGGCGGTCGACGGCGGGCGACGGCGGTCCGGTGGCGGCGAACAGATGACAGCAGACAGATAACAGATAACAGATTTCGAAATCTGTCATCTGTCAGTTGTCATCTGTCGCCCGTTCCGCCTCCCCGCCCCGTTAGGGTTGGTGATCGCGCGCCCCGGCGGGGGAACCGGGGTGACCACCTCGGATGTCCTGAGCGGAGGGGGCGGGGAGTTCGAGGCGTGGGAGCAAGTAGGACATGGGTCTGACGAGCCACAAGGTGTTGGCGCTGACCGTATTGATCGCCGTCGTGATGACGGCCGGCACGGTCTGGCTGTGGCCAAGACTCGCCAGGCAGACCTGGCAGGCGGTGCTCGGCCGGATCGGCGCGCTGCTCGCCACCCAGCTCACGGTGCTTGCCGCGCTCGGCCTGGTGGCGAACAACTACTTCGCCTTCTACAGCAGTTGGGACGACCTGCTGGGCACCGGCGAAACCGGCCCGGTGGTGATCCACAACAAGGCGGACGCGTCCGGTCGGCTGCTCGTGGAGACGATCGGCCACGCCTCCGTCAAGGGCGGCGGCGCGATGGGTCGCGAGCCGAGCCAGTCCGGCGAGATCCGCAAGGTGCGGATCGACGGTGCGGCGAGCCGGCTGTCCACCGAGGGGTACGTCTACCTGCCGCCGCAGTACTTCCAACCGGAGTACGCGCAGCGGCAGTTCCCGGCGGTGATCGTCAGCACCGGCTTCCCCGGGCTCGCCGAGAACCTGATCACGCGGTTCAACTACCCGGGCGCGGCGCTCAAGCTGCTCCAGGAGGGGAAGATGCAGCCGACCGTCATGGTCATGGTGCGCCCCTCGCCGGCCCTGCCGCAGGACACCGAGTGCGAGGACATCCCGGGCGGAGCGCAGTCCGACACGTACTTCACCAAGGACGTCCCCTCGGCGATCCAGGCGAGCTTCCGGGTCTCGTCCGACCCGCAGGCCTGGGCCTTCATGGGCAACTCGACCGGCGGCTACTGCGCCCTCAAGTTGGCCATGCGCCACCCGGACGTCTTCCCGACCGCCGTCGCGCTCTCCGCCTACTACGACGCCGCCGACGACCCGACCACGGGCGACCTCTTCGGCGGCAGCAAGCAGCGCCGCGACGAGGCCAACCTGATGTGGCGGCTGAAGAACCTGCCGCAGCCGAAGGTGTCCGTGCTGCTGGCCGGTACCAAGAAGGGCGACGGCAACTACCGGCACGACACCGAGGCCTTCGTCGACGCGGTGCAGGCCCCGATGAAGGCCTCCTACAGCATGCTGGAGAACGGCGGCCACAACTTCGAGACCTGGAGCGCCCTGCTGCCGTCCTCGCTGGAGTGGCTGTCCCAGCACCTCAAGGTGCCGAACCAGACCGTCTGAGCAGACCCGAGCAGTTCCAGCGGACCCAGCAGACCCGGTGGACCCAGTGGATCTAGCTGATCCGAGCGGATCAACGGGCAGGCAAGGCCGACAGCAGGGGACCAGCCCCGGGGCGCGGGAGCGGCGAGGCTCAGACCACCCGCTCCAGCGTCCCGGTGTGCAGCTCGCCGACCCGGCCGCCCTCGCCCTCGTACGTCCAGAAGGCGCGCACCGTCAGTCGGCCGAGGTCCATGACGTGGCTGACGGTGATCCCGCTTTGCTCCGTCCAGCTGATGAAGTAGATCTCCGGTGCCACCTCGGCGACGTGCAGTAGCACGTCCTCCCACTGGCCCGCCGACTCGCCGAGGCCCTCCCAGCGCAGCCGCCGGCCGTCGGCCGAATAGGTGTTGCGGAAGGCCGCGCCGTTGTCGGCCCGGAAGAGGTAGGTGCGGCCGGCGAAGGCGGGCAGGGGCGCGGTCATGGTGGGGCGGTACCTCGTTTCCGTGAGGCCGTGCACGGCGGTCTTGTGCACTGCGGAAGATGTCGGACCTCCAATTTATCCGACCCGGTGAGCCGAGCAGGCGCGCCCGTGGGCAGTGCGCCACGGCACCGGCCGCCACCGTGCCGGCCTCCGGGGTGTATGACCGGCACCTGGGCGCCCGCCGCGGGCCGGTCCTACCGTCCACCCCCATGAGACGCACCCCCACGAGACCCGGAGCGCCGAGACCCCGCACGCCGAGACCCGGCACGCCGCGCCGCACCCCCACCGCGCTGTCCGCCGTCCTGCTCACCCTCGCCGCCCTCCTCCTCGGCACCCCCACCACGGCCCAAGCGGCCGCCACCGCGCAGGCCGCCACCGCGCAAGCCGTTACCGCGCAGACCTCCGCCGCCCAAGCCGCCGCCGCCCCCCTCGCCCTGGAAGCCACCTTCCCCGCCCCCGGCAACGGCTGGGCCAAGGTCGAGCGCTACCTCGACACCACCCCCGGCTTCCGCGCCGAGCAGTACCCGGCCGACGGTCGCGGCGACCAGGACGGCGCCCGCCGAACGTACTTCGGCGGCACCGGCGAGCCCTACTCCGGCCGCTTCCTGCTGTACTCCGCGACCGGCTGGGACACCGGCGGCCGCCAGACCCCCGTCCTGCTGGTCCACGGCGCCAACGACAACGTCGACCGCGCCTGGGCGAACCCGGCCGAGAGCGGCACCTGCGGCGCCTCCGCCTGCCCGTCCACCGGCCTGGCCCAGTACCTCGCCGGCACCGGCCACCGGGTGTTCGCCATCGGCTTCGCCCACAAACAGGGCGACAACCTGCTCCAGGCGCAGACCGTCGGCGACGCCGTCGCGCTGATCCGGACCCGGCTCGGGGTCTCCCAGGTGGACGTGGTGGCGTGGAGCAAGGGCGAGGTCGCCGCCCGGGCGTACGTGTCCTCGGTGCGCCCGTCCTGGGGGAGGGCGTACGCGGGCGACGTGCGCCGCCTGATCACCCTCGGCGGGCCGAACGGCGGGCTCGACTACGTGTACGCGCACGGTTGGTCCTTCGACCTGGCCGCCTGGCCGGCCTGCGGCGGCACCGCCAACGCGCCGTCCCCGCACCTGTACATGACCTGCTACGGCACGTACACCGCGCAGCCCTGCCTCGGCGTGCTGCCCACCGGCGGCCACGACTGCTACCCGGGACAGCGTCAGCTGCTCGCCCGCTGGGACGGCCGGTACGGGGTGGACGGCACCTCCCAGGACTGGTGGACCACGTACTACGGCGGCCAGGGCTTCTACACCTCCGGCCAGGGCATCCAGGCGGCGATCGACGCCGGGTCGCTGATCGCGCCGCTGCAGCAGGCCGGAGTCCCGGCGTCGGTGCGCACCTACCTGCTCGCGGGCGGGTCGGCCGACATCCCGGGCGTGCTCAACGAGAACCGGGGGCCCAGCGACGGCATCGTGTTCACCGCGAGCGCCCTGGACACCACCGGTGTCGCGACGATCGGCGGCACCCGGCTCCTCGCCGGTCTCAACCACCTGGAACTCGCCTGGGCGCCGGAGGCCGAGAGCCAGGTCGACGGCTGGCTCGACTGATCCCTTGGTCCGCTGATCCGCTTCCGATCCGCTGCTTCCCTGGTCCGCCGATCCCTTGATCGACCCCAACGGATCCACCACACAGCGTCGTTGATCGACACCACTGTGAGCTGTGCGACAACCGACCCGGCCGGGTTGTCCGTTCACGTACGGTCTGCCTAGCCTGCAACGGTCGTTCGCTCTCGCGGACTCCGCCGCCGGGACGCCGAGTCCTGTCCACCCGCCGGTCGGCAATCGAGCACCACAACGGACAGGAGCGGGGGAACCAAGGTCAGCGCCCGGCCCGTACGCTCCCGCGTGCGGGCCGTGGCTAGGGGTGAAGCCGCTTCCACCGACGGCCGGGCCACCTCCGCCCGAATCCGACAGCTCACCTCGCAGGCGTCGCAGAGGACACTCCCATGCACCAGCCTGCCCGTCGCCGCGCGCCGCGTCACGCCCGCCCCTCCCACCGGGGCCGCAGCGCCACTCTCGCCGCCACCGGAGCGTTCGCCATCACCGGCGCCGGACTGTTCGGCCTGCCGGCCGTCACCGGTGCCCAGGCCGCCACCGCTCCGACCGTCACCCAGGACCGGCTGGCCCCGGCGACCATGGTCGCGACCAAGGCCGCCACCGCCTCGCTGACCCTGCACTCCTCGGCCTGCTTCACCGCGAAGACCGTCGGCGTGGGCGTCCGGGACGCGTCCGGCGCCAACCTCGACTTCCCCGGCAACGCCTCCAACGCGCGGATCTGCCCGAGCGGCCTGAACTTCACCAGCGGCGCGCGCACCCTGCCGGCCGGGACGTACACCCAGTTCGGCTTCTGGCAGGACCTCGGCGGGGCCTGGCACAACCTGCCCTCGCAGCAGCTCGTGGTCTCCAACGCCCCGGCGCCGACCTCGACTCCGACCCCGGCGCCGACCGCGACCTCGACCCCGGCTCCGACCGCGACGCCGGCTCCGACCGCGACCGCCACCCCGAAGCCGACCGCCACCCCGAAGCCGACCGCCACCCCGACCCCGAAGCCCTCCCCGACGAGCAGCCCGAGCGCCACGGCCAGTCCGTCGCCGAGCACCCCGGTCTCCCCGGTCGCCGGCAAGTCGCTGACCTGGTCCGACGAGTTCAACAGTCCGATCAGCTGGGGTTCGCGCTGGGTCGGCGACAAGACCAGCTCGTACAAGTACGGCAACCACAACCCGGACGACAACAAGCTCGACTGGCTGAACAAGAACAACGTCAGCGTCGCGAACGGGGTCGCCACCTTCACCGCCGCGCCGAGCGGCAGCACGCTGGAGAACGGCAAGCAGGCCTGGAACACCGGCTTCCTGACCACCGAGGGCTCCAGCGAGGGCTTCCAGGTCAAGACCGGCGACTACGCCGAGACCCGGGTCAAGCTGCCGTCCGGCTCCGGCGCCTGGCCGGCCCTCTGGACCTGGAAGAACGGCAACGGGGAGGTCGACTCCTTCGAGTACCACCCCGACAACCCGAACCTGCTGGAGCTGACCAACCACGTCAACCCCGGCAACCCCAAGTACTACACCGACGCGAGCGCGATCGCGAAGGACCAGTGGGTGACCATCGGGACGTATTACGGCGCCACCTCGGTGGACTGGTACGTCAACGGCGTCAAGGTCTTCTCGGACGGCAAGGGCGTCGGCGCCAACTGGTCGGCGTACCTGATCCTCAACCTGTCGGTCGGCGCGGGGCAGTACCACCCCGCGCCGCAGGGGACCGCCCCGATCACCTTCGCCGCCGACTACGTCCGCGTGTACCGGTAACCAGTAATCGGTAACCGGGTGCCGCTACCCGCGAACCGGTGACCACCGCGTACCGGTGACCGCCGGCCGGGCCCGGTCAGGAACCGGCAGCCGTCTCGACCACCGTGAGGTCGAACGGCTGCCGGTTGTTGCGCTCGTTCCGGTCGTCCGGGCTGCGCACCGCGACCGCGCCGCCACCGAGCCGGCCGACCGGCAGGCCCGGGTCCAGCCGGACCGGGACGAGCGCGGTCGCGGTACGCAGCGGGGGCAGGCCGGGCCCGAAGACGCACCGCACCTCGCGGCCGTCCCGCAGCACCTCGCAGTCGGACGGGAAGTACGGGCCCTCCGGCGTCACCCCGTCCGGCAGCGTCACCACGACCGTGAACGGCGAGGCGGTGGTGTCCGGGCCGCCGTTGGCCACGAACGCGTGGACGGTGGTGGTGCCGCCGGGCGGAGCGGCGTCCGGGTCCATCCGGACCACCTCCAGGTCGGAGTGCGACGGCGTGGCGGCGACGCTGACGTCCACCGCCGGCCGCGGCTCGGGCCGCCGCAGCGCCCAGGACGGGCCGGCGGCCAGCGTCGCCGCCGCGCAACCCGCCGCCACGGCCGCGACGAACCAGGCCCCGCCGAACCCCCGGCGCACCGGTTCCCCGTACGTCGACTCCCCGTACGCCGAACTGCCGAGCGCCGCGTGGCCGCGACCGGATTCCCCGTAGCCCCAGTCCCCGCAGGCGCCAACCCGGAAGCCGCCGTCCCGGAAGCCGCTGTCCCTGAGACCGCCGTCCCTGAGGCCGCCGTCCCCGTGTCCAGAACAGTCGCGCCCCGCATCGCTGCGCTCCATCGCCGCTCACCCGTGCCCTTGCGTTCCGGCGGCCCGCGCCGTCGCGGGCCGCGTCCGCACCAGGGTGGCCGAGCCGCCACCGGGGGTACGGCGCAACCCGCCCGCCGTCCGCCCGAACGGGCGAACCCGCGCACGGGAAGTCGACCGGTCCGACGTCCCGCGCAGCAGCGTCGTTCTGGCGAGGCGTCAGGGTGCGAGGACCTGCCCCAGCCGGGTCGCGATGTGGTGCATCACCGGCACCAGCGAGGACGCGCCGGTCTGCTCCTCCAGCGCCCGGATGCGGGCTTCGGGGCCGGACACCGACAGGGCGGTGGGCGTCGGTGCGCCGGGGACGGCGAGCGCGATGCAGCGGACGCCGATCTCCTGCTCCTGGTCGTCGACCACGTAGCCGCGCTCGCGCGCCTCGGCGAGCTGCTGCAGCAGCTCCTGCGGGTCGGTGACCGTGTACTCGGTGTGCGCGGGCAGCGGGTTGGGGCCGAGGATGGCGCGCGCCTCGTCCTCGGGGAGCTGGGCGAGCAGCGCCTTGCCGACGCCGGTGCAGTGCGGCTGCACCCGCCGGCCGACCTCGGTGAACATCCGCATCGAGCGCCGCGACTGCACCTGCCCGACGTACACCACCTCGCCTCCCTCCAGTACGGCCAGGTTGGCGGTCTCGCCGGTGGCCTCCATGAGTTCGGCCAGGTACGGGCGGGCCCAGCTGCCGAGCAGTCGTCCGGCCGTCTCGCCGAGGCGGATCAGCCGGGGGCCGAGCGTGTAGCGACGCGCGGTGTCCTGGCGGACATAGCCCTGCTGGACGAGGGTACGAACCAGACGGTGGATGGTCGGCATCGGCAGGCCGGAACTGGCGGAGAGCTCGCTGAGCGTGGCCACGCCGCCGGAGTCGGCCAGCGCCTCCAGCAGCTGGAAGGCGCGCTCGACGGACTGCACGCCGCCGGTCGCGCGGTCCGTGCCTGTCGTCGATGCTGTGTCGGGGGTCGGAACCACCGGCGTTCCCTTCGCTGTCGGGGAGGAGTAGAGTCCCGGCGATCGCATCAACAAACCGTTGAAATTCTGTATCGCGGAAACTAGTCTCCACCTTACAGAATCGAACTCGCCGACAGGTGGGTTCCGATCAAGGAAGTTCCCACCGGAGCTCCCTTCGCCAGGCTCAACCGCTTAGGAGTGTCCTGCCCATGGCTACAGATCAGGGACCCGTCGGCGCCTCCCCTGCCGCTCCGGTCGTCACTGTCGCCGGTCCGCGCGTCCACCGGGCGGAGGAGGTGCTCACTCCGGAGGCGGTCGCCTTCGTCGTCGGCCTCCATCGCGCCTTCGAGGGCCGTCGGCAGGAACTCCTGGCCGGGCGGAAGACCCGCCGTGCGCAGATCGCCGAGGCCGGCACGCTGGACTTCCTCCCCGACACCGCCGACATCCGGGCCGGCGACTGGAAGGTCGCCGAGGCGCCCCGCGCCCTCCAGGACCGCAGGGTCGAGATCACCGGCCCCACCGACCGCAAGATGGTCATCAACGCCCTCAACTCCGGCGCGCGGATCTGGCTCGCCGACTTCGAGGACGCCACCTCCCCGACCTGGGAGAACGTGGTCAGCGGCCAGATCAACCTGATCGACGCCTTCGAGGGCCGGATCGACTTCACCACCCCCGCCGGGAAGGCGTACGCCCTCAAGCCCGCCGCCGAACTCGCCACCGTCGTGGTCCGTCCGCGCGGCTGGCACCTGGACGAGAACCACCTGCTCGTCGACGGCGCCCCGGTCGCCGGAGCCTTCCTCGACTTCGGTCTCTACTTCTTCCACAACGCCGCCCGGCTGCTCGCCAAGGGCGCCGAGGACCCCAACTCCGGCCCGTACTTCTACCTGCCGAAGACCGAGAGCCACCTCGAAGCCCGGCTCTGGAACGACGTGTTCACCCACGCCCAGGCCCAACTCGGCATTCCGCACGGCACCGTCCGCGCCACCGTCCTGATCGAGACCATCACCGCCGCCTTCGAGATGGACGAGATCCTCTACGAGCTGCGCGAGCACGCGGCCGGCCTCAACGCCGGGCGCTGGGACTACCTGTTCTCGATCGTCAAGAACTTCCGCGACGTCGGCGAGCACTACATCCTGCCGGACCGCAACACCGTCACGATGGCCTCGCCGTTCATGGCCGCCTACACCCGCCTGCTGGTGCAGACCTGCCACAAGCGCGGCGCCCACGCGATCGGCGGCATGGCCGCGTTCATCCCCAGCCGCAGGGACCCGGAGGTCAACGCCGCCGCCCTGGAGAAGGTCAAGGCGGACAAGGACCGCGAGGCCGGCAACGGCTTCGACGGCTCCTGGGTCGCCCACCCGGACCTGGTGCCGGTCGCCCGCGCCTCCTTCGACGCGGTGCTCGGCGAGCGCCCCAACCAGAAGGACAACCCCGGGCCGTCCGAGCCGGTCACCGCCGCCCAACTGCTCGACATCGCCGGCGCCGGCGGCACCTGCACCCGCGCCGGGCTGCACAACGCCGTCCAGGTCGGCGTCCGCTACATCGAGGCCTGGCTGCGCGGCCTCGGCGCGGTCGGCATCTTCAACATGATGGAGGACGCCGCCACCGCCGAGATCTCCCGCTCGCAGATCTGGCAGTGGATCCACAACGGCGTCGTCCTGTCCGACACCGGTGAGAAGGCCACCGCCGACCTGGTGCGCACCCTGGTCGCCGCCGAGTTGGCCGAACTCCTGGCCGAGCTGGGCGAGGACGCGTACGCCGGCGGCCGCTGGCGCGAGGCCGCCCAGCTCTTCGAACAGGTCGCCCTGGCCGAGGAGTTCGTGGACTTCCTGACCCTTCCGGCGCTCCCCCTGCTGGGCTGAGTCCAAATCTATCCGCCGGCGCCACCGCTGCCGCCTGCCAGGCTGGAGCAGTGCCGCCGGCCCATTACTCCGTTCCGTACGGCGACGATTCCACCTGTCCTCTCGTCGCCGTACGGAACGGCCTTTTCCCCGGTAACCGGTAGAGGAGTTCACCCGTGCCCCGCATCTTCTTCAACGGTCAGGCCATGGTCGGCGGTCCGTTCCACGCCAAAGTCGCCGACGCCCTGGTCGGGCCGGCCCGCACCGCCCCCGGCTACCGCTTCTTCTCCATCGACGTCAACGGGGAGAAGGACGTCTGCCCCGGCCTGCTGAGCGACGCGGCCGTCGACAGCGCGATCGAGGGCGAGCTCTACGACATCACCCTGGAGCGCCTGCGCGACGTCATCCTGCCCGGCGAGCCGCGCGAGCTGGAGCTCGGCGTCATCGAGCTGGAGGACGGTTCCGCCTGCCTGTCCATGCTGCTCGCCCGTGGCGAGGTCGAGCGCGGCGTCCACCGAGAGATCACCCATCACGGCGGCTGGCGCGCCTACCTCGCCACCCTCGGGCGCACCGCCTGAGACGGGCGGCGGGCTGTGGACAGTCGACGGCGAACAGATGACAGCTGACAACTTTCGTTATCTGTTATCTGTTTGCTGAACTCTGTCAGCCGTCAGCCGTCAGCCGCCGCCCCGGCCCCCGCCCGCCACCAACGCGTCGCCCAGCCCGCTGCGCCGGTAGAGGACCCGGCGGCCGTGCCGGGTGCGCTCCAGCAGGCCGGCCGCCGCGAGCGCGCCCAGATGGCGGCTGACCGCGCCCGGGGTGACCCCGAGCCGGTGCGCCAACTCCGTGGTGCTGGCCGGGATTTCCAGCATCCTCAGCAGCCTCGCCCGGGGTGCCCCGACGAGCCCCTCCAGCGGTCCGCCCGGCTGTTCGGGCCGGCCCGCCCCCAGCCCCTCCGCCATGGTCGCCTTGCCGCGCGCCGGATAGCAGACCAGCGGCGGCCCTACCTGGGTGACGTCGGTCTGCGCGCCGAGCCCGAACAGCGTCGGGACCAGCACCAGCCCCCGCCCCGCAACATCCACCGTGGTGCCCACCGCCCGGACGGCGGGGTGCGGGTCGACCAGTCGCAGCACCCCGGCGTGCCAGGTCAGCCGGGCGTCGAGATCCGCGAACAGCCCCTCCGCCCCGCGCTCCGAGAGCATCCGGCCCCGGTGTGCGATGTCCGCCTCCAGCACCAACCGGGCCCGCGGCCACCAGGCGGGGGAGAGGCAGCGCGCCCAGTACGCCTCCAACGCCTCGGCCACCCGGGTGGTCAGTGCCGACGGATCGTCGATCAGCCCGGCCAGCACCGGCGGCAGCGCGCTGTGGTCGCCCTGGTACGCGGCCAGCACGTCCGCCCGCACCACCTCCGGCGGGGTCGCCGTCAGCCTCGCCAACTCGGCCGCGAACTCCGGGCGCGGACCGGCCGGGCGCGGCGTGAGGAAGTCCGGCACGAAGCCGACCGGCGCGATCAGCGAGTCCAGCAGCACGGTGTCCAGCGTCTCGTACCGGCCCTGCCAACTCGCCACCCAGGGCTGCTGCTCCGGATAGCCGGCCGGCCGGCGGCGGGCGCGCAGGCTCAACACCGTCTCCTGCAGGGCGGAGTAGCCGAACCAGGTGGCGGCGAGGTCGTCAACGCCTAAGCGGAACTCGAACATTGACCGTAACGGTAAAAGAATTCCGCCGCCCGGGGAACCCCGCTGTCCTACTGCCATGACGTCCACCGCGGTGCGCCCGTCCGCCGTCCGCCGCCTCCTGCCGGCCGACCCGCTGTTGCGCAGGCTCGCCCTCGCCGGCGTCCTCACCCCCGCCGGCGCAGCGCTCCCGCGCGCCACCCGGGGCGCCGCCCGCTGACGTTCCGGCCAGCTCCCCACGGGGGTGGGAACAGGCCGGAGCCCACGCCGCAGCCCCGGACCCTCGCCGTGGGTCCGGGGCTGCGGTCCGCGCACCGGCCGAAGGGGGCCGGGTCGCGGAGTCCGGGTCACGCACCGTCCCTGGGCGGCCCGGAGCTGGTGGGGGATGACAGGAACAGAGCGGGGGTCAGACGGGGCGGGCGGCGAGCTCCTTGGCGGCGCGGGCACAGTCGCGGGCGATCCGGTCCTCGTTGACGGTGGTCAACTGGCCCTTCTCGACGACGGCGTTGCCGTTGACGAAGAGGACCGACAGCGGCGGCAGGGCGCCGAGGGTGAGGGCGGCGACCGGGTCGGCGATGGAGGAGTGCATGATCCCGTCGACCTTCCACAGCGCCAGGTCGGCGAGCTTGCCGGCCTCGATCGAGCCGATCTCGTTCTGGCGCCCGAGCACCCGGGCGCCGCCCATGGTGCCCAGGCGCAGCGCCTGACGGCCGGTGAGCGCGGTCGGGGAGCCGTGCAGGCGGTTGATCAGCAGGGCGTTGCGCAGCTCGGTGCCGAGTTCGCCGGACTCGTTGGAGGCGGTGCCGTCCACGCCGAGGCCGACCGGGACACCGGCCCTGAGCATGTCGGGGACGCGGGCGATCCCGGCGGCCAGACGGGCGTTGGAGGACGGGCAGTGGGCGACGCCGGTGCCGGTCTCGGCGAACTTGGCGATGTCGGAGTCGTTCATGTGGACGCAGTGCGCCATCCAGACGTCCTCGCCGAGCCAGCCGACGGACTCGAAGTAGTCGGTCGGGCCCATGCCGAACAGCTCCTTGCAGAACTGCTCCTCCTCGGCGGTCTCCGAGCCGTGGGTGTGCAGCCGCACGCCCTTGCGGCGGGCGAGTTCGGCGGACTGGCGGAGCAGGTCGGTGGAGACCGAGAACGGCGAGCAGGGTGCGATGGCGACGTGCAGCATCGAGCCGAAGGAGGAGTCGTGGTACGTGTCCACGGCGGCCTCGGAGGCGGCGAGGATGTCGTCGAGCTCCTCGACCGCGTGGTCCGGCGGAAGGCCGCCGTCCTTCTTGCTGCGGTCCATGGAGCCGCGCAGCGCGGTGAAGCGCAGGCCGAGCTCCTGGACGGCCTCGATGGAGGCGCCGAGGACGTCGCCGCCGTCCTTGGGGAACACGTAGTGGTGGTCGGAGGCGGTGGTGCAGCCGGACTTGAGCAGGGCCGCGGCAGAGCCCTGGCTGGCGGCGTGGACGAGCTTCTCGTCGATCCGGGCCCAGGTCGGGTAGAGGGCGACGAGCCAGTCGAAGAGGATGGCGTCCTGGGCGAGGCCGCGGGTGATCCACTGGTAGAAGTGGTGGTGGGTGTTGACCAGGCCGGGGGTGATCAGGTGGCCCTCGCCGTTGATCCGGCGCACCACGTTGTCCAGCCACATCGGGGCGGGCCCGTCGCCGACCGACTCGATCCGGTTGCCGAGGATGACCACGTGGCCGCGGGCGTACTCGGTGTCATCGGCGTCGACGGTCGCGATCGCGACGTTCTCGATGACGATCCGCTGGTCGGCGGGTGGGGGCTGGACTGCCATGGTGTTACTCCTATGGGGGAGGGTCGGGAGGGGTGTGCGCCGTGCGGCGGGCACCCCTCCCGGGCCGGTCAGGACGGTGTCGCCGTCGGCACCGTCGCACCGGAGGTCTGGCCGGATCCGGTCCGGCGGGCGGCTCCGGCGTGGTGGAAGAGCAGGTTGAGCAGGACGGCCATCACGCAGCCGGCCGAGATCCCGGAGTGCAGCAGGGTCCGGACGGCCTCCGGGAAGGCGTCGTAGAAGGTCGGCACCGCGATCGGGATGATCCCGACGCCGAGCGAGACGGAAACCAGGATGGTGTTCGAGCTGGACTCCAGGCCGGCCTCCGCGAGGGTGCGGATGCCGCTGGCCGCGACGGTCCCGAAGAGCACGATCCCGGCGCCGCCCAGGACGGGCTGCGGTACCAGGGAGACGACCGAGCCGAGCACGGGGAAGAGCCCGAGCAGGACCAGGATGCCGCCGCCGGCCGCGACCACGAAGCGGCTGCGGATCTTCGTCAGCGCCACCAGCCCGATGTTCTGGGCGAAGGCGCTGGCGGCGAAGCCGTTGAAGACGGGGCTGAGCGCGGTGGCCAGTCCGTCGGCCCGCAGGCCGGCGGCGAGCGTGGGTTCGTCGGCCTCGCGCTCGACGATCTTGCCCAGTGCGAGCATGTCGGCGGTGGACTCGGTCATGGAGACCACCATGACGATGCACAGCGAGACGATCGCGGCGGCGTCGAAGACGGGCGCGCCGAAGTGGAACGGGGAGGGGAGCGCGAAGACCTTCGCGTCCTTCACCGCGCCGAAGTCGGCCAGGCTCAGCGGGAAGGCGATCAGGGTGCCGAGCGCCAGGCCGATGAGCAACGAGAGCTGCTGCCAGAAGCCGCGCAGCAGCCGGTTGCAGAGCACCACCGCGACGAGGGTGATCGCGGCGAGGCCGATGGCCCGCATGGAGCCGTACCCGGGGGCGCTCGGCGTGCCGCCGCGCGCCCAGTTGACCGCCACCGGGAGCAGGGACACCCCGATGAGGGTGATCACGGTGCCCTGGACGACCGGGGGGAAGAACCGGATGAGCTTGCAGAAGTACGGCGCCGCGAGGAAGCACAGGACCCCCGCGACGATCACCGCTCCGAAGATCACCGGGAGGGCGTCCTTCGGTCCGTGTTCCTTGGCGATGGCGATCATGGGCGCGACCCCCGCGAAGGAGACGCCGTTCACGAACGGCAGTCGCGCGCCGATCTTCCAGATGCCGAGGGTCTGGAGCAGGGTGGCCAGTCCGGCGGTGAACAGGCTGGCCGAGATGAGCAGGGCGAGTTCGGCGGGCGAGAGCCCGACGCCGGCGCCGACGATGAGCGGGGGTGCGACGACTCCCGCGTACATCGCGGCGACGTGCTGGAGACCGGTGGAGAAGAGCTTCGCCGGGGGCAGCAACTCGTCCACGGGGTGGGGTCCGGACCCGGACGGCGTGCCGGGGAGGTGTGCCGACGCGCCGTCCGGGCCGGGGGTTCTTGCCGGGGTGGAACCGCCGTCGTTACTGCTGGTGCTGCTGGGTGCCATGTCGAGCCCCTCTTGTGCCCGTGGCTCCCGGCGCGCCCGTGGCGCTGGAGAGGCCCCGAGGGCGGGACGGCGGTGCAAGAGTCCCTCGGGGAGCTTCTCCAGTGCCCCGGGCCGGCCGCCGCGAGGCAGGCACGAACTCCGGTTGGTGGGGGTGGAGAAACTGGTGGTACGGGTGTTGCCGAAGCGGGTGATGCACGTGGAGCGGGTGATGCACGTGGATCGGGTGATGCACGTGGAGCGGGTGGAGCCGGTGGTGCGGATACCGCTGCCCGCCCGGACGTGGCCGGCCGCTGGGGGCCGGAGGGTGCGGCGACTCCGGGCGGTGTCCATGGGGTGGGGGAGGTCAGGCGACCGGGATGACCGGGACGACGCCGTCGCGGTGCACGGTGCCCTCGATGAGGCCGTACATGCGGTCGGCGGCGTAGTAGACCTCGTTCTCGTTCTTGAGGCCGAACGGCTCCAGGTCGACGAGGAAGTGGTGCTTGTTGGGCAGCTCCAGGCGGACCTCGTCCACCTCGGCGCGGTTGTTGAGGACCCGGGTGCCCATCGAGTGCAGGGTCTGCTGCAGCGAGTAGGAGTAGGTCTCGGCGAAGGCCTCCAGCAGGTGCCGCTTCACGTGGGTGTAGGAGCGGTTCCAGTTGGGCTGGGCCTCGCCGTCCCGGCCGCTGTAGCCGTACTTCCAGCGGGCGGTGACCTGGGTGGCGAGGATGCGGTCGTACGCCTCCTGCAGGGTGGTGTACTTGTCCTTGATGTAGCCCCAGAACTCCGAGTTGGTGGAGTTCATGACGATGAGGTCCTTCAGGCCGGAGATGACCTGGACGGACTCGCCGTCGTAGACGATCTCGGTGGTGCGGGTCTCCTGACCGCTGCGGACGAAGGAGTGGCCGACCTCCTCCGAGCCGATGAAGCGGGCCGAGCTGTCCGGCGTCTTGATCCGGTCCCAGGCGTACTCCTCGATCCGGATCCGGGCGCTGTGGACGACGCCGCGCTCGGTGTTGTCGACGAAGTGGCGCGCCAGGAGGATGCCGAAGGCCTCGGCGGACTCGATCCCGTGCTCCTTGGCGAAGGCGTACACGGTGTTCTTGGTGGTGTCGGTGGGGAGGCAGTTGGCGTTCGATCCGGTGAGGTGGACGTCCTCGAACTCACCGCGGAGGGAGACCGAGACGTTCAGGTCCTTGATCTCGTGCCGGGTGGAGTCGCGGTAGATCCGTACGATGCGGTTCTCCGCCTTGCCGTACTGGTTCTGACCGAGCACGTGGGCCATGACATGGCTCCTAGAGGTTCCAGGTCGGTCTACTAGCTTCCGCGGTAGACCGAGTATCCGAACGGGTTGAGCAGCAGCGGCACGTGGTAGTGGTGCTGCGCGGGCGCGACCGTGAAGACGATCGAGACCTCGGGGAAGAACGGCGGCTCCGCGGACTTCGACGCGTAGTGGGCGCCGGTGTCGAAGAGCAGCCGGACGACCGAGCCCGCCTCCACGGCCGGCAGGTCCTTGACCCGGCCGTCGGAGTCCGTGGCGGAGGTGCCGAGCACCTGCCAGCCACCCTCGGTGTGCAGTGCGAGCTCGACCGGGACGCCCTCGGCCGGGCGGCCGAGGCTGGTGTCGAGCACGTGGGTGGAGATGCCAGTCATGGGTGAAGTGACCTTACTGATGACAGAGGTGATGCTGCGTCAGCGAATTCTAACGATCCGTCAGCAATGCGTCAGGATTCGCCGAGCAGGCGGTTGAGCCGGATGTCGTTGATCTTGCGCAGCTCGCCCCGGACGATCTCCGCCTCGGTGGCGGCGTCGTTGGGGTGGCGCTCGCGCAGGGCCGCGAGCATGGTGGCCGCGGTGCGGCCGGTCGCGCAGATCAGGAACACGTGGCCGAACTTCGCCTCGTAGGCCGCGTTGGCCTCGCGCAGTTCGTCGAGGAGCGCCGCCTCCGCGCCGCGGAGGCCGGACTGCTCCCGCTCCGAGGTGGCGTCGCCCGCCTTCGGCCGGCCGATCCGGGCGTGGCCGGCCATCGCGTCGTGCAGGTCGGCGACGGTGAGCCCGGCCATCGCCGCCGCGTTGGCGGCGAGCAGGGACTCTCGGTCGGACCAGGGCTTGGCCTGCGCGACGGCGGCGGCCCAACGGGGGCTGGAGCAGACCTCCAGCAGGATCGCCTCCAGGTCCGCGGCGTCGGCCGCGGCCAGGGCGTCAAGGGTGTGGGGGTGGTTGGTCACGGGTGGACCTCCTGAAGAGTGGTGCCACCCGCACAAGCTAGATCCACCCCACCCGGCCGTCAACACTTTGTTGAACGGTTGGTGGTTACGTTTTGAACCGGCCCCTGTTGCCGGGCCGATTCGTGTGCGATTCGCCAAGTGCGCCCCGCCGGGGGCTGATTCAGACTGGCCGGACCGGCGGGGTGCGCCCGTTCGGAAGGTTTCCGGCAGGGGGAATCGCGGGCGGAGCGGAAGGGTTCAGGAGGGCTTCGAGCCGTCCTGGCGGTTGAGGTAGTTGTACACGGTGAAACGGCTGACGCCCAGAGCCGAGGCGACCGTCTCGACCCCGTGGCGGACGGTGAAGGCGCCGCGCTCCTCCAGGAGGGCGACGACCCGCTGCTTCTCCCCGCGGTCCAGCTCGGCCAGCGGGCGGCCGTCGAACTGGCGGGCCATCTCGGCCAGCAGCCGGTCCAGCGCGCTGCTCAGGTGCGGCAGCCGGACGGCGATCGCCGGGGCGCCCTCCCACTCCAGGACGACGTCCTCGGATTTCGCCTCGTCCAGCGGGACGGGCGTCGCGCCGACCGCGTCCAGCAGCGGCTTCATCGCCGTGGCCAGCGGGTGTTCCACGTGTCCGGTCACGGCGTACCGCCCTCCGCGCCCGGCGCGTCGTCGCCCAGCACGCTGACCTGGACCGAGATCCGGGTCGCGCCGGCGTCCAGGGTCTCCCGGAGCAGCCTGGTCACCGCGGCGAGGACCTGGTCGGCCTCGCCCTCGGCGCCGGTCCCGAAGGGGCCGACCGAGACGGCCAGACCGGCCTCGTCGACGACCTGGCGGGCCGCCGCGGCGTGCTCGGGGAACGTGTCCAGTTCGAACGGTTCTGTCGTGAACTCCACCATCAATCGCACGTGCTCACTGTAGCGAGCGGGCGGTGGGGGCGGGCAGGGGTCGGTCGATCGAACAGCGGCGACGCCGGTGGGAGGGCGTGCGCGGGCTTCTTCAACAAAATGTTGCGACGGTCTTGACACCCGCTCGCCGGGCCGGAGATGCTTCCACCAAGCAGAATCCCTCTTCCGCATTGTGGAAGTTGAGGATCTCGGAAGAGAGTGAGAGGTGAGTGACGTGACGGCCGCTTCCCGGCACAGCTTCACGGTCAACCTGTCGATCCTGTTCGGCGAACTGCCGCTGCTGGAGCGCCCCGCCGCGGCCGCGGCCGCCGGTTTCACCGCCGCCGAGCTGTGGTGGCCCTTCGGTACCGAGGCCACCCCGTCCGAGGCCGAGCTGGACACGCTCCGCAAGGCCTTCACCGACGCGGGCGTGCAGCTCACCGGCCTCAACTTCCTGGACGACCTCACCCTCGGCGCCCGCGGTACCGTCTCGGTGCCCGCCGAGCGGGACCGCTTCCGGGCCAACGTCCCGGTCGCCGCGGGGCTCGCCGCCTCGCTCGGCACCCAGGCGCTCAACGCGCTGTACGGCAACCGGGTCGAGGGCGTCGACGCCGCCGAACAGGACGCGCTCGCGCTGGAGCACCTGGTGCTCGCCGCCAGGGCCGCGCACGAGATCGGCGCGATCCTGCTGGTCGAGGCCCTCAACAGGGCGGAGTCCCCGGACTACCCGCTGGTTTCCGCCGCCGCCGCGGTCGAGGTCGTCGACAAGGTCAACGCCGCCACCGGCCTGGGCAACGCGAAGTTCCTCTGCGACCTGTACCACCTGGCCAAGAACGGCGAGGACCTGGCGGCCGTCATCGACACCTACGCCGACCGGTTCGGCCACGTGCAGATCGCCGACGACCCGGGCCGCAACGAGCCCGGTACCGGCGGTCTGGACTTCGAGGACCTGTTCGCCCGGCTCACCGTCGCCGGCTACACCGGCCCGATCGGCCTGGAGTACCGCCCCTCCACCGGCGTCAGCGCCGACAGCTTCGGGTGGCTGCCGCGCGAGCACCGCGCGGCCAAGTAGCCGCCGTCAGGTAGCGGCCGCCAAGTAGCCGCCGTCAAGTAGCGGCCGAGCAGCCGCACGCAGCCGCACGCAGCCACCTCGCGGTCTCCGCGCAGCCGCCAGGCAGCGCCACTCAGCCGCACGCAGTCGCCTGCCGGCTGGGCCCGGGCACCGACGCCACCGGCCCCGGGCAGTCACGCCCTCCCCACCCCACGAACGACGTAAGGAACGACGCGATGAGCCGCAAGATCGCCTTCATCGGCCTCGGCATCATGGGCAGCCCGATGGCCGCCAACCTGGTCAAGGCCGGCCACCACGTCACCGGCTACAACCTCACCCAGCCGCAGATCGACGCCCTGGTCGCGGCCGGCGGCCACGGCGCCACCAGCATCGCCGACGCGGTGAAGGACGCCGAGGTCGTCATCACCATGGTCCCGGCCGACCCGCACGTCGAGCAGGCCATCCTGGGCGAGGGCGGCGTGCTGGAGAACGTCCGGCCCGGCACCCTCGTGATCGACATGTCCTCGATCACCCCGCAGACCTCCCAGAAGGTCGACGCGGCCGCCCGGGAGAAGGGCGTGCGCACCCTGGACGCCCCGGTCTCCGGCGGCGAGGCCGGTGCCGTCGAGGCGGTGCTGTCGATCATGGTCGGCGGCTCCGCCGAGGACTTCGCCGAGGCCAAGCCGCTGTTCGACGCGGTGGGCACCACGGTCATCCACGTCGGCCCGTCCGGCGCCGGCCAGACCGTCAAGGCCGCCAACCAGCTGATCGTCGCCGTCAACATCCAGGTGCTCGCCGAGGCCGTGGTGTTCCTGGAGAACGCCGGCGTCGACCTGCCCGCCGCGCTGGACGTGCTCGGCGGCGGCCTGGCCGGCTCGACCGTGCTGAACCGCAAGAAGGCGAACATGATCGACCGCGAGTTCGCCCCGGGCTTCCGGATCGACCTGCACCACAAGGACATGGGCATCGTCACCGACGCCGCCCGCGCCGTGGGCGCCGCGCTGCCGGTCGGCGCCGTGGTGGCCCAGCTGGTCGCCTCCGCCCGCGCCAACGGCGACGGCTCGCTCGACCACTCGGCGCTGCTGCGCGGCGTCGAGCGCCTCTCGGGCCGCGAGGTCAAGTAAGACCGACCGGCACATGGTGGGCGTCGCGACGCCGCCCACCATGTGCCGGTCGGTCTAACACCCCGGGGCCCCTCGGGCCCCCTCGAACTCCTCCTGGTGGCGTGTACCTCATCCGGTCGTGCCCGCGCCACCAGGAGGGTCAGACCCGACCGGCAGGCGGGACCGGGGCTCATCCGCCCGTCCGCCGGTCGATCCAACCGGTGATGCGTACTCCCTGTCGGGGGCACTTCGGTCGTGCCTGTACGCCTCGCCTGGCCCCCTCCCCGCCGAGGGGAGCCTCTCGTACGTCGGAAGCGGGACGAGGGGAACGGCGGGGAGGGGGCCGCACCCTCCCGGCGGGGGGTCGTACCTCCGACGGGGGACGCATCCCCCTGGCGCAGGACACGCCCTCCCGGCGGGGGGTCGCACCCCCGGAACTCCCGGGCCCATGCTTGGCACAGGCTGTCGAAACATCGCCAGACCCCGTACGGAAGTGAGGACCGCACCATGCCCCCCACCCCCCACCAGGGCCATGTGGTCGTAGCTCCGGACAAGTTCAAGGGCACCCTGGAGGGTGCCGAGGTCGCCGCCCGGATCGCCGCCGGCGTCCGGCGCGCCGCGCCCGGCGTCGAGGTGCGCGAACTGCCCGTCGCCGACGGCGGCGAGGGCACCCTGGCCGCCGCGCTCGCGGCCGGCTTCAACCGCGTCCCGGCCAAGGTGGCCGGCCCGACCGGCCTCCCGGTGGACGCCGCGCTCGCCGTCCGGGGCGACACCGCCGTGGTCGAGCTCGCGCAGTCCTCCGGACTCGCCCGGCTCCCCGGCGGCCGCACCGCCCCGCTCGCGGCCGGGTCCTACGGGGTCGGCCAGCTGATCGGCCGGGCCGTGGCGCTCGGCGCCAAGCGGATCGTGCTCGGTCTCGGCGGCAGCGCCTGCACCGACGGCGGCGCGGGCATGGTCCAGGCGCTCGGCGTCCGCCTGCTCGACGCTGACGGTGCCGAACTGCCGCCCGGCGGGGCCGCGTTGCGCAGGCTCGACCGGATCGACCTCGGCCCGCTGGCCGATCTGCCGGCCGGTGTCGAGATCGTCGTGGCCTGCGACGTGGACAACCCGCTGCTCGGCCCGCGCGGCGCCACCGCCGTCTACGGCCCGCAGAAGGGCGCCGACGGCGACGACCTGGTGATCCTGGAGGAGGGCCTGACCCGCTTCGCCGACCAGGTCGCCCTGGTCACCGGGCGGGACGTGCGCGACGCCCCCGGCGCCGGGGCCGCCGGCGGGGTGGGCTTCGCCGCGCTCGCCCTGCTCGGCGCCACCATGCGACCCGGTATCGAGCTGCTGCTCGAACTGCTGGGTTTCGACGAGGCCGTGCGTGGGGCACGCCTCGTCGTGACTGGCGAGGGCTGTCTGGACGCGCAGACGCTCCACGGCAAGGCTCCCGCCGGCGTTGCCGCGGCGGCCGCCCGGGCGGGGGTTCGGGTGGCCGCCGTGGCGGGGCGGCTGGAGCTCTCCGAGCCCGAGTGGCGGGCCGCCGGGTTCGCGGCCGCGATCGCCCTCACCGACCTGGCCGAACAGCCGGGGGACAGCATGACCAGGGCCGGCGAGCTGGCCGAGGTGGCGGGGGAGCGGCTGGCGGTACAGCTGCTGTCCGGCTGAGTCGGGCCGGTCGGGCCGCCCCGGGCGGCGCCCGTCCCTCGTACGTTCCTCCATTGACGTTTTGTTGAAGGCGGGCCTAGGCTCCCGGGCAATCCTTCGGTTCCCGCCTTCCCCGACGGCCCTTCGACCGCCCCACGACCGCCCCGAGAGCGCCCTTCGAGCGCCTCCTCCGGCGTGCCCCCCACCCCTCCCTTCCAGGTTTCGGAGGTCCCCCATGCCTTTCAGCCAGCCAGCGGTGATCCGCTCCCGACGGGTGGTCCTGCCCGACGGTGAGCGCCCCGCCGACGTGCTGATCCGGGACGGGAAGATCGAGCGGGTCGCCGCGTACGGCTCGCTCCTCGCGGGCGAGCGCCCCGACGCCGACGGCGGCCTCACCGACCTCGGCGACACCGCCCTGTTGCCCGGCCTGGTCGACACCCACGTGCACGTCAACGAGCCCGGCCGCACCGAGTGGGAGGGCTTCGCCACCGCCACCCGGGCCGCCGCGGCCGGCGGCGTCACCACGATCATCGACATGCCGCTCAACTCCATCCCGCCCACCACCACGGTGGAGGGACTGGCCGTCAAGCGGAGGATCGCCGAGGGCCAGGCCTGGGTCGACCTCGGCTTCTGGGGCGGCGCCGTCCCCGGCAACGTCCCGGACCTCGCGCCGCTGCACGAGGCCGGCGTGTTCGGCTTCAAGAGCTTCCTCGCCCCCTCCGGCGTCGACGAGTTCCCGCACGTCGAGGCCGCGGACCTGGAGGCGGCGCTGGCCGAGCAGGCCCGGATCGGGGCGCTGGCGATCATCCACGCCGAGGACCCGGCCGTACTGGCCGCCGCCCCGCAGCAACCCGGCGTCCACTACCGCGACTTCCTCGCCTCCCGCCCCGCCGACGCGGAGACCGCGGCCGTCGCCCACCTGCTGGAGACCGCCCGGTGCACCGGCGCCCGCGTCCACATCCTGCACGTCTCCTCCGCCGCCGTGCTGCCGCTGCTGCGCCGAGCGCGCGAGGACGGTGTGCGGGTGACCGCCGAGACCTGCCCGCACTACCTGACCCTGGCGGCCGAGCAGGTGCCGGACGGCGACACCGCCTTCAAGTGCTGCCCGCCGATCCGCGACGAGACCAACCGCGACCGGCTCTGGCAGGCCCTGGCGGACGGCGAGTTCATCGCCGTCGTCTCCGACCACTCTCCCTCCACCCCCGACCTGAAGCTGCTGCCCGAGTACGGCGGCAGCGGCGACTTCGCGGCCGCCTGGGGCGGCATCGCCTCCCTGCAACTCGGTCTGCCGGCCGTCTGGACCGAGGCCCGCCGCCGCGGTCACGGTCTCGCCGACGTGGTCCGCTGGATGTCCGCCGGACCGGCCGAACTGGCCGGCCTCACCGGCATCAAGGGCGCCATCGCGCCCGGCTGCGACGCCGACCTGGTCGCCTTCGACCCCGACGGAGAATTCGCCGTCCACGCCGCCGGGTTGCATCACCGCAACCCGGTGACCCCGTACGCGGGCCGGACGCTGACCGGCGTGGTCCGCACGACCTGGCTGCGCGGTCGCGCGGTGGACACCGCGGCCGAGCCCTTCGGCCGTCAGCTCACCCGGCCCGCCGCAGCCCCCACCACCCCGTCCGACCGCCCGTCCTGAGGAGACTTCGTGACCACTGCCGACACCCCGAGCGCTCCCTTCACCGAGCTGGTCAACCTGGCCTCGCGGCTGCTGGGCGCGGGCGTCGTCGCCACCAACGAGGACACCTTCGCCGACGCCGAGAACCTCCTGGTCGCCAAGCCCGCCGAGTTCCGCCCGCACACCTTCGGCCACAAGGGCCAGATCATGGACGGCTGGGAGTCCAAGCGCCGCCGCGGCGTCTCCGCCGACCAGCCGCACCCCACCGACCAGGACCACGACTGGGCGATCGTCCGGCTCGGCGTCGGCGGTGTGATCCGCGGCCTCGTCGTGGACACCGCCCACTTCACCGGCAACTACCCGGAGAGCGCCTCCGTCGAGGCCGCCTCCGTCCCCGGCCACCCCTCGCCCGAGGAGCTGGCGGACGCCGAGTGGACCACCCTGGTGCCGCGCACCCCGCTGCAGGGCGACACCGCCCACGAGTTCGCCGTCGAGGACGCGGGCCGCTACACCCACGTGCGGCTCAACATCTTCCCGGACGGCGGCGTCGCCCGGCTGCGCGTCCACGGCGAGGTGCTGCCCGACCCGCGCGAACTGGACGGCCTCACCTTCGACCTGGCCGCGCAGGAGTACGGCGGCGTGGCCGAGGCCGCGTCCGACCGCTACTTCTCCTCCCCGCACAACCTGAACGCTCCCGGTCGCGCCTCCGTCATGGGCGAGGGCTGGGAGACCCGGCGTCGGCGCGACAAGGCCAACGACTGGGTGCAGATCGTCCTGGCCGGGGGCGGTGAGGTCCTGGCCGCCGAGGTGGACACCACCCACTTCGTCGCCAATGCCCCCGGCTGGGCCGACCTCGTCGGCTTCGACGCCTCGACCGGGGCGGACCCGGCGGACGGCGAGTGGTTCGAGATCCTGCCCCGCACCCGCCTGCAGCCCGACACCCGGCACCGCTTCCGGCTCGACGTCGGCCGCCCGGTGACCCACGTGCGCATCAACGTCTACCCGGACGGCGGCCTCGCCCGCCTCCGGCTCACCGGCCGCCTCACCGAGGCCGGTCGCGCGGCCCTCGCGCTGCGCTGGTTCAACGCCGTCCCGGCCGTCGAGGCCGCCGCGGCCCTCACCGAGGCCGGCCTGACCGCCGACGAGGCCGCCGAGCTGAGCGCCGCCCGTCCGCTGGCGGACCGGGTCGCGGCCACCACCGCCGTCGCCGCGCTCCAGCCCGCCGACGGCCCCGACGGCGAGAACTCCTCCCGCCGCCGCTCGGCGGTCTGGCTCCTGCTCGGCGTCTGACGCTTCGTCGCACACCTCTCCACGCACCGCTTGTATCGACACCTGAAGGACCCCTCATGTCCAAGATCCTGACCACGGAGTCCGGCGCCCCGGTCGCCGACAACCAGAACTCGGCCTCGGCCGGCGCGTACGGTCCGCTGCTGATCCAGGACCAGCAGCTGCTGGAGAAGCTGGCCCGCTTCAACCGCGAGCGCATCCCGGAGCGCGTCGTGCACGCCCGTGGCTCCGGCGCGTACGGCTACTTCGAGGTCACCGACGAGGTGTCGCAGTACACCCGCGCGGCCTTCCTCTCCGAGGTCGGCAAGCGCACCGAGGTCTTCCTGCGCTTCTCCACCGTGGCCGGCAACCTGGGCGCCAGCGACGCGGTGCGCGACCCGCGCGGCTTCGCACTGAAGTTCTACACCGAGCAGGGCAACTACGACCTGGTCGGCAACAACACCCCGGTGTTCTTCATCAAGGACCCGATCAAGTTCCCCGACTTCATCCACTCGCAGAAGCGCGACCCGTACACCGGCGTGCAGGAGGCGGACAACGTCTGGGACTTCTGGGCCCACTCGCCCGCCTCGACCCACCAGATCACCTGGCTGTTCGGCGACCGCGGCATCCCGGCCTCCTACCGCCACATGAACGGCTACGGCTCGCACACCTACCAGTGGGTCAACGCCGAGGGCGAGGCCTACTGGGTCAAGTACCACTTCAAGACCAACCAGGGCATCCGCTCGCTGGACGGCGACCAGTCCGCCGAGGTGCTCGGCGCCGACGCCGACTCGCACCAGCGCGACCTGCACCAGGCCATCGAGCGCGGCGTCTTCCCGTCCTGGACCCTCTACGTCCAGCTGATGCCGGTCGCCGAGGCCGCGGACTACCGCTTCAACCCGTTCGACCTCACCAAGGTGTGGCCGCACGCCGACTACCCGCTGGTCAAGGTCGGCCGCCTAGTGCTCAACAAGAACCCGGAGAACGTCTTCGCCGACGTCGAGCAGTCCGCGTTCTCGCCGAACAACTTCGTGCCCGGCATCGGCCCCTCCCCGGACAAGATGCTCCAGGGCCGCCTGTTCGCCTACGCCGACGCCCAGCGCTACCGCCTCGGCGTCAACCACACCCAGCTGCCGGTGAACGCCCCGCGCGCCACCGAGGCGGACAACTACGGCCGCGACGGCCTGCACGCCGTCAACAAGTCCGGCCGCGGCAAGAACTACGAGCCCAACTCGTACGACGGCCCCGCCCAGACCGACAACGCGCTCGCCGCGCCGGTCCGGCTGGACGGCTACACCGGCACCTACACCACGCCGGCCCACACCAAGGACGACGACTTCTTCCAGGCGGGCGAACTGTACCGGCTGATGTCCGCGGGCGAGAAGACCCGCCTGATCGACAACATCGCGGGCTTCCTCGCCCAGGTGACCCGCGAGGACGTCATCGAGAAGAACCTCGCCCACTTCCACGCCGCGGACGAGGAGTACGGCGCCCGCCTGGAGGCGGCCGTCGCCAAGCTGCGGGCGGGCGACGAGGGCTGAGCCCCTCCAGCGCCACCTGACCCACCCTCACCGGCCGCCGGGGCCCCGCCCGCGACCCGGCGGCCGCGCGACGGGCCCCTCCTCCCGGGCAGTGGGGGAGGGGCCCGTCGTGTTTCCTCCGGCCGTGTGTGCCTCCGGGCCCGCGCGGCCGGTTCCGCCTCCCCAGGTGGGCGGCGGGTGCTCCACGGAATGTTCACGGATATTCACGGACGGCAGTTGCCGGGCCCGCCGGGTGGATAGGCTGGAGGGTGCCCGCGGTCGCTCCGTGGGGGGACATCGGAAGGGGACGACATGTCGACACCAGCCCCGGGTCGCCACGCCGCGCTGGACCAGGGCCTCACCGGCCCGTTCACCTCCCTGCAGCACGCCCTCAGACTGCTGGAGGCCGTCGACCGGCACCCCGACGGCGCCACCCTGGTCGCCCTCGCGCGGGAGACCTCGCTCGGCCTGCCGACCGTCCGGCGTCTCGCGGAGATCCTCGAGATCGAGGGCTACCTCCAGTGCCAGGACGGGGGTTGGGTACTCGGCGGTACCTTCGCCCTGCTCGGCCAGTACAACCGGGAGCAGCTGGTGAAGGCCCGGCTGAACCGCAAACTCGCCGAACTGCGCGACGAGTTGGGTGCGGCGGTCTACTTCACCCGCTACCACGACGGGGAGTTGTCGGTGGAGGCGGTCGCCGCGGCCGAGTACGCGCCGGCGGTGCAGGAGTGGGTGGACTTCCGGGCCACCGCGCACGCCAGCGCGATCGGCAAGTGCCTGCTCAGCCAACTCGACTCGGAGGCCCGCCGGGACCACCTCTCCCGCCACCCGGTGGCCCGGCTCACCTCCCGGACCGTCACCGACGCCGACCAGTTGATGCACCGGCTGGAGCGACAGCCGGCCACCGTGCCGGTGCTGGACATCCAGGAGTACGCGCTCGGCACGGTGTGCGCGGCCGTCCCGATCACGGCGGGCAGCACGGTCGGCTGTCTGGCCACCTCGATGCCGGTGGACAACGTGCACAAGCTGAAGGCCGCCGCCGAACTGCTGGCGGCCCGGGCGGCGCCGCTGATGCTGGCGATGGCGGTCTGAGCGTCGCGCCGTCCTGCCGTGGGCCCCGCCGGATCCTGCCGATCCGGCGGGGCCCACGTGTTTCCGTGGCCGCCGCCGGTTTCGGTGGCCCGGATCGGTTTCGGTAGCCGCTTCCGGGTGCACATCACTTATTAGACTCGATGTCGATAAGAGGCGCCGAAACCCTTGTCCCGGCCGCTACCCGCGAGTACGTTTCCCTCACGCCGAGCCGCCGTCCCGAGGTCAGGAGGGCCTGCCATGCCCCGATCCACCCCCGTACCCGCCCTTGCCGCCCCCGCCGCGCGCGTGCACGACAGCCTCGTCCTCGAACCCCGGGACGTCCGCTTCGACTGGGACCGACTGCCGCTGCACTGGATCCCCGACGAGCCGATGGCCACCCACGTCATCAACGTGCTGCACCTGCTGCTGCCCGAGGGCGAACGCTGGTTCGTCAAGGTGTTCAAGGAGGCGCTGCCGCTCATCCGGGACGATCAACTGCGCGAGGAGGTCCTGGGGTTCATCGGCCAGGAGGCCATCCACGCCGAGGCGCACCAGGAGGTCCTCGACCACCTGCTCGGCCAGGGGCTCGACCCGCGTCCGTACGTCCGGCAGGTCGCCTGGCTGTTCCGGCGTGTCCTCGGCGACAAGCCGGGCCTCGGTCCCGCGCGGCGGCGCGAGAACATCATCGAGCGGGTCGCCTTCATCGCGGCGATCGAGCACTTCACGGCCTTCCTCGGCAACTGGGCGCTCAACTCCCCGGGCCTGGACCGCGCCGAGGCCGACCCGACGATGCTCGACCTGCTGCGCTGGCACGGCGCCGAGGAGGTCGAACACCGCAGCGTCGCCTTCGACCTGATGGTCCACCTGGACCCCGGCTACCTGCGCCGGGTCCGCGGGATGGCCGTCTCCGGTCCGCTGCTGGTCCACCTCTGGGTGCGCGGCGCCCGCTTCCTGCTCGCCGCCGACCCGACCCTGCACGGGCGGCTCAAGCCCACCTGGCGCGAGGCCGGCAGGATCGCCAAGCGCGGCCTGCTGCCCGACCCGGTCGGGTCGATCCGCTCCGGCCTGCGGTACCTGCGGCCCGGCTACCACCCCACCCAGGAGGGCTCGTCCAGTCAGGCCCTCGGCTACCTCGCCACCTCCCCGGCCGCCCGCGCCGCCGCCGGGGGCTGACGGCGGACGGGGGTCGGTCGACGGCTGACAGGTGACAGCTGACAGATTTCAGCGAACAGAGAACGTTATCTGTTATCTGTTATCTGTTCGCTGAAATCTGAAATCTGTCAGCTGTTCGCCGAGCCCCGCCCGCCGCCGCCGCCGCCGCCCGCCCGCTCGCCGCCCGCCACCCTCCTGACGCCAAGGACCGCCGGATGGACCTGCTCAACCCGCCCCCCGACCTCTACGGCCGCCCCCGCGCGGACACCTTCATGCGCCGCCTCACCGCCTTCGGTGACCGCTACTCCCCGGCCCTCGGCAGCCCCCTGCTGCGCCGCAACCCCCGCCGCCCGCTCAGCCGCCCCACCCCGCCGCTCCAACTGGCCGTCAGCGCCCGCCGCCGACTCGCCGCCGACGTCGTCGAGTTGCGGCTCGCCGACCCCTCCGGCGGCCCGCTCCCCGGCTGGCAGCCCGGCGCCCACCTGCGCCTCGCCCTGCCCTCCGGCCGCGAGCGCCACTACTCGCTCACCGGCGACCCCGCCGACCGCACCGCCTACCGGATCGCCGTGCGGCGACTGCCCGAGGGCGGCGGAGGGTCCGTCGAGATCCACGACACCCTGCACCCCGGCACCCGCCTCACCGCCCGCCGCCCGCGCAACGGCTTCCCGTTCTGCGCCGAGCCCGCCGTCCTCCTGCTCGCCGGCGGCATCGGCGTCACCCCGCTGCTCCCGATGGCCCGCGAGGCGCAGCGGCACGGCCTCGACTGGCGCCTGGTGCACGTCGGCCGCAGTGTCGACACCCTCCCGTACACGGACGAGCTGCGCGCCCTCGACCCGCGTCGGGTGGAGCTGCGCACCGACGACGAGCACGGCGTGCCGACCGCCGCCGACCTGCTCGCGCATGCCCCGCGCGGCGCCGCCGTCTACTGCTGCGGCCCGGCCCCGATGCTCACCGCCGTGCAGCGCGCCCTGGGCGGATCCCCGGCCACCGCCCTGCACTTCGAGCGCTTCGGTGCCGCCCCGATCGCCGGCGGCGCCCCCTTCACCCTGCGCCTGGGTGCCGGCGGCCCGGCGCTGGACGTCCCCGCCGACCGCTCCGCCCTGGACGTGCTGCGCGAGGCCCGCCCCGACCTCCCGTACTCCTGCCACCAGGGTTTCTGCGGCACCTGCGAGGTCCGCCTGCTGGCCGGTACGCCGGACCACCGGGACCGCCGCCTCACCCCCGAACAGCGCGCCGCCGGCGCCGTGCTGCCCTGCGTCTCCCGGGCCGCCGAGGGCGAGACCCTGGTGCTCGACCTGTAGCGTGCTCGACCTGTAGAAGGAGCCCCGATGGCGACCCCCCCGACCTTCCCCTACGGCGAGCGCGACCTCGCCCGCTTCCGCGAGACCCAGCGACTCGCCTACCACTGCGCCGAACAGGTCGCCGACTGGATCGAACCGGGCGTCACCGAGCGCCAGGCCACCGCGGAGCTGCGCCGCCGCCTCGTCGCCGCCGGGGTGCAGGACTTCTTCCACGTCCCGTTCGCCTGGTTCGGCGACCGCACGGCCTTCCGGCACTTCCACACCCCGCTGCAGTTCTTCGCCGGCAACCGCCGCCTGCAGGAGGGCATGCCGTACGTGCTGGACTGCGCGCCGATCGTCGACGGCTACACCGCCGACATCGGCTACGGCGGCAAGGTCGGCGAGAACAGGGTCTGGGACCGCCTCGCCGCCGACCTGAAGGTCTACCGCGAGCTGATCCTCAAGGAGGTACGGGCCCGCAGGCCGCTCGACGAGGTGTACGCGGCCGTGGACGCGCAGATCGCCGCGCACGGCTACGACAACCGCCACCAGGTCTACCCGGGCCGGGTGATCGGCCACCAGGTCACCCGGACCACGATGCGCGGACCGGCCGGGGTCAACGTCTTCGGCTTCGGCGTGCGCACCCTGCAGACCCTAGGCCGCGAGCTCATCTCCGAGCGCCTGCACGGCCGTTCACCGCTCTGGGCGGACGGTCGGTCGTCCCGGCACGCGCCCACCCCGGGTCTGTGGGCGGTCGAGCCGCACATCGGCTTCCGCGGCGTGGGCATCAAGTTCGAGGAACTCCTGGTGGTCACCGAGGACGACGCCTACTGGCTCGACGACGACCTGCCGCACGTCCGCCGCTGGACGACCGACACCGCCGAGGCGACTGAGGCAGCCACCACGCCGACCACCGCGCCGACCACCGAGGCAGCCACCGCGCCGACCACCGAGGCAAGCACCGAGGCGACCACCCTGGAGGCCACCCGATGACCACCGTCCGCCGCCGAACCGTGCACTCCGACGGCCTCCCGCTCGCCGTCTTCGAGCAGGGCGACCCGGCCGCCCCCACCGTCCTGCTGGTGCACGGCTACCCGGACACCCACGCGGTCTGGGACGACGTCGCCGCCGACCTCGCCCGTGACCACCACGTGGTCCGCTACGACGTGCGCGGCGCCGGCGAGTCCGGGGTCCCCGCCACCCGGGACGGCTACCGGCTGGAGCGCCTGGCCGCCGACCTGTTCGCGGTCGCCGACGCCGTCAGCCCGGACCGACCGGTACACGTGATCGCCCACGACTGGGGCTCGATCCAGTCCTGGGAGGCCGTCACCGCGCCCGGCGCCGAGCGGCGGATCGCCTCGTACACCACGATGTCCGGCCCCTGCCTGGACCACACGGCGTACTGGCTGCGCCACCGGATGCGCCGCCCCACCCCGCGCCACCTGCGGCAGCTGCTCCACCAGGGCCTGCACTCCTGGTACATCACCGCCTTCCACCTGCCCTTCCTCGCCCCGGGCGTCTGGCGCCTGGGGCTGGCCCGGGCCTGGCCGCGGGTGCTGCGCGACCTGGAGCACGTCACCCCGCGGCCCGACCACCCGCAGGCCGGCCTGCGCCGCGACGCCGTCCGCGGTATCGAGCTGTACCGGGCCAACTTCCGCCCCACGCTGCGCAGTCCGCGCGAGCGGCCGACGGAGGTGCCGGTCCAGCTGATCACCCTCACCCGGGACCGCTACGTCGCTCCCTTCCTCTCCGAGGGACTGGAGCGCTGGGTGCCCGAGCTGACCCGACGCACGCTGCACGCCGGCCACTGGTCGGCGCTGCTGGAGAAGGGAGCCACCGTGGCCGCGATGGTCCGCGAGTTCACCACCCGCATCGAGGCCGGGCAGACAGGGCAGACAGGGCAGGCGGAGCAGGCCGGGCCGGCCGACGCGGCCCGGGGCGACGGCCGGCTGGTCGTCGTCACCGGCGGCGGCAGCGGCATCGGCCGGGCCACCGCGCTCGCCTTCGCCGAGGACGGCGCCCGCGTGGTGGTCTGCGACCTCGACCTCGCCGCCGCCGAGCGCACCGCCGAACTCGCCTCGCTGATCGGCCCGCAGGCGCACGCCTACCGCGTGGACGTCGCCGACGGCGCCGCGGTGGACGCCTTCGCCGAGGCGGTCGCCGCCGAGCACGGGGTGCCCGACGTGGTGGTCAACAACGCGGGCATCGGCCACTCCGGGACGTTCCTGCAGACCACTGAGAAGGAGTGGCAGCGCGTCCTGGACGTCAACCTCTGGGGCGTCATCCACGGCTGCCGCGCCTTCGGCACGCTGATGGCCGACCGCGGCCAGGGCGGCCACCTGGTCAACGTCTCCTCGGCCGCCGCCTACCTGCCCTCCAAGGCGCTCACCGCCTACGCGACCAGCAAGGCCGCGGTGTTCATGCTCTCCGACTGCCTGCGCGCCGAACTCGCCGGGCACGGCATCGGCGTCTCCACGATCTGCCCGGGCATCGTCAACACCAACATCACCCGCACCTCCACCTTCTCCGCCACCACCGCCGACCAGCAGGCCGCCAAGCAGGCCCGCGCCGCCAGGCTCTACGCCCGCCGCGGCTTCCCCCCGGAGAAGGTCGCCACCGCCATCCTCACCGCCGTCCGCACCGGCAAGCCCGTCGTCCCGGTCACCCCGGAGGCCAAGGCCGCACGCTTCCTCTCCCGCCTCAGCCCCGCCCTGCTGCGCCTCGCCGCCCGCCTCAACGTCACCTGACCGGGCGCCCGGTGGGCCTGTGACAGCGGCAGAATCGCCGAGGGCGGGCTGCCCGATCCCACCGGGCCGGTGGACCCGGGTGAGTGAGCGCTTGCCGATCGACGGGTCCGCGTTCGCCCACCACCCAGGCGGGCGGGCCACCGGCCGGCCGACCCGGTGGGTGGTCCCGCCCGGAGCGGTGGATTGAGCCCGACGTAGCATGAAGGCCCATGGAGATGACGACGGCCCTCTGGTCCTTCGCCCTGGTCGTGGGGCTGCTGACGCTCACGCCCGGGCTCGACACGGCGCTGATCCTGCGCACGTCCGCGCTGGGGCACCGGCGGCAGGCGTGGGGGGTGGTGCTCGGCATCCAGACCGGAACGCTGGTCTGGGGGACGCTGAGCTCGGCCGGGGTGACGGCGCTGCTGACCGCCTCGCAGGTGGCGTACGAGGTGCTGCGCTGGGGCGGGGCCGCCTACCTGGTGTGGATGGGCGTCGGCATGCTGCGCGGCCGGGGCACGCAGGCGGTGGTCGAGGACGAGCCGACGGACGGCGGGTTCGGCCAGGGCTGGCGGCGCGGCACGCTCACCAATCTGCTGAACCCCAAGGTCGGGGTGTTCTACGTGGCCGTGCTGCCGCAGTTCATCCCCGCCGGGGCCCCGCACTTCGCCGCCGGCGTGGCGCTGACCTGCGTACACGTCGTGGAGGGCGTGCTCTGGTCGGCGGTGCTGGTGGGCTTCGCCAAGGCGGTGCGCGGCTGGCTGCGCCGCCCGTCGGCGCGCCGGCTGATGGACCGGGTGACGGGCACGGTGGTGGTGGGCTTCGGGCTCAAGCTGGCACTGACCGACTGACCGACTGACCGACCGACCGGACGACCGACCGAGCCCCGGCCGCCGCACCCGAGCCGTGACAACCCGCGACAGCCCCCGGCCCCCGTCAGGCCGAGTGCGTCAGGCCGCCCCCGTCAGGCCGCGTGCGTCCGGGGCACCTGGTCCTCGGCCCCGGTCTCCTCGGCCTGCTCGGCCCGGGAGACGTCGTGGTGGATCGGCCCGTCCCCGGCGCTCAGCGGCAGGCAGCTGCCGCCGCGCCGGTGGGCGATGATCTCGGCCGCGACGGAGACCGCCGTCTCCTCGGGGGTGCGGGCGCCGAGGTCGAGGCCGATGGGGGAGCGCAGCCGGCCGATCTCGGCCTCGGTGAGGCCGACCTCGCGCAGTCGCGCCTCGCGGTCGCGGTGGGTGCGGCGCGAGCCCATCGCGCCGACGTAGCCGACCGGCAGCCGCAGCGCGCGTTCCAGCAGCGGGATGTCGAACTTGGCGTCGTGGGTGAGCACGCAGAGCACGGTGCGCCCGTCGATCCGGTCGAGCTGGGCGTCGAGGTAGCGGTGCGGCCAGTCGACGACGACCTCGTCGGCCTCGGGGAAGCGCCGCGCGGTCGCGAAGACGGGTCGGGCGTCACAGACGGTGACGCGGTAGCCGAGGAATTTGCCGATCCGCACGACGGCGGCGGCGAAGTCGATGGCCCCGAAGACGAGCATCCGCGGTGCGGGCACGTAGGACTCGACGAAGCAGGTGACGGTGCCCTGGTCGCGCTCGTCGCAGGGGCGCCCGTCGAGGCCGAGCACGATCCGGCCGGTGCGTCCGGCGTCGAGCATGGCCCGGGCCTCGGCGACGATCGCCCGTTCGAGCGCGCCCACGGTCGAGGGGCTGGGGGAGAGGGCGCCGTGGTGGGTGTCGGCGGTGACGGCGACGGTGGCGCCGACGAGTCCGCCGGGCCCGGCGATCACCCGGGCGAGCGCGACCGGCGTGCCGGAGGCGATGTACGCGATGCCGGCGTCCAGCCCGGCGTCGGCGCCGGGGACGATCGGCTGGACGAACACGTCGAGGATGCCGCCGCAGGTCAGGCCGACGGCGAAGGCGTCCTCGTCGCTGTAGCCGAACCGCTCCAGCACCGGCTCGCCGGACTCGATGGCGGCCTGGCACAGCTCGTAGACCGCTCCTTCGACGCAGCCGCCGGAGACGCTGCCGACCGCCTCGCCGGCCGCGTCCACGGCCAGTGCCGCCCCGGGGTCGCGCGGCGCGCTGCCGGAGACGCCGACGACGGTGGCCACGGCGAAGGAGCGCCCGGAGGCGTGCCAGGCCTGCAACTGCTCGGCGATGTCCTGCATGTCAGGAGCTCCTTGTCGCTTTCGAGGATAGTGGGGCACGACACCGGGCGCGCTGCCGTGGGGAAACACCGTCGTACGGGAAGCACCGCCGTACGGGAGACGCCGCCTGGGACACGCCGTCGTACGGGAGGTGCCGCCGTACGGGAAACGATCCCGTACGGCGGCGGTACCGCTTGACGCAGGTCAGTTCACGCCGAGCCAGGACTTGACCGGGGAGAGCGCGAAGTACACCACGAAGACCGCGGTGAGGATCCACATCAGCAGGCCGGGCTCGCGCCACTTGCCCTGGCCGGCCTTGATGACGGTGTACGAGATGACGCCGGCGGCGACGCCCGCGGTGATGCTGTAGGTGAACGGCATCAGGACGCAGGTGAGGAAGGCCGGGATGGCGACCTCGCGGTCCGACCAGTCGATGTGCCGGGCCTGGCTCATCATCATCGCGCCGATGACGACGAGGGCGGCGGAGGCGACCTCGACCGGGACGATGCCGGCGAGCGGCGAGAAGAACAGCATCAGGGCGAACAGTCCGCCGGTGACGGCGGAGGCGAGGCCGGTCCGGGCGCCGTCGCCGACGCCGGTCGCGGACTCGACGAAGACCGTCTGGCCGGACGCGCCCGCCAGTCCGCCGACCGCGCCGCCGGCGCCGTCGATGAACAGCGCCTTGGAGAGGCCGGGCATCCGGCCCTGCTTGTCGGCCAGTCCGGCCTCGGTGCCGACACCGATGATGGTGGCCATCGCGTCGAAGAAGCCGGCCAGCACGAGGGTGAACACGGCGACCGAGGCGCTGATCGCGCCCATGCCCTTGCCACCGAAGGCGCCGAACAGGTCGACGTGGCCGAAGAGGCTGAAGTCCGGCGCGGCGACCGGGCTGCCGGGCCAGACCGGGACGGAGTTCTTCCACGCCTCGGCCGGTACGTGGGCGACCTTGTTGACGATCACCGCGAGCACGGTGCCGCCGGCGATGCCGATCAGGATCGCGCCGCGGACGTTGCGGGCCATCAGCACGAAGATCGACAGCAGGGTGACGCAGAAGATCAGGACGGGCCAGCCGGACAGCTCGCCGAAGGGGCCGAGGGAGAGCGGGGTGGGGCCGCCGGTGTGCACGAACCCGGCCTTGTAGAGGCCGATGATCGTGACGAACAGGCCGATGCCGATGGTGATCGCGTGCTTGAGCGGCAGCGGGATGCCGTTCATGATCTTCTCGCGCAGGCCGGAGACGACCAGCAGCACGATCAGCAGGCCGTAGATGACGCACAGGCCCATGGCCTGCGGCCAGGTGGTGTGCGGCACGACGAGGGCGGAGACCGCGCCGGAGACCGAGAGGCCGGCGGCGAGGGCCAGCGGCACGTTGCCGACCACGCCCATCAGGATCGTGGTGACGGCGGCCGCGAGGGCGGTGGCCGTGGTCAGCGCGGCGTGGTCCAGCTTGACGCCGGTGACGTCCGCGCCGCTCAGGATGAGCGGGTTGAGCAGGATGATGTACGCCATCGCCATGAAGGTGGTGAGGCCACCCCGTAGTTCGTTGGCGAGCGTCGATCCCCGGGCCGAGATCCTGAAGTACGCGTCGACCGCGTTCCTCGGTCGTGCGTGCGGGGCCGACGTGGGGGTGTCGGCCTCGGCGGGCCCGTCTTCGCTGAGGGGCCCGTCTTCGCTGAGGGGTCTGTCTTCGGTGGGGCCGGGTTCCGTGGGGATCCGGGTCATGTCCACTCCCAAGTGTCAAAGGGGGTTGGGGTGGGCGAGCCGACCTGATCGCCAGTCAACGAGGTTGGCGCAGGGGGACTGTTCGACTCACTGGGAGGCACGCTCTGTGGCGGTGCCCGCGGTGCGTGGGTGGTGCGCACCGCTGCAGAACCCCGGCGTGGGAGAGGCAGCGGATGGTGCGTGCGTGTGCGGTGCGACAGAAGGTGCAGAGGTGGTGCGACAGAGGGTGGTGCGACAGAAGGCGCAAAGGTGGTGCGACGGAAGGTGGCGCACGGGTGGTGCGGCCCCGGGGCGGCGGGGAAGACGGTCGCCGCCCCGGGGAGGTTGAAGTCCCGCTGTCAGCCCGGGAGTTCCGTGGTCAGGTGCTCGGGCCGGACCGGGATCCGGTTGAGCGCCAGCCCGGTGGCGTTGCGGATGGCGGCCACGATCGACGGCGTCGCCGACACGGTCGGGGCCTCGCCGACGCCGCGCAGCCCGTACGGGGCGTGCGGGTCGGGCAGTTCGAGGATCTCCACCGGGATCGGCGGGGTGTCCAGGATGGTGGGGATCAGGTAGTCGGTGAAGGAGGCGTTGCGCACCTTCCCGTCCCGCACGATGATCTCCTCCATCACCGCGAGGCCGAGCGCCTGGGTGCAGCCGCCCTGGATCTGGCCGACGACGGAGAGCGGGTTGAGCGCCTTGCCGACGTCCTGGACGGCGGTGAGCTCGACCACCTTGACCAGGCCCAGTTCGACGTCCACGTCGACGACCGCGCGGTTGGCGCAGAAGGTGTACTGGACGTGGCCGAAGCCCTGCCCGGTCTCCTTGTCGAACGGGACGGTCGGGCGGTGGTGGTGTTCGCGGGTGAGGTCGATGGCCTCGTCGCCGAGCAGGTCGACCATGGAGACCAGCGCCCCGGAGCGGGCCGAGACGACCTTCCCGCCGGCCAGCGTGATGTCGTCGTGGGTCCAGCCGTAGCGGCGGCGGCCCTTCTCGATCAGCGCCCGCTTGACCGCCTCGGCGGCCAGCTTCACGGCGCCGCCGGTCATGTACGTCTGGCGCGAGGCGGAGGTCGAGCCGGCCGAGCCGACCTCGGTGTTGGCCGGGTGGATGGTGACCTGCTCGACGCCCAGCTCGGTGCGGGCGATCTGGGCGTGCACGGTCACGCCGCCCTGGCCGACCTCCGCCATCGCGGTGTGCACCATGGCGACCGGCTCGCCGCCGATCACCTCCAGGCGCACCCGGGCGGTGGAGTAGTCGTCGAAGCCCTCGGAGAAGCCGACGTTCTTGATGCCGACGGAGTAGCCGACGCCGCGCACGATGCCCTCGCCGTGCGAGGTGTTGGACAGCGCGCCGGGGAGCTGGCGCACGTCCAGGTGCGCGGTGTCCAGCGGCGGCGGCAGCGGCATCTCCTTGGCGCGCCGCAGCAGGTCGGCGACCGGGGCGGGGGAGTCGATCTGCTGGCCGGTGGGCATGTAGTCGCCCTCCGACATGGTGTTGAGCTGCCTCAACTCGACCGGGTCCAGGCCGAGTTCGGCGGCCAGCTTGTCCATCTGCGACTCGTAGCCGAACGCGGCCTGGACGGCGCCGAAGCCGCGCATCGCGCCGCAGGACGGGTTGTTGCTGTAGAGCGCGATGGCGTGCATCTTCACGTTCGGGATCACGTACGGGCCGTGCCCGAGCGAGGCCGCGTTGCCGACCACGGCGGGCGAGGCGGAGGCGTACGCGCCGCCGTCCAGCACGATCCGGCAGTCGGCGAAGACCAGCTTGCCGTCACGGGTGGCGCCGTGCTCGTAGTGCATCCTCGCAGGGTGGCGGTGCACGTGGCCGTAGAAGGACTCGTCGCGGGCGTAGACGATCTTGACCGGCTTGCCGGTGTGCTGGGCCAGCAGGCAGGCGTGGATCTGCATCGAGATGTCCTCGCGACCGCCGAAGGCGCCGCCGACGCCGGCCAGGGTGAGCCGGACCTTCTCCTCGGGCAGGTCGAGCACCGGGGCCATCTGCTCGCGGTCCACGTGCAGCCACTGGGTGGCGACGTAGAGGTCGATGCCGCCGTCCTCGGCGGGCACCGCGAGGCCGGACTCGGGGCCGAGGAAGGCCTGGTCCTGCATGCCGACCTCGTAGTCGCCGCTGACGATGACGTCCGCCAGCGCGCGGACCTCGTCGGTCACGCCGAGGCCGGAGACCAGCCGCTGCTCGTGGCAGATGTTGCCGTACGCGTGCGACTTGTACTCGTGCGGCTCGTGCACGTAGCCGTACGTCCCGGGGTCGAGGCACTGCTCCTCGGTGACGATCGGGGTGAGCACCTCGTACTCGACCTTGATCTTCTTCACCGCGCGGCGGGCCGTCTCCGGGTGGTCGGCCGCGACCAGCGCGATCGCCTCGCCGTGGTAGCGGACCTTGTCGATGGCCAGGGCCGGCTGGTCCTGGATCTCCAGGCCGTAGTACTTCGAGCCCGGGATGTCCTGGTGGGTGAGGACGGCGTAGACGCCGGGCACCTTGAGCGCCTCGGAGATGTCCACCGAGAGGATGGTGGCGCGGGGGTGCGGCGAGCGCAGCGCCGTGCCCCAGAGCATGTCCTCGTGCCACATGTCGGAGGAGTACGCGAACTCGCCCTTGACCTTCAGGTTGCCGTCCGGGCGCAGCGGCGAGCCGCCGATGCCGTCCTTGGACGCCTGGTTGATGTTCTGGAGGTTCTTCTGACCCTGGATGGTGCGAGCGCTCATGCGGCCACCTCGCTGCGCTCGGCGGGCGCTTCGCACAATGCGCACCCTTCGATGATTCGTTCGCTTCGCTCGCTCATTCCGAAGCCCCCTTGCCGGCGCACTTGCGGGCGGACGCCAGCCGCACCGCGTCCATGATCTTCTCGTAGCCCGTGCAGCGGCAGAGGTTGCCCGACAGCGCCTCGCGGATGTCGTTGTCGCTCGGCTGGGCGTCCTGGTCCAGCAGCGCGTCGGTCTGCACCAGCAGGCCGGGGGTGCAGAAGCCGCACTGGACGGCGCCGGCGTCGACGAACGCCTGCTGGACCAGGCCCAGTTCGCCGTTCTCGTCGGTCAGGCCCTCGACCGTGCGGACCTCGCGGTCCTGCACCTGGCCGGCCGCGACCAGGCAGCTGCAGACCGGTACGCCGTCCAGGTAGACCGTGCAGGAGCCGCACTCGCCCTGTTCGCAGGCGTTCTTGGAGCCCGGCAGGCCGACCCGCTCGCGCAGCACGTACAGGAGGCTCTCGCCCTCCCAGACGTCGTCGGCCTCGACCGGCTTGCCGTTGGCGGTGAACGTCACCCTCATGCCGCGCTCCTGATCTGCTTGCTGTAGTCGTTCCAGGTCCAGGTGAGGGTGCGGCGGGCCATCACGGCCAGCGCGTGCCGGCGGTAGTCGGCGGTGCCCCGGACGTCGTCGATCGGCGAGGCCGCGGCCTTGACCAGCTCGCCGAAGCGCTGGATCACCTCGGTGCCCAGCAGGTCGCCGGACTCCCAGAGCCCGCGCTCGGCGAGCACGCCCCGCAGGTACTCCTCGGCCTCGACGGCGCGGCGCGGCGTGGGGGCGGCCGAACCGATGCCGGTGCCGACGGTGCCGTCCTTCGGGTGAAGGGCGAAACCGAAGGCGCAGACCGCGATCACCATGGCGTTGCGGGTGCCGATCTTCGAGAACTGCTGCGGGCCGTCCGCCACCGGGATGTGCACGGCCCGGATCAGCTCGTCGGCCGCCAGGCTGTTGCGCTTCACACCGACGTAGAAGTCGTCGATCGGGATCAGCCGGGTGCCGCGCACGGAGGCCGCCTCGACGAACACGTCCCGGCCGGCCGCCAGCAGCGCCGGGTGGGAGTCGCCGGCCGGGGAGGCCGCGCCGAGGTTGCCGCCGACGCCGCCGCGGTTGCGGATCTGCGGCGAGCCGACGGTGTGGGCCGCCAGCGCCAGCCCGGGCAGCGGCCCGGACAGCTCGTCGATGATCCGGGCGTACGGGACGGAGGCGCCGAGTCTGACGACGCCGCCGTCGTTCGACCACTGGGTGAGCTCGGTGATGCGGTTCAGATCGAGAATCGCGGATGGCCGGTGCACGTCGAAGTTCATCTCGACCATGACGTCCGTACCGCCCGCGATGGGCAGCGCGGTCGGGTACTCAGCCTTCGCCGCGAGTGCCTCGTCCCAGGTAGCGGGCCGAAGGAACTCCATGCGGGTGTCTCCTCAAGTCGTCGCCTGCCGAACGGGTGGGCACAGTGCCCGGAACTCGGTGTTCGGACCTCTCATACCGCTTCGTCGCCTCCGCGTCGGGCCCCGGTCACCGGGTTGTGTCCGGCGGCGTGTGGCCCAGTGAACCGCCGCGGCGGGGCCCGCTGGCAGTCACCGATGGCATGAAGCCCCGGCTGTGCTCCCGCCCGGCATCCTGTACGTTCCTCTAAGGAGGACAATCGCGCAGCCCAGGTGTTCACCAGGTGCTACCTACGACCGTAATCCGGCCGTGATTCGCAAGCGATGGGCCCGTGATCCGGCCGCCCGCCCGGACGTAACGCCAAGCACGGATGTTCGGGCACACTGTGACCCCCGGACCGAACGCTCGGGCCTCCCACGTTCAGCCCCACCCCACCCTCAGCCCCTGTAAGGAGTCCGCGGATGCGTGTCCGTGACCTGCTCGCCCCCGGCGCCCCGCGACTGCGCCTGCTCGCGGCCGAGGACGAGCTGGACCGGCAGGTCAGCGGCGTCATGACCACGGACCTGCACGACCCCGGCCGCTACCTGCACGGCGGCGAACTGGTGCTCACCGGCATGCTGTGGCGCACCGGCCCGGCCGACTCCGAGCGGTTCGTGCGGACCCTCGCGGCCGGCGGCGCGGTGGCCCTGGCGGCCGGCGAGGCCGAGGTCGGCCCGGTGCCCGAGGACCTGGTCGAGGCCTGCCGCCGGCACCGGATGCCGCTGCTGGCCGTCCCCGACGACATCGCCTTCGGCACCGTCACCGAGTTCATCGGCCGCCAGGTCTCCGCCGACCGCGCCGCGGACCTCGCCGCCCTCGTCGACCGGCACCGCCTGCTGGTCTCGGCGGCCGGTGGCGGCGGGCTGGACGCCGTGCTGGACCTGCTCGGCGGCGACCTCGACCTCGACTGCTGGGTGCTCACCCCCACCGGCGCGGTGATCGCCGGCCCCGCCGACCGCCTGCCGGCCGAGGACCGCGACCAGCTGGTCCGCGCCCATCTGGGTGCCCAGCGCCAGCGCCGCCGCCCCCCGCACCGGGCCCGCCTGGCCGGCGGCTCCTACTCGCTGCTGCCCGCCCCGGTCTCGGCCGAGCACGAGACGCCGCTCGCCGACTGGGTGCTCGCCGTGGCCGGCGACGTCACCGAGTGGACCACCAAGCGCCAGCAGCTCGCCGAGAACCTGGCCCGCCTGGTCGCCGCCGAGCGCCACCGCCGCGACGAGGGCCGCCGGCTGCGCCGCCGCCTCGCCGACGAGGTGCTGACCCTGCTGCAGCGCGACGCCGACCCGGCCGAGATCAGCCGCACCCTGTACGCCTCCTCGGCGATGGCCGCCCGCTACGAGAGCCCCGAGCCCAAACCCCAGGCCCCGGAAGCCTCCTGGCTGGTGCTCAGCGCCGAGGGGACCGGCCTGCCGGAGGGCGCGGTGCGCGCCGTCCTGGAGGAGGCACTGGGCGGCACCACCGACCGCGCCCTGGTCGCCGGGGCCGGCTCGGGCGCCGTGGTGGTGCTGCCCGTCCTGGAGGGCTCGGTGCCCGCCGAGACCCTGCGCGACCTGCTCGCCCCGCTGGAGGCCGGCCTCGGTTCGGAGGGCCGGATCACCCTCGGCGTCTCCGCCCCCGCCTCCGAGGCCGGCGGCCTGCGCGGCGCCCTGGAGGAGGCCCGGCACGCCCGCCGGATCGCCGCCGCCCGGGTCGGCCGGGTCTGCGTGGCCGGCCCCGAGGAGCTGGCCTCGCACGTGCTGCTGCTGGCGGCAGTCCCGGACGAGGTCCGCCGGGCCTTCCGCAGCCGGCTGCTGGACAAGGTGATCGCGTACGACATCGAGCACCAGGCGGACCTGGTCCGCACCCTGGAGGCCTTCCTGCGCTCGGACGGCTCCTGGACGCGCTGCGCCGCGCAGCTGCACGTCCACGTCAACACCCTGCGCTACCGGATCGGCCGGATCGAGGAGTTGACCGGCCGTGACCTCTCCCGGCTGGAGGACCGGGTGGACTTCTACCTGGCGCTCGAACTGGCCTGACGGCCCGCGTACGAGGACGGCCCGAGACCAGGGCGGCCCGCGTACGAGGACGGCCCGCCGCGAGCAGTCGCGGCGGGCCCTCCTCCTTGCGGTCGTGGTTACTGCGCCGGGATGACCCCGGTCAGCCACTCGAAGACGCTCGGCACCATGGTCTTCCACAGCTCGGTGGTGTGCGGGCCGTTGCTCTCCTGGACCTGGACCTTGGTCGGCTCCTTGGCCGCCGCGGCGATCGCCTGGGCGTCCTCCAGGCCGTCGCCCTTCTTGCCGCTGATGAAGAGGTTGACCTTCGGCGGTGTCTGGGCGGTCTTCAGGATGGTGATCGGGTTGTTGGCCTCGCGCAGCTTCGGGTCCTTGCCGACCAGGGAGTCCGACTCGGCCGCCGGGTCGTTGTAGCCGGACATCGAGATGCCGGCCCGGTACCGGTTGGGGTGCGCCAGGGACAGCTTGGCCGCGCAGTGGGCGCCGGCCGAGTAGCCGGCGATCGCCCAGCGGTCCGAGGAGGGGTCGGCGCGGAAGTTGTCCAGGACCATCTGCGGGACGTCCCGGGTGATCCAGGCGTCGGCGTTGATCTTGCCGGGGATGTCGGTGCAGCCGGCGTCCTGGTGGTTGCCGAGGAGCAGGGTGCGCGGCGAGACCAGGATGAAGGGGGCGACCTTGCCCTGCTGCATCAGCGGCTTGAGCTGCTCGGAGACCTTGAGGGTGCCGTACCAGGTGGAGGAGGAGCCCGGGTAGCCGGGGATCAGCTCGACCACCGGGAACTTCTTGTCCTTGAACGCCGGGTCGTTGTACTGCGGCGGCAGCCAGACCAGCACCTCGCCGTCGACCCCGGACACCTGGCCCTTGAGCTCGGTCTTCTGGACGTCGTTGGGAACGGCGGGGTCGTTCACGCCGGCGAACTTCTGGGTGATCTTCGGCGGCTGCTTGGCGGCGTCGCCGCCCTGGTTGCCGGCGGGGGCGCCCGGCTCGGCCGGCGGGAGCGAGGGCACGGCCCGGACGTGGTCACCGGTGCCGAGCAGGTCGTCCCAGTTGCCGTAGATCAGGTTGGCGTTGTTGACCATCACGAAGACCATCAGCACGGCCGTGACCTGGCAGAACATGATCATGACCAGTCGGGACAGGATCCGCACCGGGTTCGATCCGCGGACCTTCCCCCAGAACAGCAGCGCCACCGTGATGGACACCGGCACCAGGATGACGGTGAGGATGAGGAATGGCGTACCTGTCAGTTGCATCAAGTTCTCGTATCCGGGTTGCTGGCCGCCCGGGCCCCACTCGCCCGAACGCACTCCAATGGCATCAGACGGCGGGGAACCGATGATCGGTTGCCATCCAAATCTGTGCGGAACCTGAGAGGAACATCACGTTTCCGGGATGTTCCTGTTTCGGGTCGGCGCTTAGTCTGCCACCCGGACGGCCGTCGTCCGGACGAGATGTCCAGCGAACTTCCAGGAAAGGTCCCCCGGGGCACCTTACCTCCCGGGCGGCGCACGCCGCCGGGCGAGGCGGTGCGTGAGCGCGCGGGCCGGGCAGAGAGACTATGGGGATGAGCACAACCCGCTTTCGCCCGTCCCGCCGCTTCTGGCCCGTTTGCGCCGTCCTGGCTCTCGCGGTCACCGCGGCCGGTTGCAGCAGTACCGGAGGCAGACGCGCCGAGGAGGCCCGCGCCAAGGCCGCGGCCTCCGCCGGCAGCGCCGTCACCACCCCGCGCTGGAAAGTCGCCATGGTGACCCACGCGGGAGCCGGCGACGCCTTCTGGGACAGCGTGCGCAAGGGCGCCGAGCAGGCCGCCGCCAAGGACAACATCACCTTCCTGTACTCCAACGACGCGCAGACCCAGAACCAGGTCCAGCTCGTCCAGGCCGCCATCGACCAGAAGGTCGACGGCCTGCTGGTCACCCTCGCCAAGGGCGACGCGATGGCCGACGTCCTCGGCAAGGCCAAGGCCGCCGGCATCCCCGTGATCACCGTCAACTCCGGCCAGGAGTACTCCGCGAAGTTCGGCGCCCTCACCCACATCGGCCAGGACGAGTCCACCGCCGGCCAGGCGGCCGGCACCGAGCTGGCCGGCCGCGGCCGCAAGAACGTGCTCTGCGTCATCCACGAGCAGGGCAACGTCGGCCAGGAGCAGCGCTGCTCCGGCGCCCGGTCCAAGGCCGCCGGCGCCTTCCAGGTGATGTACGTGGACGGCGTCAACATGCCCGACGCCCGCGCCGCGATCTCCGCCAAGCTCCAGGCCGACCCGGCCATCGACACCGTGCTCACCCTCTCCGGCCCGATGGCGGCCACCGGTCTGCAGGCCGTCCAGGACGTCCACCGCGCCGTCGAGCTCGACACCTTCGACCTGGGACCGCAGGTGGTGTCCGGGCTCAAGTCCGGCAGCGTCGGCTTCGCCGTCGACCAGCAGCCCTACCTGCAGGGCTACGAGGGCGTCGACCTGCTCTGGCTGTACAAGTCCAACCTGGACATGCTCGGCGGCGGCAAGCCCGTCGCGACCGGCCCGCAGATCCTGACCAAGGACGACGCCGACGCGCTCGCCGAGTACGTCGCGAGGGGGACGAGGTGAGCACCACCGACGTCCTCGCCCAGGACCGCCCGGCCGCACTGCGCCGGCTCCTGGCCCGCCCCGAGCTCGGCTCGCTGATCGCCGCCGTCGCGGTCTTCACGGTGTTCGCCCTGGCCGCCGAACCCTTCCTGCGGGTCGCCTCGCTGGGTACCGTGCTCTACGCGGCGTCCACCATCGGGATCATGGCCGTCCCGGTCTCGCTGCTGATGATCGGCGGCGAGTTCGACCTGTCGGCCGGTGTGCTGGTCACCACCGCCGCGCTGACCTCCTCGATGGTCTCCTACCAGTTCACCGCGGTGACCTGGGTGGGCGTGCTGGTCTCGCTCGCCGCCACCCTCGCCGTCGGGGCCTTCAACGGCTGGATGCTCGGCCGCACCAGGCTGCCCAGCTTCATCGTCACCCTGGGCACCTTCCTGATGCTGACCGGCGCCAACCTCGGCGTCACCAAGCTGGTCTCCGGGACGGTCTCCACCAAGCCGATCTCCGACATGGAGGGCTTCGCCGCCTGCCGCTGGCTATTCGCCTCCGAGGTCACCGTCGGCGGGCTGACCGTCAAGGCCACCGTCTGGTGGTGGCTCGGCCTGCTCGCGGTCGGCAGCTGGGTGCTGCTGCGCACCCGCTTCGGCAACTGGATCTTCGCCGTCGGCGGCGACGCGGCCGCCGCCCGCGCGGTCGGGGTGCCGGTCGCCCGCACCAAGACGCTGCTCTACCTCGGCGTCGGCTTCGGCGCCTGGGTGCTCGGCCAGCACCTGCTGTTCTCCTTCGACACCGTGCAGTCCGGCGAGGGCGTCGGCAACGAGCTGATCTACATCGTCGCGGCCGTCATCGGCGGCTGCCTGATCACCGGCGGCTACGGCTCGGTGGTCGGCTCCGCGCTCGGCGCGCTGATCTTCGGCATGGCCAGCAAGGGGATCATCTACGCCCAGTGGAACCCGGACTGGTTCAAGTTCTTCCTCGGCGCGATGCTGCTGCTGGCCGCCCTGCTGAACGCCTACGTCAAGCGCCAGGCCGAACGGGGGCCGCGATGAACAGCGAACTGCTCGCGCTGGAGGGCGTCGGCAAGACCTACGGCACCGTCCGCGCCCTGGAGGACGTCTCGCTCACCCTGCACGCCGGCGAGATCAGCTGCGTGCTCGGCGACAACGGGGCCGGCAAGTCCACCCTGATCAAGATCATCGCCGGGCTGCACCAGCACGACGAGGGCCGTTACCGCATCGGCGGCGAGGAGGTCCGCCTGGCCTCCCCGCGCCAGGCCCTGGACCGCGGCATCGCCACCGTCTACCAGGACCTCGCCGTCGTCCCGCTGATGCCGGTCTGGCGCAACTTCTTCCTCGGCTCCGAGCAGGGCCACCGCCGCTGGGGCGGCCTGCGCCTGGACGCCGACGGGATGCGCGCCACCACCCGCGAGGCGCTCGCCCGGATGGGCGTCGACCTGCACGACGTCGACCGCCCGATCGGCACCCTCTCCGGCGGCCAGCGCCAGTGCGTGGCGATCGCCCGGGCCGTCCACTTCGGCGCCAAGGTGCTGATCCTGGACGAGCCGACCGCGGCGCTCGGCGTCAAGCAGTCCGGGGTGGTGCTCAAGTACGTCACCGCCGCCCGCGACGCCGGGCTCGGGGTCGTCCTGATCACCCACAACCCGCACCACGCGTACCTGGTCGGCGACCACTTCACCCTGCTCAAGCGGGGCCGGATGGCCGGCAGCCACCCGCGTGCCGAGATCGGCCTCGAACAGCTCACCACCGAGATGGCCGGCGGCTCCGACCTCGCCGAGCTCTCGCACGAGCTGGCCCGACCCACTGACCCCGAGCCCCGTGAGGAGCGTCCGAAGCCGTGAACAGCCCCCAAGGCAGCACCCGGCCGGCCGTCCTGCCCAACCTCCTCGGCCTCGGCCCGCGGGCCGAGCGCCGGCGCCGCGCCCTGCCCGCCGGGATACTGCGGCTGCCCACCATCGGCGTCGACATCGGCGGCACCAAGGTGGTCGCCGGGGTGGTGGACGGCGAGGGCAAGGTGCTGGAGAAGCTGCGCACCGACACCCCCCACAAGAGCAAGAGCGCCAAGGTCGTCGAGGACGTCATCGTCGAGCTGGTGCTGGAGCTCGCCGACCGGCACGACGTCCACGCGGTCGGCATCGGCGCGGCCGGCTGGGTCGACGCCGACCGCTCCACGGTGCTGTTCGCCCCGCACCTGAACTGGCGGGGCGAGCCGCTCAAGCAGGCGCTCAGCGAACGGCTGCGGTTCCCGGTGATCGTCGAGAACGACGCCAACGCCGCCGCCTGGGCCGAGTGGCGCTTCGGCGCCGGGCGCGGCGAGGACCACATGGTGATGCTCACCCTCGGCACCGGCATCGGCGGCGCCGTCGTCCGCGACGGCTACGTCGACCGCGGCAAGTACGGCCTGGCGGGCGAGTTCGGGCACATGCAGGTGCTGCCCGGCGGCCACCGCTGCCCGTGCGGCAACCGCGGCTGCTGGGAGCAGTACTCCTCCGGCAACGCACTGGTGCGCGACGCCCGCGAGCTCGTCGCCGAGGAGTCCCCGGTGGTGCAGCCGCTGCTCGCCCGGGCCGGCGGCACCGTCGAGGGCATCACCGGACCACTGGTCACCGAGGCCGCCCGGGACGGCGACCCGACCGCCACCGAACTCCTCTACGAGGTCGGCACCTGGCTCGGCGTCGGCATCGCCAACCTGGCCGCCGCGCTCGACCCGGGCCGCTTCGTCGTCGGCGGCGGCGTCTCCGAGGCCGGGGACCTGCTGCTCGGCCCGGCCCGGGACACCTTCCGCCGCACCCTCACCGGTCGCGGCTTCCGCCCCGAGGCCACCATCGTGCACGCCGCCCTCGGCAACGAGGCCGGCCTGGTCGGCGCCGCCGACCTCGCCCGACAGGTCGCCCGCCGCTTCCGCACCATCAAACGCCGCCGGGTCGAGCGCAGCGCCTCCTGAGGTCCTCCTGCCGCGTCAACTGCCGGGTGGTAGCGGTGCGGTGTGGTTGTCGGAATCATGCCTCCTGTGAAACAACGGAGTTGACGCCGACTCAGGAGGACCCGGATGAGGGCTCTGACCCGTCTCGCACCACCGCTGCTGCTCGCCACCGCCCTGGTCTGGTCCTGTGCCGGGCCGGCCGGGGCGGCGGGCGCGGCCCCGCCGCCGAAGGCCGCCGAGGCGGTGGGCTGGGGCGGGGCGGTGTCCAGCGTGGACGCCGACGCCACCGCGGCCGGCATCGAGGTGTTGCGCAAGGGCGGCAACGCCGTCGACGCGGCCGTCGCGACCGCGGCGGCCCTCGGCGTCACCGAGCCCTACTCCTCCGGCATCGGCGGTGGCGGGTACTTCGTCTACTACGACCACGCCACCGGCCGGGTGCACACCATCGACGGCCGCGAGGTGGCCGGCCGCACCGCCGACACCGGGCTGTTCCTGGAGGGCGGCAAGCCGCTGGCCTTCGCCGACGCCGTCACCAGCGGCCTGTCCGTCGGCGTCCCCGGCACCGCCGCCACCTGGGACACCGCCCTGCGCCAGTGGGGCAGCCGCCCGCTCGCCGACAACCTGAAGCCCGCCGAGCGGATCGCCGACGACGGCTTCGTCGTCGACCGGACCTTCCGCGGCCAGACCGCCGACAACTACGACCGGTTCAAGGACTTCCCCGACACCGCCAAGCTCTTCCTGCCCGGCGGCAAGCCCCCCGAGGTCGGCACCGTCCTGCGCAACCCCGACCTCGCCGCCACCTACCGGCTGCTCGCCAAGGACGGCGTCCGGGCCCTCTACCAGGGCGAGTTGGGCAAGGACATCGCCACCACCGTCCAGCAACCGCCGGTGGACCCGGCCTCCGGCCGCAAGGCGCGCCCCGGCAAGGTCGACACCGCCGACCTCGCCGCCTACCAGGTCAACCGCCAGGCCCCCACCCACGTCGCCTACCGCGACTACGACGTCTACTCCATCGCCCCCTCCAGCTCCGGCGGCACCACCGTCGGTGAGGCGCTCGGCATCCTGGAGGACGGCGACCTCGGCACGTACGGCGACACGCAGTACTACCACCACTTCCTGGACGCCTCCCGGATCGCCTTCGCCGACCGCAACCGCTGGGTCGGCGACCCGGCCTTCGGCGACGTCCCCACGAAGGAACTGCTCTCCGCGCGCTACGCCGCCTCCCGGGCCTGCCTGATCAGCCCCGACCGGGCCCTCACCAGCCCGCTCGCCCCCGGCGACCCGCGCCACCCGGCCGGCTGCGCCGAGGCCGGTCCCGCCGTCGCCGAGCCCTACGAGGGCCCCAACACCACCCACCTCACCGTGGCCGACCGGTGGGGCAACGTGGTCGCCTACACGCTCTCCATCGAGCAGACCGGCGGCAGCGGGATCACCGTCCCCGGCCGCGGCTTCCTGCTCAACAACGAGCTCACCGACTTCGACTTCACCCCGCTCGCCCCGGGTGTCCCCGACCCCAACCTGCCCGGCCCGGGCAAGCGGCCGCGCTCCTCGATGGCGCCGACCATCGTGCTGCGCGACGGCGAACCGCTGCTCGCCACCGGCAGCCCCGGCGGCGCGACGATCATCACCACCACCCTGCAGGTGCTGCTCGGGCGGCTCGACCGGGGCCTGAGCCTGGAGCAGGCCATCGCCGCGCCGCGCGCCAGCCAGCGCAACACCGCCGCCACCCAGGCCGAGCCGGCCTTCCTGGCGCTGCCCGAGCGGGCCGCGTTGGAAGCGCTCGGGCACAGCTTCACGTCCGTCGCCGAGATCGGCGCCGCCACCGGGGTGGAACGGCTGCCGGACGGGCGGTGGGCGGCCGCGGCCGAACCGGTCCGGCGCGGCGGCGGCTCCGCGGCGGTGGTGCGGCCCGCGGGCTGACCGGGACTGTCAGTGCCGGGCGGTATGTTCGGGGTGGGCCTCCCTCGCGGGGGTGCCCACCCCTCGCCGTACCGAAGCACCTGTCCGTACCGAAGCGCCCGTCCGTACCGATCCACTCGTCCGTACCGAACCACCGGGAAGGCCGCCCGCCGTGACCGTCCGCATCGCCACCTGGAACATCAACTCCGTCACCGCGCGGCTGCCCAAGCTCCTGGAGTGGCTGGAGAGCGCCAAGCCCGACGTGCTCTGCCTCCAGGAGCTCAAGTGCGCGGCCGACGCCTTCCCGTACGAGGAGGTGCGCGCGCTCGGCTACGAGACGGCCGCGCACGGTACCGGCCGGTGGAACGGCGTCGCGATCGTCTCCCGGCTCGGCCTGGACGACGTGGTGCGCGACCTGCCGGGCCAGCCCGGCTACCTCGCCGACGGCGCCCTGCTGCCCGACGTCGAGCCGCGCGCCGTCGCCGCCACCTGCGGCCCGGTCCGGGTCTGGTCGGTCTACGTGCCCAACGGCCGCGAGGTCGACCACGCCCACTACCGCTACAAGCTGGAGTGGCTGGAGGCCCTGCGTCAGGCCGCCGTCGAGGACGCCGCCGGGCCCCGCCCGTTCGCCGTCCTCGGGGACTTCAACATCGCCCCGACCGACGAGGACGTCTACGACATCGCCGCCTTCGAGGGCCTCACCCACGTCACCCCCGCCGAGCGGGCCGCGCTGGAGGCCCTCGGCGAGGCGGGCCTGCACGACGTGGTGCCGCGCCCGCTCAAGTACGACCACCCCTACACCTACTGGGACTACCGCCAGCTGGCCTTCCCGAAGAACCGGGGCATGCGGATCGACCTCACCTACGCCAACAAGGCCTTCGCCGACGCCGTCTCCGACAGCTACGTGGACCGTGAGGCCCGCAAGGGCAAGGGCACCTCGGACCACGCGCCGGTCGTGGTGGACCTCGACCTGTGAGTCACGTTGGGTGAGGGGCGGTAACCCGAACGGTCCAGACCGGTGGCCGGGCCCGGGCGGCCTGCCTACCGTCGGGGAATGACCGGGTGCAGTTGTTCGACCACGGGACATCGGAGTCCCCCGGCTGCGCCCGAGAATTCCGGAGGTTCCGGCATGCGCCCCATGCGTACGGCCGCCGCCGCCCTGATCGGCGCGACGGTACTGACCGGCCTGACGGCCCCCCTCGCATCCGCCAGGGACGGCGAGGCCTCGGTCGGCCCGTCCCAGGCCGGTTCCGACAAAGGCCTCGGCTCCGACAAGGGGCCCGGTTCCGGCAATGGCCCGGGTTCGGAGAAGGGGCCCGGTTCTGGCAATGGCCCGGGTTCGGGAAAGGGGCCCGGTTCCGGCAATGGCCTCGGTTCGGGGAAGGGGCCCGGCTCCGGCAATGGCCTCGGTTCCGACAAGGGGCCCGGTTCCGACAAGGGGCCCGGTTCCGGCAATGGGCTCGGTTCCGGCAATGGCCTGGGATCCGGCAATGGCGTCGGCTCCGACAAGGGCCTCGGGGACTGGGGCAAGGCGGCCGGCGAGTGGGCGGGCTCGCTCGGCCAGTCCGGCGCCGGCGGCCAGCAGATCGCCCCGCACGGCGCCGTGGAGACCGGCTTCGGCGGCTCGGTCGCGTCCGACCCGGCGGAGCTCGCCGGGGGCGCGGCCCTGGTCGCGGGCGGCATCGGCGGCTTCTGGCTGCTGCGACGGCGCAGTGCCTGATGGCCCCTCGCGCCGTCGCCCCGCGTTTCCTCCGCGCGTCGCCGGACCCTGACGGGGCCGGCGGCGCGCAGGCGTCTCAGCCGGCCTGCGGCTCGGGCGCCCGCCCGCCCCGCTGCCCGTGCTCGCGCTCGTGCTCCCGCCCGTGGTCCCGTTCGTGCTCGTGCCGGAGGATGCCGCCGGCCAGCAGGTACTGGGCCAGGACGTACGTCGCCATGATCCAGAACTGATGCCCCGGCAGCTCCCGCCACTTCGCCAGCTGGGTGGCGATCAGCGTGTCGGAGAGCAGGAACAGGGCCCCGCCCAGCCCGGTCCGCCAGCCCAGCCCGGCCGAGGTGACGGCGGTGGAGGCCAGCAGCAGGCTGTAGCCGGCCACCGGGATCTGCAGGTCCCCGAGGTCCGGCCAGAGCTGCCCGATCATGCCCGCCCAGGCCGTCGCGTACGCGGCCGCGACCACCAGGGCCCGCCGGCGGTCGGTCAGCGCCCCGCGCCGGACGAACATCGTCACGTAGCAGACGTGCGCCGCCGCGAACGAGCCCATCCCGGCCAGGAACGCGGTGTCGTTCTTCAGCTGGAGCAGCACGTCCCCGCCCGCGCTCAGCAGCAGTGCGGGCGCCAGCTCCTTCGGTGCCCGCCGCCCGGCGGCGGCCGCCGTGGTGACGCTGTGCGCGGCCAGCAGCGGCATCAGGGCCGGCTTGGTGGCGTTCTGCAGTACGGAGGCGCCGGACAGGATCGCGCCCAGGTGCGTCGCGGAGGTGGCCGCGAAGCCGCCGAGCAGGCCGGTGGCCGAGCGCAGGCGCCCGCCGAGGACGGCACGGGTGGTCGTACGGATGCTCATGCGGCTGCTGACCTCCGGGGTCGGGCGGTGGGGGAGCGGGACCGACCCTAAGCGACCCGCCCGTACGACGGAAGAGCGGGTTACCGGTGCGTAACCCCGGCGGTGCCCGGTGGATGACGCGGTGGCGGCGGGCCCGGCCGGGCCGGCGGCGTAGCGGAGGGCGGTCGGCCACTTCGGCGCGAGGCCGGTTGCTGCCACCGGGTGACCCGGCCACCGTCTAGTCTGGTCCCCGACATGGAGCAGCAGGAGTACGCGGTCGGCGCCACCCGGGTGGCCGCCGGAAGGCCGGACGGGCGCACGGGCGGGACGGGGCGAGGGACCGCCGACGCCGTCCTCGCCGTACACGAACCCGCAGCTGAGGCCGCTCCCGAAGCCGTGTCCGGCCCCCGTGCTGACGCCGCGCAGGCCCCTGGACCCGCCTCCGACCCCGTGCTCTCGACCGACCCCGTGCTCTCGCCTGACCCCGGCCTGCTGCGGCTCGCCCACTGGTTCGCCGCCGCCACCCCCGGCACCGCCGACGACCTGTGCACCGCCGCCTTCGGCCTCTACCCGGCCCGCCACCTCGGCGCCCCCGCCGAGGCCGCGTCCGACGCCGCCTGCGACGCCGACGTCAGCTGGTGGCACGGCCCGACCGCGCACGCCACCGCCGCCCAGCGCTCCCGCGAGGCCCGCACCGCCGGCGGCCTGCGCCGGGCCCGGCGGGACGCCTCCGCGCTGCCCGTCGTGCGGTCAGGCGCCAAGCCGGGCAGGCCCGGCAGGCACCGCAAGCCCGAGCGCACCCGCCCGGTGCCGGGCGCGCAGGATCGTTCCGACCAGGACCTGCCGACGCCCCCCGCCCCGGTGGCCGGGCCCGGCCTCCCCGTTGCCGAGGTCGCCGACGTCCCCGAGGTCCCGGGCCTGCCCGCCGCCGAACGCCGCATAGCCGCCCGGCTGCTGCTCGCCCATCCGCTGGTCACCGCCTCCGGCCCGCATGCCGACGGCTTCCCGCTGATCCGCCGTCACCGCGACTGGCTCGTCGAACGCTTCGACACCCTGCTCGGCTACCGGCTCGTCGTCGGCCCCTGGCACGCCCGGCTCTGCAAGGCCGGCCTCGGCCCCGGCGCCGCCCGCCGCCTCGAACACCCCGCCACCGGCGCCCCGTTCACCCCCGCCGGCTACGCCCAACTCGCCCTCGCCCTGGCCCTGCTCGTCGACGCACCCGAGCAACTCCCGTACGGGCGGCTGCTCGACGCCATGCGCGTCGCCGCGCCCGGGCTCGCCGCCGGCCCGGCCGACCGCGCGATGGCCCTCGCCGCGCTCGCCGACTGGCAGATCCTCGGCGGCCTGCCGACCGACCGGGCCGAGCCCGCCGACCTGGTCGACCCGGCCGACCCGGCCGATCCGGCGGTGCGGACCGCCGTGCTGACCGTCGACCGCGAACTCGCCCGCGCCGTCCCGGCCGGCCCGCCCGCCCTCGCCGCCGACGCCGCCGACCTCATCCACCGCGCCGCCGACGCCGAACCCGCCACCGCCGTGCGCCGTCTGCTCGCCGAGACCCCCGCCGTCCTCGCCGCCGACCTCCCCGCGGACCGGCGGGCCTGGCTGCACGAGCACCGGCTGAGCGGCCCGGCCGCGCTCGCCGACTTCCTCGGTCTGGAGACCGAGCTGCGAGCCGAGGGCGTCGCCCTGCTCGACCCGGCCGACGAACTCACCGACCTCGCCCTCCCCGGCGCCGGCACCCTGCCCCAGGCCACCCTGCTGCTGCTCGAACGGCTGGTCGAGGAGGTCCGTCCGCTGCCCGGCGAGACCACCACCGGCGGCGACGTCCCGATCCCCGACGCGCTGATAGACGGCGTTCTCGGCGACATCGCCGACGAGTACGGCCTCCCGGCCGGCTGGCACCGCGACTACCTCGCCGACCGTACCGCGCTGCGCCGGGACGCCCTCGACCTGCTCCACCGCCTCGGCCTGATCACCCCCACCCCCCGCGGCACCCGCCCCCCGGGCTGGCTGCTGCGCCCGCCCGCCGCCCGTTACGCCCCCGCGCCCGACCTGCGGCCCGCTCCCGGCACCGGCCGCCATTCCCGCCCTGCGCCGGCGGTCCCCCGCCCGGCCGGCGCCCGGGAGCAACGGCGCGCCTGAGCGGCGTCCCCCGTGAAAGCCGAAAGCACCGCGTCCGGGTGCGGACGGCGGTGCTGAAGGGGTCGGTCGGGGGGCCTGCCGGTCACTTTCTCGCGGTGGCCGTGGCAGTGGCGAGGGTGCCGTGCTGGACGGTTTCGACGGTGGCGCCGACCCCGAGCGCGCCGAGGGCGACGGAGGCGAGGACGGCGGTGCTGGCGAGAAGGCGGCGGTGGCGCTGGGGGAGCGGGAAGCGCGGTTCCTGGTAGGGCGCCTGAGGGCTGGCGTTCATGACAGGGAGGGTTCCAGGGCGGTGTGAACGGTCGGTACGCGCGGGTGAAGTCCGGACGGGTGTTGGGCGTCGGTTGGCCGCGTACGCCCCACTCCCGCGGGTGGGGCGTACGCGCTGGTCAGCGCGGTCGTCCGCGTTCGGCGAGGGCTTCGCCGACGGCGACCCGGACGGCGTCGCGCAGGCCGTGCGCGGGGTGGAAACGGGAGGGGCCGGCGGCCGGGTCCTCGCGGAGCTCCTTCACCAGGGACACGCACAGCAGCAGCATCACGACCACGAACGGCAGCGCCACCAGGATCGTCGCGTTCTGCAGCGCGGTGAGCCCGCCGGCCAGCAGCAGGGCGGCCGCGACCCCGCCCATCAGCACGCCCCAGACCACCACGAGCCAGGTGCTCGGGTGCAGTGAGCCGCGGCTGGAGAGCGAGCCGAGGACGAGCGAGGCGGAGTCGGCGCTGGTGATGAAGAAGGTCATCACCAGCAGGACGGCGACCACGCTGGTGACGGTACCGAGCGGCAGCGAGCGCAGCATCTCGAACAGGGAGGCCTCCGCACCCTTCGGGATGGTCGAGACCAGGTCGGCCGCACCGGTGCTGACCAGCCGGATCGCGGTGCCGCCCATCACGCAGAACCAGATCACGGTCGCCCCGCTGGGCACCAGCAGCACGCCGATCAGGAACTGCCGGACGGTGCGGCCGCGGGAGATGCGCGCGATGAAGGTGCCGACGAAGGGCGCCCAGGAGAGCCACCAGGCCCAGTAGAAGATCGTCCAGGAGCCGAGCCAGCTCTCGTCGGTGAAGGCCCCGGTCTGGGTGGACATGCCGAGCAGGTCGGAGAGGTAGCCGCCGACGGTGGAGGGGATCGAGTCCAGCGCGAACACCGTCGGGCCGAAGACGAAGACGAAGAGCATGATCAGCGAGGCCAGGACGACGTTCGCGGTGGAGAGCCACTTGACGCCCTTGTGGACGCCGGAGAAGGCGGAGAGCACGAAGGCGGCGGTCAGCGAGCCGATGATGACCAGCTGGGCGTTCTGGGTGTTGCGCACGGAGGTGATGTATCCGAGGCCGTCGGCGACTTGGAGCGCGCCGAGGCCGAGGCTGGTGGCGGAGCCGAAGACGGTGGCGAAGACGGCCAGCAGGTCGATCGCCCGCCCGGCCCAGCCGTCGGCGCCGCGCTGGCCGATGAGGGGGACGAAGGCGGCGGAGACGCGGTTGCCGCGGCCCTTGCGGAAGGTGGTGTAGGCGAGGGCGAGGCCGCCGACCGCGTAGATCGCCCAGGGGTGCAGGGTCCAGTGGAACAGCGAGAACTCCAGGGCCTGCTGGGCGGCGGCCGCGCTCTGCGGTTCCAGCCCGGAGCCGGGCTGCGGGGTGGCGAAGAGCTGGAGCGGCTCGCCGACGCCGTAGAACATCAGGCCGATGCCCATGCCGGCGCTGAACATCATGGCGACCCAGGCGAGAGTGGAGAACTCGGGTTCGTCGTCGTCGCGCCCGAGCCGGATGCGGCCGAAGCGGCTGAAGGCGAGCAGCACGGTGAGGACGAGGAAGACGTCGGCGGCCACCACGAACAGCCAGCCGAAGTTGTGCAGGACCCAGCCGAGCGCGGTGCTGGAGGTCCGGCCGAGCGAGTCCTCGGCGAAGACGCCCCAGGCGACCACGGCCAGCACCAGGACGGCGCTGATCCCGAACACCGCCCGGTCGGCGGGCAGGGTCGCGGCGGGTTCGTCGGGCTCCCTCCCGCGTTGGTCGGACTTCGGCGGCTGGCTGCTCATCGGGTGGACCTCTCCTACCTCGGGGGACGGACCTGGGCATCGGCGACATGCTCGGATCAAAGCTGCATGTCGCACTATGTCCAGTTCGCGCAGCGAGGGGCGGGAGGGCGCGCCGGGGAGGCGGCGGGTGGGGACTTACGTCCTGTCAGGCCGCGCGCTCGTGGGCCGGGGCGTGCGCGGTGGCGAGGTAGTGGGAGAGAGCCCGGCGGCTGCGGGTGAGGTCGTCGATCCGGGCGTCCAGGTCGGCGAGTTCGCCGCGCAGGGTGGCGAGCAGCACCGGGCAGGCCTCCAGGACCGGGACGGGGCCGGTGGCGCAGGGGAGGATCTCGGCGATGACCCGGGTGGTCAGGCCGGCCGCGAGCAGGCTGCGGATCTGGCGGACCCGGACGGTGTCCGACTCGGCGTACTCGCGGTAGCCGGCCGCGCTGCGGGCGGGCCTGATCAGGCCCTGCTCCTCGTAGTAGCGGAGCAGGCGGGTGGACACCCCGGTCAGGCGGGCGAGTTCTCCGATGCGCATGACCGGGCGAACGCCCGACCGTGCCGGGGTGTTCCCGGGCGCCCGGGGGTGTCCCTGGGGCGGGTGCGTCCGGGCGGCGCTCAGCTCTTCACGAACTCCAGGACCACCTCGCGCAGTTGGGGCAGCAGTTCGACCATCGGCAGGTGCCCGCCGGCGAGTTCGACCCAGCGGGCGCCGGGGATGCCCTCGGCCAGGGCGCGGTGCTGGGACGGCGGGACGAGCATGTCCTCGGCGGTGCTGACGACCAGCGTCGGGACGCCGATCGCGGCGAGCTCGGCGCGTACGTCGGCCCGGCCGGCGAGCCGGAACTGCTGGCGGAAGCCGTCCGGGAGTGGGGACTTGAGCGCCTCCCGCAGCTCCTCGCGCCGGTCCTCGGGGAGGGCGTCCACCCAGGTCTCGCCGAAGACGACGGTGAGCATCAGCCGGGCGAGGTCGGCCGGCCGCTCGGCCAGGTCGATCGCGAGGTCGGCGAGCAGCCGCAGCCGCGCCGAGCCGCCGGCGACGCCCGCGAGCAGGAGCAGCGAGCGGACCCGGCCGGGGTGGCGGGTCGCGGCCCGGACGGCGACGGAGGCGCCCAGCGAGTAGCCGGCCAGGTCGAAGGAGTCCAGGCCCTCCTCGACGGCGGTGGCGACCAGGCGGTCGGCCAGCTCGTCCAGGGTGGGCTCGCCCGGCTCGTACGGGCTGTCGCCGGAGCCGGGGTAGTCGGGGGCGACGACGGTGCGGTGGGCTGCGAGGTCCGGCAGCAGCGGGCCCCAGTTGTCCCGGGCGCTGCCGCCGGCGCCGTGCGCGAGCAGCAGGCCGGGGCCGGAGCCCTGGACGATCCGGGCGAGCGGGGCGATCCGGGCGAGCGGGGCGGGGGGCATGGGCGCTCCTGAGTGGGCTGCGGCTTCTCCGACAACGGGAACGGTAGGAGTTCACACCGGTGAGAAGGTCAAGCCCGGTGCGTACCGGGTAGGTCGTGGTGGGCCGGGGCGCGCCGTCCGGTCGGCGCCCCGGCCGCGGCCGTAGCCGCGCGCACCGCGAACCGCCTACCCTGACAGTGAAGGAGTGCCGCCATGGCCGCCGAGGTCCACACCCCCGCCGCGCCGATCGATGAGGCTCCCGTGCCGCTCGACGAGGCCGGCTACGACCGGCTTCGCCGCCGTCAGTGGCTGGCCAGCGAGGCCCGTGCCGACGGAGTGGATCGCCGGACGTTGCTGCGGATGCTCTCCGCCGCCGGGGTGCTCGCCACGCCCACCCTGGCCGTCCCGGTGCTCGCCCCGGCCCGGGCGGCCGCCGAGGAGGTGCCCAAGCCCGTGCCCGGAATCGTCAAACCGTTGCCCGCCGAGTGGTTCGTTCCGCGCGGCACCAACGCCGAGATGCGCTGGGACGCGCTGCGCGACGCCGACGGCGAGGCCGCCGTCGGTCGCCACGTCCCGGTGGAACGGTTCTTCGTCCGCAACCACACCAGCACCCCGGTGATCGACCCCGACACCTGGCGGCTGAAGCTGTTCGGCAGCGGCCTGCGCGGTGCCCCGGTGGCCGAGCGGCCGGTCGAGTTCGACCTGGACGCCCTGCGGAGGCTGCCGTCCACCCGGATCAGCGCGCTGATCGAGTGCGCCGGCAACGCCCGGAGCTACTACCGGAGCCAGCAACAGCAGAGCGTTCCCGGCACGCCCTGGACGCTCGGCGGCGTCGGCTCGGCGAGCTGGCGGGGCGTGCGGCTGGCCGACGTGCTGCGCGCCGCCGGGCTGACCCGGGGCGCGGTGGACGTGCTGCCGACCGGCCTCGACCCGCACTACGTCGTGGGCGGCACCGACTACGGCCCGGTCCGCCGGCCGCTGCCGGTCGCCAAGGCGCTGGACGACGTGCTGCTCGCGTACGAGATGAACGACGAGCCGCTGACGCCCGACCACGGCGCGCCGGTACGCCTGGTGGTGCCCGGCTGGGTGGGCATCGCCTCGATCAAGTGGGTCGGCACGATCGAGGTGGCCGACCATCCGCTGTACTCGCCGTGGAACACCGACTTCTACCGGCTCTGGGGCCCCGACTACCCGGACGGCGGCAGCGTGCCGCTCACCACCCAGGTGGTCAAGAGCGCCTTCGAACTGGCCTCCGGCGCGGTGCTGGAGGCCGGCCGCGGCCACCGGCTGCACGGGCGGTCGTGGTCCGGCGCGGCTGCGGTGCGCGGGGTCGAGGTGAGCACCGACGGCGGCCGCAGCTGGCGCCGCGCCGACCTGCGGGACGAGCCGCGCGCCCACGGCTGGACGCGCTGGAGCATCGACTGGCGCCCCGAGCGGTCCGGCCCGTACGAGCTGCGCGCCCGCGCGACCGACCGTCAGGGCACGACCCAGCCCACGCGGGCGGTGTTCAACCGCGAGGGCTACCTCTTCGGCGCCGTGGTGGTCCACCCGGTGACGGTGGCCCAGGACTCGGGGCCCCGAGCCCTCGGGGCCTGAGACCTTCAGGGCCCGGGGCCTTCAGTCCCCGGGGCCTTCAGGGCCGGTGGGCGGCGGGCTGGACCTCGTACGGGGCCGGGTACGGCGTCTCGTACGGGTTCAGCACCAGCCGCACCACGTCCTCCAGCCGCCGCCGGGCGTCGCCGAGGGTGGTGCGGCCCGTCACCCAGGCGGTCAGCTCGCCCTGCCAGGCGTGGGCGACGATGTGCCGCACCAGGTCGCTGGCGGCGGCCGGCACCTCGGCCGTCACCGCCTGGAGGGCGGTGCTGTCGGCCCGGGCCATGCCCTGCAGGGCCTCGCTGGCGAACGGATCGGTGGAGGCGGCGACGGCCACCCGCAGCCGGGCCAGCTCGGGCTGGCGCTGGTAGGCCCGCATCCCGCCGCGGACGAACCGGACCGCCCGGTCGGTGGCCCCCAGCCCGGCCCGCGGGCCGCGCAGCTCCGCCACCAGGTCGGCCAGCAGCAGGCGGTGCCACTCGGCGATCGCCGCCGCCAGGAGGTGGTCCTTCGACGAGAAGTAGCGGTACGCCGTCCCCAGGGCGACTCCGGACCGCTCGCAGACCTGCTTCATCTGCAGCCGTTCGACGCCGATCTCGTTCACCAGGGCGAGCGCGGCCGCGATCAGGCTTCCGCGGCGTTCTAGCTGACGCGGAGACATCGCCTCCACCGGCCGTGGTGACAGGTCAACCTTGGTCACCCGCACCATGATACGGGCCGGGGCCGCTCAGGAGTATGACGCCGACCGGCCCCCTCGCGTTCGTCGGGCGGTCACCGGGCCGTCCGGGCCGTCCGGGCCCGCCCGGGTTCGCTCCGTCCGGGCCCGCGCCGGGCGGGCCGCCTCAGCGCAGCCGGCGGATCAGTGCCTCCTGTACGGCGGAGGCGACCAGCTGCCCGTCGCGGTCGTAGAACTCGCCGAGCGCCAGCCCGCGGCCGTCCGAGGAGGACGGGCTGCGCTGGGCGAACAGCAGCCACTCGTCGGCCCGGAACGGGCGGTGGAACCACATCGCGTGGTCCAGCGAGGCGATCAGCAGCCGGGGCGGCTCGGTGCGCTGGAAGAAGTTCGGCTGCTCGTGCAGCCCGGCGGTGGAGGCCAGGGTGAGGTCGGACAGGTAGGTGAGCGCGCAGACGTGCAGCAGCGGGTCGTCCTCGGGCAGCGGGGAGGCGATGCGCAGCCAGACGAACTGCTGCGGCATCCCCGGCACGGACGGCGGCACGCCCGGCGCGTCCGGCGGGACGAAGCGCAGTTCGAGGTCACGGAAGCCGCCGGTGCCGGTGATCGCCGCGCGCAGGGCCGGATCCCAGCGCGAGAAGGCGTCCGGCAGGCTCTCCGGGCCGGGCAGCGGCGGCATCTCGCGATGGCGGTCGGGGGCGGGCTCGGCACGCTTGAAGGAGGCGGAGAGGGTGAAGATCGCGTTCTGGTCCTGCAGCGCCGTCACCCGGCGGGTGGTGTACGAGACGCCCTCGCGGACCCGCTCGACCTCGTACCGGATCGGCTGGGTCGGGTCGCCGGGCAGCAGGAAGTAGCCGTGCAGCGAGTGCACCGCGCGCCGGTCGTCGCAGGTGCGACCGGCGGCGGTGAGCGCCTGCGCGGCGACCTGCCCGCCGAAGGCGCGCATCGGGGCGCCGGCGTGGCAGCGGCCCCGGAACGTGTTCTCGTCCAGTCGCTCGATCTCCAGCAGTCCGGCGAACGAGCCGGTCGGGCGGGCGGCCCGGATTTCCTGTTCGGTCAGGTCGGTCACGGGCCCATAGTGGCAGAAGGCGCCCGCGCCGCGGTGTGACCTGGGTAACGCTCAGGGGCTCGACAGTCGGGTAGAACCTGTTCCAGTGCGACGGCGGGCCGACGGATTGTCAGTGCCCTCACCTAGCGTGTTCGGCATGACGCAATCCGCACACGCGTACGCCTATCTGCGCCCGTCCGCCGTCCTCGACGGCGCCGACGGCCGGCACCTCGACCTGGCCACCTCCGGCGGCGCCACCCCGGTCGGCGCGGTGGCCAATCCGCGCTTCTTCGCGGGCTTCCTGGCCGACCCGGCGCCGGCCGCCGCCGCGCTGCTCGCCGTGGCGGACGTCGCCGCCGCCCGGTACTACCAGCCGCAGCTGCGCGCCTCGCTCGACCCGGTGGTCACCGCCAACGGGGACCGGCTGCGCTTCGAGTCCTTCTCCGGCTGCTGCGGCGTCTACGCCCGCCTCGACGTGCTCCAGGCGGGCCTCGACGGTGACGACATCGGCCACGGCACCACCAACGTCGACGTCAACAACCCGCTGCGCGAGGCCCTGACCAGGATCGGCCCGGCCGACCCGCTGCACCTCGCGGTCGGGCCGGACGCGCTGGAGGTCACCAGCTTCGACGGGCCGCTGGTCGAGAAGAAGGTCCCGCTGCCACAGCGCTGGCTGCGCGGCTTCGCCGAGACCCAGGTGGTCGCCGCAGGCTTCGACCTGCGCGCCGAACTGCCCGCCGCCGAGGCGGTCCGCTTCCTGCGCTCGCTGCCGCGCGGCGGCCGCAGCGTGGGCTGGGTCGTCCCGGCCGGGCGCACGCTGCGGCCCACCACCCGGCCGGTGCCCGGCGCGGTCTGCCTGCCCGGGCCCGAGCGGCTGGTGGCGCTCCAGCGGGTGCTGCGGCACGCACTCGCCCTGCGGGTGTACGGCCCGGTCGCCGCCGGCCCGGCGGCCTCGGCCTGGGAGGTGGTGCTGCCCGGCATGCGGCTCACCCTGACGCTCTCGCCGGACGTCTCCCGCGGCTTCTCCGGCGAGGGCGGGGTGCTCGGCGCGCTCGCCACCGGCGCCGCCGAGCAGGACGCCGAACTCGTCGCGGTGCTGCTGGCCTGGGAGCCGCGGATCGAGGTCGCCGACCTCGCCGAGCAGTCCGGGCTGAGCCCCGAGCGGGTCCGCGCCGCGCTCACCCGGCTCGGCACCGCCGGGCAGATCGGCTACGACACCGCCGAGGCCGCCTACTTCCACCGGCAGCTCCCGTACGACGCCGACCGGGCCGAGGCCGCCAACCCGCGGCTGCGGGCCGCCCAGGCGCTGGTCGCGGCGGGCGCGGTACGGCTGGAGCCGGGCGGTACGACGGCCGTCGTCACGGTGGACGACCACATCCAGCGGGTGCGGACGGACGAGGCGGGGCGCCTCGGCTGCACCTGCCTCTGGTGGGCCAAGTACCGCGGCGGGCGCGGGCCGTGCAAGCACGCGCTGGCGGTCGGGATGGTGCGGGACGCGGCCCGGCGGGCGGCCGACGAGCAGGGTCGGGCTGGGGAGCAGGGGCAGGCCAGCGGGCAGGGCCGGAGCGGGGCGCACGGTCAGACGGTGGCGAAGGGGGTCCAGGCGTGAGCGGGGTGGCACAGGTGACGGAGACGGCATCGGACACGCGGGCAGCGGCGTCGGACGCACCGGGAGCCGGCCCGGCCCCGACCGCGGTCGAGGAACTGCTGGCCGCCGTCCGGGGCGGTCGGATGCCGCAGATACCGGCGCTGGTGGCCGCGTTGGACCAGGCGCAGCGCCGCGGCTGCCTGCCCGCGCTGAAGGCGTTGCGCAAGGACGTGCGCGACGAGTGGTCGAAGCAGGCGACGGCCGTCAAGGGTGCCCTGATGCTGGCCGGTGCGGGCTGCCACACCGGCCCGGCCGCCGCCGCCACCTGGCTCGGCGCCCGCGACTTCACCTCGCGCGAATGGGCCCGCCACCCCGCGCTGCGCCAACTCGTCGCGGCGCAGCCGGAGGAATGGCAGGTCGAGGTGGCCACCCGGCTCGCCGCCCGGCCGGGGCCGCGCTGGGGCTGGTCGCTGTACCCGGTGATCGAGGACGTGGTGCGCCGCACCGGCTGCGCGGTGCCGCAGACCGATCCCTTCGTCCGCGAGTGGACGGACCGCATGCGCCTGGGCAGCGGCCCGCGGCCCACGCTGGCCGAGCAGTTGCGGGCCGACGACTTCACCCCGGTGCTGCTGCCCCGGGTGTTCGAACTCGCCGACGTCGGCGGGGCGTTGTCCTGGCGGTTCACCCCCCGCCCCGGGGACGCCTGGACGGAGGCCATCGCCGAACTCGCCGCGGCCGGTGACCTCGACCGGGCCGACCTGATCGACCGCTGCCTGGCCCGGCTGCTGCGCGGCGGCAAGCCGGCCGACCAGCGGTTCTTCCTGGACGTGCTGCAGGCCCTCGCCCCGACGCCGCAGGAGTACGCCGCCCGGGTGCGCGACGTGCTGCCGCTGCTGGACGGGCTGTCGGTGGTCGCCGGGCACGCCCAGGGGGTGCTCGCCGGACTGGACGAGGCCGGGCTGATCGAGCCCGAGGTGCTGACCGAGGCGTCGGCGGTGGTGCTGTTCCGGGCCGAGAAGAAGCTCGTCCGCGCCCAACTGGGCTGGCTGGAGCGGGCGGCCCGGCGCGCGCCCGGGCGGTCCGGGCCGGTGGTGCTCGCGGCCGCCGAGGCGTTCGGACACCCGGACCGGGGCGTCCAGGAGCGGGCGCTGAACGTGGTGGCCCGCCACCTCCGCGCGGCCGGGGAGGCGGTACTGCCCGAACTGCGGCTCGCCGCCGAGGCACTGGACCCGGCCCACCACCCGCGCGCCGGCGAACTGTTCGGCGCACCGGTCGGCGGCGGCGAGGACGACGCCCCGGACACCGGGTGGAACGAACTCCTCCCGCCCGCGCCCCAACCGCTCCCGCTCGGCCCGCCGATCGCCTCGGCGGCCGAACTGGCGCAGGAGCTGTCCGCCCTGCTCGCCGCCGACGAGCCCGAGATGGCGGTCTTCGAACGCGTGCTGGACGGCCTGGTCCGCCAGGCCCACCAGGACCGGACGGCGCTCGCCGAGGCGCTGGAGCCGGTCCGGCGGGTCCACCCGTGGGACGGCGTCGGCCGTTGGCACGACTGCGCGCCCCGGGACGTCCTCTACGTCGCCGCCGCAGTGGCGGGCGAGACGTCGCGGCACCGGATCTGGGACTTCCTCGGCGGCAAGGGCCGCTCCCCGCTGCGTGGTCAGATCAACACCGTGCAGGGCAACGTCCTCGCCGCCCGGATGGAGGAGGCCGCCCGGCAGGTGGTCGCCCAGCCGCCGCCCTACCTGCTGGCCACCCCGACCGACACCGCCGGCGCGCTCGACCCGGGCGCGCTGGTCGAACGCCTCGCCGGCTACCAGGCGGCGGGCGTCACCCCCGGCCGGGCCGACCTGTGCGCGGCCCTGCTGCGGGTCGGCCCCCACGCGGACGCCGAGGTGCTGCGCGCGGCCGAGGCGCTCACCTCGCCGTCCGGGCGGTGGGCCGCCCACTGGCTGCGCACCGGCGGCCTGCCCGGCCAGCCGTCCGAGCGGGTGTTCTTCGCCCCGGGCCGGGGCTCGCGGCACGGCCACCACTACGAGGACCGCTGGTGGGAGGACGTCCGGCGGGTGGCCGTCGCCCAGCCCGGCATCGGGGCCGGCCCGAAGGGCCCGGACGGCGAGCGGCTCGCCCCCGAGTTCCGGGCGCTGCTGGAGGGCACCGAGCCGAGTGTGGCCCGGGCCCGCAAGGTGGGCGAGTGGACCTGGCGGCCCACCGTGCACTGGGCCGCGATGCTCCCCTGGCACCGGGAGGAGCTGGCCGCCCGCTGGCTCGACCACTTCGCCGCCGGCGCCGACCGGGACGAACACCACAGGGGCGGGCTGCTGCCCGCCCTCGCCGAGGCCGGCGGCCCGGCCGGGCTCGCCGTGCACCTGGCGCTGGCCTACGGCCTGGGCGCCCGGTACACCGAGGACCGGACGGCCGCCGTCGACGCCCTGCTGGTGCTCGCGGCGCGCGGCGACCTGGACGGCGGGCAGCTCGGCCGCGAACTCGGCGCGCTCGTCGACTGCGGCGCGGTGAAGTCCACCCGGCTCGGGGCGGCGCTCACGCTGGCCGCCGGGACGGGCGCCTACGGCACGGTGTGGTCGGTGCTCGGGCCCGCGCTGCCGGCCCTGCTGGGCGGCGCGGGGAAGTCCGCCCGGGGCCTCGGCGACCTGCTCGCCCTCGCGGCGGACTGCGCCCGGCGCACCGGCGCCCGGGGGCCGGTGGCCGAGGTGACGGCGACAGCGGCGCAGGGCGGATCGAGCCGCGTGGTCAAGGAGGCCCGCGCGCTGCGGGACGTCCTGGCGGGCTGAGGCCTCGGCTGAGGCCTCAGCCGAGGCCTCGGCCGCTGCCGGGTGACGGCTGGCCCCGGGGGAGGGGGCCGACGCGCTGGTCACGGGCTTCGCGGCCGGGGTGCTGACGTTGCTGGTGCAGAAGGGGGCCTGGGCGCTGATCCGCCGTCGGCGGAGGCCGGGGCGCGGCGAGCAGATGGCAGCGAACGGGTAGCGGCGAACAGGTGACAGCGAACAGATGACAGAAAACAGATAACAGATTTCAGCGAACAGATTTTGAAACCTGTTCGCTGAAGTCCGTCACCCGTTCACGGACGGGCGCCGCGCCCCGCTCGTGGACCAGCGGTTCGATGCCGCGCGGCGTGGCCGCGACCGCGCGCCACCACAGCCGCAGCGCGGGCGGGTCGGCCGGTTCGAAGGGCTTGCCGGGCCGGGGCACCACTAACCGGGCGCCGAGCGCCTGGGCGGCCGTGACCACGCGTTCGGCGGGCTCCTCCCACGGGTGCGGCGCCAGGTTGAAGGTGCACCAGTGGATTGGCAGCAGCAGGTCGCCGCCCAGGTCCAGGTGCGCCCGGACGCCCTCCTCGGGCGTCATGTGCACCTCGGGCCAGAAGTCGCTGTACGCGCCGACCTGCATCATCGTCGCGTCGAACGGCCCGAGCCGGCGGCCGATCTCGGCGAAGCCGGGGAAGTAGCCGGTGTCCCCGCTGTGGAAGAGCCGGTGCCCGCCGCCGGCCACCACCCAGGACGCCCAGAGGAACAACGAGCTGGTGCGCGGGCCGCGGCTGCAGTAGTGCCGGGCCGGGGTGGCGGTCAGGGTGAGCCCGGCGACCTCGGCCGACTCCCACCAGTCCAGTTCGACGATCCGCCGCGCGGGCACTCCCCAGTGCTCCAGGTGCGCGCCGACCCCGAGCGGGACGGCGAACACCGCGTCCGTCCCGATCAGTTCGCGGATGGTGGCCATGTCGAGATGGTCGTAGTGGTCGTGCGAGACCACCACCACGTCCACCGGCCCGAGTTCGGACAGCGGCAGCGGCACCGGGTGCAGCCGCTTGGGGCCGGTCCAGGCGAACGGTGAACAGCGCTCCCCCCACACCGGGTCGAGCAGCACCCGCCGCCCGCCGATCTCGGCGAGCACGGTGGCGTGGCCGAGCCAGGTCAGCCGCAGCCCGGAGTCCGGTGGGGCCGCGAGGTCGACCGGGAGCAGGCGGTGCACCGGCACGGCGGCGGTCGGCGCCCGGCGGGTCTTGTCCCCGGTCAGCTGGGCGCGGGTGATCTCCAGCGGGCTGCGTTCGTAGACCAGGCGCCGGGTGGGCAGCGGGTTGCGGAAGGCGCCGGCGGCGAACTGCGGTGAGCGGCGGATCCGGGCCAGTCGCTCCCCCCGGGGCTCGGCCCCGAAGGCCTCGGTCCGGACCCGGTGCCAGGCTGCGCGGGGCAGTCGGGCCAGGCCCCGCCCGGTGGGGTCCGCGGCCGGGCGGGTGGCCGAATCGGTGGTCGGCGGGGCCAACTGCGAGGACAGACCGGCGAGGCGGGAGAACCAGGGGGCGGGGCGGGGCACGGCTCCTCCAAGGACGGTCACGGCTACCGGGCGTGCCGGGGGCGTATCCCGGTGGCCGGTGAGGCCGCTGTGATACGACAACCATCTCGTCGGAGATTACTCGTCGTGGGCCGTCCGGACCTGGTGGGCGGCCCCGCGCGGGCCAATCGGCGTACCCGCGCCCGCCCCATGCCCCGTCCGAGCCCCGTCCGGCGTACCCGCGCCGCTACGCGTAGAACCGGGTGATCGTCTCCGCGACGCAGTGCGGCTTGGCGCTCTCCGCACTGGTGATCGTGAACCGCACCACCGCCTGGACCCCGCCCGGCACCTCGGTGGCCGAGACCAGCTCGGCGGTGGCGCGGATCGCCGTCCCCACCGGCACCGGCGCCGGGAAGCGCACCTTCTCCGAGCCGTAGTTCAGCGCCATCCGCACGCCCTCGACGCCGTAGCACTCCTTCGCCAGCACCGGGATCATCGACTGGGTCAGGTAGCCGTGCGCGATGGTCGAGCCGAACCGGCTCTCCTTGGCCCGCTCCGGGTCCACATGGATCCACTGGTGGTCGCCGGTCGCCTCGGCGAACAGGTCGATCTGCCGCTGCTCGATGGTGTGCCACTCGCTGGTGCCCAGTTCGGTGCCGACGGCGGCGGTCAGATCGGCGAGGGAGGCGAAGCTCGTCACGGGTGCGCTCCTGGGGGAGAGGTCAGGACGCCGGAAGCGTATGCCTACCCGCCGGTATCTGTCAGGGGGTGCGGACGCGGGGTGTGAGATCGGGGAACAGCCGGCGGCCGCTGACCAGCTCAGGCGCCAGCGAGACGAACATCGGCTCCGGGTCCCCGACCCACGGCCGCAGACCGGACCGCAGCACCCGCCGCACCTGCTCGGGCTCGCGCACCACGTCGGCCCGCCCGTGCACCAGCACGCTCCAGCCGGTCCGGGTGACCGGGTCCAGCAGGTCCGCCTGGAAGGCCACCACCGTGCCGTCAAGCCCGCGCGCGGTGGCACTTCCCCGGCGCACGGCGAGTACCAGTCGCCCGTCCAGTACCTCGAACGAGACCGGTAGTACGGCCGGCAGCGCGTGCTCGGTGTACACCACGCGCCCGACGGGCACGGTGCTGAGCAGCCGCAGGCACTCGGCCTCGCTCAGGGTCTCCACACGGTCCTCACGCTCCATGCGTCCGATCGTCCTCCGGTCGGCGCGCGCGTCGATAGGGCCCATGGTCCCTGAGCGGACGGGTCGGGAGCCCCGTCGGCGGCCGCCCGGAGCGGTAGCCTGCCCGGCGGCGGTACGGTACGCGCCCCTGCGCACCACGGCAGCGGTGGGCGCGGCGGGCGGACCCGGGTGCGCCGGGGCCGGCGAGGGAGGGGGCGTGCGGATGGCGGGCGGGGTCGACCTGGTGGTGATCGGGGCGGACGGCGGGCCCGATCGGGGCTTCGGTGGTTCGGCGCTGGCGCCGGACGGCGCCCGGCTGCTCGCACAGGTGCTGCCCGGGATGTGCTTCGACGTCGGCGCGGCGGGCTGCCGGGTCACCGAGGTGGCGCCGGACGCGGACGCCAACGCGATGCTCACCGCCGTCCGGGACGCCGCCCAGCACCCCGGCCGGTGGCTGGTGGTCTGCCTGGTCGGCCAGTTGGCGGTCGATCCGCGCGGACGGCGGCTCGCCCTGGTGACCGGCGGCAGCACCGCCGACAACGCCTATCGGCGCGGCCTGGCCTGGGACTGGGTGGTCAGCGCGATGGTGCACGGCGACCAGGAGGAGGCGCTGCTGCTGGTCGACGCGGTGGCCGACCGGGACACCTGGGCGGCGCTGGAGCGCGGTGGCGGCGAGGACGGCGCGGGCGAACTGCTGGCCTACCCACGCGTCCCGCTGTGGGGCCGGGTCGGCCGCTACACCCCGGGCAGACGCGGCCGGGACGCCGTACTGCCGGGTGGCGAGGGCTCGTTCAGCCACGCCCTCACCACCGTGCTCCGGCAGGGCGTCCCGGGTGCTCCGGCCGCCGTCGCCCCGCTGGATCTCCAGCCGTCCGTCGCCGCGCTGCTCGACGGGGGCGATGGGTCGGGTAGTTCGGGTGCGCCGGGCGCGCGCCTGCTCGTTCCGCCGCAGGGTGGGCGCCTGTTGATGCGCAATCGGGCCGCGGTTCGGGGCGCATTGGCCGGATTGTCGCTTTCCGAAGAACTGTTGGCCGTTCTGTGGCGGGAAAGTGCCCCGACGGAACCGCCTTCCGCGTAAGGTCAGGGGGCCTGAGGTGTTGCCGTGATGGGGTGGGTTGGCGAAGAATCGATCCCCAGCGGAAACACCGGCGGGACGGCGGAATTCTTCCGGCGGCCACGGATCACGGATCGGTCGGTCGCGACGAGGTGGGGCGATGCGGCAGCGCGGAAATGTGTTGCGCCCTGGGGCGGTTGGGGTCGGTGGGGTGGTTCTGGTGTTGCTCCTCGGCGCTTGCGCGAGCAGCGGTGCCGATGGTTCCGTCGATCGTCTCGGGACGGCTGCGCCCAGTGTTGCGGGAGTGGCTCCGGTAACTCCTTCGAGTGGTTCGGTAAACGATTCGATCGCGCCGACCGAAGGTCCGGAAGGTGCCATGGGTCGGCTGGCTCTGAAGACGTATCAGGACTGGTGGCAGGCTCAGACCGAGGCCTTCGGGCGGTCGGATTCGGACGGATTCGCGCTGGAGACGTACTCCTCCGGGCGGGCCCTTGCCGACACCCTCGTCAGTCTCGGCCAACTGCGTGACGCCAAACTGGTGATGACCGGTACGCCGCGCAATTCGGCGGTGGTCAAGGCCGTCGACCTGAAAGCCGATCCGCAGACCGCGGTGATCGAGGACTGCGTCGACGTATCGGGCTGGCACCGCGTCGACGCCGTCACCCAGGTGGCAAAGGATCCGGGCGCCCGACTGAACCGCTACGTCGCGACCGCGTCCCTGCGCTGGTTCCAAGCACGTTGGCTGATCTACGACTTCAAGCGGGAGGTGGACCGGACATGCTGAACACGCGTAAACCGGCCCGGCGATTCGCGATCCTCGCGCCGTTGTCCGCCGGGTTGCTGGTGGCCTCGGCGGTGACGGCGGTGGCGGACGAACCGCCGAGCGGAGGCGCCGAACAATGTTATCCGGACGTGATCTGTTCGGGGGTCAACTCCGGCGGCACGAAACCGAATCCCGAACCTTCACAGCCCGGCGGTGGCGGCGGTGGCAGCACCGCTGACGGCCCGCTGCTGTGCAGCTACCACGACCAGCAGTGGCCCTGCCACGACCCGGAGCGCGGCTGGTTCAACAGCGGCGTCGGGTGCTACTTCCGCCCCCTGGACAACCCGCCCGCCGAGGGCGCCCCGGAGTGGCAGGGGCACAAGCCGTCCGAGGGCGCGCTCTACTCGAAGGTCTGCCCGCAGACGGGAGGCGGGCAGGACGGCGCCGAGATCGTGTTCGAGGCCACCTCGCCGGCCGGGCCGCCGGCGCTGAACCTGGTGGACGTCGGTTACGGGTTCGCCCACGAGATGCGCTTCCCGAAGCCGGCGGCGGGCGTCGCGCCCAAGGGCACGGCGGTGGTGAAGGCGCCGGTCTGGCTCTGGCTGGACGGCGTCGCGGCGCCCGCGCCCAAGACGCTGTCCGTCCCGGGCGCCTCGGTGACCGTCACGCCCGTGCTGAGGAGCGTGACCTGGAGCTTCGACAAGGACGTCTCGGTGACCTGTGACACGGCCGGGACGCGGTACGACCCCGCGTACGGCGCCGCCGCGTCACCGGACTGCGGCTACCAGTTCGCCGTCGGCTCGGGCACCAAGAAGAGCGGCGTCTTCGACGGGACGGTGACGGCGAACTGGGTGGGCCAGGTCGTGGTCACGGGGCCGAACGCGAAGACCTTCGACGTCAAGATGCCGCAGTCCTCGAAGTTCACGCTCAAGGTCGCCGAGGTGCAGGTCCTCAACTGACCTGCGGGCGGCGGCGATCCGAGCGCCGACAACCCCACCATCGACAACCCCACCATCGACAACCCCACCATCGACGACCCCAGCATCGACGACCCAGCACTGACGACCCGGAACGAGCACGAGCACGAGGGAAGGGCGGAACCCGGTGGAGAACCGTACATTCGCGACGCCGGGATCCGGCACACCCGCAGGGGCCGCGGTGTCCGTGGCGGTCCCGGACCAGGGCCAGGGGCCGGGCCAGGCTCCCGGCGGCGGCCCGAGCAGGGGCAAGGGCAAGGGGCACGCCGCCCCGCACGCCCCCGGCCGGACGCTGCGGGCCCGGCGGCGCCGTCCGGCGGTGCTGGCGATGGCGGTCGCGCTGATCGCCGCCGGCGGCCTGGGCGGCGCGGTGCTCTACAACAGCACCGGCCAACGGGTCGCCGTACTGGCGCTGGCCCGGGACGTCCCGTGGGGTCAGGTGATCACCGACGACGACCTGGTGGTGGCCCGGATCGCCGGCGACCCGGCGCTGCGGCCGCTGGCGGCCACGGAACGGGAGAAGACGGTCGGCATGCGGGCCGCCACCGATCTCAAACGCGGCGCGATGCTCACCCGGGCCGACGTCGCGCAGGCGCTTCTGGTGCAGCCCGGCCAGATCGTGGTCGGCGTCTCGGCCAAGCGCACCCAGCTGCCCGCCGGTCGGCTCCAGCCCGGGCTGCAGATCGTCGTGGTCTACACCCCGGACAACAACAAGGCCGACTCGATGCCCGCGACGGTCATCACGGTCGGCCGGGTGGACACCGACGGCAGCCAGGTGATCGACGTGGCCGTCGGCGCGGCGGACGGCCCCCGGTTGGCGCAGTGGGTGGCCGGCGGGCGGATCCAGGTCCTGCTGGCGCCGCGCGCCGCCGCGGCGGGCGGTGCGGCCGGGACGGGCGGCTCGGGCGCGGTCGGCGGCACCGGTGGCACCGCCGCGCCGACGGCCCCGCCGACCGGTGCGGCCTCCGGGGCGCCCGCCGGTGCGGGCACGGCTCCCGCGGCCCCCGTGCCCCCGACCGGGGCGGGTGGCGCCTGATGGCGGTGATCGCGGTGGTCGGCGGTCCGGGCGCGCCCGGCGCGACCACGACGGCCCTGGCCCTGCTGCTGGCCTGGCCGCTGTCGCCCGGACGGCGCGTCCTGCTGGTGGAGGCCGACCCGGACGGCGGCGCGGTGCTCGCCGGCGCCCTGGAAGGCCGGGTCGACGCGGTGTACGGGCTGCGCAACCTGGCCGTCGCCGACCGGCGCGGACTGCTCGCCCAGACCATCTGGGAGCAGCTGATCGACCTCTCGCCCGAGGGCACCGCCGAGCGGCTGCTGCTGCCCGGCCTGACCGACCCCACCCAGGCCCCGGGCCTCGCCTACACCTGGGAGCCGCTCGCCGACCTGCTGCACGGCCTCGAACCACAGGGCTACGACGTCATCGTGGACCTCGGCCGCTCCGGCGCCACCGGTGTGAGCGCGGTGCTGGCCCGCCGGGCGGACGTGGTCGCGGTGACCGTCCGCACCACGCTGCGCGGCCTGAGCTCGGTCCGGCCCCGGCTGTCCGCGCTCGCCGAGGACCTCGCCACGGCCGGCACCGGGGTGGACGCGCTCGGGCTGCTGCTGGTCGCCGAGGGTCCCTACTCGGGGGCGGAGGTGTCGCGCGAGTTCGGCGTGCCGCTGCTCGGGCTGCTGCCGCACGCCACCCGCACCGCCCGGGTGCTCTCGGACGGCGGTGACATCACCGACCGGCGGTTCATCCGCTCGGAGCTGATGCGGACGGCGCGGTCGGCGGCGGACGAGGTGCAACTGCTGGTCCGCCGGCGGCGCCAGCGGCTGGCGCCGACGGCCGCGCCGATCCCGGCCCAGGCCCAGATCACCGCCCAGGCCCAGGCCCCGGTGCCGCCCCAGGCCCAGGTCCTGACCCCGACCCCGGCGGCGTACGTGGAGACGGCGGCGTACGCGGAGACGGCGTGGGGGAGCGCCGAGGGGGAGCAGCCCTCGTACACCCCGCCGCAGCCGGTCGCGCCGGTGATCGTCACCGGCCCGGTGGCACCGCTGGCCGGGCTGGCCCCCCAGCCGGCCGCGCCGGCGCCGTTCCCGTCGCACGTCCAGTCGCCGCAGCCGCCGCCGTACGGGCAGCAGGTCGCGTACACCCCGTACGGCCGGCAGGCCCCGTCCGATCAGCGGCCCCCCTCCGTCCGGCAGGAGCCCGAGGACGAAGGCCGGTACCCGCTCCAGCAGCCCGCCGTGACGCCCGACCAGGCGCAGCCGAACGGTGTGCAGTCGAACGATCCGCAGCCGTACAACCCCGGGGAGGTGCTCCGTGCGCGGTAGCCCCCTGCACCAGCACCCCGAGGCCGACCCGGCCGCGCTGCCCTGGGCCACCCACGTCCAGGCCCAAGCCCAAGCCCAGGTCCAGGCCCAAGCCCAAGCCCAAGCCCAGGTCCAGGCCCCGATCCAGGGCCCGGCACCCGCCGCCGCGCCGCCGCAGGCCTACCAGCCGGGCCCGGTCGCCCCGCAGCCCGGGCCGCAGCCCGTGCCGCCGTACGCCCACCAGGGCGGCGCGGCCACGCCCACCGCCGTGCCCTCCCAGCTGCCCTCGCTCGACCTGCGTGGCGCCGCCACCCGCCCGGCCGTCGACCCGCAGGTGGCCCGCGAGCTGAAGCGCCAGGTCGCGGCCGAACTGCACCAGCAGATCACCCGGTTGACCGCCACCTCGGGCGCCGAACCGGACCGCGCCACCCGCCGCCAGCGCGGCCGGGCGCTGATCGAGGAGGCGGTCGCCCGCTGGTCCGACGCCTACGCGCAGACCCACGGCATCCCGCCCACCCGGGAGCAGGACCGCGCCCTCGCCGAGGCCGTCTTCGACCTGCTGTTCCGGGCCGGGCGCCTCCAGCCCTACCTGGACGACCCGGAGATCGAGAACATCCTGATCAACGGCTGCGACGACGTCTGGGTCTCCCGGGTGCACCAACCCCTGCGCCAGGTCCCGCCGGTGGCCGACAGCGACGCCGAACTCGTCGAACTGCTCCAGGACCTGGCCCGCCAGCACGGCGGCGGCGAGCGCAGCCTGTCCACCGCCAGCCCGACCCTCGCGCTGCGCCTGGAGGGCGGCATGCGCCTGCAGGCGCTCACCGAGGTGACGCCCCGCCCGTACGTGGCGATCCGGCGCCACCGGGTGGCCTCGGCGACGCTGCCGGAGATGGTCGAACTCGGCACTCTGGACAGCACCTTGGCCGCCTTCCTGGCCGCCGCGATCCGGGCCCGGAAGAACGTGATGATCACCGGCACCCAGGGCGTCGGCAAGACCAGCCTGCTGCGGGCGATGGCCGCCGAGATCCCGCCGGACGAGCGGATCGGCACCCTGGAGTCGGAGTTCGAGCTGTGGCTGCACACCCTCGGCCACCTGCGCCAGGTCGTTCCGATGGAGGCCCGCGAGGGCAACGGCGAGCGCGTCGAGGGCCGCCTGGCGGGCGAGTTGAGCATCGGTGACCTCATCCCGGCGGCGCTGCGGATGACGCTGTCCCGGATCATCGTCGGCGAGGTCCGCTCCGGCGAGGTCGTGCCGATGCTGCGGGTCATGACCAACGGTGAGGGCGGTTCGATGTGCACCCTGCACGCCCGCGGCCCGCACATGGTCGTCGACCGCATCGCCGAACTCTGCCTGGAATACGGCTCGCACATGACCGACTCGCTCGCCTACCGGCTCACCGCCAACGCCCTGGACCTCATCGTGCACGTCACCATGGTCGACGAGACCGCCGTCGGCGGCCGTCGGCACCGCTTCGTCTCCCACGTCCTGGAGGTCACCGGCCTCGGCGAGAGCGGCCGGCCCGCGCTGAACACCGTGTTCGGCCCCCGGGTCGACCTCGGCGAGCCGCGGGCCGTCCCGCACACCCCGCCGCAGTGCCTGGACGACCTGCGCCGGGCCGGCTTCGACGCCGCCCTGCTCGGCTCCCGGTACGGGGGCTGGGCCACCCCGCTGCAGCTGCGGATCGGCGGTGGCGCGCGATGATGCTGCTGTTCGCCCTGTGCGGGCTGGCGGTCGCGGGCGGCCTGGTCGCCCTGGTGGCCTGGGCCCGCGGGAGCGAGCCGGCGGACGAGGAGGAGACGCCGCAGCGGGAGGGCCCGCCGGCCGGCCGCGCCCACGTCCTCTGGTACGGCGCGCCCGGCGCCGGCTCGGCCCGGGTCGTGCGGCTGCGCCGGATCCAGCTGCCGCTCGCGCTGATCGGCGCCCCGCTCGGCTGGCTGTTCACCGGCATCCCGCTGACCGCGCTGCTGGTGCCGCTGGCCGTGTTCGGCCTGCCCTGGCTGTTCGACACCACCCGCCCGGACACCCGCCGGATCGAACGCCTGGAGGCGCTGTCCGAGTGGACCCAGCGCATCGCCGACGTGCTGCTGCTCGGCGTCGGCCTCAACCAGGCCATCGTCACCAGCCGCCGCACCGCCCCCGCCGCCCTGGAGGAGGAGATCGGCGAGCTGGCGGCCCGGCTACAGGCCCGCTGGCGGCCCGAGGAGGCGCTGCAGGCCTTCGCCGACGGCCTCGCCGACGCCACCGCCGACAAGGTGCTCGCCGCGCTCGTGCTGCGCTCCGGCGACAGCGGCCCCGGCCTGGCCCGGGCGCTGTCCGACATGGCCGACTCGGTGCGCGAGGAGGTCCGCCAGCGCCGCGCCATCGAGGCCGACCGGGCCAAGCACCGCACCACCATCCGCTGGCTGGTCGGCATCATCGTGCTGGTCGTCACGGTCGGCTCCTTCAACACCGAGTACACCCGCCCGTACGGGACGCTGCTCGGCCAGATCGTGCTCGCCGTGGTCGCCGCGCTGTTCGTCGCGATCATCGCCTGGATGCGCGCGCTCGCCTCGCACCCGCCGGTGCCCCGGCTGCTGACGCCGGACCGGCGCAGCAAGGGCGGGCGCCGCGCCCCGGTGCGCGAGGACGCCGCCGTCGAGCAGCTCGGGGAGGTCCGGTGATCTCCCCCTGGTCCGTGCTGGCCGGGGCCGTCGCCGCCGGCGGCCTCGCCCTGCTGATCGCCGAACTGCGGCCCGCACCGCCCGACCTGCGCCAGGCCCTGGACCGGCTGCACCGCACCCCCGCCGAGCGGGACGCGGACCCGGACGAGCGGCCGCGCTGGTACGACCGGATCGGCGAGCGCTCCGTCCACCTGCGCGGGGTGTCGGTCCCGCACCGCGAACTCGCCCTGATCGGCCGCACCCCGGCCCGGTTCATGGTGCACAAGCTGCTGTTCGCCGTGATCGGCCTGGCGCTGCCCGCCTACCTGGGCGCGATGGCCGCGCTGATGGACGTCGGCCTGCCCTTCGCCCTGCCGCTGCTGGCCGGGCCACTGCTGGCCGGCCTGCTCTGGTTCGTCCCCGACGCCATCGTGCGCGGGGAGGCCAAGGAGGCGCGCACCGAGTACCTGCACGGCATCGCCGCCTACCTGGAACTCGTCGCCCTGGAACGGGCCGCCGACTGCGGGCCCGCCGAGGCGCTGCGCCGCGCCGCCGCGGTCGGGCGCGGCACCGTGTTCCGCCGCATCCGCGACGCCCTCGACCGCGCCGCCACCGACCGGCTCCCGCCCTGGGCCGGACTCGACGCGCTGGCCGAGGAGTTGGGGCTCAGCCCGCTGCAGGACGTGGCCGACATCATGCGGCTGTCCGGCACCGACGGCGCCGCCGTGTACGACACCCTGCGGGCGCGCGCCAAGGGCCTGCGCGGCGAACTGCTCGCCGAGGACCTCGCCCGCGCCAACGCCGACAGCGAGCGGATGGTCGCGCCGGGGGCCGCCCTGACCCTGCTGATGACCGTCCTGATCGTCTTCCCCGCACTCCATCAGATGCTCAACTGACGCCCTTCGCCGTGCATCTGACACCACACCACACCACCGGGAGACCCGAATGACCGTCCGACTCGCCCGCCTGGCGGGCAGGCTGATCCGGCCCGTCCTGCTGCCCGTGCAGTTCGCCCTGCTGTTGTTCACCCTGCGGCTGGGCCGGCTGCGCGCCGCCCGCGCGCGCGGCGACCGCGGCGCCATCAGCATCGAACTCGCCCTCGCCATCATCGCGTTGGTCTTCGTCGCGGGCGCCGTCGCGACCGCGCTGTACCTGCTGAAGGACAAGGTCGTGCAGAAGGTCGAGCAGGACCCGAACATGCCGGGCGCGGGTGCGGGTGGCGCCACCAAGTGACGTACCGACCCCGCCGTCGCGGCGACCGGGGGTCGATGAGCGTGAGCCTCGCCATCGTCTTCCCGGTCGTCCTGGTGCTCCTGCTGCTCGTCGTCCAGGCCGCGCTCTGGTGGTACGACCGGCAGCTCGCGCTCACCGCCGCCCGGGAGGGCGTGGACGCCGGCCGGGTGCAGGGCAACGCGACGGACGAGGCGAAGAACGAGGCGGCGGGCCGGCAGGCCAGCGACTTCCTCGACCGGCAGGGCGTCCGCTCCTACACGGTGACGACCGACGGAAGCACGCCCGAGCTGATCCGGGTCACGGTGGCGGTGCGGCCGCCGCTGCTGATACCCGGGCTGTCGGCACCCTCCCTCCGGCAGTTCGCCGAGGCGCCGCGCGAGCGGTTCGTCCCGCCCGCGGTGGTGCGGCCGTGAGACGGCGGACCCGCGCCCCGCGCGCGTCGGCACCGCGGCCGGCGCGCCTGCCCGCGTGGTGGCCCGGGCGGCGGGGCGACGGCGGCGGGATCGCCATCGAGGCGGCGATCGTCGTGCCGGCCGTGGTCGGGCTGGTCCTGGTGGCCGTCGCCGCCGGACGGGTGCAGACCACGGCCGGCACGGTCGAGGCCGCCGCCCGCGCGGGCGCGCGCACCGCCTCGCTGCAGCGCAGCGTCGACGGGATGGTGCAACCGGGCCGGGAGTCGGCCCTCGCGACGCTGCGCCAGCAGGGCGTGTCCTGCCGCAACGGGGACGTCCAGGTGGTGCCGGGCGAGTTGGACCTGCCCGGCGGAGCCGTCACGACCGTCAAGGTCACGGTGGTGTGCGACGTCGAACTGGCCGACCTGCTCGGCGGACCGTCCGGCGTACCCGTGACGAAGCACCTCGTCGGCGAGTTCACCTCGGTGGTGGACCGCTACCGGGGCACATGACGGCCCGGGAGGGCGCCCGGCGGGACACGGGCCACAACGGGGGATTGGGGACGGCCCGCGCGGGGGAGACGCAAGCGGAGAGCGCTCGGGGGATGACGCAACGGGACCGAGGGGCGCCCGGTGGGGGCCGGTGGGGAGAACGAGTGCGGAAGGGGCAGGGGGGATGAGAGTGCCGTTCAGGGCGCGGCTTCGGCGCCGCTCCGACCGGGGCGCGGTCGCCCTCTTCGTGGCGATCTGCGCGGCCTACGTCGTGCTCGTCATCGCCCTGGTGATCGACGCCGGCGGCCGGTTGCGGGTCGCCGAACGCACCGACGCCTACGCCCAGGAGGCCGCGCGGGTCGGCGGACAGCAGCTCGACCAGGCCGCCGTCCTCCAGGGCAAGGGCTTCAGGATCCAGCAGGACTACGTCCGGCAGGCCGCCGACGCCTACCTGGCCCTGTACGGCCTGCGGGCCGGCGAGGTCGAGTTCTCCGGCGACGGCAAGGTCGTCACCGTCACCGTGCGGGCCGACTTCCGGCCCGTCCTGCTGGGCTCACTCGGGGAGCGGAAGGTAACGGGCAAGGGCAGTGCGACCCTCGTCCACGGAGTCGAGAAAGCGGAGACCGACTGATGGCCGCGCCACGTGCCAAGGACCAGGCCCGAACCGCCCCGGGCCGGGCTCGAACCGCCAACGACCGGGCCCACACCGGACACCGGGCCGCCGGCCGGCCCGCCGCCCCGGCGCCCCGCCCACCGCGCGGGCGCGGCCGCGGCGCCGCCCTGATCACCGCACTCGCCGCGCTGGTCACCCTGCTCGCCCTGCTGCTCGGCGTCCCCGCGCTGCTGCTCTACGGCACCCGCGCGGTCGCCGCGATGGGCGAGGTCGCGCCGGAGGGCGTCGGCCAGGCGCTCACCGGTCCGGACGACGGACGGCTGTTCCTCTGGCTGCTGGTCGTGGTCGGCTGGCTCGCCTGGGCCTGCTTCGCGCTCTCCGTCCTGCTGGAGATCCCCGCCCAGTTGCGCGGCCGGATCGCCCGCCGCATCCCGGCCTTCGGCTGGAGCCAGCGGCTCGCGGCCGGGCTGGTCGGCTCGGTGTTCGCGCTGATGCCGGTCGCCGGCTCGGCCTTCGCGGCCGCCCCCGCCCACACCGTCACCGCCCCGGCCCAGTTGACCGCGGGCGTACAGCGCGCCGCCCTGCCCGCCGCCCAGTCCGCGCCCGCCCTGGCACCCGCCGCCGAGCAGAACCCCACGTACACCGTGCGGGACAGCCGGCCCGCCGACAGCCTGTGGTCCATCGCCGAGAACCAACTCGGCTCCGGCGAGAGGTGGGTGGACATCGCCAAGCTCAACGACGGCCGGGTGATGGACGATTCCGGCATCCGCTTCGACGCCGACCGGCCGATCCAGCCGGGGTGGTCGCTGCTGATGCCGGGGGACGCCAAGGCGGACGAGGCGAAGGCTCCGGCGCCCGCCTCCGGTACGGACGCCGCGCCGGCGCCCGGCGCCGGGTCGGCTTCAGGGGCGGCGTCCGGCTCTGCGCCCGGGTCGGCGCAGGCGCCGCAGTCCGGGACGGAGCCGGGTGCGGGCGGGCACGCGACGGTGACCGTGCAGGCCGGGGACAGCCTGTCCGCCATCGCCCAGCGGGAGTTGGGGGACGCCGAGGCGTGGCCGAAGCTGTTCGAGGCGAACAAGGGGGCACAGGCGCCGGACGGGGAGCCGCTGACCGATCCGGACGTGGTGGTACCCGGGATGGTGCTCACCGTGCCGGGGGCCGCCGCTCCCGCGCCCGCCTCCTCGCCGGCTCCGGCTCCGGCTCCGGCTCCGGCGCCTGAGCCTGCTCCTGCGCCTGCCCCTGCCCCGGCCCCCGCGCCGACCCAGGTGGCGCCCTCCCAGGCCGCGCCGAAGCCGGCCACCCCGGCGCCCACCCAGGCGCCCGTCCACGCGCCCGCCCCCGCCGCGCACGCCGAACCGGCCGCCGGCGACGACTACTCCATCGCCCTCACCGCCTCCACCGTCGGCGTCCTGCTCGCCGCCGTCATGGTCGGCATCGTCGCCCACAAGCGCGGCACCCAGCAACGCGCTCGCCGCCCCCGGCACCGCATCGCCATGCCCGCGGCCGAGGCCGCCGCCTTCGAGAACGAGCTCAGGGCCCGCCAGGACGACGCCGGCCTCGACCTGCTCGACCGCGCACTGCGCACCATGGCCCGCAACACCGTGCGCGGCGGCAAGCGGCTGCCCGCCATCGTCGCCGCCCGGATCACCCCCGGCCACACCATCGAACTGCACCTCTCCGGCCCGGCCACCCCGATCGCGCCGTTCCGCGCCGCGCACGCCGCCAACGTCTGGTGGTGCAGCCCCGACTCCGGCGACCTGCTCAGCGCCGCCCAGGCCCGCAAGACCGCCGCGCCCTACCCCGCCCTGGTCACCCTCGGTACCTCGCCCGACGGCTCGGTCGTCCTCGCCGACCTGGAGGCCGTGCGGCTGCTCCACCTCTCCGGCCACCCCGACGACGCCCGCGACATCCTGCGCACCCTCGCCATCGAACTCGCGCACAGCCCGCTCGCCGACCGGCTCCACCTGCACCTGGTCGACCTCGCCGAGGAGGTGCCGATCAGCGGCCCGGCCGCCGAGCGCGTCCACCGCCACCCCACCCTGGAGGCCGCGCTCGCCGCACTCGGCCCGCGCACCGCCAAGGCCCGTGCCACACTGGTCGCCGCCGAGGCCGCCAGCCCGCGCGACGCCCGCAGCCGGGGCCAGGCCGACGAGTCCTGGATCCCCGAGATCGTGCTCTGCGCCCAGCAGCCCGACGGCGACATCCCGGCCGAACTCGGCCGCCTGCTCGACGCCCGCCCGCGCACCTGCGTCGCCGTGATCACCCGCGCCCCCGAGCGCGGCACCGGCCCCGTCGCCCGCTGGACCCTCCCGGCCACCGGCCAGGCCGCCATCCCCGGCCTGCACCTCACCGTCGAACTCCAGCGGCTCAGCGACCAGCAGTACGACCAGGTAGCCGAGCTGCTCCGGGCCGCCGACGACCTCACCCAGCACCCGGCCCCCGCCTGGACCCTGGACGGTCCCGGGTCCGACCCGGACACGGACGACGCCGACACCGCCGAACTGCCTGCCGCCGTACCGGTGCTGGCCGCCGTCGGCGCCCCGGCGGTCGGCGCGCAGGACGGTACGGACACGGCCTCCGGGCCTCGGCTGCTCGCCCGGGGCATCGGCACCGGCGCCAGCCCGTTCGCGGGCACCGACCCGGCGACGCCGGTACCGGCCCCGTCGGCCGGACCGGGGCGGTACGCGGTCAACGGGCAGGGGCGGCAGGCCGCGTCCGCCGAGACCGGGACGGAGATCGGGAGCGGGACGGAGGCCGGGAGCGGGATCGGAACGGAGGCCGGGAGCGGGACGGAGGCCGGGAGCGGGACGGAGGTCGGGACGGAGGTCGGGACCGTGGCCGAGCAGGCCGTCGACGAGGCCACCCGGGACCTGCGCCGTCCGGGCGCGGCGGAGGCGGCGGAGGAAGCCCCGGCGGCCGTCCAGCCCGTCCAGCCCGTCCAGCCGGTCGTGCCCGCGCCGCGCGCCGAGCCCGCTCCGACGCACCAGCCTGCGCCCGCGCCCACCGGCGCCGACCCGCGCATCCCGTCCCGCCCGGAGCCCCTGGCTGATCCCGGGCCTGGCGCCGCGTCCGAGTCCGCGTCTGCCGCCGAGCCCGCCGCCGGAGCCGTCGCCGAGCCCGGCCCCGCCGCGGCCCTGGTCGCCCAGACCACCCCCGGGCGCAGCGACAGCGACGACCTGCTCGCCATCCTCCGCTCCCCGGAGGCGCACGCCACCCGCAATGCCCCCCGAATCCGCCTGCTCGGCCCGGTCGACGTCGCCGGGGCCCTCGGCACCGCCGAAACCGGCGCGCTGCCCCGGCTCACCGAACTCGCCGTCTACCTCGCGCTGCGGCCCGGCGCCGACCACCACGCCCTCGACCACGACCTCCACCCCGGTGCCGCCCACCTCGACCCGCACCCCACCGCGGCCGACGCCAAGAGCCCGCTACCCGGCAAACTCGCCGACCTGGCAGCCTGGTTCGGGACCTCGCCCGAGGGCCGCGCCTTCCTGCCCACCGACACCACCGACGGCTACTCCTTCACCCCGGTCGTCACCTGCGACTGGGACGAGTTCCGCAGCCTCTACCGGCGCGGCATGCGCAGCACCAGCGCCACCGCCGACGCCGCCCTCGCCCATGCCCTGGCCCTGGTGCGCGGCGCCCCGTTCGCCGAGGCCCCGCCCGCCTCCTACGGCTGGGCCGAGGCCGAACGCCAGGACATGATCGCGGCGATCGTCGACACCGCCCACGAACTGGCCGCCCGCCGCCTGCAGTACGGCGACCACCGCAGTGCCGAGGCCGCCGTGTTCCGCGGCCTCGCCGTCGCCCCGGACGTCGAGCTCCTGCACCGGGACCTCTTCTACGCCTACGCCTCGGCCGGTGCCCGCGACCAGCTCCTGCGCGCCGTCAACCGCCTCGACGCGCTCAGCCGCCGCACCGGCCGCGACCTCGACGCCGACACCGTCGCCCTCCTCCGCGATCTGCTCGCCGGTTCCTGACCCGGCCCGTTTCGCTGCCCGGCCGCCCCTCGGAGCGGCCGGGCAGCGACACGCGGGCGGGGTGCTGTGTCCGGTCAGCCCGGGCAGGCGCACCGGCCGTCGGCGGCACGGGTGGTGGCGGTGTGGACGTCCCGGACGGCGGCGGCCGGGAACCGGGCGACCGCGACACCCACCCGCTGAGGGTCCGCCGGGGTCCGGGCGACGACGTCGACCTGCCGCTGTTCCTCCTGCGTGGCCCGGGCCAGCACGCTGAAGAGGTACGCCCCGTCCTCGACGCCGTATCCGTCCGCCCACAGCTCGATCAGCACCCCGCCGTCCAGTGCGACGTGCCAGGGCAGTGGTGGTCCGGCGGCGTAGTCCATGGCGGGGGAGTGTAGTCAGACTGACCGCAGCCAGGCGTCCAGGGTGGCGAAGTCGGCGTCGGTGAGGCCGCGTTGGTGGTCGACGCGGTGGAGGAGCGTGGGAGCGAGCGAGTGGGCCGAGACCCAGCGGCGGTCGGCGGCGGTGATCTCGTCGTCCACCCAGGCGAACGGGCGGCCGGCGGCCCGGGCCACCAGTGCGCGGGTCTTCCAGTGCAGGCCGACCGGTTCGTCGTTATTGGCCACCGGCCAGTCCAGAACGGGGAGTTGAGGCAGGCCGAGCCAGGGGGAGAGGCAGGCGTTGGCGTCGGACATCCAGGTCGTCGCCCAGACCAGTTCACAGGGCAGGTTCAGCAGGCGTCGGCCGAGTGCCGGATCGACGCGGGCCAGCAGGGGGTTGGCATCCGGGCCTGAGCCGGGGCCTGGGCCGGTGGCGTACGGGCCGCGGTAGGTGGGGTAGCCGCCCGGGGGCGGCGCGCCGAACGGGATCAGTGGTCCGTCGATGTCGAGGAACAGAAGAGGTACGCCGAGGCCTGCCATGACGGCACGATAGCGGGCCGTGTGGCGCGCTGATCGGAGACCCGGCCTGGATCGGGTGTGCCGGGATCTCGTAGGGTGGCGCAACGGGAGTGGTGGCAGGCACCACACAGCAAGGGCATCAGACGCCGCGAAGCGGCGGGGTGGGGCGGTGACCAGAAGATGGCGGAGACGACAGCTGTCCCAGGAGGCCCCGAACCGGCAGCGGACTCGGGCCCGTGGGACGCCGTACCGCCGCCGCGCATCCCGGCGGAGGAACACCCGCCCGGGCCCGCCGCGCTGTACGAGCCGCCGCCCGCGCCGCCGGTCCCGCCGTCCGCCCCGGTGGGCCCGGCCCCGCTGCCGGCCGCGCCCACCGGATGGACCGTCACCGGCATGCCCGTCGTGAGCGTGCCGCCCTCCGCGGCCACGCCGCTGCCGTTCCCGGCACCGGGTGCGGGTGCCTCCGGTGCGGGCGGGCTCGGGGCGGCGCCGCGCGGACGGATCCTGGTCGTCGAGGGCGGCTACGGCAACTCCGGGCGCCGCACCTGGGGCCGTGGTGGTCCCGCCCAGGCGTCGGTGCTGTCCGCGATGCTCGCGGCCGTCTCGCCGCAGGTGCTGCTCGCGGCGGACGCGGTGGACGCCGTCCACCTGCCCGGCGCCAGTGACCCGCACACCGTCCTCGCCCACCTGCGCGCCGCCTCCCGCCACCCGGGGCCGCTGCTCGTCCATCTGGGCGGGCACATCGTCGCCGACAAGCGCGGCGGCCAGCTTCAGCTCACCCTGCGCGACTCCAAGCAGGACGGTCTGCCCTGGCAGGCCGTCGCCGCCGAGCTGGGCCACCGCCCGGCCGAGTGGCAGACCCTCGTCATCGCCGACCTGAGCGCCGACCAGAACGCGTGGCCGTACCTCCAGGGCGCCGTCTCGCCGCTCAGCGAGGGCATTCCGCTGTGGGCCGTCGTCAGCCCGGACCCGGAACAGATCGGCACCTTCACCCGCGCCCTGATCGAGGCGCTGCACGGCGGCCGCCCTGGCGCGGGCGACGTGCTCGCGCCCGAGCAACTGCGGCAGCAGGTGTACTCGGTGCTGCGGCCGGACGTCATCATCCTGGCCACGCACGCCCCGGACCGCCCGGTCTTCCGCAACACCGCCCGCCGTGGCGACGGTCTGTCGGACGTCGTGCCGTCGGTGGCCGACGCCGTGTCTTTCGCCGAGGCCGTGCCTTTCGCCGAGGCCGTGCCTTTCGCCGAGGCCGTGCCGCCGGTCGACGCCGCGCCGTCCGAGCCACCTGCACCGTCCGAGCCACCTGCACCGTCGGTGCCGCCGGCGGCACCGGCGCCGCTGGTGCCGGGCCAGGCGGAGCCGTGGGACGCCGTCGTCGAACCGTCCGTGGCCGCCCCGGTCCCGGCTCCGGCCCTGGCCCCGGTGGCCGAGGCCGGACTGGTGAGCCTGGTCAAGCCCGGTGTGCCGCCGACCCCGCCCCGGCCGGCCCGCCCGGTCAGCCTGCTGAAGGCGCAGCCCGCCGACTCGTCGGGCGTGACCCTGCGCAAGCTCGCGCCGGCGGACGAGGTGCCCGAGGTGCCCGAGGTCGTCGAGGTCGTCGAGGCCGTGGAGTCGGCTGCGGGCGTGTCGCTGGCCAAGCTTCAGCAGCCGGAGCCGGAGCCGGAGCCGGAGCCGGAACCGGAACCGACGGAGCAGCCGGAGCCGACGGATGCCGTCCCGGTCACGGCGGAACCGCAGGACGCCGTCCCGGCGCAAGCTCCTCTGGCAGACGAGGTCCCCGCAGACTCGGCGCTGGCGGTGGAGGCGCCGCAGGACGCGGCGCCGGCCGACGACGAGGCCCCCGCGGACGAGGCCCCCGTGGACGCGGTGCCGGTCGATGCGGTGCAAGTCGACCCGGCGCCCGCTGACGCCTCGGTGTCCGTTCCGCCGCGCGCCGACTACCGGGAGGTCATCGGCCGGATCGTCCGCAGCGCGGATGCTGGGGACCACGGTGCCGCCACCGACCTCGCCTTCGCCCTCGAACTGGAGGCGATCGCCGAGCACGGCGCGGTCTCCGAACCGGTCCTCCAGGTGCGCCAGGTCCGGGCGCACGTGTGCCGTCTCGCGGGTCGGCCCGCCGAGGCCGCCGACATCTACCGAGAGGTGGCGCTGACGCTGCTCCGCTCGCAGGGCCCGGACCACCCGGAGACGCAGCAGGCGGCCACCAACGCCGAAGCCTGTTGGCGCTCGATCCCCGACCGGGCGGCGGCCCTCCGGATCGCCCCGGAGATCATCGAACTCCGCGCCTTCCTCCCGGGCCGGGACGGCCGCAAGCTCCGCGCCGCCGAGCGCTACCTCGCCCAGCTGGCCGCCGCTCCTGCCCCTGCCCCTGCCGCCCCCGTCCCCTCCCCGGCGGACCGCGTCTGACACCTCGGCCGGACAGCTGACAGAGAACAGAAGACAGAAAACAGCGAACAGATAACAGATTTCGAAATCTGTTATCTGTTCGCTGTTAGTTGTTACCTGCTACCGGTCACCGACCGGCGATGGCGTGAACGAACTTGGCGCCGTTGATGGTGCCGAGGCCGCTGGAGAGGTCGTAGCCCTCGGTGGCGGTGTAGCCGGTGACGCCGTTCCAGGAGTTGTCGCCCTCCTTCACGTCCTCGATGCCGCTCAAGCCGCTCGGGAGCAGGTTGAGGCCGTACAGGCGCCAGTTGAGCTGGCCGAGGCGGTGGCCGGCGAGCTGGTCGGCGAGGGCGACGACGCCGGAGAACAGCGGGGTGGCCTCGCTGGTGCCGCCGGTGAGGTGCCAGCCGACGGCGGTCGGGTCGTAGGACTCGTAGGTCCAGGCGGCGCCGTCGACGGCCGCGCTCATGCTGATGTCGGGCGTACCGCGGTGGTTGCCGGTGACGTTGGCGACGCCGGCCTGGTACCACGGGCGGTCGAAGATGCCCGAGACGCCACCGCCGCCGGCGCCGGACTTGTCGTGCCACACCTTGTCGGGCGCGGTGCGCGCGCCGTTGTCGTCCAGGGTGAGCTGGGTGCCGCCGATGGAGGTGACCAGCGGGTCGGAGGACGGCCACGAGTTGACCTTGTACGGGTACAGGTCGGTGCCGTTGGTCTGCGCGTCGGTGGCGCCGTTGTCGCCGGAGGCGGCGAGCACGGTGACGTTGCGGTCGGCGGCGGCCTTGAAGGCGTAGCGCAGGTCGGTGAGCGACTTGAAGTCGCCCTTGTCGTAGCCCGGGAAGGTGTTCTCGGTGGCGCCGAAGCTCTGCGAGATGACGTCGCCGCGGCCGGCCTTGATGAGGGCCTGCTCGGCGTCCATCATCTCGGGCAGGCCGGTGGTGCCCTCGGTCTCGGCGACACCGGTCTCGACCAGGACGATGTGGGCGTCCGGGGCGATGGCGTGGGCGTACTCGACGTCCAGGGTGGTCTCGCCGGCCCAGCCGGTGTGGTCGGGGTTCTTGGGGTCGAAGACGGGGACGTTGCCCCACTTGACCACCTCGACCTGGGTGTCCTGGATGCCCCACTGCTTGTCGAAGACCTCCAGGTCGTGCTGGATGGTCGGCGAGCCGAAGGAGTCGACGATGACGATCGTGCGGCCCTTGCCGGTGACGCCCTCCTGGTACAGCGGGTTCAGGTTGTAGGCGTTGCGGTACTGCAGCGGCGAGTAGCAGTGGATGCCGATCTGGCTGACGCACTGGGTGGTGCTCAGCGGAGCGACGCGCGCCTGGGCGTTGTGGTGCCCGAAGGAGGCCGGGCGGACGTGGACGCCCGCGAGGTCGTGTGCGGGGGCGGCGGTCGCGGCGCCGACCGCCGGTACGGCGATGGTGCCGGCCGTGAGGGCGGTGGCCCCGACGGCGAGCAGAGCCAGGGCGCGGCGAAGGGGGGCGGGGCTGCCCATGGGACTCCTTGGGACGCAGGGCCCGACCTGGTCCGGTCGGGTGGTCCGGCCATCCCATCGATTGTCGCATGATCATGCCATAGTCATTTGGTGGGGTCGTTTGATCAAGGACATGGTCATGCTCGGCCACGCGAAAAGGTAAAGGCCGTCCCAGGTGAAGGTAACCTCGCACCTGGGACGGCTATGTGATGACACGTCAGTACGATCGTCAGAATATCTGATGACCCTGCCGGGGCTACCGGGCCCCGCCGTTGACGTACAAGGTCTGCCCGCTGACGTAGGAGGCGTCCTCGCTGGCAAGGAAGGCGACCACGGAGGCGATCTCCTCCGGCTGCCCCACCCGGCGCAGCGGGGTCCGGGCGGAGACCTCCGCCTGGTGGTCCTCGGCCGTGCTGCCGACCCGCTCGGCGGTGGCCGCGGTCATCGCGGTGGCGATGTACCCGGGGGCGACGGCGTTGACGTTGATGTTGAACGGGCCCAGCTCGATCGCGAGGGTCGCGGTGAGCCCCTGGATGCCGGCCTTGGCGGCCGCGTAGTTCGCCTGGCCCCGGTTGCCGAGGGCGGAGCGCGAGCTGAGCGAGACGATCTTCCCGTACTTCTGCGCCACCATGTACTTCTGCGCGACGTGGCTGCAGTTGTACGCGCTGGTCAGGTTGACCGTCAGCACCGCGTCCCAGTCGGCCTTCGGCATCTTGAAGAACAGGTTGTCCCGGGTGATCCCGGCGTTGTTCACCAGGATGTGCACCCCGCCGAGATCCGCCGCGACCTGCGCGAACACCGCCTCGACGGCGTCGTAGTCGGCCACGTCGCAGCCGTACGCTCGCGCGGTGCCGCCCGTGGCGGTGATCTCCGCGACCGTCCCGGCCGCCCGTTCGGCGGTGAGGTCGAGGACGGCGACCGTGGCGCCCTCCGCGGCGAGTCGGCGGGCGGTGGCCGCACCGATGCCCTGCGCCGCGCCGGTCACGACGGCCACCCGGCCCGCGAACCTGCGCGCGTGGCCCGTCACTTCACCGACCTCGTTCACTTCACCGACCTCGTTCACTTCGCCGGCTCCGCTCGCCGCAGTCACTTCAGTCACTTCAGTCACTTCCGGTGCTCCCTCAGAGGACGTTCTCGACGAGGACGGCGGTGCCCTGACCGACGCCCACGCACATGGTGGCGAGGCCGCGCCGGGCGCCGGTGCGGCGCATCCGGTGCAGCAGGGTGGTGAGGATGCGCGCGCCCGAGCCGCCCAGCGGGTGGCCGAGCGCGATCGCTCCGCCGCTCGGGTTGACCAGTTCGTCGGCCTGTTCCGGGTCGAACCCGAGGCCGTCGGCGGAGGCCAGGGCCTGGGCGGCGAAGGCCTCGTTCAGCTCGGCGGTGTCGAGGTCGGCGAGCGACCAGCCGGCCCGGCCGAGCACCTTCTGCGTGGCCGGCACCGGGCCGATTCCCATGATGTCGGGGTGCACCCCGGCGGAGGCGCCGGCCACGTACCGGCCGAGCGGCCGCAGCCCGAGCTCGCGCAGCGCCTCCTCGCTGACCAGGACCAGCCCGGCCGCGCCGTCGTTCATCGGCGAGGCGTTGCCGGCGGTGACGGTGCCGCCGGGGCGGAAGGCGGGCTTGAGGCGGGCGAGCTTCTCCAGGCTGGTGTCCTCGCGGATGCCCTCGTCCTGGCCGACCGTCACGCCGTCGGGCCGCTCGACCGGGATCAGCTCGGCGTCGAAGTGGCCGTCCTTGCGGGCGGCGGCGGCCCGTTGGTGGCTGCGCAGCGCGAAGGCGTCCTGGCGCTCCCGGCCGATGCCGTACCGGCTCGCCACCTCCTCGGCGGTCTCGCCCATGCTGAGCACGCCGTGCAGGTCGGCCATCCGGGGGTTGGTGAGCCGCCAGCCGAGCCGGGTGTCGTAGGTCTCGATCCGGTGCGGCAGGGCCTCGTCGGGGCGGGGGAGGACGAAGGGGGCGCGGGTCATCGACTCGCAGCCGCCGGCCAGGACGACGTCCGCCTCGCCGGAGCCGATGGCCCGGGCGGCGAGGGTGACGGCCTCCAGGCCGGAGGCGCACAGCCGGTTGACGGTGGCGCCGGGGACGGTCTCCGGCAGGCCGGCCAGCAGGACGGCCATCCGGGCGGCGTTGCGGTTGTCCTCGCCGGCCTGGTTGGCGGCGCCCCAGTAGACGTCGTCGATGCGGGCGGGGTCGAGGGTGGGGACGTCGGCGAGCAGGGCGCGCAGCACGGTGGCCGAGAGGTCGTCCGGGCGGACCGTGGCGAGCGCTCCGCGCAGCCGGCCGATGGGTGTGCGGCGGGCTGCGGCGAAGTAGACGGGACGCACGTCGTCGGGCTCCTTAGCAGACGGAACAGCGGTGTTTTCAGCGGGTGTTGACGTGTTGTCGGAACGTGTGGTCAGAACGCGTCGACGCCGGTCAGGGCGCGGCCGATGAGCAGTTGGTGGATCTGGCTGGTGCCCTCGTAGAGCGTCATGACCCGGGCGTCGCGCAGGTACTTGCCGACCGGGTACTCGTCGATGAAGCCGTAGCCGCCGAACACCTGGAGCGCGTTGTTGGCGGCCCGGACGGCGGCCTCGCTCGCGTACAGCTTGGCCACCGAGGACTCGGTGGCGAACGGCAGGCCGCGTTCGATGTGGTCGGCGACCTTCCAGGTGAGCAGCCGGGCGGCCTCGACGTCGACGGCGATGCCGGCCAGCAGCTCCTGGACGAGCTGGTGCGAGGCGATCGGCTTGCCGAACTGCTCGCGCTCGCCGGCGTAGCGGACGGCGGCCTCCAGGCAGGCGCGGGCGATGCCGACGCACCCGGCCGCGACCGACATCCGGCCCTTGGTCAGCGCGGACATCGCCACCCGGAACCCCTTGCCGACCTCGCCGAGCCGGGCGCTGTCGGGCACCCGGACGTTGTCGAGGGCGAGTTCGGCGGTGGCCTGACCGCGCAGTCCGAGCTTGCCGTGGATCTCGGTGCGGGTGAAGCCGGGCAGCCCGGTGGGCACGAGGAAGGCGGTGATGCCCTTGTGGCCCTGGTGCTCGGGATGGTCGCCGCCGGTGCGGGCGAAGACCAGGGCGACGTCGGCCCAGGTGCCGTTGGTGATGAACGTCTTGGCGCCGCTGATCAGCCAGTCGTCGCCGTCCCGGACGGCGCGGGTGGTGAGGTTGGCCGCGTCGGAGCCGGTGCCGGGCTCGGTGAGGGCGAAGCAGCCGAGCGCCTCGCCCGAGGTGAGCCGGGGGAGCCAGTGCCGTTTCTGCTCCTCGGTGCCGTAGCCGTTGACCGACTTGGCGACCAGGCCGAGCGTGACCGAGACGATGCCGCGGACGGCCGAGTCGCCGCGGCCGAGCTCCTCCAGGACCAGGCAGTACGCGAGGTGGTCGCCGCCGCTGCCGCCGTACTCCTCGGGGATGGTGAGGCCGAGGAAGCCGAGTGCGGCGAGTTTGCCGATGATCGCGCGGTCGACGGACTCGGCGCGGTCCCACTCGGCGGCGTACGGCGCGATCTCGCGGTCGGTGAAGGAGGCGGCGAGGTCCCGGACGGCGCTCTGCTCCGCGGACAGCTCCAGGTTCACGGCGGCTCCCGATCCCTTAAACTAGCGCTGCAAGTTTTATGGAGGGACTGTAGCCCCGGCCGGCCCGCGCTGGGAAGGGGCACCTGTCAGAATCGGTCGCCGCCCCACCCGACCGGAGGAACCGGAGGACGTACCCCGATGGCCCGCCCGCGCACCCCGCTGCTCAGCCGCGAGCGCATCGTCGCCGCCGCTCTGCGACTGATCGACGCCGAGGGCCTGGCGGCCCTCTCCACCCGCCGCCTCGCCACCGAACTGTCGGTCAGCGGGCCCTCGCTCTACAACCACGTCGCCACCAAGGACGAACTGCTGGACGCGGTGGTGGACAGCGTGATCGGCGAAGTCGACCTGTCGATGTTCGGCGCCCCCGGCGGTCGGGCGACGCCCTGGCCGGACGCGCTGCGCGACTGGGCCCGCTCCTACCGCGCCGCGCTCGCCGCCCACCCCAACATCGTGCCGGTGCTCGCCCAGGGCCCGGGCCGCCGGCCGAACGCGCTGCGCCTGGCCGACGCCGTCTTCGGCCACCTGGTCGAGGCCGGCTGGCCGCGCGGCCAGGCCACCCGGATCGGCGCGCTGATGCGCTACTTCGTCACCGGATCGGCGCTGGCCTCCTTCGCGGCCGGCTTCCCCGCGGACGCCGAGGTGTACGACGCGGCCGACTACCCGCACCTCGGCGAGGCGCACCGGCTGGCCGGACACCGCGGGACGGTGGACGAGGGCGCCTTCGAGACGGGCCTGGAGGCACTGCTCGACGGGCTCGTCCTGCGCTTCGAGCGCCTGGCCGAACGCCCGCAAGCCGGGCCGTCGTAGGCCGAACGCCCGCAAGCCGGGCCGTCGTAGGCCGAACGCCCGCAAGCCGGGCCGTCGTGGGCCGAACGCCCGTAGGCGGGGCAGTCGTAGGCCGAACGTCCGCAAGCCGGTCAGTGGTAGGCCGAACGCCCGTAGGCGGGGCGGGCGTTCGCGGGTCCGTCGAGCCTTCGTACGTCCGGGGTGAGCCCGCCGGATGTCCGGACGTGCGCCGGGCAGCCACGGGCCCGCGTTCACCCGGTGGGCCTCACCAGGGTTCGCGCGGCACGAAGGCCGGCCGCAGCGACGGGTCCACCGCGTCGTAGTACCGGTGGTAGACCGGGGTGAGCCCGCCGGAGACCGGGGGCACGATCCAGCTCCAGTCCGCCGGGGTCGGCCGGCCGAGCCGCTTCTCCTGGGCGACGTGCCGGAGGAACCGCGCGGACTCGGTGTGGTGGTCGGCGATCGTCACCCCGGCCTCCTGGAAGGAGTGCAGCACCGCGATGTTGAGTTCGATCAGCGCGCGGTCGCGCCAGAGGGTGCGGTCGCTGGAGGTGTCCAGGTCCAGCCGCTCGGCGACGGTGGCGAGCATGTCGTAGCGGTCGGCGTCGGCGAGGTCGCGGGCGCCGATCTCGGTGCCCATGTACCAGCCGTTGAACGGCGCGGTCGGGTAGCGGACGCCGCCGATCTCCAGCGTCATGTCGCTGATCGCGGGCACCGCGTACCAGCGCAGGCCGAGGTCGGCGAACCAGTCGTACGCGGGGTGGGCGAGCGGCACCTCCAGCGTGGTGTCGTCCGGCAGCTCGTACCAGCGGGGGCGTTCGCCGGGGCGCTCCTGGACGAGCAGGGGCAGTACCTCGAAGCGGTCCTCGGCGCACTTCCAGCCGAGGTCGCGCGCGCGGGTGGTGAGCGCGGCGCCGGCCGGGTCGCCGACGACGCCGCCGTCGACCCGGTGGCCGGCGTAGCGGACCAGTTGCTGGTTGACGATGCGGGCGGCCGGGCGGCCCGGGCGGTCGGGGGCGAACACCGAGACCACCGGGCGGATCCGCCCGCCGTTGCCCGCCAGCCGCAGGTGCTCGAAGCACTCGGCGGCGATGTCGTCGGCCGAGCCGAGGTGCCGCAGGTCGCGCACCACCAGGCTGCGCCAGTACAGCCGGCCGATGCAGCGGGCGGCGTTGCGCCAGGCGAGCTTGGCGCCGTAGGCCAGTTCGGCGGGGGTGTGCTCGTAGGTGCCGGTGCGGTCGATCTCGTCGAGGACGCTCCGTATCCGTATCCGGGCGTCGGCGGGGCCGGCGGTGGGCTGTTCGCCGTGGAACCGCCGGATGAACTCGGCGGCCTGCTCCGGATCGGTGAACGGCGGTGGCGCCGACGGTGGTTCGGCGGGTGCCGGGGCCGGTGCCGTGTTCGCGGCCACCGGAGCCGGGGGCCAGACCGGGGCGTGAACGTGGGTGTGGGCGTACGGGCAGCCGCCGGCAGGGGCGGCGGGTCTGCGGGCGCGAAGCCGGTCGAAGATCAAGGACACATCCCTCCTGGCGAACAGGAGTACCGGAGGTGCCCACACCGCCGCAGGGAGTAAACGATTCGGCCCCCGCACCGGCGCTGATGGCGCTAGGGTGCGGGGGCCGAAAGGTCCGACGGTCGGATCAGCCCATGTCTTCCAGGCGGACGCCCTTGGTCTCCTTCATGAACTTCGCCACGAAGACGATCGACAGGGCCGCGAACGCCGCGTACACCAGGTAGGTCGCGGACAGGTTCCAGCGCGACATCGACGGGAACGAGACGGTGATCGCCCAGTTGGCGATCCACTGCGCGGAGGCGGCGACGGACAGTGCGGCGGCCCGGATGCGGTTCGGGAACATCTCGCCGAGCATCACCCAGACGACCACGCCCCAGGACATCGCGAAGAACAGCACGAAGGCGTTGGCGGCGACCAGCGCGACGGTGCCCTGGAGGTCGGGCAGCGTGACGTTGCCGCCGCTGCCGGTGGCGGAGGAGAACGCCCAGCCGGCCGCGCCGAGCGCGACGGCCATGCCCGCCGAGCCGATCAGGGCGAGCGGCTTGCGGCCGATCCGGTCCACCAGCAGGATCGCGACCACGGTGCCGAGGATGTTGATGACCGAGCCGACGAAGCTGATCAGCAGCGAGTTGCTCTGGTCGATGCCGACCGACTGCCACAGGATCGACGAGTAGTAGAAGATCACGTTGATGCCGACCAGCTGCTGGAAGACCGACAGGCCGATGCCGACCCAGACGATCGGCAGCAGGCCGAAGCGGCCGCCGAGCAGGTCGCGGAAGCGCGGGCGGTGGTCGGAGGCGATCAGCCCCTGGACCTCGGCGATCCGGGCGTCGGTGTCGACGCCCTGACCCTCGACGTCGGCGAGCACGGCGCGGGCGTCGTCCAGGCGACCGGCCTGGATCAGGTAGCGCGGGGACTCGGGGATCACCGAGGCGAGCGTGAAGTAGACCGCGGCCGGGACGACGCAGATGCCGAGCATCCACTGCCAGGCCTCCAGGCCGAGCAGCTGGCCGCGGGTGTCTCCGCCGGCCGTGTTCGCCAGCAGCCAGTTGACCAACTGGGATATCGCGATGCCGAGCACGATCGCGGCCTGCTGGAAGGAGGCCAGCCGCCCCCGGTACTTGGTGGGCGCGACCTCGGCGATGTAGGTCGGGGCGATCACCGAGGCGATGCCGATGGCCGCGCCGCCGAGGACGCGCCAGAAGGCGAGGTCCCAGGCGGAGAAGGGGAGCATCGAGCCGACCGCGCTGACGGCGAACAGCAGCGCGCCCGCCTTCATGACCTTGATGCGGCCGTAGCGGTCGGCGAACCGGCCCGCCAGCGCGGCGCCGATCGCCGAACCCAGCAGGGCGGAGGAGACGATCAGACCGGTCACGCCGTCGCCGACGCCGAACTTGTCCTGGATCCCGGAGACGGCGCCGTTGATCACGGAGCTGTCGTAGCCGAACAGGAACCCGCCGAGGGCTGCGGCGGCGGTGATGAAGACGACGAAGCCGAGGCGGTCGGGCGCGGGGGCCTCGACCGCCTCGACCGCCTCGGAGGGCTTCTGGGGGGCGCTCATGATCTTGACTCCTGGTACTCAACGCTGAGCTCGGTGCCGAGATCGTAACCCCTATTCGTTTAAGGCTTGTACGTAGGAACCTCAATTCTTGCTCTGAGCATTAGTAAGGTGAACAAGCAAATGGGGCGGCATTTGTGCCGGCCGCCGCAGGGCTCACGCCGGGGCGGACAGCGACAGCCCGAACCGGCCCTCCTCGTCCGTCCACCAGTGGCTCAGCCGCAGTCCGGCCGCCGCCAGCTCCCCGGCCACTCGCTCCCGGCGGAACTTGGCCGACACCTCGGTGCGCAGCTCCTCGCCCCGGTCGAAGTGCACCGGCAGGTTCAGGGCCGGGATCTTCACGGTCTGCGCGCGCAGCGAGCGCAGCCGCATCTCGATCCACTCCCGTTCCGGGTCCCACCGCGCGACGTGCGCGAACGCGGTCGGGTCGAAGTCGGCGCCCAGCTCGCGGTTGAGCACGTTGAGCACGTTGAGGTTGAACTCGGCGGTCACCCCGGCCGCGTCGTCGTAGGCGGCGACCAGCACCGCCGGGTCCTTGACCAGGTCGGTGCCGAGCAGGAGGAAGTCGCCCGGGTCGAGGGCGGCGCGCAGCCCGCGCAGGAAGGCGGCCCGCTCGTCGGGCAGCAGGTTGCCGAGGGTGCCGCCGAGGAAGGCGACCAGCCGGGGGCCGCCGTCCGGGGGCAGGCCGAGCCGTGCGGTGAAGTCGGCCAGCACGCCGTGCACGGCGAGCCCGGGGTACTCGGCGGCGAGCGCGGCGCCGGCGGCGGTCAGCGCGCTCTCGCTGACGTCCACCGGGACGTACGTCTCCAGGGTGCCGAGTGCGCGCAGCGCGTCCAGCAGCAGCCGGGTCTTCTCGGAGGAGCCGGAGCCCAGTTCGACCAGGGTGCGGGCTCCGGTGGCGGCGGCGATCTCGCCGGCCCGGGCGGTCAGGATGGCCCGCTCGGCGCGGGTCGGGTAGTACTCCGGCAGTCGGGTGATCTCCTCGAACAGCTCGCTGCCCCGCGCGTCGTAGAACCACTTCGGCGGCAGCCACTTGGGTTCGGAGGTCAGGCCGCGCTGCACGTCGTGGCGCAACGCGGTGCTGAAGTGGTCGGAGGGCAGCAGTCGGGTGAGATCGAAAGTGTCCATGACAGGGTGGTCCTCTGTTCAGAAGATGAATGGACGGTGGAGGATCAGTGGTGGCCGAGGAGTTGACGGACGGTGACGTCGGATCCCTCGACCATCACCAGCGAGCCGTCCGGGACGGCCGTCCAGCCGGGGGCGTCGTCGTACGGCTCGGAGGCCACCACCGTGCCGAGCCCGGGCAGGGTGCGGTGGTGCAGGGTGTCGCCCCAGGCCGTCGCGGCGATCGCGTGGCCGTCGGTGAGCAGCAGGTTGAGTCGGCCGGTGGTGTGCGCGGTGACGTCCGCGACGGTGTCCGCCAGCGCCTCGCCGAGCCCGGCCCCCGCCCGCAGTCGGTGCAGGACGAGCGCCCACAGCAGCGCCGAGTCGGAGCGGGCCTCCAGGTCCAGCAGTTCGGCCGGCGGAAGCAGGGCGGCCAGGGCGTTCAGCTTGCCCGGCCAGCCCGCCACCGCGCCGTTGTGGCTGAACAGCCAGCGCCCGGCGGCGAACGGCGCGGCCGCAGCCTCGCCCGCCGCGCAGCCGTCGGTGGCGGAGCGGACCGCCGCCAGCAGCGCCCGGGTGCGGATCACCCGGGCGAGGTCGGCGAACGCGGCGTCCGCCCAGATCGGCCCGGACCGGCGGTAGCGGGCGGGCACCTCGTCGCCGTCCGCGTACCAGCCGAGGCCGAAGCCGTCCGCGTTGACCGTGCCGTACTGCTGCGCCCGGGGCGCCCAGGACTGCCGGTACAGCCCGTGCGGCGGGTGCACCAGCAGCTCCTGCGGCGCCACCGGCTCACCCAGGTAGGCGAGGTGACGGCACATCAGGCTGACTCCAGATCGCGGGCGGTGCGGAACCCGGAGAAGATCTGCCGCCGGACCGGGTAGTCCCAGTTGCGGAAGGTGCCCCGGCAGGCGACCGGCGCCACCGCGAAGCAGCCGCCGCGCAGCACCTTGTACTCGGGCCCGAAGAAGACCTCCGAGTACTCCCGGTACGGCCACGCCCGGAACCCGGGGTAGGGGCGGAGGTCGCTGGCCGTCCACTCCCACACGTCACCGATCAACTGCCGTGCACCGTACGGGGACGCGCCCTCCGGGTAGCTGCCGGCCGGGGCCGGGCGCAGGTGCCGCTGGCCGAGGTTGGCGTGCTCCGGGCCGGGGGCCTGGTCCCCCCACGGGTAGCGGCGGGAGCGGCCGGTGGCGGGGTCGTGCCGGGCGGCCTTCTCCCACTCCGCCTCGGTCGGCAGCCGCCGCCCCGCCCACCGGGCGTAGGCGTCCGCCTCGTACCAACTGACGTGCAGCACCGGCTCGTCCGCCGGGACCGGCTCCACGGTGCCGAACCGGCGGCGCAGCCACTGGCCGTCCTCCTGGCGCCAGAACAGCGGGGCGGTCAGGTCGGCGCGCCGGCGGTGCTCCCAGCCCTCCGCCGTCCACCAGCGCGGTTCGTCGTAGCCGCCGTCCGCGATGAACCGCTGGTACGCGGCGTTGGTGACCGGCGTGGTGTCCAGCAGGAAGGCCGGCAGGTCGACCACGTGCGCCGGGCGCTCGTTGTCCAGCGCCCACGGCTCCGTGTCTGTGCCCATGGTGAACGGCCCTGCGGGGACGAGCACTTCGGCGGGCAGGGCGGCCGCGTCCGCCGGGGCGGGCGGCGGCGGGGGAGCGGCCAGCGCAGGCTCCCCCTTCCGCAGCTGGTGGGTGATCAGCATCGTCTCGTCGTGCTGCTGTTCGTGCTGGGCGATCATCCCGAAGGCGAACCCGGCGTCCAGCAGCGGTGCGCCCTCCAGCGGACTGGCCGCCAGCAGGTCCAGTACCCGGCCGCGTACCTCGTGCGCGTACGCCCGGGCCTCGGCGGGCGGCAGCAGCGGCAGGCTCGGCCGCTCGGCCCGGGGGTGTTGGAAGGCGTCGTACAGCGGGTCGATCTCCGGGTGCATCGGGTCGCGGCCGCCGACGTTGCGCAGCAGCCAGAGTTCCTCCTGGTTGCCGATGTGCGCCAAGTCCCAGACCAGCGGGGACATCAGCGGCGAGTGCTGGGCGGTGAGGTCGCCGTCCTCGACGCAGTCGGTCAGCGCGGCGGTCCGGGCGCGGGCGGCCAGCAGCTCGGCCGCGATGGTCTCGCGCAGCGACTCGGTGCCCGCCGCCGGGGCGGCAGGGGGTCGGACGTCGGTCATGGTGCGGCCTCCTCCGGAGGAGTGCGTCGGGTGCCGGAGCGCAGGGCGTCCAGCTGGTCGTCGGCCGGGCAGCGGCCGCGCGCGGGGTAGCGCTCGGCGAACTCGGCGACGGCGGCGCGCAGCCGCCCGGCGCCGGGCAGGCGGCCCAGCGCGGCGTCGGCGGTGGCGAAGCAGGTCAGGGCGGCGCGGCGCAGCTCGGGATCGGCGACGGCCAGCGTGGCGGCCCGGCGCCAGACGTCGCTGCGCGGCGGGCGCGGACCGCCCGGGCACGCCAGCGGCTCCAGCGCGGCGAGCGCGGCGTCGGCGGCCACCGGGTCGTCCAGCAGCGCGGTGACCAGTGCGGTGGGCACCACCCAGCCGTCCCCGGGCTGGGCGTCGATCATCCGCAGCTCCAGGTGGCCGCGCGGGCGCACCGGCGGGAACAGGGTGGTGCGGTGGTAGTCCAAGTCGGCCAGCGTGGGCGGGCGTTCGCCGGCGCCCCGGACCCAGTCGCGGAAGGTCAGCCCGGGCGGGGCCGTCCACGGCAGGCCCTCCGGGCGGCGTACGCACAGCACTTGGGCGTCCAGCACGTACTGTGCCCAGGCCTCGCTCGGGTCGCCGTGGTCGGGCTCCGGGGCGAGGGTGCGGGTCGGGTCCATCTGGGACCAGACGGTCTGCCGGGTGGACCGGTGACCGGTTGGTCTCCCGTCCAGCAGCGGGGAGTTGGCGAAGGCGGCGACCAGCACCGGGCCGAGCAGGTGGGTCAGCCGCCAGCGGCGCTCCACCGCGTGCGGGCCGCCGGCGTCGCCGGCGTCCAGGCACACCTGCACCGACGCCGTGCCGGTCATCATGATCCGGCCCCAGGGGCCCGCGGAGTCGAAGAAGCGCTCCATCGCCCGGTAGCGGGGGTGGTCCAGGACCATCCGGCGGGGGCGGGCCAGCGGGTCCGTCCCGGTGCCGGTGAGTCGCAGGCCCTGCGCCGCGAAGGCGGCCCGCAGGGCGGTCAGATCGCGTCGGGTGTCCTCGACGCAGGCCAGGAGGCCGGTGGCGGGCGGGGAGCTGAGCTCTACCTGACCGCCGGGTTCGAGCGTGAGACGCGAACCGGAGGGGAGCGAGTCGCCGTCCGGGCCGCCGAGTGGCAGCGACGCCAGTGCGCGGTCGACCAGTTCGGGCCGGACGGGCTTGTCGGGACATCGGTCGTCGTGGACGAACCACTCGACCTCGACGCCCACCAGGCGGGGCGGTCCGATCTTGAAGCAGACGCCCGACACGTGGCTGCGCGCCCCCGACTCGGTCAACGGGGTCACCCCGGTCGGGGGCGATGGGGGGCTCTGCCGGTCGGGCGGAGTGGTACGGGATGTCGGTATCACCGGACTTACCATCCTCGGGGTCACGATTGCGGCCCGAACTACCTTGCCCAGTCTGCTACGGAGCATGCGGGAGCGCTTCGCAAATATCGTGTGAACGTTCGTTTCCGCAGGTCAGGGGTGGTGCGATCGGGTGAATCGGGGGATCCGGGGTGGTTGCGGGAGCAGCTTCCGGGGCGGTGGGAGGGATGGCTTCGGGGTGGTTGCGGGGCGGTCCGGCGGCGCCTGGAGGCGGCTTGGCGGTGGCTTGGCCGTGGCTTGGCGGTGGGATCACAGGCGGTTCAGACGTTCCAGGACGGTCTCCAGCACCGGGCCCGGCAGGGCGTAGTTCAGCCGCAGCGAACCCCGGCCGCCGGGGCCGAACTCGGCGCCGTCCGAGGCCTCCAGGCCGCAGCGCTCCAGCAGCGCCCGGCGGGCCCCGGCCGGCGGCAGGCCCAGGGCGGCGGCGTCCAGCCAGAGCAGGTAGGAGGCCTGCGGCGCGGAGCGGACGGCGGGTCCCAACCGGTCGGTGAGCCGGGTCCGGGCGGCGGCGAGGTGGGTGAGCAGCGCGTTCAGCCACGGGCCGCCCTCCTCCAGCGCCGCCCGCTGGACGGTCTGCTCCAGCAGGCCGCCCTCCCAGAGGCCGAATCCGGCCAGCACCTCGGTGAACCGGGCCCGCAGGTCCGGGTCCGGGACGAGCGCGAAACTGCTCGGTACGCCGGAGGAGTTGAAGGTCTTGCCCACCGAGTTCAGGGTGACCACCCGGGGCCGGAGCGCCGGGTCCACGGTGGTCACGGCGACCGGGTGGACGTACCCGGGGTGGGTGAGATCGCCGTGCACCTCGTCCGAGACCAGCAGCGCGCCCGCCTCCGCCGCCCGTTCGGCGAGGGCCCGCAGTTCGGCGGCCGGCCAGACCCGGGCGGAGGGGTTGTGCGGACTGCTCAGCAGCACGGCTCCGGCTGGGCCGGCGAGCGGGCCGTCCGGGAGCCGGTAGCCGTCCGGGCCGGCGGCCAGCGGCAGTTCCCGGTACGGGAGGCCGGCCGCCCGGCACAGCTGGGCGAAGCCGCCCCACTCCGGGGTCGGGAACAGCACCGGCGCCTGCGGTCGTACGGTCTCCAGCAGCAGGCGCACGGCGGTGCGGGGACCGCACGGCAGCAGCAGGACCCAGTCCGGGTCCACCTCGACGTCGTGCCGCGTGCGGTACCAGCGCGCCACCAGCGCCCGCCCGGCCGGGTCGCACACCGTGTACCCGTACGCACGGTGCCGGACCCGGCGCTCCAGCGCCTCGGCCACGGCCGGCGGCCCGGGCAGGTCCATGTCCGCCAGGCCCATCGGGATCACCCCGGGCGCCCCCGCGCGGGCCCACTTGCTGCTGCCCGTCCCGGCCCGGTCGAAGGGGGCCGCGAAGCCGAACGCGTCGGGTGCGGTGGTGGGCATGGCGGTCCTCCGGCGGCTCGGGGGTGCGCCGCCACGCTAACCGCCACCGGCCCCGTGGTCACCAGGGCGGAGCTGGCGGCGAACAGATAACAGCGAACAGATAACAGATGTCGAAATCTGTTATCTGTTCGCTGTTATCTGTTACTTGTCCCCTGTGATCTGTCGGCCACCCAGATGCGCCGCCAGCCCCCTTCGCCCCCGGCGCATCATCACGGCGTGGTTGGCCCGGAACAGTGGGTGCAGGGGCAGGGCGAGGCGGCGCAGCAGGGGCTTTCCGGGTCGGGTGTCCTCCTCGAAGAGCACCCGGCTGCCCGCGCCGTCCGGGGTGACGGTGAACCGCGACCACCCGTTGAGGTCGCCCCGCATGGCGGCCTCCAGTACGCCGGCGGCCGGGTCGTGCCGTCGCGCCTCCAGCCCGATCACCAGCCGGTACGGCAGCAGCGCGCGCACCACCAGTTCCCCGGAGTCCTCGCCGGTCTGCCGCACGTCGAGGATCTCGGGCCACCACAGTGGGTAGCTCTGCACGTCTTCCAGTGTCGTGTACACAGCGGGCGCCGGCGCCGAGAGCCGCCACACGCCCCGGAAGCGGTAGTGGTTGGGGTCCACGCGCCCCACCCTAGTCCGGTCCCGGCCCGGTCCGGCCGGGGCGGCGGCGGCTTTCGACGGGCGCCGTTCAACTCAACACCTCGGGGGATCCGTCGAATTGGCGCCCGACCTGCGGTTCGCGGGTGAGGGGGCGGTCCCCGACGCCGCCGGCCGGTGGTCCCCGCGCGCCGGCCGGACGGGAGGCGAACGCTTCAAAAAACGCCGCACGTCAGGACGGAGACGTTCCGCTTGCACCCGTTCGGGGTGCGGGGGAGGATCTTCCGTGCTTGTAGTCTCATCTGTCATATGCAGTCGCCGCGAGGCGCTGCATCCCCAGAACCGGAGTGAAGGAGTCACAGGCATGCGGCGACCGAGCTGGGTACCGGAGGGCACGGACCTGGACAAACCGAACGCCGCGCGGGTCTACGACTACTACCTGGGGGGCTCGCACAACTTCGAGGTCGACCGGGAGATGGCGCGCAAGGCGATGGCCCTGTGGCCGGAGCTGCCGCAGATCATGCGCTCCAACCGGGCCTTCCTCCGCCGGGCCGTGACCTTCCTGGCCGAGCGCGGCGTCACCCGCTTCCTGGACATCGGCTCCGGCATCCCGACCTTCGGCGCGGTGCACGAGATAGTCCGCGCGGTCCGCCCCGAGGCCCAGGTCGTCTATGTGGACCGGGACCCGGTCGCCGTCGCGCACAGCCGCCTGCTACTGGAGGACGACCCGGGCAGCGACGTCGTCCAGGCCGACCTGCGCGACGTCGACGACCTGCTGGCCCGCCCCGAGGTGGCCGGGCTGCTGGCGCAGGGCGAGCCGGTGGCCGTCCTGCTGGTCGCCGTCGCGCACTTCGTCACCGACGACGAGGACCCGTGGAAGCTGATCGGCACGATCCGCGACGCGCTCCCGCCCGGCAGCGCGCTCGTCCTCTCGCACGCCTCGCTGGAAGGCCGCCCCGACCAGGCGGAGGACCATCAGAAGCTCTACCAGAGGACGCCGACCCCGCTGACCATGCGCACCCATGAGCAGATCACCGGCATGTTCGCCGGGTTCGAACTGATCGAACCGGGCGTGGTCTACCTGCCGCAGTGGCATCCGGACCAGCCGGAGGCGGTCGGCGAGCACCCGGAGCGGATGACCGGGGTGGCGGGCGTAGGGTTCCGCCCTTGAGCGGACGGATCTGGCGAGGGACCGACGGCCGCGGGCTCCGCGAAGCGGCCGTCGGGCGCACCGTCGCGCCCCCCGCCCGGTCTGACGCCGCCACCGCGCACCCAGCCGCCGTGACCGCGCCCCCCGCGGCGGCGACCGCGCACCCCGCCGCCGTAACCGCGCCCACCCTGGTGGACGAATGAGCACCATCCCGGTGTCCGACAGCGCCGAACGGTTCCACGAGGCCTGGGCGCGCCTGCTCTCCGCCGACCACGGCATGGCCGTCCACCCCGGGCTGCTCCGCGGCCTGGTCGCCCGGACCGCCGCCCTGCTCCACCGCGCCCAGCAGGACGAGCCGTTCGAGCCCCGGCTCGCCGCGCAGGCCGGCGCGGAGCTGGTCGACGCGCACTTCACCGACCCGGTGCTGCTGGCCAGGGCAGTGGAACTGCTGCAGGCCCAGCCGGTCGGCGACGCGCGCGGCCCGGCCCTGACCGGCGCCTTCGCGGCGGGCTGGGCGGCCGCCCTGCGTGAGCGCACACTGCGTGAGCAGGAGGCGATCCGCACCGCCGCCGACACCGCCCGCAAGGAGGCCGAGCGGGCGCTGCGCGCCTCCGAGGCGCGCTTCCGCGCGCTGTTCGAGAGCGCGGCCATCGGCATCGGCATAGGTGACACCGACGGCAACATCCTGGCCGTCAACAAGGCGCTCCAGGAGCTGTTCGGCGCGGCCCCGGAGGACATGACCGGCCGCCGGGTCGGCGACCTCGTGCACCCCGAGGACACCCCGGGCGTGTGGGAGGCCTACGAGGAGCTGATCAGCGGCAAGCGGGAGTACTTCCAGTTCGACAAGCCGTACTACCGCCAGGACGGCGAGGTGGTCTGGACCCACCTGACCGTCTCGCTGATCCGCGACGACGACGGCATCCCGCAGTACCAGGTCGCGATGCTGGAGGACATCACCGACCGCTACCGGCTCCAGGAGCGGCTGCGCCACCAGGCCACCCACGACTCGCTGACCGGCCTGCCGAACCGGGCCGCCTTCTTCGAACGGCTGGAGAAGCTGTTCGAGGAGCCGGAGCCGGGCGCCAGGTTCGGCCTCTGCTACGTCGACCTCGACGGTTTCAAGGTGGTCAACGACAGCCTCGGCCACGACACCGGCGACCAGTTGCTGTCCGCCGTGGCCGCCCGCCTGAAGGCCGCGCTCAGCCCGCTCGGCCACCTGGTCGCCCGGCTCGGCGGTGACGAGTTCGTGGTGCTGCTGGAGAACTGCCGGGGTGAGCAGGAGGCGGTCGCGGCGGCGAAGACGGTGCTCAAGGCACTGGCCGGGCCGGTGCTGATCGGTGACCACAAGCTGGCCGTGGGCGCCAGCGTCGGCGTGCTGGAGCGGCGGGTGTCCACCACCACCCCGGGCGCCGCCGTCCGGGCCGCGGACCTGACGCTGTACCGGGCCAAGGAGGCCGGCCGCGGCCGCTGGACGCTGTTCGACCCCAAGGAGAACGCCCGCGCCGTCAGCCGCTACGCGGTGTCGGTCCGGATGCCGGCCGCTCTGGACCAGGGCGAGTTCTTCATCGACTACCAGCCGCTGTACGCGCTCGCGGACGGCCGGCTGGCCGCCGTGGAGGCGCTGGTGCGCTGGCGCCACCCGCAGCTCGGCGTGCTCGGTCCGGACGAGTTCGTGACCACCGCGGAGGAGACCGGGCTGATCATGCCGCTCGGGCGCTGGGTGCTGGAGCAGGCCTGCGGCCAGGCCGCGGACTGGATCAAGCGGTTCGGCGACGCCGCGCCGCAGCTGAACGTCAACCTGGCGGTGCGCCAGGCGCGCAGCGCGGCGCTGGTCACCGACCTCGGCCGGATCCTCGACACGACGGGGTTCGATCCGGCCCGGCTGCAGCTGGAGATCACCGAGTCGACCGTGGTCGGGCCCGAGGACGAGGCGCTGCGCACCCTGCACGGGCTGGTGGACCTCGGCGTCTCGCTGGCGGTGGACGACTTCGGCACCGGCTGGTCCAACCTCGCCTACCTGCGCGACCTGCCGGTCTCCGGGCTGAAGATCGCCGGGTCCTTCGTCGGCGACCTGCACGATCCGGCGAAGGACGAGTCCACCGGGTGGCGGATCGTCAGCGGCCTGGTGTCGATGGCGCACGCGCTCGGGTTGACCGTCACCGCCGAGGGCGTGGAGACCCGCAAGGACGCCGAGCGGCTGCGGACCATCGGCTGCGACTGGGCACAGGGCTGGCACTTCGGCCGCCCGGTGCGCCCGGGCGAGATCGCCCGTCGGATCACGGAGGAGCCCCAGGGGCGCCCGGTCGGAGGCTCAAGCGCCGAGGGCTGAAGCATCGGAGGCTCAAGCATCGAGGGCTCAAGCGCCGAGGGCTCAAGCATCAAGGGCTGAGGCGTCGAGGGCCCAGCCGTCGAAGGCCCCGACGGCGAGGCCCCGAGCCCGACCACGTCCGCGCCTGACGGCGGTGGCGCAACCACTCGGCCGCGTTCCGGAAAGCGGCCAACACCGCGGCCCACCATGCGGGATGATGACGCGTCAAAATCACCACCCGGGGCCGGTGTGCGCGTGGCTGCCGCCCCGTGCGCGGGCCCCGGGAAGCGGGGAGGAGAGCGCCGCATGGCCACACCGGAGGACGCGGGCCCGGCCGACGAGGGCCGGGCGGAGCCCTGGTCGGAGAGCGGGGCCGGATCCCGGCCCGAGCCCCGGACCAGGGTGGACCGGCGGCCGTGGGGGCGGCGCCTCGGCGTCGTGCCGGACCGGCCGTCCCGGCTCGGCGCCGTCCCGCGCACCCGGGCGGACCCCGACGCCGCGACCCGGCAGGCACCGGACGGCGGCGGCGCCCGTTTCGATCCGGAGGCGCCGACCAGGGTGCAGCGGGCCAGGCCGGAGCGGGTCGATCCGGAGGCCCCGACCAGGGTCCAGCGACGCGCGGGTGCCGGGCGCTCCGCCACCCCCGCCTGGGCCGACCGGATCGGCCCCGGTCCCAGCCGGGGCGGCGAGGGCGCCGCGGACGGCGTGCCGGGCGGTGCGGGGTCCGCCGAAGGGGTGCCGGACGGCGAGGGGCCGGCCGGCGGACGGTTCGCGGGCGCCTTCCCGGACGCCCTGCGGGGCCGCTTCGCCCCGCAGGGTGTGGCCGGCTCCGGCACCGAGGGCACCGTCTGGCACGTCCGGCGCACCGACGGCGGCGGCGACGCCGCGGTCAAGGTGGCCGCCGCCGGCCAGTCCATGGACGCTGCCCTGCTCGCCTACCTGCGCAACGACGACTACCGCCGCCACGTCCCGCACATCGTCGACTTCGGTCGGGTCGGCCACCACGGCACCGAACTCGACTGGGTGGCCATGGAGTACCTGCCGGTCACCCTCGCCGACCACTTCGCCGACCTGCGGGAGCGCGGCCGGCACACCGACCGGCGGGAGGCCGAGTGGATCGTCGACGAGCTCGTCGCCCTGCTCGACTTCTGGCAGCGGCGGATCGAGCGCAACCCGCTCGACTTCAAGCCGGCCAACATCCTGGTCCGCCCCGGCCGCGCGCCCGGGGAGTTCGTGATCGCCGACTTCGGCGGCGTCGCCCGGCTCACCGCCAGCCGCCGCTTCACGCCCGAGACGATCGTCACCATCCCGTACATGGCCCCCGAGCTCCTGGCGGGTCGCAACCACGAGGCCGGGCCCTGGTGGGCGCTCGGCAACGTCCTGTACGAGCTGTTCGTCGGCCGCCCCCGCTTCCTCGGCGCGGACGGCCTGCTGATCAGCGACGAGGCGTTGCAGCTGGAACTGGTCCTGGGGGACGAGGTCGACCTCTCCGCCGTCGCCGACCAGCGCCAACTGCTGCTCCTCCAGGGTCTGTTCACCAAGAATCCGGAGGACCGGTGGACCGCCCCGCAGGTCCGGAGCTGGCTGGCCGGCGGCAGCCCCGCAGTGGTCCGGCGGCAGTCCAGGCCGGACGGCGGCGGCCGCGCCGCGCACCGTCCGATCACCTTCTTCGGCGCCCCCTTCAGCGACCCGGCCAAGCTCGCCGAGGTCCTGCTCCGGCGCTCCGGCGACGCGGCCCGCTGGCTATCCGCAGGGGGCGCGGAGCGGCTGCGCGACTGGCTGCGCGACGACGTCCAGGACAACGTCTTCGACCTGCACCACCTCACCGACGTCGCCCGGGCGCCCGGCTCCCGCCGCGACGCCGTGGCCGCCCTGGCGGTGCTCGCCTTCGGCGCCGCGTTCGCCCCCGCCGCCACCCCGTACTACCTCGACCGCCCGATCGACACCCCCGGGCTGGAACGCATCGCCACCGAGGCGGGCGGCGCGGCGTTCATCGACGCCCTGGTCAAGGTCGGCGCCCCGGCCGTCGCCGCCCGCTACGACTGCTTCCACCCCGAGTGCTCCGGCGAGCACTGCTCCCGGCTGCTCGCCCTGGCCGGGCTCCCGGACGTCCTGGCCGAGGTGGACCGCGCGGCGCGCACCGTCGGCGGCGGCCGGCGGGGCGGTGACGGGCTCAGCCCGCAGGAACGCGAGGAGGCGCACCGGCTGGTGGTGTGGCTGAGCGTGCGCCCCGAGGAACGCGACCGGCTGCTGGGCCGGCTCTCGCCGCTGCCCGCCGCCCTGCACCGGCTGCCGCTGCCCGAGCGGGTGTCGGAGCTCGCCGCCCTGGTCGCGGCGGCGGTGGTGGACGCGGCGCTGGCCGCCGGCTCCGGCGTCCGTACGGCCGTCCGCGCCGCGGTGCGCCGCCCGGCACCGGACCCGATCGCCGCACCGGAGGCGGTCCGACGCCGCTGGTCGGCGCTGCGGCGGCGGGCGGTGAGCGCCGACCCGGGGGAGAGCGCCGGGCGCGCGGCCCTGGTCGCCGCCGAGACGCTGCGCCCGCGCGGCCGGGGCCGGGCGGAGCGCCCCGAGGGGGAGGAGCGGGAGGGCCGGGTCGACCGGGACCACTGGTGGGGGCGGCTGTGGCAGCGCGCGGGCGGGCGGGCGTCGCTGGACTGGCCGACCCGGCTGCGGGCGTGGTGGCCGCACGCCCGCATCGGCCTGCCGCGCCGGGCGGGCGCCGTCCTGCTGCTGTTCCTCGCCCTCGGACTGCTGCTGTGGGCGGGGGCGGTGTTCCGCTACCCCGTCGAGGCCGGGGTCCAGCTCAAGATCTCGCCCGACGGCGCCCTCGGCGGGCCGCTGAAGAAGGCCGGCGAGCACGCGGCGCAGCAGGCGGTCGGCCAACTGGGCGCGGCGCTGGTCGCCGCCGCCGTCCTCGCCTTCTTCCCCGCCCGGGTCGGCCTCGGCACGGCGGCCCTGACCGGCGTCGGGGCCTTCGCCATCGGCTACCTGCGGCTCGGGCCGCCGATGACGGGCCTGCGGATGCCGAAGCCGGTGGCCGAGCGGGTGGTCATGTTCGAGGGTGGGATGGGTAGTTGGGCCGGCATCGCGGCGGTGGTGGCGGTCCTGGTGTCGCTCGCGCTGATCGAGCGCGCGGCGAACCGGCTGCTGAAACCCGCGCACGAGGCCCGGCGGCAGGCCCGGGAGGCCTGGCGGCGACTCGCCGGGCGCGGTGCGACGGTTCGGCAGCAGGGCGGGCAGTGGCGGACGGGCGCGGCGGGTGCCCGGGACCGTGCGCTGTTCGCGCTCGGGAGCACCGGCGTGCTGGTCCTGCTGCTGTGGGCCGCGGTCGAGGTCCGGCTGGCGGCCACCGGGCACCACCCGACGCCGGCCTCCTGGGGGACCGGCCAGAGCGGCGCGGCCTACCAGGCCGGGTTCGCCGTCCTGTTGGCCGTCGTCTCGTGCGCGAGCACCCTGGGAACGCCGACCACCGCCCGGGTGCTGCTCTGCTGCTGGATCCCCGCCACCCTGGTGCTCGGCGCCTGGCCCGGACCGCTCGGCCCGATCGAGGCACTGCGGATCCCGGTGTTCCAGGGGCAGTTCACGGCCGTCGCGGAGCTCTGGGGGCACGGCGCGTTCTGGGCCGCCCTGCTGGTGGTGCTCCCGGTCGCGGCGTACGGGGTGCTGCGTACGGTCCGCCGGCGGGGATCGGACGGCTGACGGCCGCATTCCGCCCGCCTGTGCCGGGCCTTCGGTCAGCTGACGCGCCCCTGCAGAAGATCGTGGGCGAGTGAGAGGGTCGTTCCGCGAACCTTCGCCCGCAGGTAGTGCACGTTGCTCGCGGACAGGTGGACGCCGGTCGGCACCCGCCGCCGCACGGTGATCCCGAGGTCGGACAGCTGCGCCGCCTTGTCGGGGTTGTTGCTCAACAGGTCGATGCCCGTGGCGCCGGCGGTGGCGTCAGCGGTGTCGGTGGTGTCGGTGGTGCTGGCGATGGTGCTGGCGGTGTCGGTGTCGGCGGTGCCCGTGACGCCGAGCGCGGTGAGCATCTGGGCGGCCGCGGTGTAGTCCCGGTCGTCCTCGGGCAGGCCGAGCGCGGTGTTGGCGTCGTACGTGTCCAACCCGGAGTCCTGCAGGGCGTACGCCTCGAGTTTGTTGTAGAGCCCGATGCCCCGGCCCTCCTGACGCAGGTACAGCAGGTAGCCGCCGGCCTCGGTGATCCGCTCGACCGACTCGCGCAGCTGCGGGCCGCAGTCGCAGCGGTCCGAGCCGAACACGTCGCCGGTCAGGCACTCCGAGTGCAGGCGCACCAGCGGCGTCCCGCCCTCCGGCACCTCGCCGAACGCGAGGGCCAGGTGCTCGGCGCCGTCGGCCAGGCCGTGGAAGGTGAAGGCCTCCGCCTCGGCGCGGTAGCCGTCGGGGAAGGTCAGCGGGATGCGCACGCGCGAGCGCACCGTGGCGGGGCCGGGCTGCGGCATGGGTGGGCCTCCGTCGATGAGTCGATGAGCAGATGAACAGGAGATCGGGTGGATCGGATGTCGACCGTACTCGTTGGTTCCAATTTGAACAACTGCATACCGTCTGTGCCCGATACAGCTACGGAGGCGCACAACACCGCCCGTGCCCCACCTGTTCCCGCCGCTTTCCCAGCGGGGCGCCTACGTTCCGTGACGATCGTCCGGGGCTGGGCGGCGGAGGCTTCGCGTGCGGACGTCGGTTCAGCCGGACTCCGTACGGACGCGAGGGCGCTGGTGGATCGTACGGTCCGCGGGGCGCGGGGGTTTCAGCATGTGGATGCCTCGGGAGCCGGGTTGTGGACACTGCGAGACTTCCCCCGTTTCCTGGGCACGGGAACGCCTCGCGCACGAGCACCGACGACCACGGAAGGTCCTGATCAGATGCCCACCACCTCCCACGCCGCCACCTCCCGCGCCGCCACCTCCCCGACCTCGCCGACCTCCTTCGACGCCGAGCAGCGCGTGATCGAGGCGCTCTACGCGGACGTGGTCCGCCGCAACCGGGGCGAGGCGGAGTTCCACCAGGCGGTCCACGAGGTCCTGGAGACTCTCGGGCCGGTGCTCGCCCGCCGCCCCGAGTTCGTCGACGCCCGGATCATCGAACGGATCTGCGAGCCCGAGCGGCAGCTCATGTTCCGGGTCCCGTGGACGGACGACTCCGGCGACATCCACGTGAACCGCGGCTTCCGGGTCGAGTTCAGCAGCGTCCTCGGCCCGTACAAGGGCGGGCTGCGCTTCCACCCGTCGGTGAACCTCGGCATCGTCAAGTTCCTCGGCTTCGAGCAGATCTTCAAGAACGCGCTCACCGGGCTGTCGATCGGCGGCGGCAAGGGCGGCTCCGACTTCGACCCCAAGGGCCGCTCGGACGCCGAGATCATGCGGTTCTGCCAGTCCTTCATGACCGAGCTGTACCGCCACCTCGGCGAGCACACCGACGTCCCGGCCGGGGACATCGGCGTCGGCGGCCGGGAGATCGGCTACCTGTTCGGCCAGTACAAGCGGATCACCAACCGCTACGAGACCGGCGTGCTCACCGGCAAGGGCCTCGGCTGGGGCGGCGCGCAGGCCCGGACCGAGGCGACCGGCTACGGCTGCGTGATGTTCACCGCCGAGATGCTGCACAGCCGCGGCGAGAGCCTGGACGGGCGCCGGGTCGCCGTCTCCGGCTCCGGCAACGTCGCCATCTACGCGATCGAGAAGGCGCAGCAGCTCGGCGCGACCGTGCTCACCTGCTCGGACTCCACCGGCTACGTGGTGGACGAGAAGGGCATCGACCTCGCCCTCCTCAAGGAGGTCAAGGAGGTCCGGCGCGGCCGGGTCACCGACTACGCCGAACTGCGCGGCAGCCACGTCCGGTTCGTCGAGGGCCCGGGCGTGTGGGGCGTGCCCTGCGACGTGGCGCTGCCCTGCGCCACCCAGAACGAGCTCACCGAGGCGGACGCGCTCGCCCTGGTGCGGGGCGGGGTGCAGGCGGTCGCCGAGGGCGCCAACATGCCCACCACCCCGGAGGCGGTACGGGTGTTCCAGGAGGCCGGGGTGGCCTTCGGCCCGGGCAAGGCGGCGAACGCGGGCGGCGTCGCCACCAGTGCGCTGGAGATGCAGCAGAACGCCTCGCGCGACTCCTGGACCTTCGCCCGTACCGAGGAGCGGCTGGCCGGGATCATGAAGCACATCCACGACTCCTGCTTCACCACCGCCGAGCGCTACGGGCACCCGGGCGACTACGTGGTGGGCGCGAACATCGCCGGCTTCGAGCTGGTCGCGGACGCGATGCTGGCCCAGGGCGTGATCTGAGCCAGGCTGCTTGCCCCCCATCGTCGTCCGTCACCACCCTGCCGCACCCGACCGGAGCGGGCACCGATTGTCGGGTGCGGCAGGGTGGGTCCTTCCTACGGTGGTGATCAGTAAGGGAAGGACGGGGTCGGCATGCTGGAGCACCTGAACCGGGCGATGGAGCACATCGAACGGGACCTGGACCACGAGGTCGAGGTCTCCGAACTGGCCCGGATCGCGATGACGTCGGAGTACCACTTCCGGCGGCTGTTCTCGACGCTCGCCGGGATGCCGCTGTCGGAGTACGTCCGGCGTCGGCGGCTGACCGTCGCCGGAGCCGAAGTCATCGGCGGCGAGCGGACGTTGCTCGACATCGCGAACCGGTACGGCTACACCTCGGGGGAGGCGTTCGCCCGGGCGTTCCGGGCGATGCACGGGGTCGGGCCGGGCGAGGCCCGGCGCGACGGTGCGGTGCTCAAGTCCCAGCCCCGGATGTCCTTCCGACTCGTCGTGGAAGGAAGCAGCAGTATGGAATACCGGATCATCGAACAGCCGGACTTCCGGATCGTCGGCCGGCGGGCGCGGGTCCCGCTGGTGCACGAGGGTGTGAACCCGGCCATCGCCTCGTTCATCCAAGGGCTCGGTCGGGAGACCGTCGACCGGATCTCGGCGCTCTCGGGCCGGGAGCCGGAAGGCATCCTCTCGGTCACCGAGTTCTTCTCGGAGAGCCGCGAGGAGGGCGTCGAACTCGACTACTACCACGCGGTGGTGGCGGACACGGACGTCGTCGTCCCGGAGGGCCTGGACGTCCGCGAGGTACCGGCGGGCACCTGGGCGGTCTTCTCCAGCACCGGGACCTTCCCGAAGGCCCTCCAGGAGATGTGGCGGGACGTCTTCACCCAGTGGTTCCCGTCCAACCCGTACGAGTTCCGGCCGGGGCCGGAGATCCTGCGCACCCGCTTCGTCCCCGGCACCGGTGACGCCGAGGCCCAGCTCTGGATCCCGGTCGAGCGCGCCGTCGCGCGATGAACACCCCTGGGCCGGTGGGACGTTGAGCGTTCCACCGGCCCAGGGCTGGTGAGGGCTCGCACATGGCGAGGCAGGTGCCCTTCCGGGCCGGTTCGGTGGCGCGGGCCGGGCCGGTGCAGGAAGGTCGCGTGCCGGGCCGGTGCAGGAGGGACGCGGGCCGGGCGGGTCAGTCGCCCAGGGCGGTGAGCGCGAAGGCGCGGGTGCCGGCGACGTGGCGGCGGGCCAGGTCGGCGGCGGCCTGGGGGTCGTGGGAGCGGATGGCGGCCAGCAGTTGCTCGTGCTCGCTGCACATCGGGGACGTGCTCTCCGGGCCGGAGGTGAGGCGGAAGAGTCGGCGCAGGCGGCCGTTGAGCGGGGCCGTCATGTCCTGGAGCAGTGGGTTGCCGGAGAGTTCGACGATCGCCCGGTGGAAGTCGGCGTTGAGGCCCACCGTCTCGCGCAGCCGCCCCGCCTCGGCCGCCTTCCGGGTCCGGGCCAGGATGCGTTCGAGGGACTTCAGGCCCGCCGGGGTGGCGTGCTGGGCGGCGAGCTGGGCGGCGAGGGCCTCCAGTGACGCCCGGACGGCGAAGAAGTGTTCGGCCTCGGTCGGGCCGAACTCGGCGACCACCGCGCCCCGGCGGGCCTGGGCGGTGAGGAAGCCCTCCTGCTCCGGCCGCTGCATCGCTCAGGGCGGGTCCAATCAACCTGACGGTCGGCCGATTCGTCAACTCCCGTGGGGGGCCGCGGGGGTGAGGTCGTCGACCCGGGCGGCGCTGCGGCGATGTGCGCGTGGTTCGCGAACAGATGACAACTTTCAGATTTCAGCTTTCAGATAACAGATTTCAAAATCTGTTATCTGAAAGCTGTCATCTGTAACTTGTTCGCCGCCGCCCGTCGGCAGCCCGTTCGGCGCAGCAGCGGCAGGCCGGGGCCCGCGCCGGGCCGCATGCTGGGGCGGGGGAGGGGCTGCCGATGCGAGGAGTGGGATCACCGATGGCCAAGGCGTTCGGCTTCGTCGACTACGGCGGGCCAGAGACACAGGACTTCCTGGACCGTCCGGCGCTGGAGCCCGGCCCGGGACAACTGGCGATCGCGGTCCGCGCGGCCGGGGTGAACCCGGTGGACTGGAAGATCCGCCGCGGCCTGCTCGGCCGGCGGCGCGAACTCCCCGCCGTCATGGGCCAGGAGGCCTCCGGCGTGGTGCAGCAGGTCGGCCCGGGGGTCGCCGACTTCACCCCGGGCGACGAGGTGTTCGGCATCACGGCCGCCGGCGCCTTCGCGGAACAAACGCTGCTCAGCGCCGGGTCGAGCGCGCTCAAGCCCGAGGGCGTCGGCTTCGACCAGGCCGCCACGCTGTCCGTCTCGGTCGCCACCGCGGACGACGCCATCCGGGACCTAGGCCTCGGCGCCGGCCGGACGCTGCTGATCCTCGGCATCGCCGGCGGCGTCGGCAGTGCGGCCGCCCAGATCGCCCGCAGCCGCGGCCTGACCGTCCTCGGCACCGCGAGCGACACCGGCCGTGCGTATGTGGAGTCCCTCGGCGCGGTGCAGATCCGCTACGGGGACGGCGTCGCCGAACGGATCACGGCCGCGGCGCCCGGCGGCGTCGACGGCATCCTCGACCTGGTGGGCGGCGACGCCCTGCGGGCCGCCGTCCACGCGCTCAAGGACCGCGCGGAGCTGGTCAGCACCGCCGACCAGGCCACCGCGGCCGAACTCGGCGGCCGCTACGTCACCCGCTCGACGACGCCCGAGACCCTCGCGGCGCTGGCGGCCCTGGTCGCGGCCGGCGAGTTGGACCCGCACATCACCGCCCGCTACCCGCTGGCCCACGTCGCCGAGGCGCTCGCCCTCGTCGAGTCCGGCCACGCCCGCGGCAAGGTCGTCCTTGAAGTCGCCTGATGCAAAAGACACTTGACGGTCGATCGCAGCGAACCGAGAGCCGTAGAAAACCAAGGGAAGAACAGCCATGAAGCAGACCTCCGTGACCACCAACGGCCCTTGCTGGGTCGAGCTGGGCACCTCCGACCCCGCCGCCGCCGAGGCCTTCTACAGCGAGCTGTTCGGCTGGCGCGCGGACAACGGCGTACGCCCCGAGGCCGGCGGCTACACCCAGATGTTCCTCGGCGATGCCCCGGCCGCCGCCGTCACCTCGCTGGCCGGGCCGCAGCAGCCCATCGCCTGGACGGTCGCCTTCGCCGTCATCGACGCCGACGCCACTGTCACGAAGATCAAGGGCGCCGGCGGCACCGTGCTGATGGGGCCCACCGACGTGTTCGACCTCGGCCGCTTCGCGGTGGTCGCGGACCAGTCGAGGGCGGTCTTCACCCTCTGGCAGGCCCGCGCGTTCCAGGGCGCAGGGGTGTTCAACGAGCCGGGATCGCTCGGCTGGGTGGAACTGCTCACCCGTGACCCTGCCGGGTCGACCGTCTTCTACCCGACGGTCTTCGGCTGGTCCGTCAGCCCGTCCGAGCAGTACACCCAGTGGGGCCTGAACGGCGAGGACTTCGGCGGCATGCTGGCGATGGACGACCGTTTCCCGCCGCAGGTGCCGCCGCACTGGCTGCCGTACTTCTCGGTGGCCGACGTCGACACCACCGTCGCCCGGGCCGCCGCGCTGGGCGCCGACGTGCTGATGCCGGCCACCGACGTGCCGGACGGCCCGCGGATCGCCGTACTGCGCGACGCGCAGGGCGCCGCGTTCGGCGTCTACTTGGCCGGCGCCGAAGGGTGAGCCGAGGACTGGGACGAGGGCTGCGCCGAGGGCTGGGACGGGGGCTGCGCCGAGGGCTGGGACGGGGGCTGCGCCGGGGACTGGGATGACGGCTGAGCGGAAGCCGGCGCCCGTCGGCGCAGCCCCCGGGCGGATCGCCACCCCGCCACCGCCGCCCCCGCCGTGACCAGCAGCGCGCCAGCCGGCACCACGTCGCCGATCCGGTCGTACCAGGTCATCGTTCCGGCGTCGGTGAGCGGCAGCCGGACGGTCAGCGCGCCGGTGCCGTCGGTGCCGAGCCGGGCGAGCTCCCGGCCCTGCGCGTCGAAGGCCGCCGAGACCCCGGTCAGTGAGGCCTGCACGGCCGGCCGGCCGGTCTCGGTGGCCCGGATGGCCGCCAGTGAGACGTGCTGTTCGGGCGCCCAGGTGTGCTGGAAGGTCGAGGTCGAGGACTGGTAGACGAGCACCCGGGCGCCGTCCCGCGCGGCGGTGCGGGCCATGTCGGGGAAGGCCGACTCGAAGCAGATCAGCGCGCCGACCGGCAGCGGCGCGCCCGCCCGGTCGACGGCCGGCAGGACGTGGAAGGCGGTGCCCGGCGCCCGGTTCTCGCCGGCCGCCCGGCTGACGCCGGCGATCCAGCCGAGCACCGGCCGCAGCGGGATGTACTCACCGAAGGGCACCAGCCGGATCTTGCGGTAGCGGTCCACCACGCCCGCCGGGGAGACCAGCACCGCGTCCTTGGAGATCCGCCCGTCCGCCTTGCGCGCGTCCTCCCCGGCGATGATCTGCGCACCGGTCGCGGCGGCGAGCGCGCGTAGCCGGTCGAGTGCGGCCGGGTCGTGGTCGAGGTCGGCGGTGCTGCTGCTCTCGCCCCAGACGACCAGGTCCACCGGCCGCCCGCCGAGTGCGGCGGTGGCCCGGGCGCTGGCCTCGAACCGGGCCTGCGGGTCCTCCACGATGCCGGGCTGGACCAGCGCGACGGTGACCGCCCCGGCCCGGGCGGGGGCCTCGCGCAGCGCGAACAGCAGCGGGCCGGCGGCCAGCACCAGGACGGTGGCCAGCGCCGCGAGGGCGCGCGGCCGCCAGTGCACGGCGGTCAGGGCGATCAGCACCCCGGTGTTGGCGGCCACGACCGCCGCGCTGACCAGCCAGATCCCGCCGGCCGAGGCCAGTGCGAGGATCGCCGGGTGCTGCCACTGGGTGGCGCCGAGCAGTGCCCACGGCCCGCCGAGCGCGGGCCAGGACCGCGCGTACTCGGTGGTCACCCAGACCGCCGGGACGACGACCAGCGCGAGCGCCGCCCCACGGGTGGTCAGCGGCGGGTGCAGCAGTCGGTGGACGGCGTAGCCGACGCCGCCCTGCAGCGCCCCGAACAGCACCGCGAGCACCGGCAGCCCCGGCCCGATGGACGGGACCAGCCAGTACATCGCGGTCAGGATGAAGCCCGCCCCGAACCACCACCCGCGCACCGCCGCCTCCCGCCCGCCGGGCGCGCGCTGCATCAGCAGCAGTCCGGGGACGAGCGCGACCCACGCCAGCCAGGCCTGCCCCGGCGCCGGGAAGGCGAGCACCGGTACCGCCCCGGCCGCCAGCGCGCCGAACCGCGCGCGGTAGCGGTGTGGGTGCGGCTGTGGGTGCGGATGTGGATGCGGATGGAGGTGCGGATGCCGGCCCCGACGCGAGGGCGAGGTCACCGGCGGGTGCCGGTGTGCCTGCGGGTCGGCACGGCGCTCGGGGTGCGGCGTGCGCCGGGCGGGGCTGGTGAGGGCGAGGCGGCGGGGCATGCCCCGTATTGTCCGCTTGGATGGACTACGCCACCAGTGTTCATGCCACCCGAACGGCGTACAGGAACACTGGTGGCCACTCCCGTGACTCAGCCCTCGCCGCCCTCCAGGTCCCCCTCGGTCTCCAGGAACGCGGCCTGCAGCTGCGCGATCAGCTCCGGGTCGGGCCGCTCCCACAGCCCCCGGCTCGCCGCCTCCAGCAGTCGCTCGCTGATCCCGTGCAGCGCCCACGGGTTGGCGCCGGCCAGGAACTCCCGGTTGACCGGGTCGAGCACGTACTCCTGGGTCAGCTTCTCGTACATCCAGTCCGCGACCACGCCGGTGGTGGCGTCGTAGCCGAAGAGGTAGTCCACGGTCGCGGCCATCTCGAACGCGCCCTTGTAGCCGTGCCGGCGCATCGCCTCGATCCAGCGCGGGTTGACCACCCGGGCGCGGAAGACACGGGCGGCCTCCTCGGTCAGCGTCCGGGTGCGGACGGTCTCCGGCCGGGTCGAGTCGCCGATGTAGGCGGTCGGCGCCTTGCCGGTGAGCGCCCGGACGGTGGCCACCATGCCGCCGTGGTACTGGAAGTAGTCGTCCGAGTCGGCGATGTCGTGCTCGCGGGTGTCGGTGTTCTTCGCGGCGACGGTGATCCGCTTGTACGCGGTCTCCATCTCCTCGCGGGCCGGCCGCCCGTCCAGCCCGCGTCCGTAGGCGTAGCCGCCCCAGACCGTGTACACCTCGGCCAGGTCGGCATCGGTGCGCCAGTCCCGGCTGTCGATCAGCTGGAGCAGGCCGGCCCCGTAGGTGCCCGGGCGGGAGCCGAAGACGCGGACGGTGGCCTTGCGCTCGTCGCCGTGCACCGCGAGGTCGGCCTGGACGTGGGCGCGCACGAAGTTCTGCTCCGCGGGCTCCTCCTGGGCGGCGGCCAGGCGCACCGCGTCGTCCAGCAGGGCGACCACGTGCGGGAAGGCGTCGCGGAAGAAACCGGAGATGCGCAGCGTCACGTCGATGCGCGGGCGGCCCAGCTCCTCCAGGGTGATCGCCTCCAGGCCGGTGACCCGGCGCGAGGCGTCGTCCCAGACCGGGCGGACGCCGAGCAGGGCGAAGGCCTCGGCGATGTCGTCGCCGGCGGTGCGCATCGCGCTGGTGCCCCACAGCGACAGCCCGACCGAGGGCGGGTAGGCGCCGTCGTTGTCGGCGGTGTACCGCTCGACCAGCGAGGCGGCGAGTGCCTGGCCGGTCTCCCAGGCGAGCTTGCTGGGGACGGCCTTCGGGTCGACGGAGTAGAAGTTGCGGCCGGTCGGCAGCACGTTGACCAGGCCGCGCAGCGGCGAGCCGGACGGCCCGGCCGGGACGAAGCCGCCGCGCAGCGCGTGCAGCACGGCGTCCAGCTCGTCGGTGGTGGCCGCCAGCCGCGGCACCACCTGGGTGGCGGCGAAGGTCAGCACCTCGTGGACGGCCTCCGGCAGTCCGGCGGCGACCTTCTCCACCGCCTCGACCGCCCAGTCCTGCGCCTCCATGGCCTCGACCAGGGCGCGGGCCTGCGCCTCGGCGGCGTCGGTGGCGCCGAGGGAGAGCGCGGCCTCGTCCAGCCCGAGCGCCTCGCGCAGACCGGGCAGTGCGCTGACGCCACCCCAGATCTGGCGGGCGCGCAGGATGGCGAGCACGATGTTGACCCGGTCGGTGCCGGCCGGCGCCTGCCCGAGGACGTGCAGGCCGTCGCGGATCTGGGCGTCCTTGATCTCGCAGAGCCAGCCGTCGACGTGCAGCAGGAAGTCGTCGAAGCCGTCGTCCTCGGGGCGCTCGTCCAGGCCGAGGTCGTGGTCCAGCTTGGCGGCCTGGATGAGGGTCCAGATCTGGGCGCGGATCGCGGGCAGCTTGGCCGGGTCCATCGCGGCGATGTTGGAGTGCTCGTCCAGCAGCTGTTCCAGGCGGGCGATGTCGCCGTAGGAGTCGGCCCGGGCCATCGGCGGGACGAGGTGGTCGACGAGGGTGGCGTGGGCGCGGCGCTTGGCCTGGGTGCCCTCGCCCGGGTCGTTGACCAGGAACGGGTAGACCAGCGGCAGGTCGCCGAGGACGGCGTCCGGGCCGCACTCGGCGGACAGCGCCGCGGTCTTGCCGGGCAGCCACTCCAGGTTGCCGTGCTTGCCGAGGTGGATGACGGCGTGCGCGCCGAAGCCGCCGTCGGCCTGCGTGGCCTCGATCCAGCGGTAGGCAGCCAGGTAGTGGTGGCTCGGCGGCAGGTCGGGGTCGTGGTAGATGGCGACCGGGTTCTCGCCGAAGCCGCGCGGCGGCTGGATGAGGACAAGCAGGTTCCCGGAGCGGATCGCGGCCAGCACGATGTCGCCGTCCGGGTTCTGCGAGCGGTCGACGTACAGCTCGCCGGGGGCCGGGCCCCAGTGCTCCTCGACCCGCTCGCGCAGCGCCTGGGGCAGCGTGGCGTACCAGCGGCGGTAGTCGGCGGCGGGGATGCGCACCGGGTTGCGGGCCAGCTGGTCCTCGGTGAGCCAGTCCTGGTCGTAGCCGCCCGCCGCGATCAGGGCGTGGATGAGGGCGTCGCCCTCGTGGGCGTCCGCCCGCGTGGCCTGGGGGTGGCCGTCCGTCTCCGCGGCCTGGTCGTCGCCGTCCGTCGCCGTGGTCCGGTCGTGGCCGTCCGTCGCCGCGGCCCGGTCTAGCGGGGTGTGGTCAAGGCCGGGCAGCTGGTCGCCCAGGTCCATGCCCTCCGCGCGCAGCCGGTGCAGCAGCCGCATCGCGCTGGCCGGGGTGTCCAGGCCGACGGCGTTGCCGACCCGGGCGTGCTTGGTCGGGTACGCGGACAGCACGAGCGCGAGGCGGCGCTCGGTGGCCGGGATGTGCCGCAGCCGGGCGTGCTTGACGGCGGTGCCGGCCACCCGGGCGGCGCGCTCCGGGTCGGCGGCGTAGACGGTGAGGCCGTCCTCGTCCAGCTCCTTGAAGGAGAACGGGACGCTGATCAGCCGGCCGTCGAACTCCGGCACCGCGATCTGGGTGGCGGTGTCCAGCGGGGACAGGCCGTCGTCGCTGGCCTCCCACTGGGCGCGCGACCAGGTCAGGCAGAGCGCCTGCAGGATCGGCCGGTCCAGCGCGGCGAGCGCGCCCGCGTCCCAGGCCTCCTCGTCGCCGCCGGCCTGCGCGTCGGCGGGGCGGGTGCCGCCGGCGGCGAGCACGGTGGTGACGATCGCGTCGGCCTCGCCGAGCGCGGCCAGCAGTTCGGGCTCGGCGCCGCGCAGCGAGGCGCAGTAGTAGGCCCTGGCCTGCGCGCCCTGGTCCTCGATCGCCCGGCAGAGCGTCTCCACGAAGGCGGTGTTGCCGCTCATGTGGTGGGCGCGGTAGTAGAGCACCGCGACCGTCGGACCGGCCTGCGTACGGGCTTCGCGCTCCAGCGGGCCCCAGGCCGGGGCGGAGGCGGGCGGGGCGAAACCGTGGCCGGTCAGCAGCACGGTGTCGGAGAGGAAGGCGGCCAGCTCGGCGAGGTTGGCGGCGCCGCCGTGGGCGAGGTAGGCGTGCGCCTCGGCGGCGATGCCGGCCGGGACGGTGGACAGCTCCATCAGCTGGGCGTCGGGGGCCTGCTCACCGGTCAGTACGACCACCGGGCGGGGGCCGGCCAGCAGGGCGTCCAGGCCCTCCTGCCAGGCGCGGCGGCCGCCGAGCAGGCGGACCACGACGAGGTCGGTGCCCTCCACCAGGGCGGGCAGGTCCGCGGGGGTGAGCCGGGCAGGGTTGCCGAGCCGGTAGCGGACCGGGCCCTCGGCGGCGCGGGCGCTGAGCAGGTCGGTGTCGGACGTCGACAGCAGCAGGATCATGCGAAGGCCCTCCCGGCCTCGGAGCCGCCCCGAGCCGAAGGGCGCGCCGGCGTTGAAAGTGACGAGTGACTAGCGACTGGCGGGTGACTGGCGACTGACGAAGGAGCGGGCGCCGAGACGTCGGGGCACCGCCCGGTCGCCGGGCTGGGGCGGGGCGTCGACGGAGGGTGCGGCGTCGACGGCCGGTACGAGGACCGGGGGTACGAGGACGGCGGGTGCGAGCGCCCGGAGGCGCACGGGTGCCGGGCGCCCGTACGGGAAACGGGCGCGGGCATGCGACAGCGCAATGCTCTTCAAGCCTTCCTCGGGGTCCGCGCCCCGGGCCGGTGGAGGACGGCAGGAGTTCCTGGCTCCCGCGGCCGTCCGGTCTCCCGGTGAACCGCGGTCACAGTGGCGGGACCGCACCGGGCTTGCACCGGTTTCCTCCCCTGCGCCGTCGCTGGCGTGTGCACGGTCCGCGGGGACCGTCCGCCAGCATCGTACGGGGTGCGGCTGACCTGGGGGAGGGTGATCCCGAGGAGGCCGCTCGGAGCGCCCGGGGTGTGAGGCAGCGGACGGAGGCAATCGATCCGATCATCTGTATGCTCGCGGCCATGCCACCGACACCCGACGCCACCGCGCCGGGCGCCGCGGTGCCCGACCGGGGGCGCGCGGACGCCTGCCCAGGGGCCCTTCGTCTACATGCGGCCGACGACGGCGCCCTGGCCCGGGTCCGCCTGCCCGGCGGCCTGCTGACGGTCCGTCAGGTACTGGCGCTGGCCGACGCCGCCGAGGCGCTCGGTGACGGCGAACTGGAGACCACCTCCCGCGGCAACGTCCAACTCCGCGGCCTGGCTTCGCACTGCGGGGCGGAACTCGCCGAACGGCTGCGCGCCGTCGGCCTGCTGCCCTCGGACACCCACGAGCGGGTGCGCAACATCGTCGCCTCGCCGCTCGCCGGGCTCGACGCGTACGGCTTCGCCGACGTGCAGACCTGGGTGCGGGAGCTGGACGCGCGGCTGTGTGCGAGCGACTGGGCGGCCGGACTCTCCGGCAAGTTCCTGTTCGCGCTGGACGACGGGCGGGGCGATGTCGCCGCGCTCGACGCCGATGTGACATTGATCGCAGGCTCGGACGGGGCCGCGCTGCTGCGCCTCGGGCGGGCGGCCTACGGGCGCCCGGTGCCCGCGGGGCAGGTGGTGACGGCCGCACTGGACGCGGCCCGGGCCTTCCTGGACGCGCTGCGGGCGGGCGGGCGCAAGGCCTGGCACCTGCGCGAGGCGCCCGATCTGCTGCCGGCCGGTTCGGTGCCGCTGCCCGCCTTCGCCGGGGCGGCGCCCGCGGTCGGCGTGGTGACGGGCGGTGCCCGGGCGGCGGGTTTTCTGGCGGCTGGCGCCGGAGCGGACGGTTCGGCGACGGACGGTTTGGCGATGGGCGGTGCCGCGACGGACGGTTCGGCGACGGACGGTGCCGCGACGGACGGTTCGGCGATGGGCGGTGCCACGACAGGCGGGCTCTCGGTGGGCATGCGCTTCGGCCGGGCCACCGCCGCGCAGTGGCGGGAGCTCGCAGGCGCCTGCGCCGGGGAGGTCCGGCTGACGCCCTGGCGCGGCGCGGTCCTGCCCGGGGCGCCGGCCGACCGGCTGCCCGCACTGGCGGCGGCCGGGTTCCGTACCGCGCCCGGCTCGCCCTGGGAGCGGGCCACCGCCTGCACCGGACTGCCGGGGTGCGCCAAGTCGCTGGCCGACGTCCGGTCGGACGCGGCGCGGGCGCTCGATGCGGCGGCCTCCACCGGGGGCCGGCCTGCCGTCGGCCTGCCGGTGCACTGGTCGGGGTGTGAACGACGCTGCGGTCATCCGGCCGGGCGGTGGGTGGACGTGCTCGCCGTCGGGCAGGGCTACCGGGTGACGGTGAACGGTCCGGTGGCCGCCCGGGTGGCCGTGGACGTGACGAACGAGGAGATGGCCGAGGCGGTCGCCGAGGCCAGGAGGACCACGAAGTGATCGAGTACGAGAAGGACGGCGCGTCCATCTACCGCCAGTCCTTTGCCACCATCCGTGCGGAGGCCGATCTGGCCGCCCTCCCGGCGGACGTCTCCCAGGTCGCGGTGCGGATGATCCACGCCTGCGGGATGGTCGACCTGGTCGAGGACCTGGTGTACTCGCCCGGCGTGGTCGCCTCCGCGCGGGCGGCGCTGCGGGCCGGGGCGCCGATCCTCTGCGACGTCAACATGGTGGCGAGCGGCGTCACCCGCAAGCGGCTGCCCGCCGACAACGAGGTCGTCTGCACCCTCACCGACCCGTCCGTGCCGGAGCTCGCCCGGAAGATGGGCAACACCCGCAGTGCCGCCGCCATGGAGCTGTGGCTGCCCCGGCTGGAGGGCGCGGTGGTGGCCGTCGGCAACGCGCCGACCTCGCTGTTCCGGCTGTTGGAGATGATCGAGGCGGGCGCGCCGCGCCCGGCCGCGGTGATCGGCGTACCGGTCGGTTTCATCGGTGCCGCGGAGTCCAAGCAGGCCCTGGCCGAGCACCCGTCCGGCCTGGAGCACCTGGTGGTGCGCGGCCGGCGCGGTGGCAGCGCGATCGCCGCTGCTGCCGTCAACGCGATTGCGAGCGAAGAAGAGTGACGGATCTTCAAATCTCCGGTGCCGGGCGGCTCTACGGCGTCGGGCTCGGCCCGGGGGACCCGTCGCTGGTGACCGTCCGCGCGGCCGAACTCATCGGCAAGGCCGACGTGGTGGCGTACCACAGCGCCCGGCACGGCCGGTCCATCGCGCGCTCGATCGCCGAGCGGTATCTGACGGGTGGTCAGATCGAGGAGAAGCTGGTCTACCCGATCACGGTCGAGACCACCGACCACCCGGGCGGCTACCGGGGCGCGCTGGACGACTTCTACGAGGAGGCCGCTGCCCGGCTGGCCGCCCACCTGGACGCCGGGCGCGACGTCGTGGTCCTCGCCGAGGGCGACCCGCTGTTCTACGGCTCGTACCAGCACATGCACAAGCGGCTCGCGCACCGGTACCCGACCGAGGTGGTGCCGGGCGTGACCTCCGTCAGCGCCGCGGCCGCCCGGCTCGGGCAGCCGCTGACCGAGGCCGAGGAGACGCTCACCGTCATCCCGGGCACGCTGCCCGAGGAGGAGCTGACGGCGCGGATCGCCGCCGCCGACTCCGCCGTGATCATGAAGCTGGGGCGCACCTTCCCGGTCGTCCGGCGGGCGCTGGAGCGGGCCGGGCGGCTCGACGACGCGCAGTACGTCGAGCGCGCGTTCATGGACGGGGAGCGCATCGCGCCGCTCGCGGAGGTCGAGGGCGACAGCGTCCCGTACTTCTCGGTCGCGGTGCTGCCGAGCAAGGTCGCGCCGCTGGAACCGCTGGAACCGCTGGAACCGCTGGACCGGCCGGCGGACGGCGCGGGCGCCGTGACCGTCGTCGGCACCGGGCCGGCCGGGCCGCTCTGGCTCACCCCGGAGGCGCGCGGCGCCCTGGCCGAGGCGACCGACCTGGTCGGCTACACCACCTACCTGGACCGGGTGCCCGAGCGGCCGGGGCAGCGGCGGCACGGCTCGGACAACAAGGTGGAGTCGGAGCGCGCCGAGTACGCCCTTGAACTGGCCCGGCGCGGGCACAAGGTCGCGGTGGTGTCCTCGGGCGACCCGGGCGTCTTCGCGATGGCCACCGCCGTGCTGGAGGTCGCCTGCGAGGAGGCCTACCGGGACGTCCCGGTGCGGATCGTCCCAGGGATGACGGCGGCGCACGCGGCCGCCTCCCGGGCCGGTGCCCCGCTCGGGCACGACTACGCGGTGGTGTCGCTGTCGGACCGGCTCAAGCCCTGGGACGTGGTGGCCCGCAGGCTGCGCGCGGCGGCCGAGGCGGACCTGGTGCTCGCGCTCTACAACCCGGGTTCGAAGTCGCGCACCACGCAGGTCGCCCTCGCCCGGGACCTGCTGCTGGAGTACCGCGCGCCGCAGACGCCCGTGGTGATGGCGCGCGATGTGGGCGGGCCGACCGAACGCGTCCGGATCGTCCGGCTGGGCGAGCTGGATCCGGCGGTGGTCGACATGCGGACGATCCTGCTGGTCGGCTCCTCGCAGACCCAGGCGGTCGAGCGGGGCGGCGGCGTGCAGGTCGTCTGGACGCCGCGGCGTTACCCGGAGGCGTGACGGCCGACGGCTGATGGCCGACGGCGAACAGATGACAGCTAACAGATTTCATCATCTGTTAGCTGTCATCTGTTTTCTGTTCGCCGTCAGCCGCAGCCCGCCCCCGTCACCGGGTCGGCTTGGTGATCAGCAGCTCCGTGTTGTGGTCCTCACCCGCGCCCAGCAGTGCCGTCGGCCGGCCGTTCGGGTCGTTGTACGACAGCTCGCGGTACAGCGCGGCCAGGTTGGCGTCCGAGGTGCCGGCGAAGTCCGTGTCGTACGGCGCGGAGGACTCGATCAGCGTCGTGAACAGGGAGAGCGTGCCGTCCCCGTTGTCCGCGATCTCGATGATGCGCCCGTGCTGCGGGTAGTCGATGTGCGAGGCGGTGTTGATCTCCCAGAACGCCCGCTCCGGCACCGCGTGGCCGTGCGCCGTGATCTTGTTCATGTGGGTGTGCCCATTCACCCACGCGACGACGTTCGGGTAGCGCTGGAGCAGCGCCACCAGCTCGTTGCCGTCGTGTCGCTTCTCGAAGATGTTGCGCGGGTCGGGCAGCAGGTTGCCCATCGTGGTGCTGGTGTGGTGGCTGAACAGCAGGATCACCTCGTCCGTGCTGCCGCCCGCCACCCTGCGCCCGTCGGTGTCGTACCAGTGCCCGCTGTGCGCCTTCAACTGCTGCTCCAGCCAGTGCAGTTGCGCGGTGCCCAGCGAACCGTCCGCGAACCCGGCCTGGTTGGTGGTGTCCAGGCTGATGCCGACCACCTTCTCCGAGATGCGGAAGGAGTAGTAGAGCTTGCCGCTGCCCACCATGTCCGAGGTGAAGCCGTGCCCGTACGGGCCCGCGCCGGTGTGCGCAGGGTCCAGGTGGGCCTTGGCGAACTCCTTGAGCGTGAACGGCCGTCGGCGCTCGTCCGGGGTGATCCGGCGCACCGCATCGCCGCTCGCGAGGAGCTTGGCGAGCAGCAGCGCGGCGCCGGCCGGGTCGCGGCGCAGCGAGTCCATCAGCTGGGCCGCGTCCGCGTCGTTGCAGCCCTCCAGCTTGTACTGGCCGGTGTAGAGGTCGTTCAGCAGACCGAGGTCCGGCAGCGAACCCTCAAGGCTGTCATCGTGGTTGCCGACCGTCGTGTACCAGGGCGTGTGCAGGCCCGGCGCGTCGAACGGGCGGCCGGCGGCGCCGAGGAAGCCCGGTATCTGCGGGAAGCCCTTCGCCTTGTAGCCGTCACTGTAGGAGAGTTCGGGGTTCCAGTAGGCCGCGTTGCCCGAATTCTGCACGCCTTCGTAGCGGTTGGGGTCACCGGTGTTCTGGGCGAGCCGTCCGCCGCCCATGACGGTGAGGTACCAGTCGAGTTCGACCTGCTCGTGGTTGTCGGTGTTGTCGCCGGTGGCCATCACCATGCTGAACGGCATCCCGGTGTACGGGCCGCCGTCGAGCGAGTTGACGCGCTCGACGAGGGCCGAGACACCGCGGGCGTTCAGGGCCTCCTGCGGCCGGTACGCGCTGCCGTTGAACCGGGCCAGGTACTCGAAGCGCACCGGGGACTCGGTGTCCACCAGGTGCAGGTCGCTGAACTGGACGAAGCTGGCCAGCCCGGTCCGGCGGTCGTCCCGCCCGGTGCCCGGCGCCGCCAGGTCGCCGCGCACCACCAGCGGCCAGCCCGGCCCCGCCGTCAGCCGCTTGTACGCGCCGGCGCCGACGGGCGTGGCCACCTGGTCGAGCGTGGTGCCGGTGACCTTGACCGCCCGCGCGGCGGTGGCCGCCAGCGCGCGCTCACGTTCCGCCGCCGAGGCGAACTGCGCGCCGCCCAGCGACAAGGCCGCCCAGGCGGCGGCCACCGACGTACCCGTCAGAAACGTACGCCGATTCATCCCTGCCACAAAAACCCCCACATGCTGATGGCCCGGCCGGACAACCCGGCCACCGGACCCCGTGTCATGAACCCGCTCTCTGGCGGACCGCCAGATTACTCGCGGGTAGGCGTGGGGTGCGAGCCCGGTGCGGAGAACTCTTCGGGAACGCGGGGCGGTGGCCTCTGCACAGCTCGCGCACCGGGCCGCAGGGCCCGCTCCCACCGCCCCGGCCGGAGCCCGGCCAGGCGAATGGGGGAAAATCCGTACCGGCGGTCGATGCCGCAGCACCCCTACCGAGCCGGAAGCGAGACGCAGGTGGCCAAAGCGGAAGCCGGAACGGCAGCCGGAGCCGGAGTCGAAGCGGCAGCTGGACCGGGAGCCGAGGCCGGAGGCCGGGCTGGCCAGCTCAAGAGCAGCGGCCTGCGGCACGGCTGGACGACGGGCGCCTGTGCCACCGCCGCCACCAAAGCCGCGTACACCGCGCTGCTCACCGGCGAGTTCCCGGACCCGGTGACCATCACCCTCCCCAAGGGCCAGCAACCCGCCTTCGCCCTCGCCGCCGAGCACCTGGCCGTGAACGACCTGGCCGTGAACGACCTGGCCGTGAACGACCTGGCCGTGAACGGCCCGGCCACGAGCGGCCCGGCTGCGAACGACCTGACCGCCGAAGACCTCACCACGCGGGACCGCACCGCCGGCCCGTCCGGGCGGGCGAGCGCCATGGCCGCCGTGGTCAAGGACGCCGGCGACGACCCGGACGTCACCCACGGCGCGCTGATCCGCTCGACGGTCCGGGCTGGCGAGCCCGGCACCGGCGTGGTGTTCCGGGCCGGCCCGGGGGTGGGGACGGTCACCAAGGCGGGCCTGCCACTGCCCGTCGGCGAGCCCGCGATCAACCCGGTGCCCCGGCAGATGATCCGCGACGCCGTGGCCGAGGTGGCCGCCGCGCACGGCTGCAGCGGGGACGTGGTGGTGGAGATCTCCGTGGACCACGGCGAGGAGATCGCCCGTTCCACCTGGAACCCCCGGCTCGGCATCCTCGGCGGCCTGTCCATCCTCGGCACCACCGGCATCGTCGTCCCCTACTCCTGCTCCGCCTGGATCGACTCCATCCGCCGCGGCGTGGACGTGGCCCGCGCGGCGGGGCGCACCCACGTGGCCGGCTGCACCGGTTCGACCTCCGAGAAGGTCGCGGTCGCCGTGCACGGGCTGCCCGAGGACGCGCTGCTGGACATGGGCGACTTCGCCGGCGCGGTCCTCAAGTACCTCAAGCGCCATCCGGTGCCCCGGCTGACCATCGCGGGCGGCTTCGCCAAGCTGTCCAAGCTCGCCGCCGGCCACCTGGACCTGCACTCGGCGCGCTCCCAGGTGGACAAGGGGTACCTGGCCGAACTGGCGCGGCTCGGCGGGGCGGACGGGGCGTTGGCGGAGGCGGTGGCCGCGGCCAACACCGGGCTGGAGGCGGTGCAGTTGTGCCGGGCGGCCGGGGTGCCGCTGGGCGATCTGGTCGCCGCGGCGGCGCGGGCGACGGCGCTCGGCGTGCTGGTCGGATCGCCGGTGGCGGTGGACGTGATCTGCATCGACCGCGCGGGCACCATCGTCGGCCGGGCGGAGCCGCTCGGGCCGTGACACTGTCACAGAATCCCGACAACATCGCCTGGTGATGTGAAGATCTGACGTCTATACGGGGTGAGAAACGGACAAAAGGATCGTCATGCTCACCCTTGATTCTCTCGTCATCTCAACCATGAGATATGGTCTGGCGAGTGACAGGCGACTACCTCACCCGTATCGGCACCCTCATCCGTACCGCGCGCCAGCACCGCGGCTGGTCCCAAGCGCAGCTCGGCGAGGCCCTCGGCACCAGCCAGAGCGCGGTCAACCGCATCGAGCAGGGCAAGCAGAACGTCAGCCTTGAGATGATTGCCCGCATCGGCGAAGCCCTCGACAGCGAGATCGTCTCCCTCGGCTACTCCGGCCCGATGCACCTGCGGGTCGCCGGCGGTACCCGACTCTCCGGCGCCATCGACGTCCGCAGCAGCAAGAACGCGTGCGTCGCGATCCTCTGCGCCTCGCTGCTGACCACCGGTCGCACCACCCTGCGCAGCGTCGCCCGGATCGAGGAGGTCTACCGCATCCTCGAGGTCCTCACCAGCATCGGCGTCAAGAGCCGCTGGACCAACGAGGGCCGCGACCTCGAACTCACCCCGCCCGCCGAGCTCGACCTCGCCGCGATGGACGTCGAGGCGGCCCGCCGCACCCGCAGCGTGCTGATGTTCCTCGGCCCGCTGATGCACCGGGCCAACCGCTTCGCCATTCCGTACGCGGGCGGCTGCGACCTCGGCACCCGCACCGTCGAGCCGCACCTGACGGCGCTGCGCCGCTTCGGCCTGGAGGTCGCCACCACCGGCGGTGCCTACCATGCCTCGGTCGAGCCGGGCACCCCGCTGGACCGCCCGATCGTGCTGACCGAGCGCGGGGACACCGTCACCGAGAACGCCCTGCTGGCCGCCGCCCGGCACGACGGCGTGAGCGTCATCCGCAACGCCTCGCCCAACTACATGGTCCAGGACCTCTGCTTCTTCCTGGAGAAGCTGGGCGTGCGGATCGAGGGCGTCGGCACCACCACCCTCACCGTCCACGGCGTCCCCGAGATCACCTGCGACGTCGACTACACGCCGGCCGAGGACCCGGTGGAGGCCATGAGCCTGCTCGCCGCCGCCGTCGTCACCTCCTCCGAGCTGACGATCCGCCGGGTGCCGATCGAGTTCCTGGAGATCGAACTCGCGGTGCTGGAGGGCATGGGCCTCGACTACGACCGCACCCCCGAGTACCGGGCCCACAACGGTCACACCCGCCTGGTTGACCTCACCGTGCGTCCGTCGAAGCTGACCGCTCCGATCGACACCATCCACCCGATGCCGTTCCCCGGCATCAACATCGACAACGTGCCGTTCTTCGCCGCCATCGCCGCGGCCGCCCACGGCACCACGATGATCCACGACTGGGTCTACGACAACCGCGCCATCTACCTCACCGAGCTGACCCGTCTCGGCGCCGACGTCAAGCTCCTCGACCCGCACCGCGTCCTGGTCCAGGGCCCCACCCGCTGGCGCGCCGCCGAGATGATGTGCCCGCCGGCCCTCCGCCCCGCGGTCGTCATCCTCCTGGCCATGCTCGCCGCCCAGGGCACCTCCGTCCTGCGCAACGTCTACGTCATCAACCGCGGCTACGAGGACCTCGCCGAGCGCCTCAACTCCATCGGCGCCCAGATCGAGACCTTCCGCGACATCTGACAGCGACCCGGCCCGCCGGCCGGCCGCACCCTCCGAGGCCGGCCGGCAACTCGTTCCCCGCTGCCGCTTGCCGGGGCTATTCGCCGGTGGTGCCGTCGAGGTGTTCGCGCAGGAGGTCGGCGTGGCCGTTGTGGCGGGCGTACTCCTCGATCATGTGGGTGAGGATCCAGCGCAGCGAGTAGACCTCCTCGCCGTAGTGGCCCAGGACGTCCAGCGAGTCGGCGGCGGCGACGAGTTCCCGGGCGTGGTCGCACTCGCGGCGCCAGACCGTGAAGGCCTCGTCCGGGTCGGCGGTGTCGGTGTCGAACTCGGCGAAGGAGCCGTCGGGGTGCTTCCAGAAGCCGGGCCGGCCCTCGTTGCCGAGGACGTTGCGGAACCAGCTGCGTTCCACCTCGGCGAGGTGGCGGACCAGGCCGAGCAGGGAGAGTCCGGAGGGTTCGAGGGCGCGGGTGCGGAGCTGATCGGCGGTGAGGCCGGCGCACTTCAGCGCGAGGGTGTCGCGCTGGTAGTCGAGGAAGCTGGCCAGGGTGGCCCGTTCGTCGGCGGTGCGCAGGGCCGTGGTGCGGTGATCGTCTGTCATCGGCCCATCCTGCCGATGCGGCGGCGAATTCGCGCGGTGATTTCACACGGTGGGATGAGGTGGACGAGTCGGACCGGTCGGCCCGGGCTGGCGCAGGCGCTCCAGCCACCGCACCGCGCCGGGTACGTCCGGGGCCACCGGCACGCCGTCCGGCAGCGGTGGGCGCTCCACGACGACCACCGGCAGCCCGAGTTCGCGGGCGGCGGTGAGCTTGGGCGCGGTCGCGGCGCCGCCGCTGTCCTTGGTCACCAGGACGTCGATCCGGTGCTCGCGCAGCAGCGCCCGCTCACCGTCGAACGTGAACGGGCCCCGGTCCAGCAGGACTTCGAGCGCGGACGGCAGCGGCGGCTCGGGCGGGTCCACCGAGCGGGCGAGGAAGTGCAGTTCGTCGAGGTGGGCGAAGGTGGCGATGCCCTGCCGTCCGGTGGTGAGGAAGACCCGCCGCCCGAGGCCGGGCAGGACCTCGGCGGCCGCGGCGAGCGAGGGGACGGGGTGCCAGCGGTCCCCGGGGACCTGCGTCCAGCCGGGCCGCCGCAGTGCCAGCAGCGGCACCTCGGCGGTGGCGGCCGCGAGCGCCGCGTTGCGGGACATCCCGGCGGCGAACGGGTGGGTGGCGTCCACGACGGCGTCCACCCGTTCGCCGCGCAGCCAGGCGCTCAGCCCGTCCGGACCGCCGAAGCCGCCGATCCTCACCTCTCCGGCGGGCAACCGGGGTTGGGCGACCCGGCCGGCCAGTGAGCTGGTGACCCGCAGGGACGGCAGCTCGACGAGCGCGGCGGCCAGCGCCCGGCCCTCCGTCGTCCCGCCCAGGATCAGGACGTGTCTCGGCACGGCCGCCATCACGCTCCGCAGGGCTCGTGCGGGCGTTCGCGCTCCGCCGAGTAGAGGTGGCTGTCACGGAACTGCTCGGCGGCCAGCGTCCGTCCGACGATGATGACCGCGGTGCGGACCACGCCCGACGCCTTGAGCTGCTCCGCGATGTCGGCGAGGGTGCCGCGCAGCACCAACTCGTCCGGCCGGCTGGCCATCGCGACGACGGCGGCGGGGCAGTCGGCGCCGTAGTGGGGGAGCAGTTGCTCGACGACGTCGTCCACGTACCCGGCGGCCAGGTGCAGCACGAGCAGGGCGCCGCTGCGGCCGAGGGTGGCCAGGTCCTCGCCCTCGGGCATCGGGGTTGCGCGCTTGGCGATCCGGGTGAGGATGACGGTCTGGCCGACGGTCGGCACCGTCAACTCCCGCTTGAGCGCGGCCGCCGCGGCGGCGAAGGCGGGCACGCCGGGGACGACCTCGTACGGCACGCCTGCCGCGTCGAGGCGACGCATCTGCTCGGCGACGGCGGAGAAGACGGACGGGTCGCCGGAGTGCAGTCGGGCCACGTCCTGTCCGGCCTGGTGCGCGCGGACCAGCTCAGCGATGATCTGGTCCAGGTTGAGCTGCGCGGTGTCGATGAGGCGGGCGCCCGGCGGGCACTCGGCGAGGAGTTCGCGCGGCACCAGGCTGCCGGCGTAGAGGCAGACCTCGGCGCGGGCCAGGATGCGCTGGCCGCGCAGGGTGATCAGGTCGGCGGCGCCCGGGCCGGCTCCGATGAAGTAGACGGTCACGAGGCGTCCTCCTGGGGGGTGTTGGGCTTGACGGCGGACCACTGGGTGACCGGCATGGCCTGCCGCCACCCGGTGAAGCCGCCCACCGGGACGGCGTGCGCGACGGCGAGCCGCAGCAACTCGCCGCCGTGGCGCCGGTACCACTCGGTGAGCAGCGCCTCGGACTCCAGCGTCACGGTGTTGGCGACCAGCCGGCCGCCCGGTCGCAGGGCCGCCCAGCAACTGTCCAGCAGGCCGGGCGCGGTGAGGCCGCCACCGATGAACACCGCGTCAGGGGTCGGGAGTTCGGCGAGTGCGGCGGGGGCGGGGCCGGTCACCACACGCAGCCGCGGCACGCCCAGCGAGGCGGCGTTGCGGGTGATCCGCTCGGCCCGGACCGGGTCGCGCTCGATGCTGACGGCCTGGCAGTCGCGGTGGGCGCGCAGCCACTCGACGGCGATCGAACCGGATCCGCCGCCGACGTCCCAGAGCAGTTCGCCGGGGGAGGGGGCGAGGGTGGCGAGGGTGGCGGCGCGGACGTGCCGCTTGGTGAGCTGACCGTCGCTCTCGTACGCGGCGTCGGGCAGGCCGGGGACGAGCGAGCCACGCGGGCCGTCGCCCAGCTCGACCGCGATGACGTTCAGTGGGTCGCCGGGCGGGTGTGGCCAGCCGTCGGCCGGGCCGTCGAGCTGCCGCTCGGCCGGGCCGCCGAGCTGTTCGAGCACCCGCAGACGGGCGGTGCCGAAGCCGCGTGCGGCGAGTAGTGCGGCGACGGCGGCCGGCGTCGCGGCATCGGCGCTGAGCACGAGAAGACGGCGGCCGGGGTGGAGGGCCGGGGCGAGGGTGTCCAGCGGGCGGCCGACCAGGCTGACCACCTCGGTGGCCTCCAGCGGCCAGCCGAGTCGGGCGCAGGCGTAGGAGATTGAGGAGGGGTGCGGCAGGACGTGCAGCCGCTCGGCGCCGACCGTCTCGGCGAGGGTGCGGCCGATGCCGTAGAACATCGGGTCGCCGCTGGCCAGGACGGCCACCCGGCGGTCGGCGTGTGCCGTGAGCAGCCCTGGGACGGCCGGGCGCAGCGGGGACGGCCACGGGATGCGCTCGGCGGTGACCTCGTCGCGGGGGAGGAGAGCCAGCTGCCGGGGGCCGCCGACGACCACCTCGGCCGCCCGCAGCGCGGCTTGGCCGATGGCGGAGAGGCCGGGCCAGCCGTCGGCCCCGATCCCGACGACGGTGATCGGGAGTGGCAGCTCGGGCACCGGGTGGCTCCTTGTTGTTCGGCGGGCCGTGAGGCGGAAAGCAGGCGGCCGGGGCAGCCTACCTGGCGGTATGAGGCCGACGGTCGGCCGGAGGGGGCCGGGAGGCGGGGAGCGGTGGCGAGCGGCGGCAGCCGACGGGTAACAGATAACAGATGACAGCTAACAGATTTTGAAATCTGAAATCTGAAAGTTGTCGGTTGTCATCTGTCAGCCGTGATCCGTCACCTGTCCGCCCAGTCCCCCGACTCGATCACCGCCGGATGCTCCCGCAGTCGGTTCGCAGCGGCCGGCCCGGCGAGGTACACCCACGCCTCCCGGACCTCGCCCGCCGCCGTCCGAACCGGCAACCGTCGTCGTACGTACAGACCCGTCCCGTCCGCCCGGCAGTCCTCCAGCCGGTCCAGCGCCGCGAGCGCCCCGGCGTACGCGCCCGGGCGAACGGTGATCAGCTCACCCACGATCCGGCGCCCGGGCGTCGCATCCGGCACCGCGTACGGGTACCCGGGCCCGTCGTGCAGCGCGGCGCCGTCCAGCACGGCCGGCCGGATGTCGGCGCAGCGCCCGGTCAGGTGGGCGGCATGGTTGCGGCCGCCGCTGCGCAGGGTGCCGTAGACGAAGAACGGCAGGAACTCCTCGGGCACGGGCGCCACCTCCTGGCTGGGGGAGCGCCCACGGTACGTCCTCGCGCCCCCTCCGGGATACCCACTGCGCCCGGCCCGGCCGCCGGGCGGCGGCTGTGCCTTGGCGGGTGTCGGCTGGGGGCCGGCGGGTGTCAGAGGGCGTGCGGGGGCGTGCCCGTCCACCAGTTGCCGGGGGCGTCGGGGTCGCGGCTGGTCCAGTACTCCATGATCGCGCTGATGAACTCGGTCGCGGAGAGGGTGCCGTCGCCGTCGCGGTCGAGGTGGCGGAAGGCCTCGTCGGCGTCGTCGCGGGAGAGTCCGGCGAAGTGGCCGCGCTGGAAGACGAAGAACTCGCCGGCGTCGACCGTTCCGCTGCGGTCGGTGTCGGCGATGGCGAGGAAGGCGGCCGCGAGTGCGCCGATGCTGGTCTGCGCGGCCTCGGGATCGTCGGCGAGCGAACCGGTCGACCGGACGAACTGTTCGCGGGTGATCGTCTCGGTGCCGGCGGGCAGAAGGGCGAGGTGCAGGTCGTGCCAGATCGTCAGGTAGGCGCGGACGATGACGGCCTCGGCCTCCGAGCCCTCCTGGTGGCCGAGCGAGCGGGCGACCGCGTGGCCCATGAGGACGTGGTCCCGTTCGGTGAGGAATCCGTCACCGTCGGCGTCGAGGTGGTCGAAGCCGTGATTGAGCTTGGCCATGAGCAGATCGTTCGACAATGCGCCCCCTCGGTTGGCGATCACTACGACACGTCGCCAGCACGCTAACCCCTTGAGCCGCGCCTGCGCAGCCGAACGACCTGCGAACGGCTGTTCAGGCGCGGTCCGCGGACGCAGGCGGCGTGGACGGCGGAGGACCCGTCCGTTCTGGTCGCCGGACAACCCCTAACCGTCCAGGTGCTCGGCCCAGACGTAGGCCTCGGGGAGCAGGTCGAGGACGGGCAGGGCGAGCAGCTCCGGTCCCCGCTGGACGATGATCCTGGCGTCCGGGAAGTAGTCGAGGAGCACCTGTCGGCAGCGCCCGCACGGCGGTACGACGCCTCGGCCCTGGTCGGCGACCGCGACGACCGTGGTGAGGTCGTACGCGCCCTGGCCGGCGGCCGCGCCGATGAGGACGAGCTCCGCGCACGGACCGCCGGTGAAGTGGTAGACGTTCACGGCCGTGACGATCCGCCCGTCGGCGTTGCGTCCGGCGGCCGCGACGGTGTGGTTGTCGGCGCGGGTGTAGCGCCGGGCCACCGCCCGGGCGGCCTCGACGAGCTCGTGATCGACGGCCTGCTGGTCGACGGCCTCGCGGTCGGTGGCCTCGCGGTCGGTGGCCTCGCGATCTCCGGCGGACATATTCGCTACACCTCCCTGATCGAACATGCCAGGCTTCGAGCATGGACCGTCCGCCCCTGATCGTGCCAACGCTCACCGCCGGGCCCTTCGCCCTCCGCCCCTGGCGCCTCACCGACCTCGCCGTGGTCCGGGAGGCGGCCGCCGACCCGTACATCCCGCTGGTCACCACCGTCCCGGCCGCCCCCGCCGGGTGCGACGACGCGGCCGGCCGGGCGTTCGTCGAACGGCAGTGGGCGAAGGCGGTGGACGGCACCGGCTACTCCTTCGCCGTGGCGGGCCGGGCGGACGACCGGGCCGTCGGCTTCGTCGGGCTGTTCCCGCAGGCCGACGGCCGGTCCTCGATCGGCTACTGGACGGCCGCCTCGGCGCGAGGCCGCGCGGTGGCCGGGCACGCCCTGCGGACGGTCGCCGACTGGGCGCTGGACGATCTCGGCCTCGCCCGGCTGGAGCTGTCCATCGAACCCTGGAACACCGCCTCCCTCCGGGTCGCCGAGCGGATCGGCTTCCGACGCGAGGGCCTGCTGCGCAGCCACCGCACCGTCGGCGACGAGCGCCGCGACATGTACCTCTACGCGCTGCTCCCCACCGACCCCCGCCAGGGCCCGTCCTGATGGACCGCCGCCAGCAGTTCCCGGGTGTACTCGGTGTGCGGGGCGCTGAACAGGCGGTCGCGGTCGGTGGACTCGACCAGCCGACCCCGGTGCATCACGGCGACCCGGTCGCAGAAGTGCCGTACGACGGCGAGGTCGTGCGAGACGAACAGGAAGGCGACGCCCAGGCGTTCGCGCAGCTCCATCAGCAGGTTGAGCACCTGCGCCTGGACCGAGACGTCGAGCGCCGACACCGGCTCGTCCGCGATGATCAGGCGCGGCTGCGGGGCGAGCGCCCGGGCGATGCCGATCCGCTGGCGCTGCCCGCCGGAGAACTCGTGCGGGTAGCGGTCCAGGTGGGCGGCGGGCAGTCCGACCTGCTCCAGCAGTTCGGCCGAGCGCTCCCGCCGCTGCGCCGCGTCGAGCGAGGTGTGCAGGCGCAGCGGGGTGTCGAGGGCCTGGGCGACGGTGCGACGCGGGTTGAGCGAGGCGTACGGGTCCTGGAAGACCAGCTGGATCTCACGGCTGAGCCTGCGCCGCAACTCCCGGTCTGGCCGGGTGACGTCCTGCCCGTCGTACAACACCCGTCCTCCGGTGGGCTGTTGGAGGCCTGCCAGGACGCGTGCGGTGGTGGACTTGCCGGAGCCGGACTCGCCGACCAGTCCGAGCGTCTCACCGGGCGCGATGCGCAGTCCGACGCCCTCGACCGCCCGGACGGGCTCGGCGCGCAGCCCGGGGAAGCGGCGCCGCCCGGGGAAGTGGACGGTGAGGTCCGCCACCTCGACCAGCCAGCGCTCTGGTTGTCCGATGACCCGGGGCGCGAATCCGGCGACGGGTGACGGATCGTCAACAGTCGGAAGTGGAGCGCCGGGTACCGACTCCAGGGTGAGCGCCGCCCCCACCAGCGCGCGGGTGTACGGCTCGCGCGGCGCGGCCAGCAGCTCGGCGGTCGGCGCGGACTCGACCTGGACGCCGCCGCGCAGTACGAGCGTGCGGTCCGTCATCCCCGCGACCACGCCGAGGTCGTGGCTTACCAGCAGTACAGCGGTGCCGTGCTCGCGCTGCAACTCGTCGAGCAGGTCCAGGACCTGCCGCTGCACCCGGGAGTCGAGCGCGGTGGTGGGCTCGTCCGCGATGAGCACCTTCGGGTCGTTCATCAGCGCCATGGCGATCATCACCCGCTGGCGCATCCCGCCGGAGAACTGGTGCGGGAAGTCGCGCACCCGGGCGGCCGGGATGCCGACCCGGTCGAGCATCGCGGCCGCTCGCCGACGGGCCTCGGTGCGGCCGGTGCCGGGGTGGTGGAGCCGGTACATCTCGGCGAGTTGGGCGCCGACGCCGTGGAAGGGGCTGAGCGAGGTGAGCGCGTCCTGGAAGACCAGCGCGGCCCGGCCGCCCCGGACCGGGCGCAGTTCGGACTCCGTCGCGCCCACCAACTCCTGTCCGTTCAGCCGGATCGAGCCGGTGACCGTGGTGGTACGCGGGTCGTGCAGGCCGAGGACGGCGAGGCCGGTGGCCGACTTGCCGGAGCCCGACTCGCCGACCAGGCCGAGGACTTCGCCGGGGGCGAGGTCGAAGGAGAGCCCCCGGACGGCGGTCACGGGTGCGCCGCCGCGCGGGTCGGCGAAGGTGACGGTCAGATCCCGAACGCTCAGCACAGGCTCGGAAGCGGGCCCGGAAGCCAGCCCGGAAGCGGGCCCGGAGACCAGCCCGGAAGCGGGCCCGGAGACCAGCCCGGAAGCGGGCCCGGAGACCAGCCCGGAAGCGGGTCCGGAGACCAGCCCGGAGGCAGCCCCGAAAGCAAGCCCAGGACCTGGCCCGGGAACGGCCCCGGAAACGGACTCAACAGTGGACGTCATCGAACGGCTCCAGTCAGCTCAGGCGGATTCGCGGGTCGAGCCAGGCCACCACCAGGTCGGCCAGCGCGACGAACAGCACCACGAAGCAGGCGGCCAGCAGCACCGCGCCGACCACCGCGGGCAGGTCCTGCCCGGACACGGCCTCCGCGGTGAACCGCCCGACCCCGTTCAGCCCGAACACCGTCTCGGTGATGACCGCCCCGCCGAGCAGTGCCCCGGTCTCCAGACCGAGCAGCTGCACCAGCGGTCCGGCCGCGCCGCGCGAGGTGTACTTGAGGTGGGCGCGCAGTCGGCCGAGGCCCTTGCCGCGGGCCGTGCGCACGTACTCCTCGTTCATCGTCTCCAGCAGCTGGGAGCGCGAAAGCCGGGCGAAGACCGCCGAGTTGACGAATCCGAGGACGAGCCAGGGGAGCAGCATCCCGCCCGCCCAGGCGGCGAGGTCCTCGGCCGGCGGGGTGTAGGAGGGAAGCGGAAGCAGGCCGGTGGAGTAGACCAGCGCCCACTGCGCGACGTACCCGAGGAAGTAGATCTGCACGCTGGCGCCGACGAGGGTGAAGCCCGAGAGCAGCCGGTCGGTGCGGCCGCCGTGGCGCAGCGCCGAGACGAACCCGGTGCCGAGGCCGAGCACCAGCAGGACGGCGAGGGCGCCCGCGGCCAGCGAGAAGGTGACCGGCAGGTGGTCGACCAGGGCCTCGGTGACGGGCTGGTGCAGCCGGTAGGAGTAGCCGAGGCAGGGCGCGTCGCAGTGGATGACCGAGCCGTCCACGTCGCCGATGTCCCGCCCGGTCACGACTCCGGCGAGGTAGTCGGTGTACTGGGTGAGCAGGGGCTGATCCAGGCCCATGCTCTGGCGCACCGCCGCGACCTGGCCGTTGTCGCAGCGCGGGCCGCAGGCGGCGCGGGCCGGGTCGGCGGGCGCGGCGTAGAAGAGGGCGAAGGCGGCGGCGGAGACCGCGACCAGGACGGCGAGGGCCTGGAGGGTCCGCCGCAGGGCGAAGGAGAGCATGGCCGGTCCAGGGTCGACGAGACGGGGGGAGTCGGTAGGGGCCCGCCCCCGCGGCGGGCGCGGCGGGGGCGGGTAGCGGCGGGGGCGGTAGCGAGGAAGCGGCTACGACGCTCAGGACTTCAGGTACAGCCAGGCCAGGCTCACCGTGCCGTAGATGGGGTGGACGAACGCCCCGCCGACGTTGGAGCCGCGCAGCTGGTTGACGGTCGGGTAGGCGAACGGCAACACCGGGACGTCCTTCATCACGGTCTTCTCCAGCGCGTACAACTCCTTGGCCTTGGCGCGCGGCTCGCCGATCTGGTTGATCCGGTCGATCTCCTTGTCGACCTCGGGGTTGCGGTAGCGCGCGGAGTTGAGGTCGCTGCCGGCGCGGCCGTCGAAGGAGAACGGGATCAGCGTGGACGGGGTCGGCCAGTCGACGGACGAGGTCTCCTCGAACAGGTCGTACGGGGAGTCGGCGCGGTGCACCTCGTCCAGGAACGCCTTGGGATCGATCGGCTTGGGCACGATGGTGATGCCGGACTTGGCGAAGCCGTCCACCAGCACCTGCGCGACGCGCTGCCCGTCCGGGGTGTTCTTGTATCCGTAGGTCAGGCTCGCGGGCGCCTGCTTGGCCTTGGCAAGCGCGGCCTTGGCGGCCTCCGGGTCTCCCTCGGGCCTGGCCGGGTAGAGGTCGTACTTCTCCCAGTCGATCAGCGCGGGCGAGCTGAGGGTGGTGGCGAGTTCGCCGATCCGGGAGCCGCCCTGGACCTGGCGGGCCTGCTGGCGCGGGTAGCCGAGGTGCAGCGCCTTGCGGACCTCGACGTCCGGCACCCGCTCGTTGTTGATCACCAGCTGGGTGACGAAGGCGCCCTGGCGGCCGGAGACGACCAGGTCCTTGGCCTTCGGGTCGGTGTCGGCGGTCTGGTACAGCTCGGGGGAGAGCACGTCGGAGGCGGTGGTGGCATTGGCGCCGCCGTCGCGTCCGGAGAGGATCTCCTGGTTGCTGTTGAGCGCCTCCTTGCCGTACGTGAAGACGAACTTGTCCGGGTACTGGCTGCGGATCGGGTCGGTCTCCGCCTTCCAGTACGGGTTGCGCTCCAGCACCATGCGGGTGTTCTGGACGTGCTCGACGATCCGGTACGGGCCGGTGGCGAACGGCTGCCGGTCGTAGTCCGTCCCGGTGTCCTTGTCCCGGCGCACCGGCGAGGACGAGGACTGCGCGGCCATGTACGGGACGTCGGCCTGCGGCTGCGGGAAGTGGAAGACGAGGGTGCGCTCGTCCGGCGTCTCGATCGCGGCCAGGTCGCCGTCCTGCGGGCCCGCGTACTTCGTGCGCGCCGCCTCGTAGCTCGCCTCGCCGGTGAGCCACTGCGGCCAGTACGGCGGGCCGACCTCGTAGCCCTTGCCGAAGGTGCGCTCGATGCCGTACTTGACGTCCTGGGCGGTGATCGGCTTGCCGTCCTCCCAGGCCACGCCGTCCTTGAGCCGGTACGTCCAGGTGCGCCCGCCGTCGCCGGAGGTGCCGGTGTCGGTGGCCAGGTCGCCGACCAACTTGGCCTTGCCGTCCACCACCTGATACTGCGTCAGCTGGCGTCCCCAGAGCAGCGAGGCGTTGTACGCCGCACCGGCGTAGACCTTCTGCGGGTCGAGGTGGCGGAACTCGACGCTGTTGTACACGTTCACGGTGCCGCCCGAGCGGGCGCCGGGCACGGCGGGGGCCGGGCCGGCGCTCTCCTTCTCGCCGCCGAGCGCGGCGGTCAGTGGGGACGTGTCCTTGGCGGAGGCCCCGGCGGTAGCCGGACCGGTGCCCGCGCCGGCTGAGCAGGCGCTCGCCAGCAGGGCGGTGGCGACGACGGCGAGGGACGGTTTGGTCCAGCGCATGGCGAATCTCTCCTTGCCCCGCTGTCGGGGCGGGCTTGGGGTGATGGATCGGAGACTTGGGGTGATGGGATGGGGAGCAGGGCTCGGTGGGCGGGGAGGGCGGGCCCTGCGGGCGGGGAGTTCGGAGGGGGCGGGGCTCAGCGGCCGGCGCGCGGGTCCAGCGCGTCCCGGACGGCGTCGCCGAGCAGGTTGAAGGCGAGCACGAAGAGCAGCAGCGCCACACCCGGGAAGACCATGTAGGTCGGGTCGGCCTGGAAGACCTCCGAACCGCGGGAGATCATCCGCCCCCAGTCCGGGATCGGCTCCGTGATGCCGACGCCGAGGAAGGACAGCACCGCCTCGGAGGCCACGAAGGTCGGCACCGCCATCGTGGCGTGCACCAGCAGCTGCGAGCGGACATTCGGCAGCAGTTCGTGGACGACGACATGAAAGCGGCCGGCGCCCTGGGCCCGGGCGGACTGCACGAAATCCCTTTCCCGGAGCGATCGGACGGTGGCTCGCAAGGAAAGTGCGAGCGGAATCCAGCCGAACGCGGAGAAGACCAGGATCAGTACCAGGAACTGCATCCACTCCGGTTCCGCGGCGCCCGGATCGACCAGTCGGGACTGGACGACGGGGCTCAGCGCGAGAAGCAGGAGCAGGGTCGGAAAGGCCAGCAGCACATTGGCCAGAAAGCCGAACAGCCGGTCCGTGATCCCGCCGAGGTAGCCGACCGCGACCCCGGCCAGTACGCCGAGCGTGGTGGTCACGGCGGCGGAGGCGAAGGCGATCAGCAGCGAGGTGCGGATGCCGTAGAGCAGTTGGGTCAGGACGTCCCGGCCGAGCCCCGGCTCCAGGCCGAACCAGAAGTCGCCGGAGATGCCGCCGTTCGGCAGGACCGGCAGGCCGCCGTCGCTGAGCAGGCCGGGGGTGTTCTGGCCGTAGTGCTCGGCCGGGTTCTTCCCGTACAGGGCGGCGATCAGCGGGGCGGCCAGGGCGAGCAGCAGGAAGAGCAGGACGACGGCGAGGGCGGCGGCGCCGACCCGGTCGCGCAGGAGGCGGCCGAGCGGCCTCGGTGCGGCGGGTGCAGGGACGGCGGGTGCGGGCCCCGCTGCTGTTTCGACCACGGCCATGAGAGGCGTACTCCCCGAATTCTCCGCCGCCCTGTGGGTGAGGGTGCGCTGGTGTGCATTTCCGAACCGGCCACCGGGGGTTTCCCGGCGGCCGTCCGAGCGCCATCAGACCGGACGCGGAGGGAGGTTCGCAAATCACCTTCGGAGGTTTTCCCGGGCATTGTTTCGGTGCGTATTGCGGCTTCATTCGGCGTCATCGTGCCGCAATACCGGCGTTGCAGGAGAACGGACATCGAGGGGCAAAGCGGGCGGGCCGTCCTGAATCCCGAGACCTCCGCCACATCGTCCCGGGCATTGATACGATCCGGGGGAGCCGCGACTGGCGCGCAGGGATGGAACCGACCATCGGGAAGCGGCTCCGTGCACCCGCACGACAGTTGCCGAGCGCCTGGGCCGTCCGTACTCGTCCGTACACCACGTCGTACACCACGAGGAGACCGCCTTGGCCACCCCGCAGACCCCCCAGACCTCGCACACGGCCGCGAACGCCGCCGGCGACGCCCCACAGACCCCGAAGACCCCGCACACCGCCGCCACCGCGGCCGCCGACACCGCCTTCCGCAGCGCCCTCGACGTGGTCGCCGGCGTGGAGCCGCGGATCGCCGCCGCCATCGGCCAGGAGATCGAGGACCAGCGCGCCTCGCTCAAGCTGATCGCCAGCGAGAACTACGCCTCCCCGGCCGTCCTGCTCGCCATGGGCAACTGGCTCAGCGACAAGTACGCCGAGGGCACCGCGGGCCGCCGCTTCTACGCGGGCTGCCGCAACGTCGACACCGTCGAGACCATCGCCGCGGAGCACGCCCGCGCCCTGTTCGGCGCCGACCACGCGTACGTCCAGCCGCACTCCGGCATCGACGCCAACCTCACCGCCTTCTGGGCCGTCCTGTCCCAGCAGGTGGAGAGCCCGGCACTGGAACGGGCCGAGGTCCGGAGCGTCAACGACCTCACCGAACAGGACTGGGCCGAACTGCGCCAGGCGCTCGGCAACCAGCGGATGCTCGGCATGTCCCTGGACACCGGGGGCCACCTCACCCACGGCTTCCGGCCCAACATCTCGGGCAAGATGTTCGACCAGCGCAGCTACGGCACCGACCCGGCCACCGGCCTGATCGACTACGACGCGCTGCGCGAGACCGCCCGCGAGTTCCGCCCGCTGATCCTGGTGGCCGGCTACTCCGCGTACCCGCGGCTGGTGAACTTCCGGAAGATGCGCGAGATCGCGGACGAGGTCGGCGCGACCCTGATGGTCGACATGGCGCACTTCGCCGGCCTGGTCGCGGGCAAGGTGCTGACCGGCGACCACGATCCCGTCCAGCACTCCCAGATCGTCACCACGACCACCCACAAGTCGCTGCGCGGCCCGCGCGGCGGCATGGTGCTGTGCAACGCCGAGCTGGCCGAACACGTCGACCGAGGCTGCCCGTTGGTGCTCGGCGGACCGCTCTCGCACGTCATGGCGGCCAAGGCGGTCGCCTTCGCCGAGGCCCGCCGCCCCGAGTTCCAGGCCTACGCCCGCGCCGTCGTCGACAACGCCCGGGCGCTCGCCGAGGGCCTGTTGCGCCGCGGCGGGAAGCTGGTCACCGGCGGCACCGACAACCACCTCGTCCTCGCCGACGTCTCCGGCTACGGCCTGACGGGCCGTCAGGCCGAGGCGGCGCTGCTCGACGCGGGCGTCGTCACCAACCGCAACTCCGTCCCGCAGGACCCGAACGGCGCCTGGTACACCTCGGGCGTGCGCCTCGGCACCCCGGCGCTCACCACCCGCGGCCTCGGCACCGCCGAGATGGACGAGATCGCCGCCCTGATCGACACCGTCCTGCGCGCCACCACCCCGGCCGCCGGCGCGAAGGGCGCCCCGTCCAAGGCCCAGTACGTCCTGGACGCCGCCGTACGCGACGGTGTCGCCAAGCGCGCCGCCGACCTCCTCGCCCCCTTCCCGCTCTACCCGGGCGTCGACCTCGCCTGACAGTGAGGATGTGACGTGGCTCCTCCGGTAGGTCTGACCCTCCGCCTGACCGACGCCCGGAGCCTGGTCCGGGCCCGCCGCTCCTGCCTCGGCGGGCCCGGACCTGCGCTGTCCGGACCGCCCCTGACCGGACCGGCTCCGCCCGGGCCGACCCGCTCCCGGATCAGCTCCGCCCTCGGATCAGCTCCACAGTCGGACCAACTCCGCTAGTACTGCAGCGACTTGTACTGCAGGAACTCCTCCAGGCCGTGGCGGCCGAGTTCGCGGCCGAGGCCGGAGCTCTTGTAGCCGCCGAACGGGGCGAGCGGGTTGAAGCGGCCGCCGTTGAGGTCGACCTGGCCGGTGTCGAGGCGGCGGGCGAAGGCGGCGGCGGTGTCCGTGTCTGCCGCCCAGACGCCGCCGGCCAGGCCGTACTCGGTGCCGTTGGCGAGTTCGACGGCGTGGTCCTCGTCCCGGTAGGGGAGGACCACCAGGACGGGGCCGAAGACCTCCTCCTGGGCGACCGCCATGTCCGGCGCGACGTCGGCGAGTACGGTCGGGTGGACGTAGAAGCCGGTGGGCAGCCCGGGGACGGGCTCCGCGCCGCCGACGACCAGCCGGGCACCCTCGGCGAGCGCACCCTCGATGTAACCACGCACCCGGGTCAGCTGCTTGGCGTTGACCAGCGGGCCGATCCGGGTCTGCGGGTCGGATGGGTCGCCCGGGACGTACTTGGCGGCGGCCTTGGCGGCCGTCGCGACCGCTTCCTCGTACTGGTCCTGGTGCACCAGCAGGCGGGTCCACGCGCTGCACGTCTGGCCCGAGTTGGCGAAGACGTTGGCGACGTTGACGTTGACCGCCCGGGCCAGGTCGGCGCCCGGCAGTACCACGTTGGCGGACTTGCCGCCGAGCTCCAGGGCGACCCGCTTCAGCCCCCGGCCGGCCGTCTCGGCGACCTGTCGGCCGACGGTGGTGGACCCGGTGAACGAGACCACGTCCACGCCCGGGTGGGCGGCGAGCGCCGCGCCCGCCACCGCGCCCGTGCCGGTCACCAGGTTGAACACGCCCGCCGGGAATCCCGCCTCGTGCACCAGACGGGCGAACAGCCGGGCCACCAACGGGGTGTCCTCGGCCGGCTTGAGGACGGCCGGGCAGCCGGCCGCCAGGGCCGGGACGACCTTGGCCACGATCTGGTGCAAGGGGTAGTTCCACGGCGTGATCGCCGCGACCACCCCGGCGGGCTCGGCGAGCACCACCGAGTTGCCGATCCGCTCCTCGAAGGGGTGCTCGGCGAGCAGCGCCAGGTAGGAGGTCGCCACGGCCAGCGGCAGCCCGGCGTGCACGGCGGCGGCGAAGCCGACCGGAGCGCCCAGTTCGGCGACCACCGTCGCGGTGATCTCCTCCTGGGCGGCGGCGATCCCGTCCCGCAGCCGGGCCAGCAGGGTGAGCCGGTCCTCGCGGGTGGTCGCCGCCCAGCTGCCGGCCGCCCGGCGGGCCGCGGCCACTGCGGCGTCGACGTCGGCCGCCCCGCCGGCCGGCACGGTGGCGAGTACCCGCTCGGTCGCCGGGTTCAGCACCGTGATCGACCCGGCGTCGTCCCGGGAGGGCCGCCAGGCGCCGTCGATGTACTGGTCGCCGTACTCCGCGTGCTGGTGCACCGGGTGTCCTCTCATCCGATTGGCCGCTTAACTAACAGCGCTAGTCAAAGGCCAGTCAAGGCGGCCCGGGTGGCCGCACGCAAGAGCCAATCCGGCCCGGTGGACCAGCCGGTTACCTCGGGGCGAACCGCGCGGTGTACTCGTCGAACGGCTCGATCCCCACGCCCGCGCGCCGCTCGTCCAGCCGCTCCGGGTCCTCGCACGGCCACGGCACCGGGCGGCCGTCCGCGACCGTGCCGATCTGCGTGCCGTAGCGCTGCTCGCGGCCCTCGTTGACGGCCAGTCGGTCCTGCAGGAACGCGAGGTCCCGAGCGCTCGCGGCGCCCACCGCCACTGCTTCCGCCATCAGCGCCACCGCCCGCCGCTGGACGTCGAGTTGGCGGTCCGCGTGCTGTGCGACCAGCCAGGCCGACCGGGCGGCCTCCGGACCCACGGACTGCTCCGTCGGCCAGCCGTGGCCCGCCATGATCTCGGCGAGCCGGTCCCCGTGCCGGGCCGTCAGCCGCCGCCAGACAGCCTGTTCGACGAGGTCCGGGCTGTTCGCCAAGGGGGCGGCAGCGGCGTCCTCGGCCAGCATCGTGATCAACTCCTCTGCCAGGGGCCGCAACTGGCCGTCCTGCGGGTGCTGCTCCGCTGCCGTCGCCGCCGTCGTCCCTGTCGTCGTCTCTGCCGCCATCGCTCTGCTCCTCGCGTCCGGGCCCGCTCCTCGGGGGTCGCCCGAGATCACGGTAGGCGGGGAAGGAGCGACGAAGATCATCCCCGAGGGCGGTGACTTGGCGGCGCCGCTGCGCGAGAATGGACGAACCGTCCCGAAGGCGCCGTGTTAACCCTCCGGCAGCGAAACGGCGGTTCACGAAACTCATCGCGCGAAAGGCTCCTCACGCCTGTGCGCGCGGCTGTAGATTGCAGCGAACTCAGCGCTGGGCCACTACTGTTGCCAGTGGTATGTCGTGGTGCGCATGGTCCGGTACCGGTGTGTCCCACGGTCCGACGGGGGACTGCCACCGGGCTGAGGTATGGCTCAAATCCGCAGGTCATCCCGTACCGCATAAGGAGCATCCCGTGACCGATGCCGCGTTGAAGGACGAGTCGCAGCGGCCTGCCGAGCCGGCCGGGCTGGAGGACGTTCCGGGTTGGTTCTGGGACCATGACCGGCACTCGTTCGACTGGTTCATGGGACGGCAGGAGAAGGCCGGGGTCACCGGCGACCTGCTGGAGATGGGTGCGTACCTGGGCCGCAGCGCGATTGTGGTCGGTGAGCACCTCCAGCCCGGCGAGACGTTCACCGTCTGTGACCTCTTCGACTCGGACGCGCCGGACGACGAGAACGCGGCCGAGATGGACATCTCCTACCGGAAGTCGCTGACCCGCTCCGCCTTCGAGACCAACTACCTCTCCTTCCACGACGAGCTGCCGGAGATAATCCAGGCCCCGACGTCCGTCCTGGCCGGCGGGCGGATCGCGGCGGGCGCGTTCCGGTTCATCCACATCGACGCCTCGCACCTGTACGAGCACGTCGTGGGCGACCTCCAGGTGGCCCGGGTCGCGTTGCAGGAGCAGGGCGTCGTGGTCTTGGACGACTACCGCTCCCAGCACACCCCGGGCGTGGCCGCCGCGACCTGGGGAGCGGTGTTCAACCACGGGCTCAAGCCGATCATGCTGACCGAGTGCAAGTTCTACGGCACCTGGGGCGACCCGGAGCCGTTCCAGCGCGACCTGCTCGACCGGGTGGACCTCGCCGCGGGCTGCTACCTCAGCACCGAGACGCTGAACGGGCAGCAGGTGCTCCGGATGACCGGCACCTCGGAGGGGATCGGCGCCTTCCGTCCCTCCCGCCACCACCGGCGGCTGGCCGCCGAGGTCGCCCGGCACGAGGCCGAGCAGGCGGAGGAGGAGTCCCGCCGGGCCCAGGAGGAGGCCGCCCGCAACCTCGCCGCCCGCCGCGCCCGCGCCGCCGAGCTGCGCCGCCCGGCCAACGTCGCCAAGCGCGCCGCCCGCGACCTGCTCCCCCCGGTCGTCACCTCGGTCATCCGCCGCGCCCGCCGCGGCTGACGGCGGGCAGCGGGCAGCGGACGGACTTCAACCGACAGATGTCAGCGAACAGATAACAGAATCTGAAATCTGTTATCTGTTCGCTGAAACTTGTCATCTGTCATCTGTCGGCCGTCGGCCGGCCACCCGCCACCCCGCGCCAACGCCGAAGGGCCGGTCGAGGAACTCGACCGGCCCTTCACCGCTACACGCCCCTCAGGTCCGCGAGTGCTCCCGGCCGGAGGTCTCGCCGGTCTCACCAGCCGCCCCAGCCTCCCCGGCAGCACCGGCCGCGCTCTCCTCGGCCATCTCGCGCCGAACGGCGGCCAGGGAGGGGTTGGCCCATGCGCTGGCGACGCCCCAGCGGTAGAAGGCCAGCCCGAGGGCTGCGACGACCAGCATGTCCCAGCCCTCGGGCAGGTAGCCGCGGCCGCCGAAGTCGGTGCTGCCGGCCCACGAGACGCCGGCCATCACGAACAGGTACGCGACCATCCAGGCGCCCGCCCGCAGGTGCGGCCGAAGCTCGGCCCAGGGCTTGCGCAGCTCGTACCAGGCCCAGATCGGCAGGCCGGCCGCCATCAGCAGGATGACCTTGCCGGTGAGGGGCCAGCGGGCCCAGTACAGGACCAGCGAGCCGAACACCATCGCGACGGGCGCGATCACCGGCATCGCCCGCAGCTGGACCGGCCGGGGCAGGTCGGGCGCGAGGCGGCGCAGCGCCATCACGGCGACCGGGCCGGTGACGTACGAGATCACGGTGGCCACCGAGACGATCTCGGCCAGCGAGCCCCAGCCGCGGAAGACCGCGAGGAACAGGAAGGCGACCACCAGGTTGAGCACCAGGGCCGGGCGCGGGATGCCGGTGCGGGCGTCCACCTTGCCGAAGATCCGCGGCAGGTGGCCGTTCTCCTGCACGCCGTGGATCATGCGCGAGGTGGTGGCGGCGTAGATCATCCCGGTGCCGCTGGGCGAGACGAACGCGTCCGCGTACAGCAGCAGGGCGAGCCAGTTGAGGCCCCAGACCATCGCGAGGTCGGCGAGCGGCGAGGTGTAGGCCAGGCTGCTCCAGCCGTGCGACAGGTCGGCGGCCGGGATGGCACCGAGGAAGGCGATCTGCAGCGCGACGTAGATCACCAGGGCGATCAGGATCGAGCCGATGACGGCCTTCGGCAGCGACTTGCCGGGGTTGCGGGCCTCGCCGGCCAGGTTGAGCGGGGACTGGAAGCCGTTGAAGGCCCAGACGATGCCGGACACCGCGACGGCGGTGAACACGGCGCTCCAGCCGTTCGGCGCGAAGCCGCCGTGGTCGGTGAAGTGGGCGGTGTCGAAGTGCGCGAAGAGTAGGGCGCCGGCGGTCAGCGTCGGTACGACGACCTTGAAGACGGTGATCGCGGTGTTGGTCTTGGCGAACATCGTGATCGCGAACCAGTTGAGGACGAAGTAGCCGATCAGCAGTACGCTGGCCAGCGCCACCCCGCTGAGTGTGAGCTCCTTGCCGTTGTACAGCCCTTGCGCCCAGCCGAAGTGCCAGGAGCTCATGTACTGGACGGAGGCGGTGGCCTCGCCGGGGATGACCGAGACGATGGCGATCCAGTTGGCCCAGGCGGCGAGGTAGCCGGCCAGCGAGCCGTGCGAGTACTGGCCGTACCGGACCATGCCGCCGGCCTTCGGGAACATCGACCCCAGCTCGCTGTACGTGAGCGCGATGGTCAGCGCCACCGCCGCTCCGATCACCCAGGCCAGGATCGACGCGGGGCCGGCCAGCCGGGCGGCCCGCTCGGCGCCGAACAGCCATCCGGATCCGATGATCGACCCGAGCCCGACGGCAGTCAGGCTGATGGTGCCGAGCGATCGGCGGTAGTTCTGATGTGATGCCGTCGGCGACTCGGTCTCACTCAACGTATCGGTCCTCTCGCTCGGGGTTTCATCGGGTGGTGTCGTGGTTTTTGCGTTGGTTTCCGGACAAACGGAAAGCAGCTTATGGGCCAAAAACGGGCGAATACCTCAGGGGAAGCTCAAACCGTCCGATCGTTGCCATCTCGTGTCCGGTTCCCGGGCCGCAGAGCGCCCAAGAGTCGCGCGGATCACAAGGATTGGGCCGCCCGCACGAGGTCGCACGAGGTCGCACGAGGCCGCATGGGACCGGCACGGTCCACTCGGTCCACTCAGTTCGCACGGGCCCGCACACGGAACCCGCGAGCAGTGACGGCCGTGAGCATCGACGGCCGAGGGCCGCGGGCCACAGGCCGGGAAAAAGGAAATTCCCCGCGGGTTCCTTTCGGATCCCACAGGGAATTCGATTGTGTCCGAGGGGGGACTTGAACCCCCACGCCCGATAAAGGGCACTAGCACCTCAAGCTAGCGCGTCTGCCATTCCGCCACCCGGACGGGGTGTGTGCTTCGGGGTTTTTCTCGCCCCCTCGGCGACAGAGAGAACATTACCAGGGTTCTGGAGTGCTTCTCACCTGCGTTTCCCCGGTGGGGGGAGGTCCGGGCCGGTCCGGATGGTCGGGCTGGCTGGGACGGGTCGCCAGGGCGCGCGAAACCCGGCCGAAGCGGTGGCGAGCGCGAAGGAAACAGTCGACCCTGGCGGCGGCCGTGGTCGGTTCCGGCCGGAAGCGGTCCGACACGGGCAAGTTGTCGACGGTGCCACGGTCTCGCCGGTGCCTCTTCTAGCCTCTGTGGACCGAGGGCGCCATGAGCGGAACGCCTGACTCCCGGGGCGCGGACAACTCCCGGGTCGCGGACGAAGGGCGGCTGGACGTGGAGCAGATCAGCGGGGCGGCGAAGGCCGAGCCAAGACGCGGCAGTCCGGAACGCGGGCCCGCCGAGCCGGAACGCGGGCCCGCCGAGCCGGACCGTACCCCCGCCGGGCTGGTGGAGGGCGTGTGGCGCTTCCCGGTGCCGGCCGCCGAGGCCTCGGTGCCGCTCACCCGGCACGCGGTACGCGACCGCCTGCTGGCCCAGGGGATGGTCGGGGTGCGCTACCAGGAGCTACTGGACGACGTGCTGTTGATCGTCTCCGAGCTGGTGAGCAACGCGGTGACGCACGCGGCGGAGCTGTCGCCCGAAGTGATCACCGAGCTGGCCGTGCGCCGGGGCTGGGTGCGGGTGTCGGTCGAGGACGGCGACCCGTACCGGCCGAAGGCGCTGGAGAGCGATGCCGGGCGAACCGGCGGCCGCGGCCTGCTGCTGGTGAAGAGCGTGACGCTCCAGGCCGGCGGGGTGTGCGACGTGGAGCGGACCGGGGAGGGCGGCAAGGTCATCTGGGCCTCGCTGCCCGTCCCCCCGGAGACCGGCGACTGAGCCGCACCCCGCCCGCGGCGAACCGCAACCGGCCGCCGCGAACCGCACCCCGCCCACCGCGAACCGCAACCGCCCACCGCCCGCGGCGAACCGCAACCGGCCCCCGCCCGCCGCGAACCGCAGGAGACGGCCCCGCCTCCTACCAGTCCCGCCCGGCGATCTCCCGGATCCCCGGCAGCGCCGCCTCGAAGACCGTCTCGAACCAGACCGAGAACGGCCGCTCGGCACGCAGCTCCCGCAGCTCCTGCGCGGTCACGAAGGCGAAGTCGTCCACCTCGTCCGGGTCGGGCTCGACGCTCGCCGTCACCAGCCCGACGAACAGGTGGTTCCACTCCCGCTCGATCAGCCCGGAGGCCTCGTCCGGCAGGTCGTAGCGCACGGTCCCCGCCTCGCAGAGCAGCGCCGGCGCGATGCCCAGCTCCTCGGCGGTGCGGCGGGCGGCGGCGACGAACGGCGGCTCGTCCGGGTACGGGTGGCCGCAGCAGGTGTTCGACCAGACGCCGGGGGAGTGGTACTTGCCCAGTGCCCGCCGCTGGAGCAGCAGCCGCCCCTGCCGGTCGAAGAGGAAGACCGAGAAGGCGCGGTGCAGCCGACCCGGCTGCTGGTGCGCCCAGAGCTTCTCGGCGGTGCCGATGGTGACGCCCTCGTCGTCGACCAGTTCGAGCAGGATCCCGGTGCCGGCGGCGTCGGTCCCGGCCGTGGTCCCCGGGTTGACCGTCACGTCTGTCTCGACGTCGAGACCGGTGTCGATCTCGGAGTCGAAGTGTGTCGGGTTGGTCGGCAGACTCTGGGGCATGAGGCCTCTTTCGGGGGCGGGAGCAACGGAAGCATCGGGTACGTCCGGTACACCGAGTGCAGCGGACGCAGCGAGGGCACCGGCGCCGGCGTCGGGCTCCAGTCTGCCGTATGGGTGGCGGTCGGTACCGGTCCCACGCACAACCGGGCGGATCATGACCGTCCTGCGACCGATTCCGGGCACGGATGGGCCCGAGACGTGCTCGGAAGGGTCATCGGAATAGCAGGACCGTTCGGTACGCGTTCGATTCACGTTCGAGCACCGCTTCGCCACCCTCCCGTCACCTCGCAGCCCCCCGGCCGCGTTCGGGCTGGTCGCCCGGGTCGCCTACCATCGCTTACGAGACGGTGCCCGCACTCGCGACGGCACCGGCGCGCCGATTCGCGGCCCGGCCGGACGGAAAGCCGGTGCCCCGGCACCCCCCGCGCACCGCACGACGGATCAGGAGACCCCGCATGATCGGCCTCGTTCTGGCAGCCGGCGCCGGCCGCCGGCTGCGCCCGTACACCGACACCCTGCCGAAGGCACTGGTGCCGGTCGACGGGGAGCGGACCGTGCTGGACCTCACCCTCGGCAACTTCGCCGAGGTCGGGATCCGCGAGGCGGCGATCGTCGTCGGCTACCGCAAGGAGGCGGTGTACGACCGCAAGGACGCCCTGGAGAGCAAGTACGGCGTCAAGCTCCACCTGGTCGAGAACGACAAGGCCGAGGAGTGGAACAACGCCTACTCGCTCTGGTGCGCCCGCGAGCTCTTCACCGAGGGCCTGCTGCTGGCCAACGGCGACACCGTGCACCCCGCCTCCGTCCAGCGCACCATGCTGGAGGGCAACGCCCGGCTGGTCGCCGAGGGCCGGGAAGCCGGCATCCTGCTCGCCCTCGACACGGTGAAGAAGCTCGCCGACGAGGAGATGAAGGTCGTCGTCGACCCGGCCGCCGGCATGCGCCGCATCACCAAACTGATGGACCCGACCGACGCCACCGGCGAGTACATCGGCGTCACCGTGATCAACCCGTCCGCCGCCGTCGACCTGGCGGACGCGCTGCGCGCCACCTACGAGCGGGACCCGCAGCTGTACTACGAGGACGGCTACCAGGAGATGGTCGACCGCGGCCTGCGGATCGACGTGCAGCCGATCGGCGAGGTGTCCTGGGTCGAGGTCGACAACCACGACGACCTGGCGAAGGCGCGGGAGATCGCGTGCCAGTACTGACCCGGCTGGTCCCGTCACCGCTGTTCGTCGAGATCCGTTCGGGCGCGCTGGACGCGCTCGGCGGCATCCTCGCCGACCAGCGGCTGTCCGCCTCGGGCCGGATCGCGGTGGCGATCAGCAACGGCTCGGGCGCGGCGATGCGCCGGCGCCTGGAGCCGGCCCTGCCCGGCGCCGACTGGTACAACGTGGACGACGGCAGCCTGGACAGCGCGGTCAGCCTGGCCGAGTCCATGCGCGGCGGGCACTACGACGCGGTCGTCGGCCTCGGCGGCGGCAAGATCATCGACGCCGCCAAGTACGCCGCCGCCCGGGTCGGCCTGCCGCTGGTCGCGGTCGCCACCAACCTGGCCCACGACGGCATCTGCTCGCCGGTCTCCACGCTCGACAACGACGCCGGCCGCGGCTCCTACGGGGTGCCCAGCCCGATCGGCATCATCGTCGACCTGGACGTGATCCGGCAGGCCCCGCCGCGCTTCGTGGCGGCCGGCATCGGCGACGTGGTCTCCAACATCTCGGCCTGCGCGGACTGGGAGTTGTCCCACGCGGTGACCGGTGAGCCGGTGGACGGACTGGCCGTGGCGATGGCCCGCTCGGCGGGCGAGAACCTGCTGCGGCACCCAGGAAACACTCAGGATCAGGACCTCCTGACGGCCCTCGCGGAGGCCCTGGTACTGTCCGGCATCGCGATGAACATCGCGGGCAGCACCCGGCCTTCCTCGGGCGCCTGCCACGAGATCTCGCATGCCCTGGACGTGCTGTATCCCAAGCGTTCCGCCCAGCACGGCGAACAGGTCGGCCTCGGCGCCGCGTTCGCCAGCTTCCTGCGGGGCGAGCGCGAGCTGACCGGTCTGATCGTGGAGCGCCTGGCGAGCCACGGACTGCCGGTGACCGCGGCTCAGATCGGCTTCACCGAGGCGGAGTTCACCGACGCGGTGCACTACGCTCCGAACACCCGCCCGGGGCGCTTCACCATCCTTGAGCACCTTGACCTCTCCCCCTCAGCCATCAGGGACGCGTACGCCGACTATGTCCAAGCCGTCAACAGCTGACCCCTCCACCACGGGCGCCGAGCGGCCCCCGGTGGACCTGACCCGCCGGCCCTCGGTCGAGGAACTGCGCGCGGTGATCCACCCGGAGGGCATGCTCCAGCGCCGCAGCGCCGAGCACTGGGCCGGGCGCCTGTACATGCGGCGGATCTCGCTGCGGATCACCCGCGTGCTCTCCACCGTGACGGCGATCACGCCGAACGGCCTGACGTACCTGATGATGTTCACCGGCGTCCTGGCCGGTGCCGCGCTGGTCGTGCCGGGCATCGCGGGCGCGGTGCTGGGGGCCCTGCTGATCCAGGTCTACCTGCTGCTGGACTGCGTGGACGGCGAGGTGGCCCGTTGGCGCCGGCAGACCTCGCTGACCGGCGTCTACCTGGACCGGGTCGGCCACTACATGTCCGAGGCGGCCCTGCTGACCGGCCTGGGCCTGCGCGCCACCGACCTGCTGCACCGCGAGGGCGGCGGCTCGCACTGGGAGTGGGCGTTCCTGGGCACACTGGCCGCGCTCGGCGCGATCCTGATCAAGTCCGAGACGGACCTGGTGGACGTGGCCCGGGCCCGCAGCGGCCTGACGGCGGTCCAGGACAGCGCCTCGGTGCCGCGCTCGGCTTCGGTGGCCAAGGCCCGCCGGGCGGCCTCCTTCCTGAAGTTCCACCGCCTGGTCGGCGCGGTCGAGGCCTCGCTGCTGATCCTCGCGGCCGGGATCGCCGACGCCGTCCACGGCGGGCTGTTCTTCACCCGGCTCGCGGTCGTGCTGCTGGCCGCGATCGCCATGCTGCAGACCGTGCTGCACCTGCTCAGCATCGTCCTCTCCAGCAGGCTGCGATGAGCGGGCACAGCGAGCGGATCATGGACAGGCGCGCGTGGGCGACCGCCCCCGCCGAGCGAAGCGAGGTGGGCGGATGAGTGCTCCGACCAACACGGAGACCTTCCGTCTCGGTGCCGTCATCATCACCATGGGCAACCGTCCCGAGGAACTGGCCGCCCTGATCGACTCGGTCCGCGCCCAGGAGGGCGCGACGATCGAGCTGGCCGTGGTGGGCCAGGGCGCCGCGCTGCCGTCGCTGCCGGAGGGCGTGCGCAGCGTGGAGCTGCCGGAGAACCTCGGCATCCCGGGCGGGCGCAACGTCGGCATCGAGCTGTTCGGCCGCGACGGCCGGGACGTGGACGCCGTCCTCTTCCTGGACGACGACGGGCACCTGCCGCGGACCGACTCGGCCCGCCTGCTGCGCGAGGCCTTCACGGCCGACCCGGAGCTGGGCATCGTGTCCTTCCGGATCGCCGACCCCGACACCGGCGTCACCCAGCGCCGGCACGTCCCCCGGCTGCGCGCCAGCGACCCGCTGCGCTCGTCCCGGGTGACCACCTTCCTGGGCGGCGCGAGCGCCGTGCGCTGCGCGGTGTTCGAGCAGGCCGGGCAGCTGCCCGCGGAGTTCTTCTACGCCCACGAGGAGACCGACCTCGCGTGGCGTGCGCTGGACGCCGGCTGGGCCATCGACTACCGGGCGGACGTGGTGCTGCACCACCCCACGACCTCGCCCGCCCGGCACGCTACCTACTTCCACAACGTGGCGCGCAACAGGGTTTGGCTCGCGAGGCGGAACCTTCCGGCCCTGTTGGTGCCTCTCTATCTGGGAACCTGGTTCCTGCTGACCCTGGCCCGCCGCCCCTCCCCGGAGGCGCTGAAGGCCTGGTGGGGCGGGTTCCGGGCGGGCTGGCGCGAACCCTGCGGTCCGCGGCGGCCCATGCGATGGCGTACCGTTTGGCGATTGACCAGGCTGGGCCGGCCACCGGTCATCTGATCGAATGATCGATCGCCGCGGCCGGTGGCCACACACCGGCCGGACTCTCCCCGTGATCCCAGTGGATCCCCCTCGGCGCAAGGCCGGCGGACCCCCGCCGACCGGCCGCCCCGACCGATCCCGCGTGAAGGACGAATGTGTCGACAGTGAGTGAACCCGTCAGCCTCTCAGCCCCCCGCGGGGCTGACGCGGGCCTGACCCCCAAGCAGCTTGCGGACAAGTACGGCCTGGCAGTCAGCGGCAGACGGCCCGGCCTGATCAGCTACACCAAGCAGCTGTGGGCCCGGCGCCACTTCATCTGGGCCTTCGCCACCGCCCGCCTGGTGGCGCAGTACACCGACGCCAAGCTCGGCCAACTGTGGCAGGTCGTGACGCCGCTGCTGAACTGCGCGGTGTTCTACCTGGTCTTCGGCGTGATCCTGAAGAGCAAGGACAACTTCCCGCCGGACACCTACATCGCCTGGCTCTGCATCGGCGTCTTCGTCTTCCAGTTCACCCAGAACGCGGTGCAGTCCGGCACCCGGGCGATCTCCGACAACCTCGGGCTGATCCGCGCGCTGCACTTCCCCCGCGCCTCGCTGCCGATCGCCTTCACGGTGATCCAGCTCCAGCAGCTGCTGATCTCGATGGTGGTGCTGGTCGGCACCGTGCTGATCAGCGGCATCACGCCGGGCCGCACCTGGCTGCTGATCATCCCGGCGCTCCTCCTGCAGATGATGTTCAACACCGGCATCGCCCTGGTCATGTCGCGGCTCGGCGCCAAGACCAGTGACATCTCGCAGCTGATCCCCTTCGTGATGCGGGCCTGGATGTTCCTGTCCGGCGTGATGTTCAGCATCCAGGACAAGATCAAGGAATGGCCGCACGCCATCCAGGTGCTGATGTCCGTCAACCCGGCGTCGGTCTACATGGACCTGCTCCGGCACGCGTTCGCGCCGATCATCTACAACAAGCACCAGCCCCAGCACCAGGATCTTCCGCACCACCAGTGGGCCTACGGCATCGGCTGGGCGGTCGTGATGTTCGTGATCGGATACGTCTTCTTCTGGAAGGCCGAGGAGGAGTACGGCCGTGGCTGACGTCGACCTGAGCAAGCTGGACACCATCCGGGACGCGGACATCGCCCGCGAGCCCACCGTCGTCGTCGACGACGTGCACATCGTCTACCGGGTGCACGGCGCCGGCTCCGGCAAGGGCAGTGCGACCTCGGCGATGAGCCGCATCATCAGCCGCAAGCGCTCCGCGGGCGTGCGCGAGGTGCACGCCGTGCGCGGCATCAGCTTCACCGCGTACAAGGGCGAGGCGGTCGGCCTGATCGGCTCGAACGGCTCCGGCAAGTCGACCATGCTGGCCGCCATCGCCGGCCTGCTGCCGACCGAGAAGGGCGGCATCTACACCAACGGCCAGCCCTCGCTGCTGGGCGTGAACGCGGCCCTGATGAACGAGCTCACCGGTGAGCGCAACGTCATCCTCGGCTGCCTGGCGATGGGCATGTCGCCGGCCGACGTGAAGAGCCGCTACCAGGACATCGTCGACTTCTCCGGCATCAACGAGAAGGGCGACTTCATCTCGCTGCCGATGCGCACGTACTCCTCCGGCATGGGCGCCCGCCTGCGGTTCGCCATCGCCGCCGCGAAGACCCACGACGTGCTGCTGATCGACGAGGCGCTGGCCACCGGCGACCAGGCGTTCCAGCAGCGCAGCAAGAAGCGGATCGAGGAGCTGCGCAAGTCCGCCGGTACGGTCTTCCTGGTCAGCCACGACAACAGCTCGATCCGCGAGGTCTGCGAGCGGACGATCTGGATCGAGCACGGCGAGCTGGTCATGGACGGCCCGACCGAGGAGGTCGTGAGCCGTTACGAGCGCGGCGAGCGCCCGTAACACCGTGGGGCGACCCACGGTGGTGGGTGCGTGAGCCACTCGTGCAGGGGGCCGGTTCCGGGGTTTTCCGGGGCCGGCCCCCTGCCGTGCGCCCCCGCCGGTACCCCGGGTGGCCCGCCGCCGCGGGGGTGAGCGCCCCGTGCGCCGGGCGGGGCGGTCTTCTCCGGCGCGGCCCGTGGTGTCAGGCTGTAGGCGCGGGGGCGGTGTGCCGGACGTGGCGCCCCTGCTCGGACGCGTGTCCGAGTCGGGCCGGTGATACCCAGCGGTGTAGAACGGGGGAGTGACAGCAGTGTCGGCTTCGGCCCAGCCCAGAGATACGTCGGTGAACCGCTCCGCGGGGGAGACCCTGGACAAGGCGGGCGCGGAGAACTTCCCGGTCGCCCCGTTCTTCCTGCCCGCCGCCTGGCGCGACGACCTGATGGCGGTCTACGGCTTCGCCCGCCTGGTCGACGACGCCGGCGACGGCGACCTGGCCGATCCGGCCGCCACCGCCGCCCTGCTCGGGGTCGACGCCAGGCCCCCCGCCACTCCTTCGGCCCAGCCCGGCCCGCCGACTCCGGCGGAGGTCGCCTTCCGCCTCGCGCTGCTGGACGGCCTGGAGCACGACCTCGACCGGGTGTTCGGGGCGGCGCTCCACCCGGGGGGCCCCGACGGCCCCCGGCACCCGCTGCTGCGCCGCCTCGTCCCGCTGGTCGACCGGCGCGGGCTCACCCCGGAGCCGTTCCGCCGCCTGATCGAGGCCAACCGGGTGGACCAGACCACCGCCCGCTACGCCGACTTCGACGACCTCATCGGCTACTGCACCCTCTCCGCCGACCCGGTCGGCCGCCTGGTGCTGGCCATCGCCGGCGTCTCCACCCCCGAGCGGATCGAGCTGTCCGACGCGATCTGCAGCGGCCTCCAGGTGGTCGAACACCTGCAGGACGTGGCCGAGGACCTGGCCCGCGGCCGGATCTACCTCCCGACCGAGGACCTCGTCCGGTTCGGCGTCACCGAGGCCGACCTCGCCGCCCCCACCGCCGACGGCCCGGTGCGCGAGCTGATCGCCTTCGAGGTGCGTCGGGCCCGCACCCTGCTCGACCGCGGCGCGCCATTGGTAGGTACGGTTCGGGGGAGGCTTCGACTGCTCCTGGCGGGATTCACCGCCGGCGGGTACGCGGCCCTGGCGGCCATCGAGGACGCCGGGTACGACGTACTCGCGCAGCAGGCGAAGCCGGACAAGCGCCGCCTCGCAGCGAAGGCGGCGGCCATCTTCGCGAAGGGAAGGTGAACGCCCGAGTGGCGGCATCACCACTGGCGTCGGCCCAGGTCATGGCGGCGTACCGGTACTGCGAGGCAGTCACCGGACTTCAGGCGCGCAACTTCAGCTATGGCATCCGGCTGCTTCCCGAACCCAAGCGGCTGGCCATGTCGGCCCTGTACGCCCTGGCCCGCCGGGTCGACGACATCGGCGACGGGGACCTCCCGTCCGACCGCAAGGCCGAGGCGCTGGTGCGCACCCGGGAACTGGTGGACGAGGTCCGCGCCGGGGCGGTCGCCGAGGACGACACCGACCCGATCAAGGTCGCGCTGGCCGACGCGGCCCGGCGCTTCCCGATCCCGCTCGGCGGCTTCGACGAACTGATCGACGGCGTCGAGATGGACCTCAAGGGTGCCGAGTACCAGACCTACGAGGAGCTGAAGGTCTACTGCCGCTGTGTGGCCGGCGCGATCGGCCGGCTCTCGCTCGGCGTGTACGGCTGCGAGGACCCCGAGCGCGGGGCACGGTACGCGGACACCCTGGGCCTGGCCCTGCAGCTCACCAACATCCTGCGCGACCTGCGCGAGGACGCCCTGAACGGCCGCACCTACCTGCCCACCGAGGACCTGGCCCGATTCGGCTGCGAGCAGGGCTTCGCCCTGCCCAGGCCGCCGGTCGGCGCCGACTTCACCGGCCTGGTGGCCTTCGAGGCCGCCCGCGCCCAGGCCGCCTTCGAGGACGGCCTGCGGCTGCTGCCGATGCTCGACCGCCGCAGCCGGGCCTGCACCGCCGCGATGGCCGGGATCTACCACCGGCTGCTCGGCCGGATCGCCGCCGACCCCGAGTCGGTGCTGCGCGGCCGGGTCTCGCTGCCGGGCTGGGAGAAGGCGTACGTGGCGCTTTCCGGGCTCGCCGGGGGGCGTTCTTGATTCTCACCACAGTTCTGTCACGCTGTGTCAGCGGGGAATCACCTGCGGGTGGAGCAGTGTTGACCACGACTGTGCCGACCACGAGCGTGCCGACCACGAACGGGCCCGCCACAGGCGTGCCGGCCACAGCGACCGCCGCCGGGCGGTCCAGCAATCGCGAGGGGGAGGGTCGATGACCGGGCGAGCCGATGCCGCGCGCCCGGCCGCCGTCGTGATCGGCGGTGGCCTGGCCGGGATCACCGCCGCGCTGCGGCTGGCCGAGGCCGGCCACCGGGTCACGCTGGCCGAGGGGCGGCCCCGGCTCGGCGGGCTGGCGTTCTCCTTCCAGCGCGGTGAGCTGACCGTCGACAACGGCCAGCACGTCTACCTGCGCTGCTGCACCGCCTACCGCGGCCTGCTGGAGCGGCTCGGCGCCACCCGGCTGGTCACCCTGCAGGACCGGCTGGACGTCCCGGTGCTCTCCGTCTCCGGGTCCGAGACGGCCCCGGTGCGCACCCTCGGCCGGCTGCGCCGGGCCGGCCTGCCCGTCCCGCTGCACCTGGCCGGCAGCCTCGCCCGCTACCCGCACCTCGGGCCGGCCGACCGCGCCCGGGTGGTCCGCGGCGCGCTCGCCCTGCAGGGTCTGGACCTCGCGGACCCGGCGCTGGACGAGATCTCCTTCGGCGAGTGGCTGCGCCGCAACGGGCAGAACGCGAACACCCTCGCCGCGCTCTGGGACCTGGTCGGCGTCGCGACCCTGAACGCCCGGGCCGACCAGGTGTCCCTGGCACTCGCCGCGATGGTGTTCAAGACCGGCCTGCTCTCCGACCCGGGCGCCTCCGACATCGGCATGGCCGCCGTCCCGCTCGGCACGATCCACCACGACCGGGCGCTCGCCGAGCTGGAACGCGCCGGCGTGAAGGTGCTGCTGCGCGCCCGCGTCGCGGAGCTCAAGCCCGCCGAGCCCCAGCACGCCGTCCGGCTGGAGGGCGCGGAGCCGATCGCCGCCGAGACCGTCGTCCTGGCCGGTGCCCAGGACAGCGCGGCCGCCCTGCTGCCCCCGAACGCGATCGCCGACCAGGAGCGGCTGGCCGACTTCGGCACCGCGCCGATCCTCAACGTGCACGTGGTCTACGACCGCAAGGTGCTGCGCCGACCGTTCTTCGCCGCCCTCGGCTCCCCGGTGCAGTGGGTCTTCGACCGCACCGCGCACTCCGGCCTGGCCGGCACCGAACTCGGCCGGGCCCACCCCGGCGCCCAGTACCTGGCGCTCTCGCAGTCCGCCGTCCAGGACGAGATCGACCTGCCGGTGGCCGAGCTGCGCCGCCGCTACCTGCCGGAGCTGGCCCGGCTGCTGCCGGCCGCGGCCGGCGCCGAGGTGCTGGACTTCTTCGTCACCCGCGAGCGCACCGCCACCTTCGACCCGGCGCCCGGCAGCGCGCAGCTGCGCCCGTCGGCCCGGACGAACGTCCCCGGCCTGGTGCTGGCCGGCGCGTGGACGGCCACTGGCTGGCCCGCGACCATGGAGGGGGCCGTGCGCAGCGGCCACGCCGCCGCCGACGAGGCACTCGCCGCGACCGGCACCCGGCTCCCGGTGGACCGGGGCGACGGGAGGTGGCCCCGGTGACGGCGGGCGCCGCCGTCGGGGACCCCGCCAGACCCGGCGGGCGCGCCGTCGGCCGAGCCGGTGTCACCGACTCCGGCCGCACCGACGCGGGCCCTACCGACGCCGGCCGCACCGACACCGGCGACACTGGCACCAGCCGCATCCACACCAGCCGCACCGACATCGCAAGCACCCGGCCGCCCCGGGCGGTCCGGCACCACGAGGGAGAGGGAACGCACGTGGAGTCACGCACCGGCATCGCCGTCGGAGGCACGGCGCACGCCGAACCGGTCTCGGTGCCGGAGCTGCTCGCCCGCAGCCGCACGCTCTGCACCCCGCCGCTACGGGCCGCGGTCGCCCGTTTGGCCGCACCGATGGACACCGTCGCCGCCTACCACTTCGGCTGGATCGACCGGGACGGCACCCCGGTCAAGGGCGACGGCGGCAAGGCCGTGCGCCCTGCTCTGGCGCTGCTGTCCGCCCAGGCCGCCGGCGCCGCCGCAGAGGTCGGCGTGCCGGGCGGAGTCGCGGTTGAACTGGTGCACAACTTCTCCCTGCTCCATGATGATCTGATGGACGGTGACGAGACCCGGCGGCACCGGGCCACCGCCTGGACGGTCTTCGGGCCGGCCCAGGCGATCCTGGTCGGCGACGCCCTGGCGACGCTCGGCACGGAGGTGCTGCTCGACGCCGCGGTGACCGGCGGTACGAGCCCCACCGATGTCGTGCGTGCCGTCCGGCTGCTCACCACGGCAAGCCGCCGGCTGATCGACGGCCAGGCCATGGACGTCGCCTTCGAGCAGCGCGACAGCGTCACCGTCGCCGAGTGCCTGGAGATGGAGGGCGGCAAGACCGCGGCGCTGCTGGCCGCCGCCTCCGCGATCGGCGCCGTCCTGGCCGGGGCCGACGACAAGGTCTCCGAACCGCTCCAGCGCTACGGCCACCACCTGGGCCTGGCCTTCCAGGCGGTGGACGACCTGCTCGGCATCTGGGGCGCCACCGAGGTCACCGGCAAGCCGCACTGGGGGGACCTGCGCCAGCGCAAGAAGTCCCTGCCGGTCGCCGCCGCGCTGGCCGAGGGCGGGGCGGCCTCGCGCAGGCTCGCCGAGCAACTGGCCGACCCGAAGGGCCGCGGAGAGGAGGGCGAGCCCGAGCTCGCCGCCCGGGCCGCGCTGATCGAGGAGGCCGGCGGCCGCGCCTGGACCCAGGAGGAAGCCCGCCGCCAGCACACGACTGCCCTCGCCGCCCTGGACGAGGTGCCCATGTCCGACGAGGTGCGCGAGCACTTCGTCGCACTCGCCGAATTCGTGGTGGTACGAGAGAGGTGACGTTACGTTGACAGCAACCGCGGACGGCCGGCTCGACCCTGAGTACGATTCCGAGCCGGTCGCGGTGGGCGACCGCCCCCCGACCCTGCTGGGCGCCGGGCGGTGGCAGCCCGAGGACACCGACCGGCTCCGGCCGGCCGGTGAGGCGGATCTCGGACCGGCCGACGCGCGGGAGGCCCTGGCCCGCGCCACCACGCACCTGCTCTCGCTGCAGAGCTCCGAGGGCTGGTGGAAGGGCGACCTGGAGACCAACGTCACCATGGACGCCGAGGACTTACTGCTCCGGCAGTTCCTCGGGATCCGGACCGAGGAACAGACCAAGGCCACCGCCGAATGGATCCGGTCCCAGCAGCGGGAGGACGGCACCTGGGCCACCTTCCACGGCGGGCCGCCCGAACTGTCCACCACCGTCGAGGCGTACGTCGCCCTCAAGCTCGCCGGCGACGACCCCGACGCCCCGCACATGCTGGCCGCCGCGCGGTACGTCCGCTCCGCCGGGGGCATCGCGGCCGCCCGGGTCTTCACCCGGATCTGGCTCGCGCTCTTCGGCTGGTGGCCGTGGGAGCGGCTGCCCGAGATGCCGCCCGAGATCATCTTCCTGCCCAAGTGGCTGCCGCTGAACATCTACGCCTTCGGCTGCTGGGCCCGCCAGACCATCGTCCCGCTGACCGTCGTCTCGGCCCACCGCCCCGTCCGTCCGGCGCCCTTCCCGCTCACCGAGCTGCACACCGACCCGGACCACCCCTACCCTGACCGGCCGCTCGCCCCCGCCACCAGCTGGGACGGCCTCTTCGAGCGCCTCGACAAGGTCCTGCACGCCTACCACCGGCGCGCCGTGCGCCCGCTGCGCCGGCTCGCCGTCTCCCAGGCCTGCCGCTGGATCGTCGAACGGCAGGAGGCCGACGGCTGCTGGGGAGGTATCCAGCCGCCCGCCGTCTACTCGCTGATCGCCCTGCACCTGGAGGGCTACGAGCTGGAGCACCCGGTGATGCAGGCCGGGCTCTCCTCCTTCGACCGCTTCACCGTGCACACCGGGGACGGCCGGCGCTGGTTGGAGGCCTGCCAGTCCCCGGTCTGGGACACCTGCCTGGCCACCATCGCGCTGGTGGACGCCGGGCTGCCGGCCGACCACCCGGCGCTGGTCTCGGCCGTCGACTGGATGCTCGGCGAGGAGATCCGCAAGAGCGGCGACTGGTCCGTCCAGCGGCCCTCGCTGGCCCCCGGCGGCTGGGCCTTCGAGTTCGAGAACGACACCTACCCCGACATCGACGACACCGCCGAGGTGGTGCTCGCGCTGCGCCGGGTCGCCCACCCCGACCAGGCCAAGGTCGACGCGGCGATGGACCGCGGCGTGCTCTGGAACCTCGGCATGCAGTCCAAGAACGGCGCCTGGGGCGCCTTCGACGTCGACAACACCAGCACGCTGCCCAACAAGCTGCCGTTCTGCGACTTCGGCGAGGTGGTCGACCCGCCGTCCGCCGACGTCACCGCCCACGTGGTGGAGATGCTCGCCGAGACCGGCCGGGCCCGCGACCGGGGCACCCGGCGCGGCGTCGAGTGGCTGCTGCGCAACCAGGAGGCGGACGGCTCCTGGTTCGGCCGCTGGGGCACCAACTACATCTACGGCACCGGCTCGGTGCTGCCCGCCCTGGTCGCGGCGGGCGTGCCGGACGAGCACCCGGCGATCCGCCGCGCCGTCCGCTGGCTGGAGGACCGGCAGAACGCCGACGGCGGCTGGGGCGAGGACATGCGCTCCTACGACGACCCGGCACGCTGGGCCGGGCGCGGGGACTCCACCGCCTCGCAGACCGCCTGGGCGCTGATGGCGCTGCTCGCGGCCGGTGAGGGCCCGGACGGCCGGGCCAACCCGGCGGTGGAGCGCGGGGTGGACTGGCTGGTGCGCACCCAGCTGCCCGAGGGCACCTGGGACGAGCCGCAGTTCACCGGCACCGGGTTCCCGTGGGACTTCTCCATCAACTACCACCTGTACCGGCTGGTCTTCCCGGTCACCGCGCTCGGCCGCTACCTGCACGGCAGCCCCGCCGTCGGCCGGGAGAACGGCGAGACCCCGGCGATCGGGGCGGCGCGGTGACCACCGCCCCCCTCCTGGTGCTCTGCGCGCTGGGTCCCGAGGTCTGGGCGCTGCGCGGCGGCGACTGGCGCGGCTCGGCCGGCGGGCCGCCGGTGCTGGTGCGCACCGGTATGGGCCGACGGCGCGCCGCGCTGGCCGTCCGCCGGCTGCTCGGCTCCGCCCCGGGCGGCTACGGCGCGGTCGTGGTGGCCGGCTTCGGCGCCGCGGTCGGCCCGGGCGTGCTGCCGGGCGACGTCGTGGTCGCCGACGGCGTGCGCGACGCGGAGGGGCACCTGTACCCGGTCGACTCCGGCCCGGAGCTCGCCCGGGCCCTGAAGGAGCTCGGCCTGACCGCGCACGCCGGGGTGCACCACACCGCCGACCACGTGGTCCGCGGCCTCGAACGGCGGGCCCTGCACCTGCAGGGCGCGCTCGCCGTCGACATGGAGGCCGCCGCGGTGCTGGCCGCGCTGCGGGAGCGGCGGCCGACGCTGCCCGCCGCCGTCCTGCGGGTGGTGGTGGACACCCCCGAGCGCGAACTGCTGCGGCCCGGCACCCTCCCGGCCGGGGTGCGCGCCTGGCGGACCCTGCGGGCGACGGTACCCGCCCTGGTCGACTGGTACCGGCAGGAGGCCCGGCCCGGCTCCGCAGACCTGAACCACCCCACATCCTCGACGCTCCCTCAGGAGGCGAGCTAGCCATGGCCATGCCGTTGCGCCAGACCGTGCGGGTCGGCACCTACCTCATGCAGCAGAAGCTGCTCAAACGGCGGGACAAGTTCCCACTGATCGTCGAACTGGAGCCGCTGTTCGCCTGCAACCTCGCCTGCGAAGGCTGCGGCAAGATCCAGCACCCGGCGGGCGTCCTGAAGCAGCGGATGCCGGTGGCCCAGGCGGTCGGCGCGGTCCTGGAGTCGGGTGCCCCGATGGTCTCGATCGCCGGCGGCGAGCCGCTGATGCACCCGCAGATCGACGAGATCGTCCGCCAGCTCGTCGAGCGCCGCAAGTACGTCTTCCTCTGCACCAACGCGCTGCTGCTGCGCAAGAAGATCGACAAGTTCAAGCCCTCGCCGTACTTCACCTTCGCCGTGCACATCGACGGCATGCGCGAGCGGCACGACGAGTCGGTGGCCAAGGAGGGCACCTTCGACGAGGCGGTGGCGGCGATCAAGGAGGCCAAGCGGCGCGGCTTCCGGGTCACCACGAACAGCACCTTCTTCAACACCGACACCCCGCAGACCATCGTCGAGGTGCTGGACTTCCTCAACGACGAACTCAAGGTCGACGAGATGATGATCTCCCCGGCCTACGCCTACGAGAAGGCCCCCGACCAGGAGCACTTCCTCGGTGTCGACCAGACCCGGGAGCTCTTCCGCAAGGCCTTCGCCGGCGGCAACCGGAGCCGCTGGCGGCTCAACCACAGCCCGCTCTTCCTGGACTTCCTGGAGGGCAAGGCCGACTTCGAGTGCACCCCCTGGGGCATCCCCAACTACTCGCTGTTCGGCTGGCAGCGGCCCTGCTACCTGATGGCCGACGGCTACGTGCCCACCTACCGCGAACTCGTCGAGAAGACCGACTGGAGCAAGTACGGCCGCGGCAAGGACCCGCGCTGCGCCAACTGCATGGCGCACTGCGGCTACGAGCCGACCGCCGTACTCGCCACCATGGGCTCGCTCAAGGAGTCGCTGCGCGCGATCACCGAGACCGTCGGCGCCAACCGCGGCCGCTGAGCGGGTCGTTCGACCGCTCCCGAGGACACCCCGCCCGGCCCGGGCCCCGCGCCCGGGCCGGCCCCGCCCCCGCCGGGCGGCGGCACCACCGCACCACTTCGAGTCGTGAGGTGTACCCATGTCACTGCTCTCCAGCGTCACGTCCCCGGCCGAGCTGCGAAAGCTCCCGGCCGCCGAACTCCCGCTGCTCGCCGAGGAGATCCGCGAGTTCCTGATCGGCGCCGTCACCCGCACCGGCGGACACCTCGGGCCCAACCTCGGCGTGGTGGAGCTGACCATCGCCCTGCACCGGGTCTTCGACTCCCCGTACGACCGGATCGTCTTCGACACCGGCCACCAGAGCTACGTCCACAAGCTGCTCACCGGCCGCCAGGACTTCTCCCGGCTGCGGATGAAGGGCGGGCTCTCCGGCTACCCCTCGCGCGCGGAGTCCGAACACGACGTGGTCGAGAACTCGCACGCCTCCACCGCCCTGTCCTACGCCGACGGGCTCGCCAAGGCCGCCCAACTGCTCGGCCAGCACGACCGGCGGACCGTCGCGGTGATCGGCGACGGCGCGCTCACCGGCGGGCTCGCCTGGGAGGCGCTCAACAACATCGCCGAGGCCCGCGACCGGCCGCTGGTCATCGTCGTCAACGACAACGAGCGCTCCTACGCCAAGACCATCGGCGGCCTCGCCAACCACCTGGCCACCCTGCGCACCACCCAGGGCTACGAGCGCTTCCTCGCCCTCGGCAAGGGCGCGCTGCAGCGCACCCCGCTGGTCGGCCAGCCGATCTTCGACGCGCTGCACGGCGCCAAGAAGGGCTTCAAGGACGCCTTCGCGCCGCAGGGCATGTTCGAGGACCTCGGGCTGAAGTACCTCGGGCCGATCGACGGCCACGACATCGGCGCCGTCGAGCAGGCGCTGCGCCAGGCGCGCAACTTCGGCGGCCCCGTCATCGTGCACTGCCTCACCGTCAAGGGGCGCGGCTACCGGCCCGCCGAACAGGACGAGGCCGACCGCTTCCACGCCGTCAACCCGATCGACCCGTACACCTGCCTGCCGATCACACCCAGCGGCGGGGTCTCCTGGACCTCGGTGTTCGGCGACGAGCTGGTCGCGCTCGGCGACGAGCGGCCGGACCTGGTGGCGATCACCGCGGCGATGCTGCAACCGGTCGGACTGGCCCGCTTCGCCAAGGTTTTCCCGGACCGCATCTTCGACGTCGGCATCGCCGAGCAGCACGCCGTCACCTCCGCGGCCGGCCTGGCCACCGGCGGTCTGCACCCGGTCGTCGCGGTCTACGCGACCTTCCTGAACCGGGCCTTCGACCAGGTCCTGATGGACGTCGCCCTGCACCAGCTCGGCGTCACCTTCGTCCTCGACCGCTCCGGGGTCACCGGGCCGGACGGCGCCTCGCACAACGGCATGTGGGACATGTCGATCCTGCAGGTCGTCCCGGGCCTGCGGCTGGCCGCCCCGCGCGACGCCGACCAGCTGCGGGCCCAGCTGCGCGAGGCCGTCGAGGTCGACGACGCCCCCACCGTGATCCGCTTCCCCAAGGCGAACATCGGTCCGACGGTGCCGGCCGTCGAGCGGATCGGCGGGGTGGACGTCCTGCTGCGCACCGGGCGGGCGCCGGAGATCCTCCTGGTGGCGGTCGGCACCACCGCCGCCGCCTGCCTGGACGCCGCCCGGCTGCTGCTCGCCGAGGGCTTCACCGCGACCGTGGTCGACCCGCGCTGGGTCAAGCCGGTCGACCCGGCCCTGCCGGAACTGGCCGCCGCTCACCGGCTGGTCGTCACCGTCGAGGACAACGGCCGCACCGGCGGCGTCGGCGCCGCCATCGCCCAGGCGCTGCGTGACGCCGACGTGGACGTGCCGGTGCGGGTGCTCGGCCTGCCGCAGGAGTTCCTCGGCCACGCCGCGCGCGGGGAGATCCTGGAGGAGACCGGCCTGACCGGCACCGGGGTCGCCGCCCAGACCGCCGTCTTCGCCAAGAACCTGCTACCGACCCGAGGAGCGAACCAGCGCCATGCCGGCTGACCCCGACCGTACCGCCGCCCGTTTCGACCTCGCCGCGCTGATCGCCGAACGCGGCGCCGAGCGGTACGAGCTGCACGGCCGCCACCTCAACCCGCAGCTGCCGCGGATGCTGCACACCATCGGCTTCGACAAGTACTACGAGCGCGCCAAGGGCCAGTACTTCTACGACGCCGAGGGCAACGAGTACCTCGACATGCTGGCCGGCTTCGGCATCTTCGCGCTCGGCCGCCACCACCCGGTCGTGCGGTCGGCGATCCAGCAGGTGATGGACCTCGACCTGCCGGACCTGGTCCGCTTCGACTGCTCGCCGCTGCCCGGGCTGCTCGCCGAGCGGCTGCTCGCGTACGCGCCCGGGCTGGACCGGGTGTTCTTCGGCAACAGCGGCACCGAGGCGGTGGAGACCGCGCTCAAGTTCGCCCGGTACGCCACCGGCCGCCGGCGGATCCTCTACGCCGACCACGCCTTCCACGGGCTGACCACCGGCTCGCTCTCGGTCAACGGGGAGAGCGGCTTCCGCAAGGGCTTCGACCCGCTGCTGCCGGACACCGCCATCCCGCTCGGCGACCTCGGCGCGCTGGCCAAGGAGTTGAAGCGCGGCGACGTCGCGGCCCTGATCGTCGAGCCGATCCAGGGCAAGGGCGTCCAGGCGCCGCCGCCCGGCTGGCTGCGCGCGGCGCAGGTCCTGCTGCACGAGCACAAGGCGCTGCTGATCTGCGACGAGGTGCAGACCGGGATCGGGCGCACCGGCGAGTTCTTCGCCTACCAGCACGAGGACGGGGTGCTGCCCGACCTGGTCTGCGCGGCCAAGGCCCTCTCCGGCGGGTACGTGCCGGTCGGGGCGACGCTCGGCAAGGGCTGGATCTTCGAGAAGGTGTACTCCTCGATGGACCGGGTGCTGGTGCACTCGGCCAGCTTCGGCGCCAACGCCCAGGCGATGGCGGCCGGACTGGCGACCCTGGAAGTGATGCGCGACGAGAAGGTGGTGGAGAACGCGCGCCAGGTCGGCGACCACTTCCGTGAGCGGCTCGCCGCGCTGGTCGACCGGTACGAGTTGCTCGCCGAGGTGCGCGGCCGGGGGCTGATGATCGGCATCGAGTTCGGCCGGCCCAAGTCGCTCAAGCTGCGCACCGGGTGGACGGCCCTGCAGGCCGCGCGCAAGGGGCTGTTCGCCCAGATGGTGGTCGTCCCGCTGCTCCAGCGGCACCGGATCCTGACCCAGGTGTCCGGCGACCACCTGGAGGTGATCAAGCTGATCCCGCCGCTGATCATCACGGAGCGCGACGTGGACCGCTTCATCGAGGCCTTCACCGACATCATGGACGACGCGCACCGGGGGAGCGGGCTGATGTGGGACTTCGGGCGGACGCTGGTGAAGCAGGCGGTCGGCAGCCGCTGAGTGTCGGTGCCGAACCGCGGCCGACCGGGTGGTCGGGAGGGTCGGCGGCGCGGTGCGGGAGCGTCGGCGGCGTGCTGTCGGAGTACCGCCGGAGTGGGGAGTCGGTCCGGCCGACTTCCCACTCCGTGGGAGACACCGCGTCAGAGCTCGGTCCGGCGGCGCCGGATGACCACGACGAGATCGACGGCGGCGAACAGGGTGAGCAGACCGCAGGCGACGGCGAAGCCGGTGAGGGTCCCGCGGCTGGGGGCGCCGTACGCGGGGGAGGCGGCCGCCCAGATCGCGAAGCCCGCCGTCGCGAGCGCGAACAGCGGTGTGAAGGTGAGCGAGAGCAGGAAGCGGAGCTTGAGATCGCTGCGGGCGGTGGACGGCTCGGTGCCGCTGCGCCACCGCCGCCGCGGGGTGGTGGCGCGCATGGCCGTTCACCTCCGTGCCGCGCGGGTGGGGGCTACGATTCCAGCGTACGTCCGAGGGAGCGGGTGGGGGAGAGGCGCGATGACGGGGTCGGACGCGGCGGCGGACGCAGAGGGCTATGCGGGGCTGCGGATCGAGCGTGCCCGGGAGCTGGCCCGGCGGCACGGTTGGGCGTTCGTCCGGGTGCTGGAGCCGGGGGCGATGATGACCATGGACCACCGGGAGGGCCGGCTCAACCTCGCGGTGCGCGACGGTGTGGTCGAGCGCAGCTGGGAGGGGTAGCGCCCGCCCGGTGGCCGCGGCGGGCGGGCTCAGTGGACCCGTCGTCGGACCAGCCGCTGTTCGGCGGCGACGACCAGGGGTTCCAGCAGGGGCAGCGAGAGCAGCACCAGCAGCCCGGCGGCCCAGCCGGCCAGCACGTCGGTCACCCAGTGGGTGCCCAGGTAGACGGTGGTCAGGCCGATCGAGCAGGCGGTGGCGGCGGCGATCACCGCGCCGGTGCGCCGCCAGCGGACCGCGAGGTAGGCGAGCAGGCCCCAGGTGACGACCGCGTTGGCGGTGTGGCCGGACGGGAAGATGGTGCCGCCGGAGAAGAGCTCGGGGGAGCCGACGTACTGGGCGTAGTGCGGGCCGAGCCGACCGGTGACGATCTTGACCGCGCCGACCGTGACGTTGAGCAGCAGCAGGGCGACGGCCATCACCAGCAGCGGGCGCAGCCGCCCCAGCCGGTGGGCGCGCCAGCCGAGCCAGACGAAGGCGGCGATGGCGGAGGGGCCGCGCTGCCCGGCGACCACCCAGGTGTCGAGCAGCGGCTCCAGGCGGGGCCAGCGTTCGTAGGGGCGGAGCAGGCGGACCGACCAGTCCAGGTCGACCAGGGCGGTGTTGAGCAGGACACCGGCCACGACCAGCAGGTAGGCGACGCAGGTCACGGCGAGCAGGGCGGCCTGCCGGCGGCTCATCGGCGGCCAGCCGGGCTCACGGCGGTGGTCCTGCGTGGGGCGGTGGTCCTGCGTGGGGCTCGGGCGCTCGCGGTGGGTGGTGGTGAGCGGCTCCGGCCCCTGGTTCGGAAAGGGCGCGGGGGTACTCGGGGCTTGCACGGGGGTGACCTTACCCACCCGACCGGGGCTATTTCGGAGGGAATTGTCATTTTCCCGGGAAATCGACAATTGGTGGGACGTGGTCCGGCCGGGGGAGTGATTTCCGGGATTCTCTGATCGAATGCCAGTGTGGTGTTCGAATGATTCTGCAAAAGTGCCGGTAAAGAAAACGGGGCGGGAGGCCGGCTCGGCCGGCTTCCCACCCCGTGGTAACCCTGTGTAGGTTCGGTGCTCAGTCGAGGGGGCCGCCCGCGACGTAGATCACCTGTCCGGAGACGAACCCGGCGCCCTCGCTCGCCAGGAACGAGATGGTGTGGGCGACATCCTCGGGCAGACCGACCCGCTGGACCGGGATCTGTGAGGCCGCAGCCCGCTTGAAGTCTTCGAAGTCCATGCCGACCCGGGCCGCGGTGGCCGCGGTCATGTCGGTGGCGATGAAGCCGGGGGCGACGGCGTTGGCGGTGATGCCGAACTTGCCCAGCTCGATGGCCAAAGTCTTGGTGAAGCCCTGCAGCCCGGCCTTGGCGGCCGAGTAGTTGGCCTGGCCGCGGTTGCCCTGGGCGGACGAGGAGGACAGGTTGACGATGCGGCCGAAACCGGCGTCCACCATGTGCTTCTGCACCGCGCGGGTCATCAGGAAGGCCCCGCGCAGGTGCACGTTCATGACCGTGTCCCAGTCGGACTCGGACATCTTGAAGAGCAGGTTGTCGCGCAGGACGCCCGCGTTGTTGACCAGGACGACCGGGGTGCCGAGCTCGGTGGCCACGCGGTCGACGGCGGCCTGGACCTGGTCGGCGTCCGAGACGTCGGCGCCCACGGCCAGGGCCCGGCCGCCGGCCGCGGTGATCCGGTCGACGGTGTCCTTCCCGGCGGCCTCGTCCAGGTCGAGGACGGCCACGGCGTAGCCGTCGGCGGCCAGTCGCACGGCGGTGGCGGCGCCCAGACCGCGCGCGGCGCCGGTGACGACGGCGACCCGGGTGGCGGTGCTCTGCTCGGTCATGCTCGCTCTCGTCTCTCTCGGGGTTGTCTCCGCGGGGAGCGCCCCGGGGAGGGTGGCCACACCCTACCCGCGAGTAGGTGGGCCGGCCAGGGTCGGAGCGCGGCGGGTGACGGTCGGTAAGGACCGACCGGTCGGCTTTCTGCTGAGAACGGGTTACCGTGAAGGCGTGGCGGGCGCGTAAATATGCCAATGTTGCCGAACCTGCGTCTACTATCCGCCCCTGCCTGCCAGCAAGGGCCCGCCGTTTGTATAGTGTCCGCCAGCAGCCACCGGCTGCACGGCTGGAGCGCCCTCCCTCATAGCTGGACGCCCACTCGCCGTTACTGCCCCACCCGGGTGTCCCACACACACCGGGTGTGACATCGGGACGGATACATGGTGCTGGGGGAGATCCCGACGACCCGCGTGTCCGCGCGACTGCAGCAGTCGCCCGGACACCTGATTCGCGTTGCACAGCAGGTTCACACCAGGCTGTGGTCGGAACATGTCGGAGCCGATCTCACGGCTCCGCAGTTCGCCGTACTGCTGGTCCTGGCCCTGGAGCCGGGTGCCGACCAGCGGACGGTCGGCGAGCGGGCCTCGCTGGACAAGGCGACGATGGCGGAGATGGTCGCGCGGCTGGTCCGCCGCGGCCTGGTGCTGCGAAGGCGTGACCCGGCCGACGGCCGGCGCAAACTGCTCGCCCTCTCGCAGAGCGGTGCCCAGGCGGTGCGTGAGGCCACCGGCGGTGTGGTCCGCGTGCAGCGCACCCTGTTCGAGCCGCTCACCGCGGAGGAGCAGGTGGAGATCGTGCGGGTGATGGCCAAGATAGCCAGGCTGGAGCCCGCCGCGGTCGCCGTCTTCACCGACGCGCGGCCGATACTGGACGCGCAGCGGGCGATCGGCTACCTGATCAGAGTGAGCCAACAGGTGCACACGAAACTCTGGTCCGAGCACGTCGGCGCGGAGCTGACGGCGCCGCAGTACGCGGTGCTGGACGCGCTGGAGCTGGAGCCGGGCGCCGACCAGCGCACGGTCGGTGAGCTGGCGTCGCTGGACAAGGCGACGATGGCCGAGATGGTGAGCAGGCTGGTGCGCCGCGGTCTGGTGCAGCGCCGGCGCGACCCCTCGGACGGCCGCCGCAACCTGCTGTCGCTGTCGCCGGCGGGGCAGGACCTGCTGCACCGCTCGGCGGCCGGAGTGGCGGAGGTACAGCGGCTGCTGCTGGCCCCGCTGGACGAGGGTGAGCACGGGCCCGCGCTGGCGCTCATCGGTAAGGCGGCGCGGTTCTAGCCGGATCCCTTTGAGCTCCAGCCAAAACGATTCGCCAACGTACGGAAGACCCGGCGTTGACGGCCTGATGCGCTGACGGCCCGATGTGCCGAGGGCCTGGCGTGCTGGGTGCTCGGCATGCCGAGGGCTCGGCGCGTCGAGGGTCTGATGTGCTGAAGGCGTACGGCAGTTGGCGTTGGTGAATCGCGGTACGCCGAAGACCGCCCACCCCTGGTCGGGGTGGGCGGTCTTTCGATATGACCGCTCGTCAGAGAAGTCGGACGGCAGGTGCCGTCAGTTCCAGTCGAACTCCTGCGGGTCCGGACCGATCCGCGTGCCGGTGGCGACATCGGCGATCGCGGCGAGGTCCTCGGCGTCCAGCTCGAAGCCGGCGACGTCCAGGTTCTCCCGGATGCGGGCGGGGGTGACCGACTTCGGGATCGCGATCACGCCGCTCTGCAGGTGCCAGCGGAGCACGACCTGGGCGACCGTGCGGCCGTGCTTCTCGGCGATCTTCGCCAGCGCCGGCTCGGAGAGCAGCTCCTTGCCCTGGCCCAGCGGGCTCCAGGCCTCGGTGGCGATGCCGTGCTGGGCGTGGAAGGCGCGCAGCTCGGTCTGCGGGAAGTACGGGTGCAGCTCGACCTGGTTCAGCACCGGGACGACCGAGGTCTCGTCGAGCAGTCGGGTGAGCTGCTCGGGCCCGAAGTTGGAGACGCCGACCGACTTGACCCGGCCGTCCGCGCGCAGCTGCTCGAACGCCTTCCAGACGTTCAGGTAGCTGCCGTGCATCGGGCGCGGCCAGTGGATCAGGTAGAGGTCGATGTAGTCGAGGCCGAGCTTGGCCAGCGACGCGTCGAACTCGCGCAGGACGGCGTCGCGGCCCTGCTCGCCGGTCCAGTCGCGGGTGCCCGAGTTCCACAGCTTGGTCGTGATGTAGAGGTCCTCGCGGGCCACACCGCCGGCCAGTGCCTCGGCGATCGCCTGGCCGGTGCCGGTCTCGTTCTCGTAGATGGCGGCGGTGTCGATGGAGCGGTAGCCCGCCTCGATCGCGTTGCGGACGGCGGCCGTGGCCTCGTCGTCCGGGACCTGCCACACGCCGAAGCCGAGCTGCGGGATCTGCGCGCCGTCGTTCAGGGTGACGCTGGGGATGTTGCTCACGGGAAGGGGTGCCCTCCTGGTTGTCCGTGTGATTCCAGAAGGGGGCAACTGGCGCCCGGGCGGGATTGTTCCCGCCGTTCGGGGGAATCTTGCGGGGGGTCGGCGGCCCTCCCGGGCGGGGATCGGTGGCCGGGCGTCGAAAAAACCTGTTGCGCGGATCACATCGGGGTTGGCAGGCTCGCGGCCATGACCTCCTGAGATACCGGCCGTTCGTGCCCTCCCCGTCCCGTCCGGCAGTCCGTCAGCCTGGCCGTCCCGTCGGGCCGTCCGGCCCGACGCCCCGGACGCGTCGGCGGCGCCGGATCGAGCCGCCGCGCGCGGTACCCGCCGCCTTTCGAGTGAGCCGGGTCCGCCGCGCCGCGCCGCCCGGGCCTGCGCCTCATGGCCGTCTTCCCTTCGCATCATCCGCACCCTCCCGTACCCTCCCGCATCGGAGTGTCATGCCGCTCACCCCCCTGCCGCTGGCCGACCCCGGCAGTCCTGATCTCTCCTCACCCCTGGCCTTCCTGCGCTGGCTGCAGCGCGGCCAACGGCGCGGGCAGGTGGTCGCCACCTGCTGGGCGCTGCTGGAGATGGGCGGCCAGGCGGCGCTGCCGATACCGCTCGGGTGGGGCGTGCAGGCCGCCGTCGACGGCGAGGCCGCCGGGATCTGGCGGGCCGGCGCCCTCGCGGTGGCGCTCGCCGCGCTGGCCGCGCTCGGTGCCGTGATGCTGCACCGCCAGGCCGTCTGGAACTGGATCCACGCCGCTTGCCACGTGCGGCAGTTGGTGGCCCGACAGGCCTCGCGGCTGGGTGCCGGGCTGTCCCGCCGGATCGCCACCGGGGAGGTCGTCGCGGTCGGCAGCGGGGACGTCGAACGGATCGGCTGGTACGTCGAACTCGTCGCCCGGGTCCGGGCGGCGGTGATCGTCTGGCTGGCCGTGAGCGTGGCCGTGCTGGTGGTCGAACCGGTGCTCGGGATCGGGGTGCTGCTCGGCGTCCCGGTGCTGGCGGCCGCCGTCTGGCCGCTGATCGGGCCGTTCGAGCGCCGGTACGAGCAGCAGCGCACGCTCGGCGGCAAGGCCACCGAGCTGGCCGCCGACACGGTGGCCGGGCTGCGGGTGCTGCGCGGCATCGGCGGCGAGGAGCTCTTCCTGGAGCGGTACCGGGTGGCCTCCCAGAAGGTCCGGGCCGCGGCCGTCCGTTCGGCCCGGCTGTGGTCGCTGATGCAGGCCCAACAGGTGCTGCTGCCGGGCCTGTTCGTGGTCGGGGTCACCTGGTACGGTGCCCGGCAGGCGGCCGCCGGGGAACTCGCCGTCGGCACCCTGATCGCCGTGTACGGCGCCACCGCGTTCCTCGCGGCGCCGCTGCGGATCCTGGGCGAGGCCGCGCACGCCTGGAGCGTCGCCCGGGTCTCCGCCGGGCGCGCCGTCCGGGTGCTCTCACTCGAACGGACCAATGGCGTGGCCGAGGCCTCGCTGACCCGGCCCGGGCAGGCCGACCTGTTCGACCCGGCGACCGGGTTGACCGCGCGGGCCGGTGAGCTGACCGCGGTCGTCTGCGGGGACCCGGACTTCGCCGGGGCGCTCGCCGAGCGGCTCGGTGGGCACGTCCCGGTGGCCGAGGGCGAGCAGGAGCAGCCCTCCGTCCGGCTCGGCGGGACCGAACTGGACACGGTGCCGCTGGCCGAGGCCAGGGCGGCGGTGCTGGTGCACGACAAGGAGCCGGTGCTGCTCTCCGGCACACTGGCCGGGCTGTTCGAGATCCCGTCCTCGGGGCGGGTCTCGGTGGCCGAGGCGCTGGCCGCCGCCCGGTCCGACGACGTGCTGGAGGCCCTGGTGGACGGCTCACCGGACTGCGGGGGCGACGCGATGCGCGCCCGGATCACCGAGCGCGGGCGCTCGCTGTCCGGCGGGCAGCGCCAGCGGCTCGCGCTGGCCCGTGCGCTGGTGGCCGACCCGCCCGTCCTCGTGCTGGACGAGCCGACCAGCGCGGTGGACGCCCACACCGAGTCGAGGATCGCGACCGGGTTGCGGGACACCCGGGCCGGGCGCACCACCGTGGTGTTCGCGACCAGCCCGCTGCTGCTCGACCAGGCGGACCGGGTGGTGCTGCTGCGCGAGGGCCGGGCGGCCGTCGCGGGGCGGCACCGCGACCTGATGCGGACCGAGCCCGCCTACCGGGCCGTGGTCACCCGCGACGAGGAGCCGGCGCCGGTGGGGGAGGCCGTATGAGCGGCCGAAGGGGCGCGCGCGGTGTCCGCCCTGCCCGTCCCGCCTGTCCTGCCTGTCCTTCCACGCAGCTGAGGAGCACGTCATGAAGCCCCCCGTCCATCAGGAGCAGGGGCCGACCACCACCCTGCCGGTCGGCTCCCCGGCCGCCGTGCGCGCGTACCTGCGCCTGCTCGCCCGGCGCCACCGCGCAGGGTTCTCCTCGGTGGTGGCACTGCACTCGGTGGCCACCGTGGCCGGGCTGGTCGGGCCCTGGGTGCTCGGCAGCCTGGTCGAGTCGCTGGCGACCGGCACCGCCGAGGGCGCCATCGCGGTCGCGGTCGGCTGGTACCTGCTGGCGCTGGTGGTGCAGTCCGCCTTCACCGGCTGGTCCCGGATGCGCGGAGCGGTCCTCGGCGAACGGGTGCTGGCCGACCTGCGTGAGGACTTCCTGGTCCGCTCGGTCGCGCTGCCCACCGGAGTGCTGGAGCGGGCCGGCACCGGGGACCTGGTCTCCCGGGGCACCACCGACGTCGACCGGCTGGACAAGTCGGTGCGCGAGGCGGTGCCCGAACTCGCCGTCGCCGTCGTGTCGTTGCTGCTGGTGATCGGCGCCCTGCTGGTCACCTCGCCGCTGCTCGCGCTCACCTCGCTGATCGGGCTGCCGCTGCTGCTGGTCAGCTCCCGCTGGTACTTCCGGCGCGCGCCGGAGTCCTACCGCAACGAGTCGTCCGGGTACGCCGCGGTGAACACCGTGCTGGCCGAGACGGTGGACGCCGGGCGGACGGTCGAGACGCTGCGCCTGGGCGACCAGCGGATCGGGCTGACGGACCGCAAGCTGCGCGAATGGCTCGCCTGGGAGCGCTACACCCTGTGGCTGCGCTCGGTCTGGTTCCCGACCATCGACGCGGTCTACTCCTCGGCGGTGCTGGCCACCCTGGTGCTCGGCGGACTGTTCACCCTCCAGGGCTGGATCACCGTCGGCCAGTTGACCACCGGGGTGCTCTACGCGCAGATGCTGACCGGCCCGGTCGACCTGATCCTGCGCTGGTACGACGAGCTGCAGATCGGCCAGGCCTCGCTGGCCCGGCTGGTCGGCGTCCGCGAGGTGCCCGAGCACGAGGGCGACGAGAGCGCCAGCCCGGACGGCCGCCGGGTCGAGGCCCGGGAGGTCCGGTTCGGCTACCGCGAGGGCGCGGACGTCCTGCACGGCATCAGCCTGGACGTCGCGCCGGGCAGCCGGGTCGCGCTGGTCGGGCCGTCCGGCGCGGGCAAGTCCACGCTGGGGCGGCTGCTGGCCGGGATCTACGCCCCCGGGCGCGGCAGCGTGACGCTCGGCGGCGCGGCGTTGGCGCGGATGCCGGCCGAGCGGGTGCGGGCCGAGGTCGCCCTGGTGAACCAGGAACACCACGTGTTCGTCGGCACCCTGCGGGACAACCTGCGGCTGGCGGCGCCGATGGCGGAGGACACCGAACTGCGGTCCGCGCTGGACGCGGTGGAAGCCGGCGGCTGGGTGGACGCGCTGCCGCACGGCCTCGACACCGAGGTCGGCTCCGGCGGCACCGTGCTGACCCCGCCGCAGGCCCAGCAACTGGCCCTGGCCCGCCTGGTGCTGGCCGACCCGCACACCCTGGTGCTGGACGAGGCCACCTCGTTGCTGGATCCGCGCGCCGCCCGGCACCTGGAGCGCTCGCTCGCCCGGGTGCTGGAGGGCCGCACGGTGATCGCCATCGCCCACCGGCTGCACACCGCGCACGACGCGGACGTGATCGCGGTGGTCGAGGGCGGGCGGATCAGCGAGTACGGCAGCCACCCGGAGCTGGTGGCGGCCGGCGGCCCGTACGCGGCGCTCTGGCGCTCCTGGCGGGACGAGCGGTAGCGGGCCGGTGCCGTCCGGGCCTGCCCAGGTCTATCGGGCAGGGATCGGCCGGGCGGACCTCAGAGGGGCGGGCTCCAAACCCGCACGGGGTCGGATTGCCCCGTGCGGGTTACTCCCTGACCCGTAAGGGCGCGTAACCGGGCAAATCGGCGTCCTGGCCCGCAGACTGCTCCGGTGACCAAGATTTCGGACGGCTCGGCCGGCTCCAAACGCAGCGAGATCGGTGGGATCCCCACCCGGTACATCGGGATCGGCGTCCTCGGCGTCCTCGCCGTGTGGTTCCTGTTCGCGAACCTCGACGAGGTGAAGATCCAGTTCTGGGTCTTCACCGTCACCACGCCGCTCTGGATCGCACTGCTGGCCACGCTGCTCGCCGGCGGTGCGCTGGGCTGGCTGCTGAAGGGGCGACGCGGCCGGTGACCAGCGCTCCCGGGCCGGCCCAGGCAGGGCCCGCGGCCTTCACACCGCTGATCGAGGTGCGCGGTGTCAACAAGCACTTCGGCGACCTGCACGTCCTGCAGGACATCGAACTGACCGTCGGCCGCGGCGAGGTCGTCGTGGTCATCGGGCCCTCCGGCTCCGGCAAGTCCACGCTGTGCCGGGCGATCAACCGACTGGAGCCGATCGAGGACGGCACCATCCTGATCGACGGCGAGCCGCTGCCCGAGGAGGGCAAGGGGCTGGCCCGGCTGCGCGCCGAGGTCGGCATGGTGTTCCAGTCCTTCAACCTGTTCGCGCACAAGACCGTGCTGCAGAACGTCTCGCTCGCGCAGATCAAGGTCCGCGGCCGGCCGCGGGCGGAGGCGGACACCAAGTCCCGCGCACTGCTGGAGCGGGTCGGGCTGGCGGCGCAGGCCGACAAGTACCCGGCCCAGCTCTCCGGCGGCCAGCAGCAGCGGGTGGCGATCGCCCGGGCGCTGGCGATGGACCCGAAGGCGCTGCTGTTCGACGAGCCCACCTCGGCGCTCGACCCCGAGATGATCAACGAGGTGCTGGACGTCATGCGCCAGCTCGCGCGCGAGGGCATGACGATGGTCGTGGTCACCCACGAGATGGGCTTCGCCCGGGCCTCCGCCAACCGGGTGGTCTTCATGGCCGACGGCCGGATCGTCGAGGACCGCGCCCCGGAGGACTTCTTCAGCGCCCCGGAGAGCGAGCGCGCCCGGGACTTCCTGTCCAAGATCCTGAAGCACTGAGGCGGCGCCGTGACGAGGAAGACCACGCCCGCCGCCCCGGGCCGGACGCTGCTCGCCGCCGCCCTGCTGCTCGCCGTGCTGGCCGCCGGCTGCGGCAAGGCCGGCACCCCGCCGCCCAAGGGCCCGCAAGCGAGCGCGCTGCCCAGCTACCAGGTACGGGACGCCGCCTCGATCACCGGCTCGCTGACCCTGGACGCCGCCCGGAGCCGGGGCTACCTGGTGGTCGGCGCCAAGGAGGACCAGCCGTACCTGGGCGAGAAGAACCCGGCCACCGGCGAGTACTCCGGCTTCGACATCGAGATCGCCAAGATGGTCGGCGCCGACCTCGGCTTCGGGCCGGACCGGATCCAGTTCAAGACCATCGCCTCGGCCAACCGCGAGACCGCGCTGCAGAACGGTCAGGTGGACTTCTACGTCGGCACCTACACCATCAACGACAACCGGAAGAAGCTGGTCGGCTTCGCCGGGCCCTACTTCATCGCCGGGCAGTCGCTGCTGGTGCGCAAGAACAACACCAGCATCCACGGCCCGCAGGACCTGGACGGCAAGAAGGTCTGCTCGGCGGCCGGCTCGACGCCGTACCAGCGCATCCGGTCGCAGTACCCGAAGGCGCGCCTGATCGGCTACGACACCTACTCGGCCTGCGTGGACAACCTGATCACCGGCCAGGTCGACGCCGTCACCACGGACAACGCGATCCTGCTGGGCTACGCGGCCAAGGCGCCGGACGAGCTCAAGGTGGTCGGCCCGCTGTTCTCCCAGGAGCCGTACGGGATCGGGACGCCGAAGAACGACACCGTGCTGCGGTACGCGATCGACGACGCGCTGGCGCGGAACGAGCAGAACGGCGACTGGAAGAAGGCCTACGAGGCGACCCTCGGCCTCTCGGGGGAGCCCGCACCGACGCCGCCGCCGATCGACCGGTACTGAGAGGGCCGCGCCGTGAAAACGCTGACCGACAACTGGTCGACCTACTGGGACGGCTTCCTCGGCACGCTCGCGCTCTTCGCGGTGAGCGCCGTGCTGTCGCTGGTGCTGGGGGTGCTGATCGCGGGCTTCAGGGTCTCGCCCGTCCGGCCGCTACGGGTGTTCGGGACGGCGTGGGTGACGCTGCTGCGCAACACGCCGCTGACCCTGCTGTTCTTCATCGTGGTGCTGGGCCTGCCGCGCTTCGACATCACGCTGCCGTTCTTCACCTTCGCGGTGGCCGCGCTCGGCTGCTACACCTCGGCCTTCGTCTGCGAGTCGATGCGCTCCGGCATCAACACCGTGCCGGCGGGGCAGGGCGAGGCGGCGCGCAGCCTGGGCATGAGCTTCGGGCAGACGATGAGCGTGGTGGTGCTGCCGCAGGCGTACCGGTCGGTGGTCGCGCCGATCGGCAGTGTGATGATCGCGCTGGCGAAGAACACGGCGATCGCCGGCTCGTTCAGCGTCACCGAACTGCTCGGCACCTACCGGACCATCAACGAGCTCGGCTACAGCATCATCTGGACCTTCGTCTGGATCGCCGTCGGCTACCTGATCATCACCCTGGCCATCAGCGCCGTCTTCAACCTGCTGGAACGACGAGTGGCGGTGTCGCGATGACCGTTCAAGCCTCGGCGCTGTACGACGTCCCCGGTCCGAAGGCGCTCGCCCGGCACCGGCTGTACGGGGGGATCGCGCTGCTGCTGATCGCGGCGATGATCGGCTGGATCGTCTACATGCTGTTCCACACCCACCAGTTCACGTACCAGAAGTGGATGCCCTTCGAGTACCGGGGCGTCCAGGACCTGCTGCTGCGCGGGCTCGGCAACACCCTGAAGGCCTTCGGCTGGACGGTGCTGTTCGCGCTGCCGTTCGGCGCGCTGTTCGCGGCCGGCCGGCTGTCCGACCACCGGGTGGTGCGCTGGCTCTCCACGCTGGTGGTGGAGTTCTTCCGGGCCATGCCGCTGCTGGTGATGATCTTCTTCGTCTTCGTGGCGCTCAAGGTGCAGCCGCTGTGGGCGCTGGTGACCGGGCTGGTGCTGTACAACGGCTCGGTGCTGGCCGAGGTCTTCCGGGCCGGCGTGCTCGCGGTGCCCAAGGGACAGCGCGAGGCGGCCTACGCGCTCGGCATGCGCAAGACCCAGGTGATGACGTACGTGCTGGTGCCGCAGGCCAACCGGGCGATGCTGCCGGCCATCATCAGCCAGCTGGTGGTCGCGCTCAAGGACACCTCGCTCGGCTTCCTGATCACGTACGAGGAGTTCCTGCACGCGGGCAAGCTGATCGCCACCAACCTCGACTACGACCTGCCCTTCATCCCGGTGGTGATCGTGATCGCGCCGATCTACATCGGCATGTGCCTGCTGCTCTCCTGGCTCGCCCGCTGGGTGGAGCGCCGCAGCCGGCGCAGCCCGAGCGTGCGGGGCGGGGCGCCGGTGGTCGAGGCCGGGGTGGCGATGGGGCTGCCGCCGTCCGCGCAGCAGTGAGAAGGCTGGTTCGATCCTGAACCATAGGTACGGATGGGGATGGGGCCGGTACCTCAAATTTCCTCTTATGATTGCGGAGGCTGGACGACGACGACCGGGTGGAGGGGCAATGGAGCCGGTGTTCGACTCGCGGCACATCAGGACGTTCCACGAGGTCGTGAGGGCCGGCTCCTACTCGGCCGCCGCCCGCGAACTCGGCTACACCCAGCCCGCCATCACCCAGCAGATGAAGGCGCTCGAACGCACCGTCGGCGTCGCGCTGTTCACCCGGGCCGGGCGCGGACTGCGGCTCACCGAGGCCGGCGAAGCGCTGTCCCGGCACGCCGAAGTGATCCTCGGCAGCCTCTCCGCCGCCCAGCAGCAGCTCGCCGCGCTCGCCCGGCTGCGCGCCGGGCGGGTCCGGGTCTGCGCCTTCCCCAGCGCCAACGCCACCCTGATACCCGAGGCGATGGCCCGGCTGCTCGCCGAACACCCCGGTGTGCGGGTCGAACTGCTGGAGGCCGAGCCGCCGGACTCCGTCCAGCGACTGCTGCGCGGGGAGTGCGACATCGCGCTGGCCTTCCGCTACCCGGGCGCCGCGACCGAGGTGCCGGACGGGCTGGACGAGATCCCGCTGATGGAGGACCTGCTCACCGTGCTGCTGCCCGTCGGGCACCCGCTCGGCCGCCGGCACGCCGTGCGGCTCTCCGACCTCGACGGCGAGCGCTGGATCGCCGGGTGTCCGCGCTGCCGGGCCAATCTGCTGCACGTCTGTGCGGAGGAGGGCTTCGCGCCGGACATCGTGTTCTCGACGGACGACAACCTCGCGGTACAGAGCCTGGTCGCCGCCGGGGTCGGGATCGCGCTGATGCCCGCGCTGGTGCTCTCCTTCATGTGCCACCGCAAGGTCACCGGGCGGGCCGTCGAGCCGCACCTGCGCCGGCAGGTGAGCGCGTACGTGCTGAGCGAGCACCGGCGGATCCCGGCCACCGGGCTGGTGCTGGACCACCTGCGGCAGGCGGCGGCGAGCCGGGTCGGGTGCTGAGGGGCCGGTGCGGCGGATGGCCGGGGGCTCCGGTGGGTGGCTGCGGGTGCTGCGGCTGAGTGCGGTCGATTCATAAGCTGGATTTGGGGGAGGGCTTAAGAACCATCGTTGGACGTGATAGGTGTATGCGTCCGAACCTGCTGGCATGACACCCTCAGCCACGGTCGGCAGCGACCGACTCACCGAGCGGATGGCCGCCCTGATCGGCGAGATCCGTGCCGTCGTGGACCGCGGACTGCCTCCGGAACTCACCGCCTACCTGGTCGGCGAACGCCTCGCGCCGCACCTGCACGCCGACCCCGACGGGCCTGACGCGCTGCTCACCCCCGCCCAGTGCGAGGGCGACCCGCAGCGCTACCGCCAGCACGTCCTGCACGCCGAGGAGGACGGCAGCTTCTCCGTCGTCGCCCTGGTCTGGCTGCCCGGCCAGCAGACCCCGATCCACGACCACGTCTCCTGGTGCGTGGCCGGTGTCCACCGCGGCCAGGAGAGCGAGACCCGCTACCGGCTGGTCTCCGACGGCCGCACCGCCCGGCTGGTCGAGACCGAGCACGTGGCCGGCCCGGCCGGCACCGTCGCCGCCTTCGCCCCGCCCGGCGACATCCACCTGGTGCGCAACGCCTGTAGCAGCACCGCCATCTCCATCCACGTGTACGGCGCGGACGTCTCGCGGCTCGGCACCAGCATCCGGCGGGTCTACCGGCTGCCCGCCGACCAGCAGCAGTGAGGGCGGCGTGGCACTGACCCTCCGGGAGCGCGCCACGCGCACCCGCTCACTGCCCCCGCTCGGCGGGGACGCCCCCGGCCTGCTGCTCGCAGCCGCCGGGGTGGCCGCCGCGATCGGCGTCCACGCGGCCGTGCCCGCCGTGCCCAAGCTCACCGCCGCCGTTGTGCTCGGCATGGCGGCCGCGCACCTGCCCGGGCTGCGCCCGGTGGTACGCGGGGTGGCACGGCCCGGGCTGTCCACGGCCGGCAAGCGGCTGATGCGGCTCGGGATCGTCCTGCTCGGGCTCAAACTCAGCCTGGACGACGTGCTCGGCCTCGGCTGGGCCACCGTCGCCATGGTGCTCGCGGTGGTCGCGGCCACCTTCGCCGGCACGCTCTGGCTGGGCCGTCGGCTCGGCCTGCCCGGGGACCAGCCGCTGCTGGTCGCCACCGGGTACTCGATCTGCGGGGCCTCGGCGATCGGTGCGGTCAGCCAGGCGGCCGGCAGCGAGGAGGAGGACGTCGCCTCCTCGGTCGCGCTGGTCACCCTGTGCGGGACGCTCGCGATCGCCGTACTGCCGCTGCTCCAGCACCCGCTCGGGCTCGGCGAGGTGGAGTTCGGGCGGTGGGTCGGCGCGAGCGTGCACGACGTCGGGCAGGTGGTCGCCACCGCGCAGACCGGCGGGACGGGCGCGCTGCGCGAGGCCGTCCTGGTCAAGCTGATGCGGGTGGTGCTGCTGGCGCCGCTGGTCGCCGGGGTGGCGGTCGGGGTGCGGCGCAGGGTGCGGTGGGACGGGGGGAACGCCGCCGGGCCGGACACGGCGGACACCGGTGGCTCCCAGAGCACGGTCAAGATCGGCCGTCGCCCGCCGATCGTCCCGCTGTTCGTGGCGGGGTTCCTCGCGATGATCGTCCTGCGGACCACCGGGGTGCTGCCGGAGCGGGCGCTCACGCTCGCCGGGGACGCCCAGGAACTGCTGCTGGCCGCCGCGCTGTTCGGCCTCGGCAGCGCCGTGCACCTGCCCACCATGGTCCGCACCGGCGGGCGGCTCGCCCTGCTCGGGCTCGGCTCCTGGGTGGTCGTCGCGGGCGTCTCGTACGCGGGGGTGCTGGTCACGATGTGACGGGCGCGGGGGCGGACTCGGCTATTGTCGGGCGGGTACTCGTCCGCCGGGACGGCTCCTGCCCCCGAGTCCGCTGAGGAACACGCATGTCCACCGCACTGCCCGAACGGGACGCTCACGAGGCCGTCGTCACGCTCGACCGGCGGGACGGCCCGTTCGGCGAGGTGGTCCTGCGCCAGCGTGGTCGGCACTTCGAGATCATCGCCAACGGGTGTTTTCTGATGGACACCGCCGACGGCCGCTCCGAACGCCTGCTGATCCAGGCGGCGTTGGACGAGCTGGACCGTACCGGCAGCCCCGTCGGGCGACCCTCGGTGCTGATCGGGGGCCTCGGCGTCGGCTTCTCGCTGGCGTACGCGGTGGCCGAGCCGCGCTGGGGGCGGATCGCCGTCGTCGAGCGCGAGGGCGCCATCATCGACTGGCACCGGAACGGGCCGCTCGGCGCCTTCTCCGACGGCGCGCTGGAGGACGAGCGGGTCCGGATCCTCCACACCGACCTGCTGGAGTACCTGGCGGCGGCCGACGGCGAGCGCTACCACGCGCTGTGCCTGGACATCGACAACGGCCCGGACTGGACCGTGACCGACTCCAACGCCGGGTTGTACGGCGCCGACGGGCTCGCCGTGCTCTGGCAGCGGCTTCAGCCGGGCGGGGTGCTGGCGGTGTGGAGCGCGCAGCCCTCCGCGGAGTTCGAGGAGGCGCTGCGTGCGGCGGGCTTCTCGGGCGTCGTCACGCACGAGATCCCGGTCAGCCGCGGTGTGCCGGACGTGGTCCACCTGGCGCGGCGCGCGGGCTGATTGCGCGAGGGGCGCGCCAACTGGCCTGCCGCGCCTGGCCGTTGTCTGTGGCTCTTTGGCACGCGGCTCCTGTTGTCGCCAACTCGTGGTGGCTCTGCGCCAGTTGGTCGGGTGGGCCGGGCAGCAGCTGTTGGCCTCGGCGTGGGTGGTGCGGTGCTGTGGCGCCTGGGGTGCGGACGAGGATGGAGCGCCTGGACGGTGACGACCACGATCGGTTGATGGCGGCCCCGGAGCGGTACCCGATGTTCAACGTGATGAACCGGGGGCCGGAGATCGACCTGGGCCTGGACGCGCTGTTCGAGTTCGGGATGGCGCGGATGCTGGACGGGGCCGGCGCGGTGATCGAGCGGCGGGGCGCGGGTGGGGCGGGGCGTGCGGGGTGACGGCGGGGGCGGACCGACGGCTGACAACTGACAGATAACAGCTGACAGATAACAGAATCTGAAATCTGTTATCTGTCAGCTGTTATCTGTTCGCCGTCGGTTGTTCGCCGCCGTCCGCCCGCCCGGGCGCGGCTCAGCCGAAGGGGCTGGTCTCCGGGCCCGAAACCGTCGCCGCTTCTTCCTCCGGGTCGGCACCCGGGGCGGACGGGAGGCTTTCCGGGGCGAAGGGGTTGAAGTCAGGCGGGGGCACCATGACCGGCGTGCCCTTCCGCGGGGCGTCCTCCGTGGAGGCGGCCGGCGCGGGCACGACCGGCGGGGTGGAGGGCGGCGGCGGGACGGCCGGGCCCTGCGCCGCGAGCGTGGTGCCGAACGGGTCCGGCTTGTCCGCCGTCACCGTGCCGAACGGGTCGGCGGCCGGGGTGGCCGGGTCGGTGCCCGGGGCGGACGGGAGGCTTTCCGGGGCGAAGGGGTTGAAGTCAGGCGGGGGCACCATGACCGGCGTGCCCTTCCGCGGGGCCCCGGCCTCCGGCTCGGCGTCGACCGCCGCCTCCGCGACCGACGCGGACGGACGGAAGTCCGCGGGCGGGACGTCCTCCGGCGCGCCGTGCAGGTTCACCGGCACCTCCTCCGGCTGCTCCGGCGTCTTCTCGACGGGAGCGGCAGCGGTGGTCACCGGCACGGCCACCGGCACGGCGCCGGCAGCCTCCCCGTCCCAGCCGAACTGGACGCTCTTCAGCAGCTCCGCGAACGCCTGCGTGTACAGCTCCCAGTCCTCCGGCTGCGCCGTGGACAGCTGGACGCAGAGCACGGTGGCGCCGTCCGGCAGCGGGACGAAGGCCTCGACCGCCGAGGTGACCACCCAGCGCCGCTGCCCGTCGGCGGACAGCGGTCCGGGCACCGGGACGGTCCGCCCCTCGACCAGGACGGCGGCCGGCCCGGCCGGCAGCAGGACCGTCCACACCTCGGCGTGCCGCCGGACGGTGGCCAGTTCGGTGGCGAGCGCGGTGATCGGCAGCGGGTGCCGGGCGAGCGAGACGACGAGGGCGGCGTCGGAGGCCCGGCCGTCCACGTCCAGGGCGCAGACGCCCGCGTAGACCGCGCCGGCGTCGTGGACCAGGTCGGCGAGGGTGGCGGAGATGACCGCGAAGTCGCGGCGCGGTTCCGGCCCGGTGCCGCTGAACAGTTCCTCGGCGACCTCGGCCAGATGTCCCGTCAGTTCCTCGGCGGCCGCGGCGGTGGCCGGGCCGACGCCGTCCGCCCCGCGCGCCGGAGCGGGCACCGTGCGGGCGCAGACCCCGGCCGGACCGCCCGGGGAGGTCAGCGGGTGGAAGCCGGGCGGGACCACCAGCCGGACCTCGGCGCCCGCTCCGGTGGCCAGTTCGACCGCATGGCGGGTGTGCTGCCCGGCGGCCAGCGCGGCCAGTGCCGGGGCGAACGGCGGGCGCAGCTTGGCGTCGGCGAACTCGCCGGTGACCGGCAGTTGGAACAGCGCGGCCGAGGTGGTGCCCCGGTCGGCGATCGCGCCGCGCACCGCCCCGCCGCCGTAGCGGGCCTGCAGGGCGGCGGTCACCCGGTCGGCGACCCGGGCGCCGGTGCCGGGGCGGGCCGTGCCGGCGGTGATCACCGTGCCGAGCCGGTCCACGGCCGAGTGCACCGGGCCGTTGGGCGCCAGCGGAAGGCCGAACAGCGCCTCGGCGGCGGGGTGTTCGGCCGGTCGCAGGGCGCTGAGCGAAGCTGCCGGGTGGCGGGAGGTGCGCTCGTCGAAGAGGGCGTCGGTGAGCGTGCCGAGGGTCGCACAGACCTGCTCCGCCGCTGCGAAGGGGTTGGCCTCCGCGCTGAACTGGACGTCCTGGGTCAACTGATGAGCCCCCCGCTCTGCTGCGTCTGCGGTCGCTGGTTCGGGTGGGTCCGCGCGCGCCCGTGGTGGCGGGCCGTCGGATCCCTGCTCATTCCTATCAGAGCCCGGTGTCGGGGCCGAACCGGCGGATCACTCGGCGCCGGCCTCGGCCGGTTCCTCCGTGGCCTGCGGGGACGATTCGCCGACCGCCGCGACGGCGAGCGCGGTGACCGCCTCGGTGATCCCGGGGACGGCGAACAGCCCGGCGAGGTCCCGCACCAGGCGCCCGGTCGGGCCGTCCGGTCGCTCGTCCGCGAAGAAGGAACCGAGTTCGGCGGCGAGCGCGGGTTCCCGGGCGGCGGTGAGGGTGAGGGCGGCGACGAACTCCTGCACCAGGTGCAACTGCAGTTCCTCCAGCGGCACCGAGCGCTCGGCCAGCCACTCCAGCGAGGTGATCTCGGCGTTGGCGATCCAGGCCCGGACGGTCAGCCGCAACCCGGGGCTCGGCGAGGGGAACGCGAGGTGGGAGAGGATCTGGTCGTGGGCGGCCCGGCGCACCTCGTCGATCACCGCCGAGGTGCCCGCGCTGGCCGCCACCGAGCCGCCGCGCAGCAGCGCCGCGAAGCCGGGCCCGTGGCTCTGCACGAAGTCCAGGTAGCGGCCCATCACCCGGTACAGCCGCTCGGACAGCGGCCCGTCGGCGGGCTCCTCGAACCGCGCCGAGAGCTCCCGCCCGGCCCGTCGCAGCGACTCCTCGTACAGCGCCTGCTTGCCGGGGAAGTAGTGGTACACCAGCGGCCGGGAGGCGCCCGCGGCGGCGGCGATGTCGTCGATCGACACCTCCTCCGGTGGGCGCCGGCTGAACAGCTCCAGCGCGACGGCGATCAGCTGCTCGCGCCGCTCGTCCACACTGAGCCGCCGGCGCGGCCGCTCACCCGTCGCGGCCCGGTCCGGGGCCTGGCCCGCCGCCCGGTCCGGTGCGGGGTTCCGGGCAGCGCGGGCGGTCGTCGGCGACGGCGTACGGGAGGCCATGCGCGCCACCCTATCCGGCGCCTGCCACGGGGCCTATGAGGCGTGGAGGTCCAGGTAGCGGCGGTAGGCCTCGCGGCCGTCGGGGACGAAGTCGTCGCGGGTGAGGCGGTCGGCGAGTTCGGCGGGGGTGAGCCAGGCGTGCCAGGCGACCTCGGACTCCTGCGGCGAGACCGGGCCGTCCCACCGGGCCTCGTACATGTCGCACCACCAGGAGAGCCGGTCCTGCTGGAAGAGGAACTTGAACAGCGGGCGCGGCGCGATCCCGTGCACGCCGAGTTCCTCCTCGGCCTCGCGGACGGCGGCCGCGGCGTACGTCTCGCCGGAGCCGACCACGCCGCCGACGAACATGTCGTACGCGCCGGGGGCGAACAGCTTGGTGTCGGTGCGGCGGTGGACGAAGATCCGCCCGGCCGGGTCGCGGACCAGGATGAAGACGCACCGGTGGGTGAGCCCCCGTCGGTACACCTCCCCGCGCACCGCGGTCCCGATCACCCGGTCGTGCTCGTCGACGACGTCCAGCAGCTCTTCGGCAGGGTTGGTCATGACCGACAGGTTAGGGTTTCCGGGCCCGCTTCGAACGCGGGCGCGAACGGACGAGCGGAACCGACAGGCTGAGGGCGGCACGCGGTGGTGGAGATCTGGGGCGAGACGGCCGAGGGGTTCGAGCCCGTACGGGAGGCCTTCGCGCGGAACTTCCACGAGTACGGCGAACTGGGCGCGGCCTTCGCGCTGTACGTGCGCGGCCGCAAGGTGGTCGACCTGTGGGGCGGCGACGCCCGGCCCGAGGTCGGCGGACGACCCGCGCCGGCGGTGCCGTGGACGGCGGACACCGCCCAGGTGCTGCGCTCGGTCACCAAGGGCCTGACCGCGACCACCGCGCTGCTGCTGGCCGAGCGCGGCCTGCTCGACCTGGACGCGCCGGTGGCCTCGTACTGGCCCGAGTTCGCGGCGGCGGGCAAGGGCGGGGTGCCGGTGCGCTGGCTGCTGTCGCACCAGGCCGGGGTGCCCGCGCTGGACGTGCCGCTGCGCCTGGAGGACGTGCTGACCTGGGAGCGCGCGGCGGCGGCGGTGGCCGCGCAGGCGCCCGCCTGGGAGCCCGGCACGGCGCACGGCTACCACCCGTACACCTTCGGCTGGTTGGTCGGTGAGGTGGTGCGGCGGGTGAGCGGGCGCACGGTCGGCCAGTTCTTCGCCGAGGAGGTCGCCCGGCCGCTCGGACTGGACCTGTGGATAGGGCTGCCGGCCGGTGCCGCGCCGCGGGTCGGCCGGCTGGTCGACCTGCCCGCCCCGGAGGCGGCCCGGACCGGGCCGAGCGGGCTGCGGCTGCGGCCCAAGCAGTCCGTCCGGGAGGCCTACCAGGACCCGACCTCGCTGACGGCGCGCTCCTTCGCCTCGGTCCGCCCCGGGGTGGACCTCAACGACCCGGCGGTGCAGGCCGCCGAGATCCCCGGCGCGGGCGGCATCGGTACGGCCCGCTCGCTGGCCCGGTTCTACGCGGCGCTGATCGGCGCCGCCGACCGTCCGGACGGCTCCGGAGCCCTGCTGCCGCCGCTGCTCGGGCCCGAGGTGCTGACCCGCGCGGTCGGGCCGGCGGTGCACGGGCCGGACCGGGTGCTGATCGTCAATTCCACCTTCGGCCTGGGTTTCTGGCGGCACGGCCCGACCGCGCCGATGGCCTCCCCGGCGAGCTTCGGCCACCCGGGCCGGGGCGGCTCGCTGGGCTTCGCCGACCCGGAGCTCGGGCTGGGCTTCGGCTACGTCACCAACGGCATGCAGCCGGGCGTCACCGGCGATATCCGCTCGCGCAACCTGATCCGCGCGGTGCGGGGGTGCCTGGGGCTCTCCGCCTGAGGGCAGGCCCCTGTTCCGGACGCGCGCCGGCGGTCAGGCCCCTGTCCCGCGCTGACGCGCGCCTGAGGTCAGGCCTGGCCGGTCTCGAAGCGGGCGATCTTCCCGTGCTCGACGGTGAAGCGCCAGGCGGTGCGCATCTCGCCCCAGGTGTCGTTGGTGAAGTTGGCGACCAGGGAGTGGCCGCCGTTCGCCTCCGTCTGGACGTCCATCCGGCCGCGGACCCCGAAGATCTCCTTGTCGATCCACTGGACGAGGTCGCGGTCGGAGCCGTCGTCGGACATGGTCGCGCTCGGGGTGAGCGTGTCGAGGAAGGCCGCGCGGTCGCCGGCGTTGATCGCGGTGACGAAGGTGCGCACGACGGGGTCGGAGAGCTTGGCGGGGGCGATGGTCATCGGGACTCCGGAGGTGAGGAGGCGGGGAGTCCTGTTTAAGGCGTTCGTCGGGTGTGCCCGGGCATGTCGGCGGCGCGTCGAGAAAATCGCGGATTCATGTGCTTAGATCCCGAAACGGGCGATTTGCCCGATCGGGGGTTGTACGGCGAAGGGCGTCCGGACGGACGCTCGACGCGGGCCACGGGGAGTGGCGGCGGAGCGGGAGGCCGGAACCGGTCTCCCGCTCCGCGTTTCCCCGCAGGGCCCCCGACGGCGCGAGACGGCGGTGAACCGGAGCGCGGCCGGCCGGCGGGGGCGTGGCCGGGACGGGAGCGGCTAGAAGAAGCCGACCGCGTCGGGGGAGTAGCTGACCAGCAGGTTCTTGGTCTGCTGGTAGTGCTCCAGCAGCGCCTTGTGGTTCTCCCGGCCGATGCCGGAGTTCTTGTAGCCGCCGAAGGCCGCGTGGGCCGGGTAGGCGTGGTAGCAGTTGGTCCACACCCGGCCGGCCTGGATGGCGCGTCCGGCGCGGTGGGCGGTGTTGAGGTCCCGGGTCCACACGCCCGCGCCGAGCCCGTACTGGGTGTCGTTGGCGAGGGCGACCGCCTCGGCGAAGTCCTCGAAGCGGGTGACCGAGACGACCGGGCCGAAGATCTCCTCCTGGAAGACCCGCATGCTGTTGACGCCCTCGAAGACCGTCGGCGTCACGTAGTAGCCGCCGGCCAGGGCGCCGCCGAGGTCGGCCCGCTCTCCGCCGGCCAGCAACTTGGCGCCCTCGGCCTGGCCGATCTCGAAGTAGGAGAGGATCTTCTTCAGCTGCTCCGCACTGGCCTGGGCGCCGACCTGGGTCTCGGTGTCCAGCGGGTCGCCCTGGCGCATCGCGCGCACCCGCGCCAGGCCGTCGGCGAGCAGCCGCTCGTAGACCGTGGACTGGATCAGCGCCCGGCTGGGACAGGTGCAGACCTCGCCCTGGTTGAGGGCGAACATCGCGAAGCCCTCGACGGCCTTGTCGTAGAAGGCGTCCGGTGCGGCGGCGACGTCCGCGAAGAACAGGTTGGGGCTCTTCCCGCCCAGCTCCAGTGAGACCGGGATCAGGTTGTCGCTGGCGGCGCGGGCGATCAGCCGGCCGGTGGTGGTCTCGCCGGTGAAGGCGATCTTGCGGACGCGGTTGCTGGCGGCCAGCGGGGCGCCGGCCTCCTCGCCGAAGCCGGTGACGATGTTGAGCACGCCGGGCGGCAGCAGGTCGGCGGTCAGCTCGGCCCACAGCAGCACCGAGGCCGGGGTCTGCTCGGCGGGCTTGAGCACCACCGCGTTGCCGGCCGCGAGCGCCGGGGCGAGCTTCCAGACCGCCATCAGGATCGGGAAGTTCCACGGGATGATCTGGCCGACCACGCCCAGCGGCTCGTGGAAGTGGTAGGCCACGGTGTCCTCGTCCAGCTGGGAGAGGCCGCCCTCCTGGGCGCGCAGGGCGCCGGCGAAGTAGCGCAGGTGGTCGATGGCGAGCGGGAGGTCGGCGGCCAGCGTCTCGCGCACCGGCTTGCCGTTCTCCCAGCTCTCCGCGACGGCCAGCGGCTCCAGGTTCGCCTCCATCCGGTCGGCGATCCGCAGCAGTGCCTGGGCCCGCTCGGCGGGCGGGGTGCGGCCCCAGGCGGGGGCGGCGGCGTGGGCCGCGTCCAGCGCGGCCTCGATGTCCTCGGCGGTGCCGCGGGCGACCTCGGTGAACACCTCGCCGGTGACCGGGGTCGGGTCGCCGAAGTACTCGCCGCGCACCGGCGGCGTCCAGCCGCCGCCGATCCAGTGCTCGTACCGGGAGCGGTAGGCGACGATGCTGCCGGGGGTGCCGGGGGGCTGGTAGACCGTCATGCTCTGGTGTCTCCTCGCGACGTCGGGCGCCGCCCGGGCCGCGCGGCGGGGGCGGCGCGCCGGACCGCCCGGCTCGGGGCGGCCCGGCGGGAGGGTGCGGACACGCAATTCGGGGCGGGCGCCCGCCGGGGCGCCTGCCGTCGAGCACGATAGCCGCCGAACGCGGGTGCGGCTACGGCCCGTACGTCCGCCCCGCACGGAGGGTGCGCGTTCCGGCCGACGTACGGGGGGGGTGCGCGCCCGCCGGGCCCGGCGAGCCGTCAGACCGCGTGGTACCGGCCGGTGCGGGACTCCCAGCACAGGTAGCCGGCGAGCCAGGTGACCAGTCCGTCCGCGTACCGCTGGGCGATCGTCCGCTCGACCCGGGACAGGCCCAACTCCCGGTAGACGTCCGGCAGTCTGCCGTGCAGCTCCCCGCAGCGCCCGATCATCAGCTGCGCCTCCTCCAGCACCACCGCGCAGGCCTCCTCGGCCGAGCAGCGGCGCTCGCGCTGGACGATCATCACCAGGTTGTTGACGTCGCCGCGCGGGGCCTCCAGCGGGAACGACCGGACGTCGTTGCTGAGCGACGGTATGTCGGCTGCCAGCTGGCGCAGTTGACGCAGGACCGGGTGGTGCAGGACGGCGGCGGGCACTTCGAACTGGCCGAGGCGTTCGACCATGTCGAAGATGGTCTCCATCGCCGCGGTGCCCCGTCTGAGCACCAGGTAGGCCTCCCGGTCGGGTGGCCGGGCGGAGATCCGGCCGGCCGCCTCGGCGGGATGACTGGCCAGGTACCACTCCCAGTTGTACGCGGCGCGGGCCTGCCAGCGGGCGGGCATGCCGTGCATGCTGCGGTCCCAGAGGTCGGCGAAGGCGGTCTCGACCGGTGAGTCCTGGTCGGGTCGGGCGCCGTGCAGGACGGCGATCAGCCGTTCGCAGATGGGGGCGACCTCGGTGGGCCGGCGGCCGAGCGGGCCGTCGAACTGGTCGTCGAAGAGGAAGTAGAAGCCCATCAGGTCCGCGGCGAGGGCGAGTTCGTCCGGGCCGGCGTCCGGGTAGCCGAGGGCGGCGAGGTCGGCCACCTCCCAGTGGGCGTAGCCCGGGTGGTCGGCATCGGGGAGCAGCGGGTGGCGCACCAGCCAGTCGCGGTGCAGTGCGCCGGCGCGCGGGCCGTGCGGACTGCGGCGGTGCGGGAACGGGATCTGAAGTGAGGTGTCGTCAGACATCGGACTCCCGGTGCAGCGGAGGGTGGGGGTGCCAGTGGTTCGGGTGCTGGGTATGGGGGGAGTTGACGCAGCGAGGCTTCCGGGGTGAGGGTGGTGACGCAAGATCATCTCCGCCTCGCGGGCCGTAGGTTATCTGATGCAATGATCGGACGTTAGGTGTATAGGGCAATTGCCCTTGGTAAACCGTCCGAACCCTCACCGTCCGTCCCAGCCTGCGCGAATGCCCCACAACGAGTGCCACGCAGCGCTAACCTCAGGTCCACGAGCAGTGATGCGAGCAATGACGCGAGCGGCGAGGCGGAGGCGCGACGGTGACCGAGCAGGGAAACGAACTTCGGACGGGATCCGGTTCCAGCCGGGACGGCGACAGCACCTCGCCAAGGGTCCGGCTGCGCGACCGCGACGCCGAACTGCGCTCCGTCGAGGCGGCCGTCGACAAGCTCTGCCGCGCATTCGCGGCCGGCGGCACCGAGATCGGCGAACTGCTGGCCTTCTCCGGCCGCCCCGGCATCGGCAAGACCAGCCTGCTGCACGAGGTCCGACGGATCGCCAAACTCCGCGACGGCGCCACCGTGCTGTTCGCCCGCGGCAGCGAACGCCAGTTCAACGAGCCGTACCACGTGCTGCGCCAACTCCTCCAGCCCGCCCTCACCAGCCTGCGGCCCGACGAGTTCCGCCAGGTCATGGGCACCTGGGAGGAGGTCGTCGGACCGGCCATGGGCCTCAAGCAGCCCAAGGCCGGCGCCCGCCGCCTCGACCCCCAGGGCGTGCGGGACGGCCTCGACTACGTCCTCACCCAACTCGCGCCGCGCCGGGCGCCGCTGGTGATGATCGTCGACGACCTGCACTGGGCCGACCACGAGTCGCTCTCCTGGCTCACCCAGTTCGCCGTCCGCTCCCGCGAACTGCCCGTCCTGCTCGTCTTCGCGTTCCGGGAGGACGAGAACGACTGGCCGGTCGAGATCCAGCAACACCGCAAGGACGTCCTCGGCCGCGCCACCGGCAAGCACGAGCTCAACCGGCTCTCGCTGGTCTCCATCACCGACATGATCCGCGCCGAACTCGGAGACAAGGCCGAGGACGCCTTCTGCTACGAGTTCTGGAACGTCGTCAACGGCAACCCCTTCGAAGCCGTCGCCCTGCTCGACCAGGTCCGCGACCAGGACCTCGAACCGGTCGAGGAGAACTCCCAGCAACTGCGCGAACTCGCCGTCGACGCCACCGGAATGACCCTCAAGAGCTGGGTGGACCGGCTCGGCGCGTCCACCCTGCGCTTCGCCTGGGCCTGCGCGATGCTCGGCACCGACATCCGGGTCGACCTCGCCACCCGGATCTCCACCCAGAGTGTCGAGGGCGCCCGCGAGTCCATCAAGCAACTGCGCAAGCAGCGCGTGCTCACCCAGACCCCCAACGGAAACCTCGAATTCGTCCACCCGCTGATCGGCAGCTCGATCTACAACACCATGCCGGAGGCCACCCGCACCGGCATGCACGGCGTCGCCGCCGCCGAGATCGAGAACGCCGGACTCGGCCTGCTCGCCGCCTCCCGCCACCTCGTCGAGACCTTCTCCGGGGAGGGCGACGACCGCACCGTCCGCAAACTGCGCCGCGCCGCCGCCGAACACCTGCTGATCGGCGCCCCCGAAGCCGCCCAGCGCTGTCTGCACCGCGCCCTCAACGAGCCGCCCGCCGACGACATCCGCGCCGAGGTGCTGTACGAACTGGGCTGCTCCGCCCTGCTGACCGACCCCGGCGCCACCGTCAACCAGCTCAAACTCGCCCTCGACCCCGACGAGGGACCGCTGCGCCCCGGGCTGCGCGTGGACGCCACCTTCCGGCTCTCCGAGGTGCTCGCCCACAGTGGCGAACTGCGCGAGGCCGCGCTGGTCTGCCAGGACGAGGCCGAGCAGACCGCCGACCCGGCCGGCAGGCTCCGGCTCCAGGCCGCCTCGTTCATGTGGCACGCCTTCCGCAAGTCCGAGGAGGACGGTCCCGGCCGCTCCACGCGGCTCGGCGCCATGTGCGACACCCTCAGCGGCCGTGACGCCGCCGACCGGGCCGTCCTCGCGATGCGCGCCTGGGACCTCACCCTGCGCGGCGCCCCCTCCGCCGAGGCGCTGACCTATGCCGACAGCGTCCTCGACTCCGGCCGGCTGCCCCAGGGACTCGGCTGGACCAACAGCACCTGGGGCTTCGAACTGCCCTCGATGCTCGGCCTCACCTATACCTACAACGACCGCATCGCCCAGGCCGAGCGGCTGTTCGCGGACGCCATCATCCAGTTCGAGGTGGCCGGGTGGAGCGGTGCCCACCGGGGCTTCGCCTACTTCCTGATGGGTCTGGCGCGTTTCCGCCGCGGCCTGCTCGCCGAGGCCGAGGACTTCCTGCGCCGCGCGCTTCGACTGTCCGAGCGGATCGGCCCCAAGCTGCCGCTCGCGTGGGACGCCGTCGGCGTCCTGGTGGACACCCTGCTCGCCCGCGGCCGGGTCGACGAGGCCTGGGACCTCGCGGCCGAGTTCGGCTTCCACCCGCCGTACCACGCGACCGCCATGGTGCTGCCCGACGCGCCCTCGCTGTACGGCAAGCTGCTGATCGCCAAGAAGCGCCACGCCGGAGCGGCCGCCGCGCTCACCGAGGCCGGCGCCCAACTGGAGGCCCGCGGCTGGCACAACACCGTCTGGGCGCCCTGGGCCGGCCACCTGGCCATCGCGCTCGCCGCGGACGAGCCCGACCGCGCCCGCGAGTACGCCCAGAAGGCCGTCCAGGACGCGCGCACCTTCGGCACCGCCTCGGCGATCGGCACCGCGCTGCGGCTGAACGCCCAGATCGAGGACGGACAGCAGGCGGTCGAGCTGCTGGAGCAGGCCGTGATGTACCTCGGGCAGTCGCCGGCCGGGTACGAGCACGCTGTCGCGCTGGTCGACCTCGGCGCCGCGCTGCGCCGGGTCGGGCGGCTGGAGGACGCGCAGGAGCACCTGTACCAGGGCATCGAGCTGGCCCAGCACTGCTCGGCCGAGGGACTCGTCGAGCAGGCGCGGCGGGAGCTGGCCAACTACGGCCTGCGGCCCAACCGGCTGGGGCTGCGCGACTTCCGGGAGACGCTGGAGACGCTCAGCCAGCCTGAGTGGGAGGTCGCCAACCTGGCCGTGCAGGGCGTGCCGCCGCAGCGGATCGCGGACGAGCTCGGCGTCCACCTCAGTCTGGTCAACCGTCGGTTGGCCGCCGTCTACCGCAAAGCGGGCAGCGGGCCGGACGGCCTGGCCTCCGCCCTCGGACTGCCGGCACAGCCGCGCGAGGCTACCCGGCCGGGCGACGAGTGCGAGGAGGAGTAGGGCGGGGGCGCGCGGAGGCCTAAGGCGAGGGCGTGTGGAGGCGTAGGGCGGGGGCGCGCGGACGGCGCGCGTCTCCTGCGACGGTGTCCGTCGCCAGGGCCTGTCCGGCCCTAGGCTGACGGACACGGGGGACGCCGCGGCGTCCCCCGGACGGACCCGGAACCGGGCGGTCGGGGCACACCGCGACCGCCAGTGAGGAGCAGGCCATGGCGAGCGAGGCCACCAGCGTGCGGCACGAACCCCTCGACCCCTCGGGCGCGGGCGCCGCGATCGAGCGCTGGACGCTCTCCGCCGGCCCCTACGAGGCGAGCGTGCTCACCCTCGGCGCGACCCTGCACACCCTCACTGCGCCGGACCGTGCCGGCCGCCCCGCCCAACTGCTGCTCTCCACCGACCGGCTGGCCCAGATCCTCGGCCCGGCCCGGCACTACGGCACCGTGGTCGGCCGGTACGCCAACCGGATCGACGGCTCCGAGGTCACCATCGACGGGGAGGAGCACCCGCTCGCCCCGACCGGCGGCGGCATCACCATCCACGGCGGGCCGGACGGCTTCGCGAACCGGATGTGGGAGGCCGAGCAGATCGAGGGCGGGGTGCGGCTGCGGCTGCACAGCCCGGACGGCGACCAGGGCTTTCCCGGCGCCCTGGACGTCACCGTCTCCTACACCCTGGACCAGGCCGGCGAGCTGGTGATCGCCTACCACGCCGTCACCAGCAAGCCGACCGTGGTCAACCTGACCAACCACGCGTACTTCAACCTTGCGGGTGAGGGTGCCGGCGACGTCCTCGGGCACCTGCTCACCCTCGACGCCGACGAGTACACCCCGGCCGACGCGCGGCAGATCCCGTACGGGCGGACCGAACCGGTGGCCGGCACGCCGTTCGACTTCACCGTGGCCACGCCGATCGGCAAGTCGGTGCACGACGACCACCCGCAGCTGGCCGGGCCCGGCGGCTACGACCACAACTGGGTGCTCCGGGCCCGGCCGGCCGACGGCACGGCGGCCAGGGCGGCGCTGCTGGAGGACCCGGTCAGCGGGCGCACCCTGGAGGTGCTGACCACCGAGCCGGGCGTCCAGGTCTACACGGCCAACAAGTTCCAGGGCGCGGTCACCGGCGCGAGTGGCGTCCCCTACGGGCCGTTCGCCGGGATCGCGCTGGAGACCCAGCACTTCCCGGACTCCCCGCACCACCCGGCGTTCCCGAGCACCGTGCTGCGGCCGGGGGAGGAGTTCCGCTCGACCACGGTGCTGCGGCTCGGCGTCAGCTGAGCGCTTCGGGAACGTCGCGGGCCTGGCGGGATTGTCAGGCCCGCCCCAGGTCTAGCCCCAGGTCACGGCGCAGGTCCTGTTACAGGTCGCGGCGCATGCAGAGGCGGGGCCAGCGGTCCAGGCCGTGTTCGGCCTCCTTGCGGCGGATCTCCCGCAGGCCCGGGGTGACCTCGTGGTCGGCGAGCGGGCGGAAGCCGCAGCGGGCGTAGTAGGGGGCGTTCCAGGGGACGTCGGTGAAGGTGGTGAGGGTGAGCGCGGGGGCGTCGGTGCCCGCCGCGAGGTGCTCGATCAGCGCCCGGCCGATGCCCCGGCGGGCGTGGTCGGGGTGGACCGACACCTGCTCGATGTGCAGGGCGCCGTCCACCGGCTCGGCGAGCAGGTAGCCGGCGATCGGACCGGGGTCGGCGGGCAGGGCGGCGTCGCCGGGCAGGCCGGGGTGGTCGGCGAGGGCGACCAGGGCGACGCCCTCGTCCAGGTAGTGGGCCAGCTCGTGCGGGGCCGGCGGTTCGTCGTGGGCGATCTCCGGCATGCCGATCGCGGCGAAGGGCGCTCCGGCGGCCCGTTCCAGTTCGCACAGCAGCGGCAGTTCGTCCCGTGTGGCGGCTCTGATACGCATGCGTCCAGTCTGCTGCAAGCGTCTTTCAGCCACGCATGGTGGTGGTGTCGGCCATCCGGTATCTACTTGAAGCGGTCGAACCCGGACATTTGGTCGCACTGTCAACTACCGTGCGGCTACGTCCAGGACACGCGGGCGTAACGATCGCTGTTTCTTGCAGAAACTTGCTGCAAGGACTTTCCGTCGCTATTGCGCCGCTGTTAACTTCCTTCCCGAGCCCGACGGCAGCAACGGTGCGGTCGGCACGAGGCAGCCATTATGCGCCTGCCTCGGAACATCTCGGGCACCCCCACCCTCCCAAGGAGTTCTCATGCGGCGTGGCATCGCGGCCTCTGCCCTCGTTGTGGCCCTCGCGGTCTCGATGGCTGCCTGTGGCAGCAGCGGCTCCAGCTCGAACGGCAAGGCCGACGGGCCGGTCACCCTCACGTACTGGGACACCTCGAACGCCACCAACGAGGCGCCGAACTACCAGGAACTGGTCAAGAAGTTCGAGGCGGCCAACCCGAACGTCAAGGTCGACTTCGTCAACGTCCCGTTCGACCAGGCGCAGAACAAGCTCCAGACCGCGATGGGGGCCAAGGGTGCTCCGGACGTGTTCCGCTCCGAGGTCGGGTGGACCGCCGCCTTCGCCAAGGCCGGCTACCTGGAGCCGCTCGACGGCACCCCGGCCGCCGCCGACACCTCCGCCTTCCAGCCCAGCCTGATCCAGCAGGCCAAGTACGACGGCAAGCTGTACGGCGTGCCGCTGGTCACCGACACCCTGGGCCTGCTCTACAACAAGGACCTGTTCGCCAAGGCCGGCATCACCGACGCCCCCAAGACCTGGGACGAGCTGAAGACCGACGCCGCCGCGCTCAAGGACAAGGCCGGCGTCGACGGCTTCTGGCTGAAGGCCGCGGACGGCTACTACGCGATGCCGTTCCTGTTCGGCGAGGGCACTGACACCGTCGACGCCGCCGGCAAGAAGATCACCGTCTCCTCGCCGGAGGCCGTCAAGGCCATCGAGACCTACAAGTCGATGTTCACCGCGCCCGGCACGGTCAAGGCCGACGTCACCACCGACGCCTACGCGCACATGATGGACGCCTTCAACAGCGGCAAGGTCGCGGCCATCATCCAGGGGCCCTGGGAGATCACCAACATCTACAAGGGCGCCGCGTTCGCCGACAAGAAGAACCTCGGCATCGCCCCCGTCCCGGCGGGCTCCAGCGGTAAGGCCGGCGCGCCCACCGGCGGTCACAACATCTCCGTCTACGCCGGTGCCGATCAGGCCCACAAGGCCGCCGCCGAGAAGTTCGCCGCCTTCATGACCTCGGCGGAGAGCCAGGCCTTCATCGCGCAGAAGAACTCCACCCTGCCGACCCGCTCGGACGCCTTCACCGCCGACGTCAAGGCCGACCCCGGTATCGCGGGCTTCCAGGCCATTCTCGGCAGCGCCAAGCCGCGCCCCGAGTTGCCCGAGTACAGCTCGCTGTTCGCCTCGCTCGGCACCAACCTCGGCAAGACCGTCCAGGGCACCGGCACCCAGGACGCGCTGAACACCGTCGCCACCGACTACGCCAAGCTCCTGCCGGGCTTCGCCAAGTAGTCGCCGCCGGCCGTCCGGCCCGTCGCGATCGCGACGGCGGGGGCGGGGGCGGGGCGGGGTGGGCGGGGCGGCGGCGCGTGCCGGGTGACAGATCACAGCGAACAGATAACAGCTGACAACTTTCATCATCTGTTATCTGTCGGCTGTCGTCCGTCATCCGTCACCTGCGACCCGGTCACCTCCACCGCCCCCCACGCGCCCCCGCCGCTCCCGGCGGGCCGGACGGTAGGACCCGTAGGACCAGCAGTCGCCGACCTGAGGCGGCGGGCTCCCCCGAGAATCCCCGAGAAGGTGTCATTCGATGTCAGTCGCCGTGCAGGGCGCCACCGGCAAGGGCAGCCGGGAGCGCGAGCAGCGTCCGGGCCTGCTGGAACGCGTCAAGCGCTCCTACGCCAAGCACTGGTACGCCTACGCGATGATCGCCCCGGTGGTCCTGGTCCTCGGCGTTCTGGTGATCTACCCGCTCGTCGAGGGCGTCTGGCTCACCCTCACCGACGCCAACAGCCTCAACTCCGCCCGGACCATCGGCGTCAACCACATCCCGGCGACCTACAAGTTCGTCGGCTTCCACAACTACGCCGACATCCTGTGGGGCCCGGGCTCCTACGACCGGTTCTGGTCCCACTTCGTGTGGACCATCACCTGGACGGTCCTGTGCGTCGTCCTGCACTACACCATCGGTCTCGGCCTGGCCCTGCTGCTCAACCAGAAGCTGCGCGGTCGCGCCGTCTACCGGATGCTGCTCATCCTGCCCTGGGCCGTGCCGACCTTCGTCACGGTCTTCTCCTGGCGCCTGATGCTCGCCGACGGCGGCGCCGTCAACGGCCTGCTCTCCGCCCTGCACCTGCCCGAACCCGGCTGGTTGGACGACCCGTTGGCGCAGAAGGCGGCCGCGATCCTGGTCAACACCTGGGTCGGCGTCCCGTTCATGATGATCTCGCTGCTCGGCGGCCTGCAGTCGATCCCGGCCGAGCTGTACGAGGCCGCCGAGATGGACGGCGCCACCGCCTGGCAGCGGTTCCGCCACGTGACCCTGCCCGGGCTGCGCACCGTCTCCTCGACCGTCGTGCTGCTCGGCGTGATCTGGACGTTCAACCAATTCGCCGTCATCTTCCTGCTGTTCGGTACCAGCGGCGGCTCCGACGCCCAGCTTCTGGTCACCTGGGCCTACCGCCTCGGCTTCGGCCAACAGCCCCGGGACTACGCGCAGTCCGCCGCGTACGGCGTGATCCTGCTGTCCATCCTCATCGTCTTCACCGCCTTCTACCGGCGCTGGCTCGCCCGCAACGAGCAGGCCAACGGCTAGCAGGCCAACGGCCCCGCAAGGCCAATGGCCCCAGCAGGCCAACGGCCGCGGCCCCGGACCCAGTTGATCCACGAAGGCAGGTAACCCCGATGAGTACCACCACCGAACGTCCCGCGCCGCCGGCGAGCCCGGTACCGGCCGCCCGGCCCGCCAAGACCCGCCGCCGCGGCGAGAGCAGCCCGATGGGCAAGGCACTGGCCCACGGCGCCCTGATCCTCGCCAGCCTGGTCGCCCTGTTCCCGGTCCTGTGGATCCTCTACATCTCGCTCGGACCGGACAAGACGGACTACCTCCACCCCGGCGAGATCTTCGGCAAGTTGACCCTGTCGAACTACCACCACGTGCTGTTTGACACCGACTTCTTCACCTGGTTCGGCAACTCCTTCCTGGTCTCCGGCGTCACCACGGTGTTCGGCGTCATGGTCGCCGCCACCACCGGCTACGCCGTCTCCCGGATGCGCTTCCCCGGGCACAAGCCGCTGATGTGGTCGCTGCTGGTCACCCAGATGTTCCCGATCGCGGTGCTGATCGTGCCGATGTACACGATCCTGTCCGACCTCGGCCTGCTGGACGGCTACCTCGGCCTGATCCTGGTCTACTCGACCACCACCGTGCCGTACTGCGCCTGGCTCCTGAAGGGCTACTTCGACACCATCCCGGTGGAGATCGACGAGGCCGGCCGGGTCGACGGGCTCACCCCGATCGGCACCTTCTGGCGGCTGGTCCTGCCGCTCGCCCGGCCGGGCTTGGCGGTGGCCGCGTTCTACTCCTTCCTCACCGCCTGGGCGGAGGTGGCCTTCGCCTCCACGTTCATGCTCAGCTCCAGCAAGTACACGCTGGCCGTCGGCCTGCAGACCTTCGTCAGCGAGCACGACGCGCAGTGGAACTTCATGGCGGCCACCGCCGTGCTGATCGCGATCCCGTCCTCGGTCTTCTTCTACCTGGTGCAGCGCCACCTGGTCACCGGTCTGACCGCCGGTGCCTCCAAGTCGTAACGCTCCTCGCTCCTCTAGTCCCCAAGGGATACCGTCCATGACCCAGAACCTGGCCGACACCTCCCGGCCTGCCGCCGACGCCACCGCTCACGAGGCGGTCACCCCGGCTCCTGCGACGGGCGGGGCGTCCAGAGACTGGTGGCGGGACGCGGTCATCTACCAGGTGTACCCGCGCAGCTTCGCCGACTCCAACGGCGACGGCATGGGCGACCTGCCCGGCATCCGCAGCCGCCTGCCGTACCTGCGCGACCTCGGTGTGGACGCGGTCTGGCTCTCGCCGTTCTACGCCTCGCCGCAGGCGGACGCCGGCTACGACGTCGCCGACTACCGCGCCGTGGACCCGATGTTCGGCACCCTGCTGGACGCCGACGCGCTCATCCGGGACGCCCACCAGCTGGGGCTGCGGATCATCGTCGACCTCGTCCCCAACCACTCCTCGGACCAGCACGAGTGGTTCCAGCGCGCCCTGCGCGAGGGCCCCGCGTCCCCGCTGCGCGAGCGCTACCACTTCCGCCCGGGCACGGGCGAGAACGGCGAACTGCCGCCCAACGACTGGGAGTCCATCTTCGGCGGCCCGGCCTGGACCCGCACCGAGAACCCGGACGGCACCCCCGGCGAGTGGTACCTGCACCTGTTCGCCCCCGAGCAGCCCGACTTCAACTGGGAGAACCAGGCCGTCGCCGACGAGTTCCGCTCGATCCTGCGGTTCTGGCTCGACATGGGCGTCGACGGCTTCCGCATCGACGTCGCCCACGGCCTGGTCAAGGCCCCCGGCCTGCCCGACCTCGGCGGTTCGGACCAGCTCAAGCTGCTCGGCAACGATGTCATGCCGTTCTTCGACCAGGACGGCGTGCACGAGATCTACCGCAGCTGGCGCCGGATCCTCGACGAGTACCCGGGCCAGCGGATCGGCGTCGCCGAGGCATGGACTCCGACCGTCCAGCGCACCGCCAACTACGTGCGCCCCGACGAACTGCACCAGGCCTTCAACTTCCAGTACCTGGGCACCGGTTGGGACGCCGCCGCGCTGCGCGAGGTGATCGACGTCTCGCTCGACTCGATGCGTCCGGTCGACGCCCCCACCACCTGGGTGCTGTCCAACCACGACGTCACCCGGCACGCCACCCGCTTCGCCAACCCGCCCGGCCTCGGCACCCAGATCCGCACCCCCGGCGACCGCGAGCTCGGCCTGCGCCGTGCCCGCGCCGCCACCCTGCTGATGCTCGCGCTGCCCGGCTCGGCGTACATCTACCAGGGCGAGGAACTCGGCCTGCCGGACGTCACCGACCTGCCGGACGAGGTCCGCCAGGACCCGTCGTTCTTCCGCAAGGCCGGGCAGGACGGCTACCGCGACGGCTGCCGCGTCCCGATCCCGTGGTCCGGCACCGAGGCCCCGTACGGCTTCGGCCCGGTCGCCGGCGGGCCGTCCTGGCTGCCGCAGCCGACCGAGTGGGCCGCGCTGAGCGTCGAGGCGCAGACCGGTGACCCGGAGTCCACCCTGGAGCTGTACCGCAGCGCGCTCGCCGTCCGCCGCTCCCAGGCCGACCTCGGCGCCGGGACGGACGTCGAGTGGTTGGACGGCCCCGAGGGCACCCTGGCGTTCCGCCGCGGCTCCTTCGTCTGCACGGTGAACGCCACGGGCGAGCCGGTCCGGATAGCGGCGCCCGGAAAGCTGCTGCTCTCCTCGGTGGAGCTGGTGGCGGACGGCGACGAGACGGTGCTCGCACCGGACAGCACCGGCTGGTGGGCGGTCTGACGTGGTTGCAATAGGCTCTGGGACCGTGACTACGGCGCGACTCTCAGACATCGCGGCGCAGGCGGGGGTCAGCGAAGCCACCGTCTCCCGCGTACTCAACGGCAAGGCGAACGTCTCCGCCGCCACCCGGCAGACCGTGCTGGCGGCGCTCGACGTGCTCGGCTACGAGCGGCCGACCCGACTGCGCCAGCGCAGCGCCGGCCTGATCGGGCTGATCACGCCGGAGCTGAGCAACCCGATCTTCCCCGCACTGGCCCAGGTGATCGAGCAGGTGCTCAGCCGGCACGGGTACACCCCGGTGCTGTGCACCCAGACCCCGGGCGGGTCGACCGAGGACGAATTGGTCGAGATGCTGGTCGACCGGGGCGTGGCGGGCATCGTCTTCGTCTCCGGGCTGCACGCCGACTCCACCGCCGACCACGACCGCTACGCCCGGCTGACCGGGCGCGGGGTGCCGTTCGTGCTGATCAACGGCTACAGCGAGCGGATCGACGCGCCGTTCATCTCGCCGGACGACCGGGCCGCGATGTGGATGGCCGTCCAGCACCTGGCAGAACTCGGGCACGAGCGGATCGGGTTGGCCGTCGGGCAGCGGCGGTACGTCCCGGTGCTGCGCAAGATCGAGGGCTTCACGGCCGCGATGCGCGAGGTGCTCGGGCTGGGCGAGGAGGAGGCCGAGAACCTCGTCCACCACACGCTGTTCAGTGTGGAGGGCGGGCACGCGGCGGCCGGCGCACTGCTCGACAAGGGGTGCACGGCCATCGTGTGCGGCAGCGACATGATGGCGCTCGGAGCGATCCGCGCGGTGCGCCAGCGTGGGCTGTCGGTGCCGCAGGACGTGTCGGTGGTCGGCTTCGACGACTCGCCGCTGATCGCCTTCACCGAGCCGCCGCTGACCACGATCCGCCAGCCGGTCGAGGCGATGGCCACGGCGGCGGTGGACGCGCTGCTGGAGGAGGTCGGTGGAAACGCGGCCCAGCGCGGGGAGTTCATGTTCCAGCCGGAGCTGGTCATGCGCGGGTCCACGGGGGCCTGCGCGCGCTGAGCGTAGACGGAGGACGGGCGAACGGGCCCCGGGAGAGCGGTTGCTCTCCGGGGCCCGTTTCGCGTGTCGCGGGTGCGTCGGGTCAGCCCTCGTGGTCCGTGGAGGGGCGCTGGGGGAGCCGCCGGCCGTCGAGCGCGTCGCCGGTCCGGGTCTCGGTGCGGCGGCCGCGGGCCAGGTAGTCGCGCAGGACCAGTTCGACGGCGTCCTGGGGGCTCTTGGTGCCGGAGAGCATCATCGCGTCGATTGCGAGGTTCGCGTCGAGTGTGACGGTGACCTGGGCCATGGTGACTCCTCCTCTGCTGCGGAGCAGCAGCATGCCCGCTGGCGCGGGCTTTGACCATGGCCCCTGGTCGTCGGGGGCGGGATGCGCCGGAACCCCCGGAGGAGCGACCAGACTCTCCCCGGGGGCGGGCGACGGCGGACAGATAGCAGATGATGAAATCTGTTATCTGCTATCTGTCAGCCGTCATCTGTTACCTGATCCTTGTCGCTCGCCCGTCGTCCTCAGACCCGGCCGGCGAAGTCCGGGGCCCAGTTGGCGACGGTCTGCAGGCGCACGCCCGAGCTCGGGTTGGCGGCCTCGACGTACTGGCCGCCGCCGATGTAGATCGCGACGTGGTAGACGCCGGAGTCCTTGCCGTTGTTGGACCAGAACAGCAGGTCGCCCGCCTGGAGGCTGTCCAGCGAGACGTGGGTGCTGGCGGCGGCCTGGTCGGCGGCGACGCGCGGGACGGAGACGCCCGCGGCACGCAGCGCGGCCTGGGTCAGACCGGAGCAGTCCCAGCCGCCGTTGCCGGTGCCGCCGTAGACGTAGGCCTGGCCGACCTTCGACTTGGCGAAGGAGACCGCGGCGGCCATGCTGCCGGTGGCGGTCTGGGCGGGGGCCTGAGTCTGCGCCTGGGCGGCCGGCTTCGAGGCCGGGGCCTGGCTCTGCGCGGCCGGCTTGGCGTTCACGGCACCGCCGTTGGAGGTCTGGCCGGACTTCTGCGAGCGGTCGAACCAGGTGAAGCCCGAGCCGGACTGGTCGGCCTGCGCCGACTGCTGGGCCGCCTGGCCGCCGTCCTTGAACGACAGGCGCTGGCCCGGGTAGATGGTGTCCGGACCCTCGGTCAGGGTGCCGCGGTTGAGCTCGTACAGCCGCTGCCAGCCGCCCTGGACGTTGTTCTTGTCGGCGATCGAGGACAGCCAGTCGCCGGCGGCGACGGTGTAGTCCCCGCCCTGGGCCTGGGCGTTGCCCTGGGCCTGCGCCTGGTCCTGGGCCGGCGCGGCCGGCTTCGAAGCGGGCTTCGTGGCGGGGGCCTGGTCCTGCGTCGGCTTGGCGGCCGGGGCAGCGGGCTTGGCGGCAGGCTTGGCGGCGGTCGAGCCGGTGGTCGAACCGGCCGCGGTGTCGACGGACGCCGCGGCGCCGCCCTTGGTCAGGCCGGCCTGGACGGAGCACACCGGCCAGGCGCCCGGGCCCTGCGAGGCGAGCACCTTCTCGGCGACGGCGATCTGCTGGTCCTTGGTGGCCTGGTTGGCCTGCGGGGCGTAGGCGGTGCCACCGAAGGCGGCCCAGGTGCTGGAGGTGAACTGCAGGCCGCCGTAGAAGCCGTTGCCGGTGTTGATGCTCCAGTTGCCGGTGCTCTCGCACTGGGCGACCTTGTCCCAGGTGGCGACGGAGGCGGCGGAGGCGGTGCCGGAGGTAAGGCACGGGATGCTGAGGCCGACGCCCGCGACGCCGATGGCGGCGATCACGCGTCGGGTGCGGCTGGACAGACGGGTGCCGTTGGTGGGCAGCATGAAGACGCGGTCCTCTCCCACGCCTGCGAGGTGAGCTGTCGGATTCGGGCTGGAGTTGCCCGGCCGCGCTGTGGGCGCGGCTTCACCCCTAGCCCTGAACCGTTCCGAAGAGCGGTCCGGGGCGACTTACCTGTGGGTCCCCCGCTCCTGCCGTGATGCGTTTTCGCGCTGCCAGGACATCCGACGGCAGGACTCGGCGTCGCGGATGAACTGGGTCCGTGTGGCCACGAACGGGGAGCACGTTAAGCAGACTTAAGTTCAAACTGCAAACACCTGTGATGCACATCACGGTTTGGTGAGAAGCGCCATTTCCCTAACCCATCATGATCGGAAATGACCGTTTTTCGGCAACGTCGCTATAGGCGTACGTAACTGTCTGAGCTTCAGGGAGTGAGTGACGGCGCGTCGGGTCGCATGAGGGCATAGGCGCGGGAAGGGGGTGTGGGTGCGCCTCGACAGCCGGGGGGTACACCAGGCGGCGGCGAACAAATGCGAACAGAACGGACATTACTCTCATTCGCCCCTTAACTCCCGTACGGGACAAGCCGAAAGGGCCTGGAACGCTACCGTCCCGGGCCCTCTCGGTGCGCGTGGTGTCCGTTACCGGTCGGCAGGCCCCTCGGCGGCGGCGTGAGCCGCGTGGGCGGCGCGACCGGCGTGGGTGCCCTCGGCGGCCTCCGCCTCCGCCTCTGCGGCGGCCTCGGCCTCCGGGGAGGGTGCGGGCAGCGCGGCCAGGTAGGTGGAGGCGATCAGCTGGCCGACCGTCGGGTAGGCGCCCAGCGGCGCGGCGGACGGGCAGCCGGTCTCCTCGGCGGCCGCGGCGAGCAGCTCCGAGTCGGCCTCCGGCCCGATCACCAGCGGGGCCAGCGCCGGGCGCTGGGAGCCGGTCTCCTTGAGGTGGTTGACGGCCGCGGCGACCGAGCCGGGCACGTCGAGCGCGGCGGGGACGACCGGGACGGCCAGTCGGGCCGCCAGCAGGACGCCGGTGATGCCGGCCGCCGCGGCGGCGTCCTCGCCGCCGACGGTGGTGAGCACCACGCCGTCCGCGGCGGTCGCGATGGCGAACAGCCGGGCGCGGTCGGCCCGGGCCAGGCCGGCCTCGGACAGTCGCACGTGCACGGCCTCGGCGAGCAGCGGGTGCGGGCCGAGCACGTCGGTGACGGGCGCTCCGTACTCCGCGGCGAGGGCGTGAAGTTCGGTCAGGAATCCGTGCGGGCCGGGTACCAGCGGTACCAGGACCGGTGCGGGCAGGCCGGCCTCGGCGGCCATGGCCAGCAGTTCGGCGACGGTGTGCTCGTCACCGCCGGTGCTCTCGGCGGCGTTGCCGGGGAGGTAGCCGACGGCGGTCTGGACGCCGCCCTGCTCGCTGCGGACGATCGACAGCAGCTCCTCGACGACCGAGCGGGACTCGGGCCCGGCGGTCGCGGGCACGGCGAGCACCAGGGCCGGGGAGCCGGCCGGGATCTCGGGGCGCTCGGGGCGGCGGTGGCGCCCCCGCGCACGGGAGCCTGGACTACGGACGGGCAGTGGCGCGCCCGGGATGGCTGCGGTGCTCATGCCGGAGATCGTAGGACATCGGCCCGTCAGGCCTGCAGTCGGCTGCCGTTCGGGTTTCGCGTGGTCATGGTGCGTGCGCCGCGCATCCGGTGTGCCGTCCGGGTGGTTTGCCCGCAATTCGGACATATCTCCCCCTGGCCTCGGATGGTCACCGCCAGTTGCCATGACGTGTCCGACGGGGCGTCGAGTTGCGACTGTGGCGCGTGAGATGTCTCACAGCTTGAGGTTCGCTTGACGGAGGGTCACGGCGGTGCGACTCCCGGCGCCGGAAGATCAACATTCAGCGGGGAAACGCTCACGGCCGGTTATCGGAGATCTGGCGATTCACTCGGCTATGTCCGTTTACGTACCGTCAGGAGAAGGGTCCGTGAAGAGTTCGGGGCGGCGATGAAAGGCCTCGTGCACCTGCAATGTCCCGTGCTGATGCACGTGCACAGCAGCTATCATCACGTCAAGTGAGGCGTTGTGCCGGGCCGGTACGGGGCCGGTCCGTTCGTTCGGCGGGTGCCGGGGGCGCCGCGCTGGACGACCACTCCGGAGCTCTTCGGGAGATTTCTATGCACGACTCGCAGGACACGCACGGCTCGTACGACACCTACAACGGGATGGCGGCCGCCGACCTCAAGGGGGTGGTCTGGCAGAAGAGCCTGCACAGCAACTCCCAGGGGAACTGCGTCGAGTTCGCGGCCCTGCCGGGGGGCGATGTGGCGATGCGCAACTCGCGCTTCCCGGAAGGTCCGGCGCTCATCTACACGCGGGCCGAGATCGCCGCCCTGCTGCTGGGGGCCAAGGACGGGGAGTTCGACCACCTGGCGGTCTGACCGGCCGCCGTCTTCCATCGGGGGGCCGTCGTGGGTGCTGACACCGCGACGGCCTTTGTCTTTTCCGGTTCCGGTTCCGACCCCGGCTCTTCCGCGGCCGCTCCACGACCTCGCGGTCAACCCTGCGAGGGCGCCGCGAGCGGACCCGTGCGCCGTCCGGCGACCCGTCCGGCGACCCGTCCGGACCCTGTACCGCGGCCGGCCCGGCGGCCCGTCCGGTGGTTCGTCCTGCGGCTCGGCCGACAGGTGGCCCGGAAGGTGGCCCGGAGGCGTGTCCGGGGGCTGCCCCGGGAGTCGTCCGGGGAATCGTTCTGAGAGTCGCGCCGGGGCCTGTCGCGCACGTGCGCCCGGCCCGCCGGTCCGTCCTGAGGAGCCCGGGGCGTGGTCCTCCCGGGGCCTTCCTCGGCCGGCCGCGCGCCGCCTGGCGCTAGGCCGAGCGCCGGTGCCGTCCACCGAGTTCGGAACCGGTGGCCGGCTCCGCCTCGAACAGGGCCCAGACCACCTTGCCGCTGCCCAGCGGGTGCCAGCCCCAGGAGCGGCTGAAGGACTCCACCAGGTGCAGTCCGCGGCCGGATTCGGCGACGAAGTCCGCCTCCCGGGCGACCGGACCGATGCTGCTCGGATCGCTCACCGCGCAGACCACCTGGGGAGAGCGGTGGACCAGGCTTATTCGGATCGGCAGTCGGCCTTCAGCGGTCGGCTGTATGGGAAAGTCGTACCCGCCTTGGGCGCCGCCCGCGGGGTCGGGCCGTGCGCCGATCGCATGCCGTAGTGCGTTGGTCACCAGTTCCGAGGCCACCAGCGCGACGTCGTCGAACAACTCCATCAGGCCCCAGCGCTGAAGAGAGGTCCGGGCGAAGTCGCGCGCGGTTCTGACGGCTTCGAAGCGAGGAGCGAGCGTGCAGGTGACCACATGGGGGTCAATCGCCAAAGCCGTACCGGTGCTCATGAAGAGCTCCTCCCATAAGGGGGCGGACACGGCTGGACCCGCCGGGGTCATGCCGGTCACCTCCGACTCGCTCGGCCGCTCGGCCGCCCCTTCGACCAGCGCGCGCGCACTCGAACGCCCGGTGGCGCGGGGGGACGCCGCCGGGTCGGTGCACGGAGTCGCGCGTGGGGTCGACGCGGAGCCCGCGGGAATGCCAGGGATGTGCAGGTGCACGTGCACCATGGTGGTGTGCGCTCACTGCAGATGCAAGAGTCGATTCACGTGCAGTCGCACTATTGGCATATGCAAGCGCCGAATGCACGTGCATCCTGGTGCTCGGAGTGCGGAACTGATAGGAACATCCGTCAGTATCGGCACCGTGAGCGCTCAACTGATGGCAGACTGTGCGCTGTTTGCCCTAGGTGGAGGTTTCGACCGCATGACCACAGTTCAGCCGGGCGGCGGCTCGATGGTCCGCCGGATCCTCCTCGGCTCGCAGCTGCGTCGCCTGCGTGAGACGCGCGGCATCACGCGCGAGGACGCCGGCTACGCGATCCGCGCCTCCGAGTCCAAGATCAGCCGCATGGAACTCGGCCGCGTCAGCTTCAAGGAGCGCGACGTCGCCGACCTGCTCAGCCTCTACGGCGTGGACGACGGCCTGGAGCGGGAGGCCCTGCTCGGCCTCGTCCGCGAGGCCAACAAGTCCGGCTGGTGGCACAGCTTCAACGACGTGCTGCCGGGTTGGTTCCAGACCTACGTCGGTCTGGAGGAGGCTGCTCAACTGATCCGCACCTACGAGGTGCAGTTCATCCCCGGACTGCTGCAGTCCGAGGAGTACGCGCGGGCGGTTTTCGGCCAGAGTCGGCCGGTCATCAGCGAGGAGGAGGTCGAGCGGCGGGTCAGCCTCCGCCTGCGCCGCCAGAAGCTGCTGGCCGAGGGCGCCAGCCCGCGCCTGTGGGCCGTGATCGACGAGGCCGCGCTACGGCGTCCGGTCGGCGGGCCCAAGGTGATGCGCGGTCAGGTGCAGTACCTGATCGACGTCGCCGAGCAGACCAACGTCGTGATCCAGGTCATGCCGTTCCGCTTCGGCGCGCACGCGGGGGAGTCCGGGGCGTTCACGATCCTGCGCTTCCCGGAGCAGGACCTCGCGGACGTCGTGTACCTGGAGCAGCTCACCAGCGCGCTCTACCTCGACAAGCGGGACGACGTCGACGCGTACATCCAGGTCATGGAGCGGCTCTGCGTGGACAGCCTCACGCCCGAGCGCACCATAGACCTGCTGGCCTCGATCCTGAAGGAGCGCTGAGGCTCCGCCCGGCCACGGCTCAGCCGGGATGGCCCCGGTGATCCGCCGACAGCCGTCCGACACCGAGCAGCCGCCCGCCCGCCGTCAACCGCGGGCCGGCGGCCGTTCGCGTTCCGGCGGCAGCGGCTGCGGCGGGAGGCCCAGCTCCCAGGGCAGGTTGTAGCGGCGGAACAGGTCCGCCCGGATCGGCGCCAGCGGGAGCTCGGCGCCCGGCAGCAGCACCCCGATGCAGCCGCCCATCAGCGCGCTGCGCAGCACCGCGTGCTCGGCGGCCGGGTCCGGCGCGCCCCAGTCGAGCAGCAGGCCCTGGAGGATGGCGCCGAGCTGCTGCTGCTCCGGGTCCTGGACGAAGGCACCGGAGTCCGGGTCCAGGATCAGCGCGAGGTGCGAGCGCATCACGCGGGGGTGGTCCAGGGCCAGGGTGAGGACCGCGTCGATCGCACGGGCCAGCCGGGCCTCCGGAGAGGCGTCCGGCGTCAGTTCGGCGAGTGCGGAGGAAAGCGACTGGTGCATCATCCGGTGCGTCGCGGACTGCATCAGCAGTCGTTTGCCGTCGAAGTAGTACGAGAGCAGTCCGCGCGCGAGCCCCGCCCGCTCGGCGATGTCGGTCAGCGTGGTGCCCGCGTAGCCGCGCTGGTCGACCAGTTCGACGGTGGCTCGCATGATGCGCCGACGGGAGCGTTGCCGCATCTCCTCATTGACCGAATCCCCGCGAGGTGCCATCGTGTCTGCTCCGAACGTTCATTGGCTCCGAGCCAATATACTGGCGGAGCCGCAGCCGCACCGTGGATCCGCGCGCCGGTGGGCGCCGCTCGGGCGGCCGGTACGAAGACGGCCGGCTCCACCAAGACGGGGGTTTGGTGGAGCCGGCGCCATTGCCCGGTGGCCGGGGGGTCGGCCCCCGATGGCGGTGACGGTCAGTGATTGGTCAGGACTTCGGTCCGGGCCGCATTCGACCCGGCCGCAGGGTAATCATAGTCCGGCACCGTCACGGGAGTTGACTTGCTCCGGCGGTCGACCAGGGCACCCACCGCAGCGATCAGCAGACCGAGCAGCGCGACCGCCGTGACGAACATCAGGGCCGGACGGTAGCCGTCCAGCTGCGCCTGCGGGCTGTCGCCACCGGCACTGCCGGCGGTGATCATCGCGGTCGCCCCGGCCAGGACCACGGCGGTGCCGACCTGGATCGCGGTGTTCACCAGACCGGAGGCCAGGCCCTGCTCCTCGTCGCTCACGCCGTCGGTGGCGGCGATGTTCACCGACGGGAAGGCCAGCGCGAAGCCCACGCCGAGCAGCAGCATCGAGGGCAGGACCAGGACCGGGTACGAGCTGTGCTCGTCCAGCCGCAGGAACAGCGCGAACGCGCCGACCAGGGCCAGCAGGCCGATCGGCAGCAGCCGACCGGTGCCGAAGCGGTCCACGATCGGACCCATGAACGGCGCCGAGAGCGCGATGAAGGCGCCGGCCGGCAGCAGCCCGAGGGCCATCTGCAGCGCGGACCAGCCGAGCAGGTGCTGCAGGTAGAGCGTGACGATGAACTGGAACCCGCCGTACGCGCCGGTCATCGTGAAGGCGATCACGTTGGCCCGGGCGACCGAGCCGTTGCGGAAGATGCCGAGCCGGACCAGCGGGTGTGCGGTGCGGCTCTCGACCACGAGGAAGGCGGCGGCGAGCGCGACCACCACGGCCAGCGAGCCGACGGTGCGCAGGCTCAGCCAGCCGGCGCCCTGTGCCTCGGTGACGGTGAACACCAGCAGCAGCACGGTCGTGGTGCCGGTGATCGCGCCCAGCACGTCGTAGCCGCCCTTGGCGCGCTCCTCGGTCGGGCGGGGAAGCAGCCGGATCGCGAAGACCAGGGCGAGCAGCGCGACCGGGACGGGCATCAGGAAGGTCCAGCGCCAGCCGACCGAGGTGAGCAGGCCGCTGAGCACCAGACCGAGCGAGAAGCCGCTGGCGCCGCAGGTGGTGTAGATCGACAGCGCCCGGTTGCGGGCGGGGCCCTCGGCGAAGGTCGTGGTGATGATCGACAGGCCGGCCGGCGCGGTGAAGGCGGCGCTGACGCCCTTGAGGAAGCGGGCCGCGATCAGCAGGCCGCCGTCGTCGACCAGGCCGCCGACCAGTGAGGCGGCGGCGAAGGCGCCCAGGGCGATCAGAAAGACCCGGCGGCGGCCGAGCAGGTCGGCGGCGCGGCCGCCGAGCAGCAGCAGGCCGCCGTAGCCGAGCACGTAGCCGGAGACCACCCACTGCAGGGCGGAGGTGGAGAGGTGGAGCTCGGAGCCGATGGACGGGAGGGCGACGCCGACCATGGAGACGTCCAGGGCGTCCAGGAACATGGCGGCGCAGAGCACGATCAGGGTGCCCCAGAGGCGGGGTGTCCAGCTCATCCCGCTGGTTGACGAGGCGTCGGGTGACGTGACGGTCGCGGTGGTCATGGGGAGGACAGTACATGCACGTGCATTCAATGCAAATGAATAAGATGTGAACGCATAATTTTACGGCGCATATGCTAAGGTGGTGGTGTGGCTGATCTCGACTCCCCGGCGGAGGCCGGTTTTGTGGCGCAGTGGCGTGACCTGCTGGCCCGGCACGCCGCCACGTCCTGCATGCTCGATCGCGAGCTGGGTGACAAGTGCGGGTTGGGCATGAGCGAGTTCGAGGTGCTGGAGCGCCTGGTGGAGGGGTGCGGGGGCGGCGGTCAGGCGCTGCGGGCGCAGGATCTGGCCCACACCGTCCACCTGAGTCAGAGCGCGCTGTCCCGGGTGATCGCCCGCCTGGAGAAGGGCGGACTGGTCACCCGGGCGATGTGCGAGAGCGACCGGCGGGGCATCGTGATCACCCTGACCGAGGCCGGGCGGGAGCGGTACGAGCAGGCCAGGCCGCTCCATCGCGAGGTGCTCGAACTGACCCTCGGTGCCCCAATCGGGCCGCTGGACGACTCCTCGTCGAACTGACTCGACGTCACTTGACCGGGCCGGCGGCCGGGTTGGGGCGGAATCAGAACATCGAGGCCAGTCCTGGGGCGGCGGCCAGCAGGACGGCGGCGGCCGGCGCGGCGAGGGCCGCGACGGTGAGTCGCAGCCGGTGCGGGACGGACAGTCGCGGGCGGCCCGCGAGCAGCCGGTCCACCCGGCGCGGGGACTGTGCGAGACCGGGCGGGCAGGAGCCGAACACCCCGCGGTCCAGGTTGAGTTCGGCCAGTGCGAGGGCGGTGGTGTGCCGACCGTGCCGACGTGCCGCCCGGTCGTCGGCCGCCAGCTCGACCAGGTCGTCCACCTGGCGCTGGAAGGCGCTGAACACGCCGACCCCCGGGAAGCCCGACGCGAGCGCCTGCGCGCACTGCTTCAGCCAGTGGTGCCGGGCCCGGACATGCCCGCGCTCGTGGCTCAGGACGGCGGCCAACTCCCGGTCGGTCAGCTGCTGGAGGGCTCCGGTGGTGACCACCAGGCGGGAGTCCGGGCCGGGCAGCGACCACGCCTCCGGGCGGACGTTCTCCAGCACCACCAGCCGCTCCCGTCGGCTCCGGGCGGCCGCGATGGCCTCGGGCAACTCCGGGGCCCGGCTCGTCAGTTGGGCGTGACGACGGTTGCGCAGAGCTTTGGCGGTACGGACCTCGCGGGTGATCGCCAGCACCGTCTGCACGCCGCCCGCCGCCAGCACCGCGGCGCACAACCGGCCCCAGCCCTCGGCGTTCTGCAGGCCGTACGCGGCCTCGACACCGTGCGGCGCGCCCGCGAACAGCAGGGCGCGCAGCTCGGGCAGGGCGGCGGAGGCGGCCAGCAGCAGGCCCAGGACGCAGCACAGCAGCACGGCCACCACGAGGCACTGCCACACCAGCAGCGCCAGCACCGGTTCGCGCTCCACCCAGCGGGCCCGGGCCAGCAGCCGGGGCACGACGGTCGAGAGCAGCAGTCCGAGCAGTAGCAGGCCGATCAGGGCAGTCATCGCATGGGCTCCCCGAGTACGCACGGAACGCGACAACGCGCTCCCTGCCAACCTATGCGCTGTCGACGTCCGGAGGAACGGCTTTCGACCGGCCAGTGACCAACGCCACGCGGGGGGTGGGGTCTTGGCCCGCGTGGCGGGCCTCACATGGTCAGGAGCATGGCGAACATGCCGATGCCCATGGTGAGTCGGCAGGCCTGCGGCAACCCGGCGGTGCCGACCGCCAGGGCCCCGGAGGAGGTGTGCAGGAGCCGGGCGCCGACCCAGAGGGAGTACCCGCCGAAGTAGAGAAGGAGGGTGCCGGTCAGCAGCGGCGCGCCGGCGTCGGCGGCGTGGTGGTGATGGCCGCCGGAGGTGGCGGTCATCGAGAGTGCCATGTACGTCATGGCGCTCGCGCCGACCGCGTGGTGCAGCCGGTGCGCCCGGCGGGCCGGGCCGTGCGCGGCGGCGAGCAGGAAGGCGGCGGCCGGGACGCCGAACACCAAGGCCCAGACGGTGGCCGGGACGGCGTGCCCGGTCACGGCCATCGCGGCCATGCCGAGCCCCATCAGGGCCTCGGCGGCGTCGGACTCCCGGGCGAGCAGGCGGTGCGCGCCGAAGTGGGGCGTGGCGCCGGCGGCGCAGGGGGAGTGGCGCAGCCGGGCGAGGCAGTAGGCCCCGGCGGCGGTGGTGAGGAGGGCGAGCAGCCAGTTGATCAGCGCGGATCCGTGCAACGGCGGCCTCCCGGGGCGGCGGGTGGCGGGCGGCCGGCGTCGATGTGGTGGGCGGTGGCGGACAGGGCGCGGAGGACGGCTGACGGATGACGGCGAACAGATAACAGATGACAGATAACGTCATCTGTTATCTGTTCGCCGTCATCCGTTCCCGCCCCTCTGCCTGTCGCCCGCTGCCCGCTGCCCGCCACACCGACACCCGCCGCCCGCGGTCTGGACGGTCGTCCCGTCCACGATCACCGCTGCGGCCCGGGCGCAGCCAGGCGCGCACCGGGGCGCACGGTGGTGCCCACCGGTGTGCGGACACCGATCGCGCACCCCGTCGTAAGGTCCCCGCTTCCGACCCGGCTCAGCCCTGCAGCCGCCCCGAGGCGACGACCCGGCTCAGGAACCGCCGCGTCCGCTCCTCCCGCGGATCGCCGAACACCTGCTCCGGCGGCCCCTGTTCGAGTACCACCCCGCCGTCCAGGAAGCAGACCTGGTCGGCGACCTCACGCGCGAACCCCATCTCGTGGGTGGAGAGGACCATCGTCATCCCCTGCTCCTTGAGGTCGCGCACCACCGAGAGCACCTCCCCGACCAGGACCGGGTCGAGCGCCGCGGTGATCTCGTCGAGCAGCAGTAGCCGCGGCCCGGTGGCCAGCGCCCGCACGATGGCGACGCGCTGCTGCTGTCCGCCGGAGAGCCGGTCCGGGTACTCCTTCGCCTTGGCCGCCAGCCCGAGCCGGTCGAGCAGCTCCAGCGCCCTCGTCTCGGCCTCGGCCCGCCCGCGGCCGTGCACCCGGCGCGGGGCGAGCGTGATGTTCTCCAGCACGGTCATGTGCGGGAACAGGTTGTACGACTGGAACACCACGCCGATCCGGCGTCGGACGGCGTCCTGGTCCGCGCGGGGGTCGGTGATCTCCGCCCCGTCCAGGAAGATCGCCCCGTCGTCGATCCCCTCCAGCAGGTTGACGCACCGCATCAGCGTGGACTTGCCGGAGCCGGAGGCTCCGATCAGCGCCGTCACCGAGTGCTCGGGCACCGTGAACCCCACGTCGCGCAGCACCACCTGCCCGCCGAAGGTCTTGCGCACCGACTCCAGCCGGAGCACGTCGGCCCCGCTCATACGACCACCTCCCCTCGTGCGACCACCTTGCCGCGCCCGCTCACACCGCACCTCCCTGGAACTGCCGACGGTTCGTCCGGGCGGTCAGCCAGTCGGCGAACCGGGTCAGCGGGATGGTCAGCACGATGAACACCAGCCCCGCCACCAGGTAGGGCGTGAAGTTGAACGACCGGGCCGCGATGATCTTCGCCGCGTACACCGCGTCGATCGCCCCGCCGATCGAGACCAGCCCGGTGTCCTTCTGCAGGCTGACCAGGTTGTTCAGCAGCGGCGGCACCACCCGCCGGACGGCCTGCGGCAGGACCACGTACCGCATCGCCTGCGCGTTGGTGAGCCCGAGCGAGCGGGCCGCAGCCCGCTGGCTCGGGTGCACCGACTCGATCCCGGAACGGAACACCTCCGACACGTACGCGGAGTAGGTCAGCACCAGCGCGGCCCCGCCGAGCAGCAGCGGATCGGTGGTCACCCCGCTGAGCCGCAGCGCCGGCACTCCGGTGATCATCACCAGCAGGCAGATGATCATCGGCAGCCCGAGGAAGAAGTCCACGTACACGGTGGCCAGCAGCCGAACCGGCAGGAACACCGGCCCGCGCAGCGTCCGCAGCACCGCGAGCAGCAGGCCGAACACCAGGATCAGCGCGCCGCACCCGAGCATCAGCTCCAGGTTGAGCCGCAGCCCCTTCAGTACCTCGGGCAGCGCCTGGCGGGCGTAGTCGGCATTGAAGAAGGTCTTCCGAGTCACCTCCCAGCCGGGGGAGTTGACGACCAGCAGGTAGAGCGCGACGGCGGTCGCCAGGGCCGACCCGGCAGCGATCAGCGCCGACCGGCGGGCCCGGCCACGCCGGTACGCCTCGTGCGCCAGCCGCCGTTCGGACGGGCGATAAGCGTCGTCGTCGCCCTTGACGACCACCGCCCCGGTGGCCGCCGTGTCGCCGCTCACTTGAGCACCGGCGCCGAGACGGCGTCGGAGAGCCACTGCTTCTCCAGCTTCGCGAGCGTGCCGTCGGAGCGCAGCGCGTCCACCGCCTGCGACACGCAGCCGGTCAGCTTCGAGCCCTTGTCCAGCACCAGGCCGAACTGCTCGCCCTGCGAGGCCCCCTCGAACTGGCCCACCACCTGCGCCTCCGGCACCTCGGCGCCGGTGATGTAGAACGCCGTCGGCAGGTCGACCACGAGCGCCTCGACCTGGCCGTTCTTCAGGGCGGCCTTCGCGAGGTCGTTGGAGTCGAACACGGCCGGCTGGACGCTCGGCTTGATGGTGTTGGTGACGGTGTCGAGGCTGGTGGTGCCGACCTGGGCGCCCAGCTTGGTGCCCTTCAGGTCGGCGATGCTCTTCGCACCCGCCGCCTTGGAGTTCTTCAGCGCGATGACGGCCTGGCGCACGTCGTAGTAGCCGGAGGAGAAGTCGACCGCCTGCCTGCGCTCGTCGCTGATGGACACCTGGTTGATGTCGAAGTCGAAGTCCTTGACTCCCGGCGAGGTGGCCTTGCCGAACGGCGCGACCACCCAGCCGACCTTCTCCTTGGGGTAGCCCAGCTTCTCCGCCACCGCGTAGGCCACGGCGGACTCGAACCCCTTGCCGTTCTCCGGCTTGTCCTCGGAGAACCACGGGTCGTACGCGGGCTTGTCGGTGCCGACGGTCAGCGTCCCCGCCGTCCGGGTCGCCAGCGCCCCCGGCGCGCAACCCGCGGCCGCACCGGCCGTGCCCGACGCGCCGGAGGCGGCGGCCCCGTCGGACTTGGCGTCCTGCGGCGCGCACGCGGTCAGTGCGGCGGCCGCGGCCAGCAGCGCGGCGAGGGGCAGTACGGCGGACGGCTTGCGGAAGGTCATGGCAGGGCTCCAGGGAGGAAGGACCGGGCGGGACAGTGGGGGCGACGGCGCGGGCCGGGGCCGGCCGCGGGCCCGGCGGGTCACTTCCCCCCGGTGGCGGCGCCGGAACACACACGGCATGGTCGGCGTACGGGCCCGCGTCCGCGGCGCCCTCCGAGCCGGATCAGCGACAGCGGCGGCAGAGGCCGCGCACGCGACAGCAGGCGTGACAACGAGAGGGCACCCGGAACAGGCCGATGTGGCGCTCGGCCACCGTGATCACCGCCGGGAGCATGGCGGGAGGTTCGCATCCCGACGGCGCATCTGTCCAGAACATCCAGATCCCTGTCCACATGCCGGACACCCGGCCGTCGGAGCCGCGCCTCTGGCCTCGGCGAGGCCTCGACGGGAGCTTCGTCGGTCGCAGCCCCCTTGAACAGGAGAACCTTTCGTACTTATGGTGTCTCCGTTGAAATAACTCCTGTCGAAGTGAGTCCCCGATGCAGAATCTTTCGCCAAGGCTCGCTGCGGCGGCCGACGCCCCGGTCTCGACCCTCGCCGGCCACCCGGCCTGGCTGCGCCTGAAGGAGGCCGTCGAGACGCTGCGCCCGCTGCAGTCCAAGGACGGTTCGATCGACCTGTCCGCCGTCCAGCGGCACACCGTCGACCCGCTGGTGGCCACCGTCCGCGCCGCGGTCGAGGAGCTCGCCCCGCTCTTCCCGCACGACGCCGCCTACCTGGCCGCGGTCGACGCGGACCTGGCGAAGTGGGCCGACACCGGCTACCGGGAGCCCGACTTCCTGGACTCGCTGCTTGCCTTCCAGCCCGCGGACCAGCGCGAGGACGGCCTGGAGCACCTGGTCGTGTTCGCGATGTACACCCAGAACGGCAACCCGAACCGCAACCTGGAAGCCGTCCTGCTGCGCGTCGTGTGGCCCGACTGGCTGGCCGAGCTGGAGCGCACCCGCTTCGACAACCCGATGTTCGTGCCGATCACCTTCACCGACTTCACGGCCGGCTACGACACCAACTCCGCCGTCCTCTTCCCCGAGACGGTCGCCGTGCGCAAGGCGCCGGAACGTTTCACCTGGGGCGGTATCTTCTGCGACCGCGAGGCCGCCCGCTTCCGCGCCGTCACCACCAGCGCCGTCCAGCAGCTCGGCCTGGAGATTCCGGCCGACGCCGAGGGCCTGCTCCAGGACCAGGAGCGCGCGCAGGAGACCTTCGTCCTGTGGGACCTCGTCCACGACCGCACCCACAGCCACGGCGACCTGCCGTTCGACCCCTTCATGATCAAGCAGCGCAGCCCGTTCTGGATGTACGGCCTGGAGGAGCTCCGCTGCGACCTCACCACCTTCAAGGAGGCGGTGAAGCTGGAGGCCGAGGGCAACGCCCACGCCCGCGACGTCCAGTACGCGATCCTCTTCGACCGCCTGTTCCGCTTCCCGGTCAGCGGCGACCGGGTCCGCAACTACGACGGCCTCGGCGGCCAGCTGCTCTTCGCCTACCTGCACAAGCACGACGCGCTGCGCTGGCGCGACAACCGCCTCAGCATCGACTGGGACCGGGCCCCGCAGGTCACCAACGCGCTGTGCGCCGAGATCGAGACCCTCTACCGAGACGGCATCGACCGGCCCAAGCCGGCCCACTGGATCGCCGCCTACCAGCTGGTCTCCCGCTACCTCACCCCGCACCCCGCCTCCACCTGGGCGAAGGGCCCCGACGCGCTCCCGCTCGATCTCATCGACGGCAAGGCCCTCAACAAGGCCCTGTGTGACGCCGTGCTCCCGGACGAGTTCCCGCTGAGCATGTTCTACGAGGCCCTGTCCAAGAAGCTCAACGGCGTCATCGCCGCCACCGCCGGCATCACCGGCGCCGGTATCCAGGGAGCCGCCGCGTGACCACGACCTCCAACTCCCCGCTGGCCGGCAAGGTCATCGCCGTCGCCGGAGCCAGCGGCCCGGCCGGCCAGGCGGTGCTGCGCCGCCTCGCCGACGACGGCGCGACCGTGATCGGCGCCGACATCGACGCCCGGCGCCTCGAGTCCGCGCTGGACTCCACCCGCGTCGCCGTGCGCGGAGCCAAGGTCAGCGGCCAGGTGATCGACCTGCTCGACCCGCAGGAGGTCCACGACTGGGCCGACCACCTGGAGGCCGAGCACGGCCACGTCGACGGCCTGTTCCACCTGGTCGGCGGCTGGCGCGGCAGCAAGACCTTCTTCGACACCCGCCTGGACGACTGGGACTTCCTGCACGACACCGTCGTGCGCACCCTCCAGCACACCTCGCTGGCCTTCCAGCCCGCCCTGGTCCGCAGCCCCGCCGGCCGCTACGCGATGATCTCCGCCGCCGCCGCCCACAAGCCCACCGCGGGCGGCGCCGCCTACTCGGCCGCCAAGGCCGCCACCGAGGCCTGGACCCTCGCCATGGCCGACTCCTTCAAGAAGGAGACCACCGCCTCCGACGGCGAGCCCACCGCCGCGGCTGCGATCCTGGTCATCAAGGCGCTGGTCAGCCCTGAAATGCGGGCCGAGAAGCCGGAGGCGAAGTTCGCCGGCTTCACCGACACCGCCGACCTCGCCGGACACCTGGCGGGCCTCTGGGACCGCCCCGCAGCAGAACTGAACGGACAGCACCTGTGGCTGACAGCACGATGACCGACCCCACCCGCACGGACGCGGCACGGCGGCACGACCCCGCCGTCCGGGGCTTCGCCAGCGACAACTACGCCGGCGTGCACCCGGAGATCCTCGCCGCGATCGCCCTCGCCAACGGCGGCCACCAGGTCGCGTACGGCGAGGACGACTACACGGCCCACCTGCAGGACGTCTTCCGCCGCCACTTCGGGGGCAAGGCCGAGGCCTACCCGGTGTTCAACGGCACCGGCGCCAACGTGGTCGCCCTCCAGGCGCTGCTCCCGCGCTGGGGCGCCGTGGTCTGCGCCGAGACCGCTCACGTCCACGTGGACGAGGGCGGCGCTCCGGAGAAGATGGGCGGCATCAAGCTGCTCACCGTCCCCACTCCGGACGGCAAGCTCACCCCCGAGCTGCTCGACCAGCAGGCCTGGGGCTTCGGCGACGAGCACCGCGCGCAGCCGCTCGCGGTCACCATCGCCCAGAGCACCGAGCTCGGCACCGTCTACACCCCCGACGAGATCCGCGCGATCACCGAGCACGCCCACCAGCTCGGCATGCTCGTCCACGTCGACGGCTCCCGCCTGGCCAACGCCGCCGCCTCGCTCGGCCTGCCGCTGCGCGCCTTCACCACGGACGTGGGCGTCGACGTGCTCTCCTATGGCGGGACGAAGAACGGCCTGCTGTTCGGCGAGGTCGTGGTGGTGCTCAACCCCGAGCGGGTGCGCAACATCAAGTTCCTGCGCAAGACCTCGATGCAGCTCGCCTCGAAGATGCGCTTCCTCTCCGTCCAATTCGAGGCGCTGCTCTCCGGCGACCTCTATCTGCGCAACGCCGGCCACGCCAACGCGATGGCCAGCCGGCTGGAGGCGGCGGTCCGGAAGATCGACGGCGTCGAGATCGTCCGCCCGGTCCAGTCGAACGCGGTGTACGCGATCCTTCCCCGCGAGGTGAGCGAGCGGCTGCAGAAGCGCTACCGCTTCTACTTCTGGAACGAGCACACCGGTGAGGTGCGCTGGATGTGCTCCTTCGACACCACGGAGGCCGACATCGACGCCTTCGCGGCGGCCATCGTCGAGGAGATGGGCCGCGCCTGACGGTGCCTGAACAACGGATCGTCCCGTCCTGCGACAGCAGGGCGGGACGATTTGCATGTGGCGGGTCCGTCCCCGTACAGTTCCGGAGTCGCCGCGAGAGAGCGGGGACAAGCGGAAAGCGAAATCCGATGAATGAAACTCCGGAAAATGGAGCGGAAAACATCTGATAAGCTTGAAACACGAAAGAACGAAGCACCCGGAGGGCCTGCTGGAAGGCGGTCCGAAGGAAGTGTCCGTTCCTTGAGAACTCAACAGCGTGCCAAAAGTCAACGCCAGATATGTTGACATCCCCGGCCTCGATCGTCTGATCGGGGTTGGAGATTCCTTTTGAAGTAAAACACTAGCGAGGACGCAGTGCGCGGGATCACCCTATTCCGGTGGTTGCCGTGCCGCTCGACGCGGGTGTTACTCGATTACGAGTAAGCATTCACGGAGAGTTTGATCCTGGCTCAGGACGAACGCTGGCGGCGTGCTTAACACATGCAAGTCGAACGGTGAAGCCCTTCGGGGTGGA
>NZ_JARXYZ010000011.1 GCF_029894125.1 Kitasatospora sp. MAA19
TGGCACGCTGTTGAGTTCTCAAGGAACGGACACTTCCTTCGGACCGCCTTCCAGCGGGCCCTCCGGGCGCTTCGTTCTTTCGTGTTTCCAGCTTATCAGATGTTTTCCGCTCCGTTTTCCGGGGCTTCGTCATCCAACTTGCCGGTGTCTTCCGGGGTTTGACGCCCCGTCCGACGTTTCAAACTCTAGCCGATCCCCGCTCCGAAAAGCGAATCCGACCGCAACCCAATAAAACGAGCACGCCGAATAAGAACCGAGACGCGACAAGACGCGACCCAGCCCGAACCGGGAAGTGGTGTTTCGAAGGATTGGCCGCCCCGGGACCGTCCGCGCAGACGCGTGTCCGGTGCTCCCTGCCGAGCGACTAGAGAACACTACCCCCGTTCGGCGTCTCGGGCAAACCGATTCCGGGGACGGTCCGGGTGCAGAGCGAGCGGCCGGCCTTCACGTACTCGCCGTTGGGGTGGTCGTTGCCGGTGACCCAGCGGCGGGCGGTGGCCTCGTCGCGGCCGCCGTCGCGGTGGCGGCGGAGCAGGCGCTCCTCGCGGAGGGCGTCGTCGGTGTCCACGTACCAGAGCTCGCGCAGCAGGCGGCGGGCGTCCGGCCACGGGGTGTCGGTGGAGGCGAGGTAGTTGCCCTCGGTGATGACGAGGCGGGTCTGCGGGCGGACGACGTGCCGGGCGGCGACCGGTTCGTCGAGCGTCCGGTCGAAGTCGGGGACGTAGATGTCCTGGAAGCGGTCGGCGGCGATGCGGCGCAGCAGGGCGACGTAGCCGTGGGCGTCGAAGGTGGCGGGGGCGCCCTTGCGGTGGGTCAGGTCGAGGCGGTCCAGTTGGGCGGCGGAGAGGTGGAAGCCGTCGAGCGGCACGTACGCGGCGCTGCCGGGACCCGCGGCGCGTTCGATCTCGGCGACCAGGTACCGGGCCAGGGTGGACTTGCCGGCGGCGGGCGGGCCGGCAAGTCCGAGGATCGTACGGGCGTTGCTGCCCGGGCCCCCGAGGAAGCCGAGGGCGAGGGCGGTGAGGCGGTCCGCGTTCATGGCCGCACCCTACTCACCGCCCGGGCACGGGCCTTACCGCTCGGCGAGGGCGGGCACCTCCAGGGTGAGGGTCCCGGCATCGGCGTCGAGCAGGGCAGGGACGCCGAGCGGGACGGTCAGCGTGGACGGGCAGTGGCCGAAGCCGAGTTCCCAGATGACGGGTATTCCGAGCGGGGCGAGACGGTCGAGCATGACGTCCCGGACCCGGTCGAGCCGCCCGCAGCCGTCCCAGGAGCCGAGCGCGATGCCGGCGACCCCGTCGAACGCTCCGGAGCGCAGGAACTGGGTGAGGAGCCGGTCGAGCTGGTAGGGGTGCTCGTTGACGTCTTCCAGGATCAGGATGCTGCCGGCGTAGGACGGTCGGGCGGCGGGGGTACCGCGCTCGGCCGCGAGGACGTGCACGCAGCCGCCCGCGGTGACGCCCCGGGCCCGGCCGGGGACGAGGGCGGTGGCGGTGGGTGAGGTGAGCACGGTGGTGGCCGTGGGCTCGAAGAGGGTGCGGTGCAGGTGCTCGGCGGTCGGTCCGTCGGTGATGAAGGAGGCGGTCGCACTCATCGGCCCGTACAGGGTGGCGATGCCGAGGCGCTGGGCGAAGGCTTCCTGCAGGGAGGAGACGTCGCTGAAGCCGATGAACGGCTTGGGCGGGGCGGCGCGCATGGCGTCCCAGTCGAGCAGGTCGACCATGCGGTGGACGCCGTAGCCGCCGCGGGCGCAGATGACGGCGTCGACGGTGGGGTCGAGCCAGGCGGACTGGAGGTCGGCGGCACGGTCGGCGTCGGTGCCGGCGAGGTAGCCGAGGGTGGGGTGGGTGTCGAGGACGTGCCGGGCGACGGTGACGCGCAGCCCCCAGGAGCGGAGGATCGCGCAGCCGTCGGTGAGCCGCTGGGGGTCGATCGGGCCGCTGGGGGCGACGACGGCGATGTGGTCGCCGGGGCGCAGGTGCGGCGGGCGGGTCAGCCCCTGGCCGGGCGTGGTCGGGTGCTGGTCCATGGGCCGGGTCACCTTTCGGGGGAGGCCGGGTACGGGCGGCCTCGGTGTGGTCGAGGCCGCCCGGTGACGATATGCCCCCGTGTCGGCGAACCGATGTCCGCGGGTCGACGTCTGTGGGCCGACGTCTACAGGTCGATGTCGGTGGGTCAGTGGGCCGCGGACGCGGGGTCGCTCGGGCCGCTGGGGCCGCTCTTCAGATCGCCCCCATCACCGCCCTGACCTCGTCGAGGGTGGCGTCGGCGATGGCGTTGGCTCGTTCGGCCCCGTCGCGCAGGACCTGGCGCAGGTGTCCGCGGTCGGTGGCGAGTTCGGCGCGGCGGGTGCGCAGGGGGCGGAGGTGCTCGTTGACGGAGTCGGTGACGGTGCGCTTGAGCGCGGCTGCGCCGCGGTCGCCGATCTCCTCGGCGATCTCCTCGGGCGCGCGGTCCTGGCAGAGCGCGGCGAGCAGGAGGAGACCGGAGACCTCGGGGCGGTTGACCGGGTCGTAGTCGATCCGGCGGTCGGCGTCCGTCCTGGCACCGCGGATGGCCCGGGCGGTCTCGTCCTCGGTGGCGCCGAGCGGGATGGCGTTGCCCCGGCTCTTGCTCATCTTGCCGCCGTCGGTGCCGAGCAGCAGCGGGGCGTCGGAGAGCAGGGCCTGGGGAGCGGGGAAGACGGCGCCACCGTCGACGTGCGGGTAGCGCTCGTTGAAGCGGCGGGCGACGGTGCGGGCGACTTCGAGGTGGGGCAGCTGGTCCTGGCCGACCGGGACGAGGTTCGCCTTGCAGAAGAGGATGTCGGCGGCCTGGTGGACGGGATAGGTGAACATCAGCCCGTTGACGGCGGACTGGCGGGAGTGCGCGATCTCGTCCTTGACGGTGGGGTTCCGGTTCAGTTCGGCGACGCTGACCAGGCTGAGGAAGGGCAGGAGCAGCTGGTTGAGGGCGGGGACGGCGCTGTGCGCGAAGATCGTGGCGCGGTCGGGGTCGAGTCCGGCCGCGAGGTAGTCGAGGACGAGGTTCTCGGTGTGCTCGGCGAGCCGGTCGGCGATGTCCCGGTCGGTGATGACCTGGTAGTCGGCGATCACGACGAACATCTCGACGCCCTGGTTCTGCAGTCGGACGCGGTTGCGCAGGGTGCCGAAGTAGTGGCCGAGGTGGAGCAGTCCGGTGGGGCGGTCCCCGGTGAGGACGCGGTGGGTGGCCGGGTCGGCGGTGAAGGTGGCGGTGGAGGCCGCGGTCTCGGCGGTCGTGGCCTCGCTCGTTGCGGTGGTCGCGGCCTCGGTGGTCGTGGTCGTCGCGGTGGTCATCGGGTGTCTCCTCGGTACGGCGGTGGTGGCGGCCGTCCGGGGCGGGGCCCGGTTCCATGGGAAACGCAACAGGGCCGTCCATTCCGGACGGCCCTGTTCGAGCATGAGGGGTGGCCGTCCCTAGGACGGCCACCAGCACAGGCCCGTGTGAAGCTTCATGCGTTCGAGCATAGCGCCGGTTGCCGGCGCCGTGGTCGGTTCGGTCCTCGCCGTGGTCGGTTCAGTCCTCGACGACCAATGCGGGGGTGTCCTTGCGCAGCGTCTCGCCGCGGAAGAACTCCGGCCGCACCAGGCCGTAGCAGGTCATCAGCACGGCGCCGAGCAGCAGGATGCCGACGCCGATGACGAACACCGAGCCGATGCCGAAGACGGCGCCGCTGCCGTAGTCCGGACTCCAGGCGTCGGTGAGGGTCTGCAGGAAGACCGCGCTCAGCAGCACGCCGCCGAGCAGTGGAGCGGCGCCCTTGAGGAGCAGGTCGCGCAAGCTGGCGCGCAGCGAGCGGCGGAAGTACCAGACGCAGGCGAACGCGGTCAGCGCGTAGTAGAAGCAGATCATCAGGCCGAGCGCCAGGATGGTGTCCTGGACGACGTTCTCGCTGATCAGGCTCATGCCGACGTAGAAGACGGCGGTGGCGATCCCGGCTGCGACGGTGGCGTACCCCGGCGTGCGGAAGCGCGGGTGGACGGCACCGAAGCGCGGCGGCACGGCGCGGTAGGCGCTCATCGCGAGCAGGGTGCGGGCCACCGGGATGAAGGTGGTCTGCAGGCTGGCGGCGGCGCTGGCGACGACGGCCAGGAAGAGCAGGATGCTCCAGGGCGAGCCGAGCACCGGGCGGGCGAGCGCGGAGAAGACGTTGTCGGCGGTCTCGGGGTTGCCGAGGCCGGAGCCGGTGGAGCCGACGCCCGCGAACATCTGGGAGGCGATCGCGACCAGCAGGTACGAGCCGACCAGGGTGACCATGGAGATCATCGCGGCGCGGCCGGGTGTCTTGGCGCTGCCGAGGGTCTCCTCGTTCATGGTGAGGCAGGTGTCCCAGCCCCAGTACATGAAGATCGACAGCGACAGGCCGGCGGTGAACGCGCTGAAGGAGCTGACCTGGAGCGGGTTCAGCCAGGAGAACGAGAAGCCGATCGAGTCGGGCAGGTCGCCGGCGGCGGCCTTGGCGATGGCGATGACCGAGAACAGCACCAGCACGGCGAGTTGGAGGCCGACCAGGCTGTACTGGAACCACTTGGTGGCCGTCATCCCCCGGTAGCTCATCGCGGTGGCGCCGCCGATCAGCAGGACGACGGTGAGCAGGTGGACGGCCTTGTTCTGGTCGAGCCCGGCGACCCAGCTGCTGCCGGTCATCTCACCGAGCATCAGGTAGAGGAAGTCGGTCGCGACCCCGGCCAGGTTGGAGAGCACGATGATGGTTGCCACGGTCAGGCCCCAGCCGGCCATCCAGCCGACCCGGGGGCCGAAGGCCTTGACCGTCCAGGTGAAGGACGTCCCGCAGTCCGGGAAGTCCTTGTTCAGCTCCTTGTAGGCGAACGCGACGAGCAGCATCGGCAGGAAGCCGGCCAGGAACACGGCCGGCATCTGCACGCCGACCGCGGTGACGGTCGGCCCGAGTGTCGCGGTCAGGCAGTAGACCGGGGCGACCGTGGAGACGCCCAGGACCACACTGCTCAACAGGCCCACCGAGTTGCCCTGTAGACCCTTGTCCCCCGCTCCCCCAGCCGTCCCCTGGTCGGGGACTCCACCACTGATGCCACTGACCGGGGCACCCTGCGGAGCGCCGGGCGCCATTGCCCGGCCGCTGCTTGTGTGCTCTGAGAGCTGCTGATCAAACACCAGCGCACCCTAGGCGCGAGCATGGAAGGTTGAGTAGACCAACTCTTGGTGATCTAAACCACTTGCTTCGATTCGTTCTTGGAGTGGCCATGCGGGGCGACGCATTAACGGCATGTCAACCCGTGTACCTTTGTTTCGAAGGGTTGAGGTCAAGAGAATTTCTCCCTTATGTCAAGGTTTGAGATATTTCGACCCGCAGCCCGGGCGGCCCGCGGCACCCCGCTCCTCGCGCGTCGGATAGGTTTGCCTCACCTAACCTCGACCTAACCTCGACCGCGAAGGAGCGTCGCGTGGCCCCCAACCCCGACGGCCTGGCCCTCGTCCCCCGCACCCCCTCCCGCCGCAGGTTCCTCTCCGCCGGGATCGCCGGCGGGGCGGTACTCGGCCTCGGCGGGCTGCTCACCGCCTGCGGCAGCTCGGGCGGATCGGGCGGCAGCGGCGGCGCGACGCCGGGATCCGGCGGCGCCTCGGCCGACCAGAAGTCGGTCAAGCAGGGCGGCGACGACTACGCCACCGTGATCGAGAAGATGAAGGGCTTCGGCACCGACGCCGCCCCCGGCGTCTACCCGCGCACCGTCAAGCACGCCATGGGCGAGACCGTCATCCCCGCCAAGCCCACCCGGGTCGTGGTGCTGGACACCGGCGAGCTCGACAACGTCGTGTCGCTCGGCATCCAGCCGGTGGGCATCGTCTACACCGACGGCTCCAAGTCCCTGCCCTCCTACCTCAAGGACAAGGCCGGCAACCCGGCCAACGTCGGCACCATCAACAGCCTCAACCTGGAGGCCATCGCCGCGCTCAAGCCCGACCTGATCCTCGGCAGCCAGCTGCGCGCCCAGGACCAGTACGCGCAGCTGTCCAAGATCGCGCCGACCGTCTTCTCGCTGCGCCCCGGCTACCCCTGGAAGCAGAACTTCCAGCTCAACGCCAGCCCGTTCGGCCTGGAGGCGGAGGCCAAGGCCCAGCTCGACGCGTACCAGGCGGCCGCCACCGCGATCGGCACCAAGCTCGGCGACAAGCGGCCCACCGTCACGCCGCTGCGCTTCATGCCCGGCCGCACCCGGCTGTACGCCGAGCTGTCCTTCATCGGCACCATCCTCACCGACGTACCGCTGCCGCAGCCCAAGATCGAGCAGGTCAAGGAACTCGCGGTGGAGATCAGCCCGGAGCAGATCGACAAGGCCGACGCCGACTGGATCTTCTACGGCGTGTACGGCACCCCGAGCTCCACCAACCAGGACGCGGTGCTCGGCGGCGCGCTCTGGAAGACCCTCGGCGCGGTCAAGTCCGGTCAGGCACGGCCGGTTTCGGACGAGACCTGGTTCCTCGGGCTCGGCGTCATGGCGGCCAACGCGGTGCTCGTCGACCTCAAGGGCTTCGTCGCGCCCGGCACTTGAGCCGACACACGGGGTAGGGACGGGCGGTGGTCTCGCGCACACCCCCGGAACTGATGCTTGGAGCTGGTCGCGCGGTGCGGGAGGATCATCGGGACCGTCCCCCGAAGGGCCCGTGCCGATGACCTCGCTCCACCCCACCGCAACCGACCCGTCCCTGCCCGGCCCGCCCGGGGACAGCGCCGGATCCGCGCCCCCGCCCGCCGCGCGCTGCTCCATCGCGACGGCCGCCGAGACCGGCCCGGGCTGCGCTCCGGGCTCCGCCCCGTCCGGTACGGCCGGCGGACCGCGCCAAGCCGGCGGCTCGCGCCACGACTCGGTGCCGCAGCCGCGCGGACGGGAGGGCGCGGCGGGGGGCGCCCCGGCTGCTGCGGCGGGCGAGCCGGCGGCGACGGACGATCCGACCACGTCGCGGCTGCGGGCGGCGCTGGCCGACCGGCTGCGGGCCGCGCGCGCCCAAGGCCGCTCGGTCGCCGAACTGGCGGCCGCGTGCCGGCGGCCGGTCTCGGAGGTGCGGGCGCTGCTCGGCGAGAGTGCCGAGGGTGCCGAGGGCGGCGAGGGCGACGAGGACGATGCACGCGGTGCGCACGGCGCGAACCGTGCCGACGTCCCGGGCGACGGCGGGGCTCCGGGCGTAGGAGTCGAGGCCGAGTACGTCCGGTTCCACCGGCCGCCCGCCCTCCCGGAGGGTGACCGGGCCGTTCCCGTGCTGCGCGCGGCACGCGAGGAACTGCGGACCACCGGCTCCCGGCGTCCCTCGCCTTCGCGCCGGCTGCGCCGGATGCACCCGCAGGCCGCCGCAACCGGGCAGGAGGCGACCGCACGGGAGACGGCCGCGGCCGAGCCCTTCATGACGGCATCCGCGACGGCCGCGACGGCATCCACGGCGGCCGAGACGGCATCCGCGGCGGCCGCGACGGCGTCCACGGCACCCGCCACACCTGCGGCCTCGACCGACCTCCCGGGTGCGGCCTGGGCGGCGGCGGCCGCGCCGGGCACGGGTGAACTCGCCCGTGCCGTCGGGCCGGCGGCAGCACCGTCGGCCGTCGACCCCGACGTGGCGCGGGCCGAGACACCGCTCGGCATCCTGATCGGCGGCAGCCCGCACCAGCCCGAGACCGTCGGGCGACCGGAGGAGCGGGCACCGGTCCGGGTGACGGCGAAGCCGGTCCGGATCGGCCGCGGCACCAGCCTGATCGTGCTGCCCGCGTGGCGCCCCGCCATCGCCGTCTCGGTGCCGACCGAGCAACTGCTGTCCGCGACCGGGCTCGCCTACGAGCGGCTGGCCGACGCGCAGCTGACCGTGCTCATGAACCCTTGCGCGCTGCACGACCGGGAGCTGGACCTGCACGGCTGGGAGTCCGGCCCGGCCGGGCGGGTCCGACGCGGCGGGCGCCCGTAGGGGCGTGCGTTCGGGGCCCGTCTGCGGCGGGCATCGGTCAGCCGTGCGGTCGGCCGGCCGGCGGCCGCCCGTAGGGGCGTCAGTAGGCGGCCGTCAGCGGGCGGCCGGGGTGTTCGGGACAAAGCCGAGGTCGACGGGCACCGGGATCCGGCCGTCGACGGCCCAGCCCTCGCGGACGGTGTCCAGCAGCTCCGGCAGTCGGGGCGGCCAGAGGGCATCGGCGTTCTCATCGGCCAGGTCGGCCGGGGTCCACCAACGCCAGTCGAGGATCCGGTCCTCGGCGTGCACCGCACTGACGTCACCGACCGGGCCGCGGTGCGGTCCGGTGGTGAGGTAGATGTGCTCGTGCTGGCGCACCGGAGTGCCGTGCCAGGTGAAGTCGTGCTCCCAGGTGCAGAGCAGCGGGCCGGGTTCGAGGTCGCTCCAACCGGTCTCCTCCCAGAGCTCGCGCCGGGCACCGGTCCACGGGGTCTCGCCGGGCTCCAACCCGCCGCCCGGCATGGTCCAGTGGACGCCGACCTCGTCGTTGTCCGAACGGAGCAGGAAGACCGAGCCGCTCTCGTCCAGGACGACCGTGCGAGCCGCCTGCCGGGGGACGCGGGTGCGGGGTCTCAGCAGATTTCGCATCGGATCACTCTCCCAGCACCCCGGCCGGGTCGTCGAGCGGGTTTGACGCCACGAAAGCCGCCGACGCCGCCCCGCTCGGGGCCTTACCCTGACGGCCATGCCCGTACCCGTGATCCTCTTCCCCGCCGACCCGCTCAACCCGCGCAGACCCGACCCGCACTTCACCTGGGAGGCCCGGCTGCTACGGGAGTTGGGCGGCGAGCACCACCTGGTCGACCACGACGCGCTGCTCGCCGGGCATGCCGAGGAGGCGGTCCGGCAGGTGCCCCGGGACGGTGGTCCGCTCTGGTACCGGGGCTGGATGCTCCCGTCCGACCGCTACGCCGGCTTCGCCACCGCACTCGCCATGCGCGGCGGCACCCTGCTGACCAGCGCGGCCGGCTATGTGACGGCACACGAACTGCCCGGCTGGTACGGCGTGTTCGAGGGGGCGACCCCGCCCAGCGTGTGGATCCCCACCACCGGCACGGTCGCGCCCGGGCCGGCGGAGCTGGCCGCCGCCGTGGCGCGGCTCGGCGGGAGCGGGCCGGCGATCGTCAAGGACTATGTGAAGTCGCGCAAGCACGAGTGGCACGAGGCCTGTTTCATCCCCGAGTTGGCCGATCCGGCGGCCGTCTGGCGGGTGGTGGCGCGGTTCGTCGAGCTGCAGGGCGAGTTCCTGGCCGGCGGGGTGGTGCTGCGGCGGTACGAGGAGTTCGAGCGCCGGGCCGATGGCACGGGCGGTGGCTCGGGCGGTGGCTCGGGCGGTGGCTCGGGCGGTGGCTCGGGCAGTGGCTCGGCCGACGGAGTGGACGATGGCTTGGGCGGTGGCTCGGACGACCGGTCGGGCGGCGGGGACGGGCGGGCCGTGGAGGCGCGGGTGTGGTGGCTGGACGGCGAACCCGTCCTGGTCGGGCCACACCCGGACGCGCCGCACCGCACCGTCGAACCCGACCTCACCGGCGTCCAGTCCTTGGTCCGGACGCTCGGCTGCCGCTTCATCACCACCGACCTCGCCAGCCGGGCCGACGGCTCCGGCTGGCGGGTGGTCGAGGTCGGGGACGGGCAGGTCAGCGACCTCCCGCGCGGGATCGACGCCTCCGGCCTGCTGGCCTCGCTGATCGCCGCCTGACAGGCCGGACAAGACGGACCGGAGGTGGCGGGCCGCACCCGGCGGTCGGGCGGGCGCGCCCGACCGCACACGACGCCCCGCCAGGCGGCTCCCAGGGCAGTTCCCGGGCGGCGGACTACCCGGCGGCGACGGTCTCGACCGCCGGGTGGCCGTCCGCGATGAACGCCTGCCAGAGCCGGGCGTACGTGCCGCCCCGGGCGAGCAGTTCGGTGTGCGTGCCGTCCTCGACCACCCGGCCGTGGTCCAGCACGACGACCCGGTCGGCGCGCTCGGCGGTGGTCAGCCGGTGGGCGATGACCAGCGTGGTGCGGCCACCGCTGAGCCGGTCCGCAGCCTGGTTGACCGCCGCCTCGGTGGCCAGGTCAAGTGCCGCGGTCGCCTCGTCGAGCAGCAGGATGTCCGGATCGACCAGTTCGGCCCGGGCCAGGGCGATCAACTGGCGCTGGCCCGCGGAGAGGTTGCGGCCGCGGCCCGCGACCTCGTGGTCGTAGCCTCCGGACAGCCGGACGATCATGTCGTGCGCGCCCACCGCCCGTGCCGCCGCCTCCACCTCGGCCGCCGAGGCGTCGGGCCGGCCGTAGGCGATCGCCTCGCGCACCGTGCCCGCGAACAGGTACGCCTCCTGCGGCACCACGCCCAACCGGTGGCGGTACTGCGCCAGGTCGAAGCGGGTGAGGTCGACGCCGTCCACCCGCACGGTGCCCGCCGTCGCGTCGTAGAACCGGGCGACCAGCTTCACCAGCGTCGACTTGCCGGCACCGGTCTCACCCACCAGGGCCACCGTCTGCCCGGCCGGTATGTGCAGATCCACGCCGGTCAGCACGCTCGGGGCGCCGTCCGCACCGCCGTTGTAGGCGAAGCCGACGCCCTCGAAGGAAATCTCACCGCGCAGCCCCTTGGGCACCGGGACGGGGTCGGCCACCTCGGCCGTGGTGGTCGGGGTGCGCAGCAGCTCCCGGATCCGGCCGAGGCCCACCGCGGCCTGCTGGTAGCCGTCGAACACCTGGGACAGCTGGTTGACCGGTGCGAAGAACAGATCGATGTACAGCAGGTACGCGACCAGCGCGCCGACCGTCAGCGTCCCGGCGTCGACCCGGGCCGCGCCCACGATCAGCACCAGTGCGGCGGCCACGCTGGAGAGGAACTGGACGAACGGGAAGTACAGCGAGATGTACAGCTGCGCGCGCACCCGGGCCTCGCGGTAGGCGACGCCCCGGGCGACGAAGCGGTCGGTGTTGGTGTCCAGGCGGCGGAAGGCCTGGACGATCCGCATGCCGGCCACGTTCTCCTGCAGGTCGGCGTTGACGGTGCTGATGAGGTCCCGGGACAGCTCGTACTGGTCCCTGGACTTCCTGCGGAACACCAGCGTGGCGATCACCAGCAGGGGCAGCACCGCGAAGACCACCAGGGCCAGGCCGGCGTCGATGATCAGCAGCGCGGCGAAGATCCCGGCGAAGGTCAGCACGCTGACCGCGGCGGTGACCACGCCCGTCTGCAGGAAGGACGTCAGCGAGTCCAGGTCGGTGGTCATCCGGGTCATGATCCGGCCGGACAGCTCGCGCTCGTAGTAGTCCAGGCCGAGCCGGTTGAGGTGGGCGAAGATCTTGAGCCGGAGCGTGTAGAGCACCCGCTCGCCGGTACGGCCGCTGACCCGGTTCTCGGCGCTCTGCACCACCCAGTCCAGCAGCACCACGACGAGCGCGGTGAGTGCGGCCACGGCGACCCCGGACATCAGGGCTTTGCTCACGCCCTGGTCGATGCCGTGCCGGATCAGCACGGGCAGCACCAGGCCGGCGCCCGCGTCGAGGGCGACGAGCAGGAGGGCGAGGGCGAGCGGGGCGCGGAAGGGGCGCAGCAGGCGGCGGAGGGTGAAGTCCGGGTCGCCGGCCTCGGCCTGGGCGCGGGGGACCGCCGGGGAGTCGGCGGCCGGCGGGAGGGCGGCGACCTTGGTGAGCAGGTCGGGGTCGGCGGTGCGGGCCGCCTTGACCAGGGCGGGGGTGGGGAGGGCGGGGGGCGTCGCCGGGGCCTGCCCGTGTGCCTGCCCGTGTGCCTGCCCTCGTGTCGGCTCGGAGACGTGCTCGGCGATGTGCGCGGAGGTCGGCTCGTCAATCGGCTCGGAGGCCGGCTCGACCTCGGACGGCCGGGTGGTGCGGCCGGCCTCGGGATCGGTGATCAGGGCCCGGTACTGGGGACATCGGGCGTCGAGTTCCTCGTGCGTCCCGATGTCCAGCAGCCGACCGTGGTCCAGGACGGCGATCCGGTCGGCGAGTTGGAGGGTCGAACGGCGGTGGGCGATCAGCAGCGTGGTGCGGCCGGTCATCACCGAGCGCAGCGCGTCGTGGATCTCCGCCTCGATCTGCGGGTCCACCGCGGAGGTGGCGTCGTCCAGCAGCAGGATCCGAGGGTCGGTGAGGATCGCCCGGGCCAGCGCGATCCGCTGGCGCTGGCCGCCGGAGAGGGTCAGGCCCTGCTCGCCGACCTTGGTCTCGTAGCCGTCCGGCAGCGCGCGGATGAACTCGTCGGCCTGGGCGGCGCGTGCGGCCGCCAGGATCTGCTCGTCCGTGGCGTCCGGGCGGCCGTAGGCGATGTTGGTGCGGACCGACTCGGAGAACAGGAAGCTCTCCTCGGGGACGATGCCGACCGCCGCGCGGACCGAGTCCAGGGTGAGGTCGCGCAGGTCGTGGCCGTAGAGCCGGACGGCGCCGGCCGCCGGGTCGTAGAAGCGCGGCACCAGTTGCGCCACCGTCGACTTGCCGGAGCCGGAGGCCCCGACCAGGGCGAGGGTCTCGCCGGGCGCGAGCTTCAGGCTGAGGCCGTGCAGCACGGGGGCGGGGTGCTCGGGGTCGTAGCGGAACTCGACCTGGTCGAACTCCAACGCGACGTCGGAGGTGCGGGGGCCCGCGGTGGCGCCCTCGCGGGTGCCGGCGGTGGCGCCCTCGCGGGTGCCGGCGGTGGCACTATCGCCGGCGCCGGCGGTGGCTCCGTCACGGGTGCCGTCTCCGGTGAGGTCCAGGGTGAGCGCGTCCGGGCGCTCCTGGACCAGCGGGCGCTCGTCGATCAGCTGGAGGACGCGCTCCACCCCGGCCCGCGCCTGTTGGCCGACCGTGATGACCATGGTGAGCATCCGCACCGGGCCGGTCATCTGCGCGACGTAGGTGGAGAAGGCGACGAAGGTTCCGAGCGAGACCTGGCCGTCGACGGCCAGCCAGCCACCGAAGGCCAGCACCGCGACCTGCGCGAGCGCGGGGATGACCTGCATCGCCGGGTTGTAGCGGGCGTTGAGCCGGATCGCCCGGAGCCGGGCGGCGAACAGGTCGCGGGAGGCCCGCTCCAGCTTGTCCAGCTCCTGCGTCTCCTGGCCGAAGCCCTTGACCACCCGGACGCCGCCGATCGCGCCGTCCACCACGCCCGCGACGGCGGCCGCCTCCTGTTGGGCGGCCCAGGTGGCGGGGAACAGCCGCTTGCGGCTGAGCACGGTGATCCACCACAGCACGGGGCCCATCACCACGGCTATCAGGGTCAGCGGCGGGGAGAGCCAGATCATCACGGCCAGCGACATGACGAACATCAGCAGGTAGCCGGTCATCATCGGCAGCATCGAGAGCAGGCCGTTGATCAGCTGGAGGTCGGAGGTCGCGCGCCCGACCACCTGGCCGGTGTCCAGGCGGTCCTGGCGGTGGCCGTCGAGTCGGCCGAGCGAGCGGAACAGGTCGCTGCGCATGTCGTGCTGGACGTCCAGGGCGAGCTGACCACCGTAATAGCGGCGGACCTGGGTGCAGCCGAAGACGACGGCGGCGGCGAGCAGCAGCACCACCGCCCAGGGGGCCAGCGAGCGGGTGTGGGCGGTGATGACGTCGTCGATGATCAGCTTGGTGACCAGCGGCACCAGCGAGGTGACGGCCATGCCGACGAGCGAGGCGCCGAACGCGAGCAGCACGCTGCGGCGGGACCGCCAGCAGTAGCCGACCAGGCGGTGCAGCCAGCCGGCGGCCTGCGGGTGGTCGCCGTCCGGCTGCGGGCTCGCGCCGGGGGTCGGTGAGCCGCTCGGGGATTGCTCCACCGTGGATCCGTGAGTCTCAGGCATATTTAGGGATGCTAACCATTTCGTCGGGTGGCCGCCACGGCGTTTTCCGACCCGGGCAGGGTCGGAGCGGACCGAGGCAGCCCTGATCGTCCGGTCCGGCGGACTGACCAACAGCCTGCGGCCTGCGGTGATTCCCGATCGAATCCGCACACCGCCCAGCGGCCCCCGCCTACTTCCAGGGTCGCGGACGGCCCGCCGAACGCCCAGCGGCCAAGGACGGGCGGGCGCCGTCCTTTGGACCTAGGGCGCCGGGGCCACCGGGGCCCATCCAGCCTTGAAGCCCGCCCGGCCTTGGGGCTCGTCCGGCCTTGGGCTCGTCCGGCCTTGGGACCCGCCCGGCCTTGGGACCCGCCCGGCCTTGAGGCCCTGGTGCACGTCCCGGGGCAGGCCCGGCTCAGGCGGGCGCGGACACCGAGTCGGCCGCCGCCGCGAAGGCACCCTGGGCGAGGGCGTGCAGCAGGGCGGCCATGCCGTCGCGCTGGAGGCCGGAGCGCTCGTCCTGGGTGAGGTTCGGGCCGAGGCTGTGCGGGGTCGAGTTGATCAGGCCGAAGACGGCGTGCACGGTGGCCCGGGCCACCGGCTCGGCGGCTGGGCCGGTCAGCTGCGGGTAGACCTGCCGGACCACGTCCACCCACAGCTCGACGTAGCCGCGCTGGAGGCGGCGGACGGTGCGACGGTCCTCCTCCTTGAGGTTCAGCAGCTCGCGGTCGTGCAGGGTGATCAGGTCGCGGTCGTCGAGGGCGAAGTCGACGTGGCCGCCGATCAGCGCGTCCAACGCGGCGGCCGGACCGTCACCGCCGCCCGCCCGACGCCGCCCCTCCTCCAGCAGGCGCTCACTGATGCCGATCAGCAGATCGGCGAGCATCGCGTCCTTTCCGGCGAAGTGGCGGTAGAGCCCGGGGCCGCTGATGCCGACGGCCTTGCCGATCTCGTCCACGCCCACCCCGAGGAAGCCCCGGGCCGCGAAGAGGCGCGCGGCCTCCCGACGGATCTGGTCGCGGCGTGGGAGCGCGGAGGCTGCGGGGACGTTCGGCATGCTGCCCATCGTAGACAGTCGGGTTATCGACCGTTAACCTGGGAAGGTAAGTTAACGTTAATTAACGTAGGGATCATGGGCGCACCGCTTCCGGCCGCCCACCTGCTGCCGAGGGCAAGGGAGCTCTTGGGAATGGTCATCTCAACCGCCGGCGTACCCACCGGCGTCCATGGCAGCGCAGCGACCGGCGCCACGGCGGCGCCAGGTGCCGTCCCGCCGGGAGCCGCCGCTCCCGCGCCCCGGCTCGGCACCTCGGTCGATCCGGGTTCCGCCGCCTACCTCGCCAACGCCGAGGCGCACCGGGCCCTCGTCGCCGAACTGCGCGCGAAACTCGACGCGGCGGCCCTCGGCGGCGGCGCCAAGGCCCGCGCCCGGCACACGGCGCGCGGCAAGCTCCTCCCCCGCGACCGGGTGGACACCCTGCTCGACCCGGCCTCTCCCTTCCTGGAGCTGGCCCCGCTGGCCGCCGACGGGATGTACGACGGGGCGGCGCCCGCGGCCGGGGTGATCGCGGGCATCGGCCGGGTCGCCGGACGCGAGGTGGTGGTCGTCGCCAACGACGCCACCGTCAAGGGCGGCACCTACTACCCGATGACCGTCAAGAAGCACCTGCGCGCCCAGGAGGTCGCGCTGGAGAACCGGCTGCCCTGCGTCTACCTGGTGGACTCCGGCGGCGCCTTCCTCCCCATGCAGGACGAGGTCTTCCCGGACCGCGACCACTTCGGCCGGATCTTCTACAACCAGGCCAGGCTCTCCGCCGCGGGCATCCCGCAGATCGCCGCCGTGCTCGGCTCCTGCACGGCCGGCGGTGCGTACGTCCCGGCGATGAGCGACCAGGCCGTGATCGTGCGCAACCAGGGCACGATCTTCCTGGGCGGGCCACCGCTGGTGAAGGCCGCCACCGGCGAGGTGGTCACCGCCGAGGAACTGGGCGGCGGCGACCTGCACTCCCGTACCTCGGGCGTGACGGACCACCTGGCCGAGGACGACGCCCACGCCCTCTCCATCGTCCGCACGATCGTGGCCGGGCTCGGCCCGCGCTCGGCCAGGCCATGGCCGCTCACCCCGGTCGAGCCGCCGACCGTGGACCCGGCCGGCCTGTACGGGGCCGTCCCGGTCGACCCGCGCACGCCCTACGACGTGCGCGAGGTGATCGCCCGGCTGGTCGACGGCAGCCGGTTCGCCGAGTTCAAGGCCGAGTACGGCGCGACCCTCGTCACCGGCTTCGCCCGGATCCACGGCCACCCCGTCGGCATCGTCGCCAACAACGGCGTGCTGTTCTCCGAGTCGGCCCTCAAGGGCGCCCACTTCATCGAGTTGTGCGACCAGCGCGGCATCCCCCTCCTCTTCCTGCAGAACATCACCGGGTTCATGGTCGGCCGGCAGTACGAGGCGGGCGGCATCGCCAAGCACGGCGCCAAGATGGTCAACGCCGTCGCCTGCACCCGCGTCCCGAAGCTGACCGTGGTGATCGGCGGCTCGTACGGAGCCGGCAACTACTCGATGTGCGGCCGGGCCTACTCACCTCGCTTCCTGTGGATGTGGCCGGGCTCCAAGATTTCCGTGATGGGCGGTGAACAGGCGGCCTCCGTCCTCGCCACCGTCCGCCGCGACCAGTTGGAGGCCCACGGCGAGCAGTGGCCGGCCGAGGCGGAGGAGGAGTTCAAGCGCCCCGTCCGCGAGCAGTACGAGCACCAGGGCAACGCCTACTACGCCACCGCCCGGCTCTGGGACGACGGCGTGATCGACCCGATGGACACCCGCACCGTCGTCGGCCTCGCCCTCACCGCCTGCGCCAACGCCCCGCTCCCGCCGCCCGGCCCGTACGGGGTCTTCCGAATGTGACCCCGCTCCGGTGGGTGTGACCTTCTCCCGTGGATGTGACCCCACTCGGGTGTGACTCCGCTCGGGTGTGTGACTCCCGCGGCGCCGGCGCACCGCCCGTGCCGGCGCCGCCTCCCCCTCCATCGCCACCTCCTTCGTACGGCTCCCCTCGACCCGGAGGAACGCCTCCCATGTTCGACACAGTTCTGGTCGCCAACCGCGGCGAGATCGCTCTCCGGGTGATCCGCACCCTGCGGCGGCTCGGTGTGCGCTCGGTCGCCGTGTTCAGCGACGCCGACGCCGACGCGCCGCACGTCCGCGAGGCGGACGTCGCGGTCCGGCTCGGCCCGGCCGACCGCAGCGACAGCTCCGCGGCCGAGACCTATCTGCGCACCGACCAGATCCTCGCCGCCGCCCGCCGCACCGGCGCCCAGGCCGTCCACCCCGGCTACGGCTTCCTCGCCGAGAACGCCGGCTTCGCCCGCGCCTGCGCCGACGCCGGCCTCGTCTTCATCGGACCTCCTCCCGGTGCGGTCGAACTGATGGGTGACAAGATCAACGCCAAGGAGGCCGTCCGGACCGCCGGCGTCCCGGTGGTCCCCGGCAGCCAGGCCACCGCGCCCACCGACGAGGACCTCCTCGCCGCCGCCGAGGAGATCGGCTACCCCGTGCTGCTCAAGCCGTCCGCCGGCGGCGGTGGCAAGGGCATGCGCCTCGTGCGGGACCCCGTCGACCTGCCCACCGAGATCGCCGCCGCCCGCCGCGTCGCCCGGACCGCCTTCGGCGACGACACCCTGCTGCTGGAACGCTGGATCGACCGACCGCGCCACATCGAGGTGCAGGTGCTCGCCGACGCCCACGGCGCCACCGTCCACCTCGGCGAGCGCGAGTGCAGCCTCCAGCGCCGCCATCAGAAACTGATCGAAGAGGCTCCCTCCGTTCTCCTCAACGCCGAGACCCGCGCCGCGATGGGCGCCGCGGCCGTCCGAGCCGCGGAGTCCTGCGGCTACACCGGGGCCGGCACCGTGGAGTTCATCGTCCCCGGCATCGACCCGGACTCCCCCACCACCACCTCCGCCGAGGAGGGGGTTCGGGACTTCTTCTTCATGGAGATGAACACCCGCCTCCAGGTGGAACACCCCGTCACCGAACTCGCCATCGCCGTCGGCGACGATTCAGCCCGACTCGACCTGGTCGAGTGGCAGCTGCGGATCGCCTCGGGCGAACGGCTCTCCTTCGATCAGTCCGACATCTCCTTCCTGGGCCACGCCATCGAGGCCCGGATCTGCGCCGAGGACCCGGAACGGGACTTCCTGCCCACCGGCGGGCGCATCCTCGTCCTGGACGAGCCCCGGGGCGAGGGCGTACGCGTCGACTCCGGGGTCGCCCCCGGATCCGTCGTCACCAGCGCCTACGACCCCATGCTCGCCAAGGTCATCGCGTACGGGCCCGACCGCCCGACCGCGCTGCGCCGGCTCCGCGCCGCACTGGCCGACACCCGCATCCTGGGCGTCACCACCAATACGGGCTTCCTGCGACGGCTACTCGCACACCCCGAGGTCGTCGCCGGCCGACTGGACACCGGCCTGGTGGAACAGACGGCCCAACAGCAACCCGCCCTGCTCGCCTCGCCGTACTCCCCGACGAACGCGGCGGGTGCGACGAACGCGATGAACGCGGCGGATGCAGCACATGCGGCGCATGCGGCGAACGAAGCGAGCGCGGCAACCGCGGTGAACGAAGCCGACGCCGAAGCGACCGGCCCGCTGACGGTCGAAACACCACCACCTGCCCACCTCCTCTACTACGCGGCCGCGCTGGCGCGGCACCTGGACCTGACCCCGGCCGCCGACCCCGGCGGCTGGACCGACCCGTTCTCCCTTCCCTCCGGCTGGCGCCTGGGCGGCACCCCCGCCTGGACCACCCACCGACTCCGTACCCCCGGCCAGGACCCGGTCTCGGTGCGCATCCGTTCGATCACTGCGGGCAACGTAGCCGATGCCACTGACAATCCCGCCGAGCTCACCCGCGAGGTGGAGCTCCGACTCGACGCCGGCCACGTCCACCGCGCCCGCGCGACCCTGACCGCCGACCGGCTGCACCTGACCGTCGACGGACTGCAGACCACGTTCGCGCTGGCCACCGACGCCACCCCCGGCCTCGCCGCCGGCCCGGTGACCTGGCTCGGCGTCGAGGGCGACGCCTGGTCGCTGCACGCCTACGACCCGGTCGGCGAGAGCACCGCCGGAACCGCCGCCCACCACGGCGCCCTGACCGCCCCGATGCCCGGGACCGTCACCGTCGTCAAGACCACGGCGGGCGAGACGGTCCGCAAGGGCCAGCCCCTGCTCGTGTTGGAGGCCATGAAGATGGAACACGTGATCACCGCCCCGCACGACGGCGTGGTCGCCGAACTGCGGGCCACCGCCGGCGCCACCGTCGCGATGGAGGAACTGCTGGTCGTGGTCGCCCCGGCCGAGGACGACGCCGCCGAGCAGTCCGCCCCCGTGCCCGCCGAGGTGCGGTCATGACCGCCCCCGCCCGCGAACCCGACGCGCTGGACCTGGGCCTGCCCGACCCCGTCCGTGCCGCCGGCCTGCCCGAGGAGGTCCGGATCCACGAGGTCGGGCCGCGCGACGGCCTGCAGAACGAGGGCTCCCTGGTGCCCGTCGAGGTCAAGGCGGAGTTCATCGCCCGGCTCGCGGCCGCCGGGCTGCGCACCGTCGAGGCGACCAGCTTCGTTCACCCGAAATGGGTACCGCAGCTGGCCGACGCCGAGGAGCTGATGCCCCGGCTCGCCGGTCTGCCGGAGCGTCACCCCGGCCTGCGGCTGCCGGTGCTGGTGCCCAACGAGCGCGGCCTCGACCGCGCGCTCGCCCACCACGCCACCGACATCGCGGTGTTCGCCAGCGCCACCGAGACCTTCGCCCGCCGCAACCTCAACCGCTCGGCGGACGAGGCGATGGCGATGTTCCGCCCGGTCGTGGCGCGGGCCGCCGAGGCCGGGGTGGCGGTCCGCGGCTACCTCTCGATGTGCTTCGGCGACCCCTGGGAGGGACCGGTCCCGGTCTCCCAGGTGGTCGGGTACGGCGTGCGGCTGCTGGAGATGGGCTGCGCGGAGCTGAGCCTCGGCGACACCATCGGCGTGGCCACCCCGGGCCAGGTCGGCGCCCTGCTGGCCGGCTTCGCACGGGCCGGAGTGCCGGCCGACCGGCTCGCCGTGCACTTCCACGACACCTACGGCCAGGCGCTCAGCAACACCCTGGCGGCTCTGCGCGAGGGGGTCACCACGGTGGACGCCTCGGCGGGCGGTCTCGGCGGCTGCCCGTACGCGAAGAGCGCCACCGGCAACCTGGCCACCGAGGACCTGGTGTGGATGCTGCACGGACTCGGCATCCGGACCGGGGTCGACCTGCGCGCGCTGGTCGCCACCAGCGGCTGGATGGCCGAGCAGCTCGGCCGCCCGAGCCCGTCCCGCACCGTCCAGGCGCTGCTCGGCGCCGCCCGGGGCTGACCCCGCCCCACCGCTCCCCCGGTGCCGGCCACCCGGAACCCGGGCCTCACCAGCACCGGGCCTCAGGCACCGTGTCTCAGGCACCAGGCACCAGGCACCAGGCACCGCTCATCGTCCAACCACACCGTGCGACCGTCACACCATGAGACGGGTGCCGGTCATCCCGCTCACGCCCGCGGCCACCCCGGCCGGGCCCCAGGAGGATCACCATGTTCGACCACCGGCTCAGCAGCGAGTACGAGGACCTGCGGCGCACCGTCGCCGAGTTCGCCCAGGACGTGGTGGCGCCCAAGATCGGCGGGTTCTACGAGCGGGAGGAGTTCCCCTACGAGATCGTCCGCGAGATGGGGCGCATGGGCCTGTTCGGCCTGCCCTTCCCGGAGGAGTACGGCGGCATGGGCGGTGACTACTTCGCGCTCGGCATCGCCCTGGAGGAGCTCGCCCGGGTCGACTCCTCGGTGGCGATCACCCTGGAGGCGGCCGTCTCGCTCGGTGCGATGCCGATCCACCGGTTCGGGACGGAGGAGCAGAAGCGCGAGTGGCTGCCCCGGCTGACCTCCGGCGAACTTCTCGGCGCCTTCGGTCTGACCGAGCCCGAGGGCGGCTCGGACGCCGGCGCGACCCGCACGACGGCGCGGTACGACGAGACCACCGACGAGTGGGTCATCAACGGCACCAAGTGCTTCATCACGAATTCCGGCACGGACATCACCGGTCTGGTCACCGTCACCGCCCTCACGGAACCGATCGCTCGTTCGAGTGAAGAAGGCGAATTCCGCTCGCCAACGCGCGAAATCTCTTCCATCATCGTGCCCACCGGAACCCCGGGGTTCCAGGTATCGAAGAAGTACTCGAAGGTCGGGTGGAACGCATCCGACACCCACGAACTGTCCTTTACCGACTGCCGCGTTCCTGCGGCCAACCTGCTGGGCGAGCGTGGCCGAGGCTACGCCCAGTTCCTGCGGATCCTCGACGAGGGCCGCATCGCGATCGCGGCCCTGGCCACCGGCCTGGCCCAGGGGTGCGTCGACGAGTCCGTCAAGTACGCCGGCACGCGCCGGGCCTTCGGCCGGCCGATCGGCGCCAACCAGGCCATCCAGTTCAAGCTTGCCGACATGGAGCTGCGCGCCCACACCTCCCGCCTGGCCTGGCGGGACGCCGCCTCCCGGCTGCTGCACGGCGAACCGTTCAAGAAGGAGGCCGCGATCGCGAAGCTGTACTCGTCCGAGGCCGCCGTCGACAACGCCCGCGAGGCGACCCAGATCCACGGCGGGTACGGCTTCATGAACGAGTTCCCGGTCGCCCGTTTCTGGCGCGACTGCAAGATCCTGGAAATCGGGGAGGGCACATCGGAGGTTCAGCGCATGCTCATCGCCCGGGAGATCGGCGCCGCGTTCTGAGCCGAGCCGACCGGAGCAACACCCCGCTCCTCAGGCGGTGTTGAGGAGCGGGCGACAGCGGCGAGACGTCCCGAGGGGCGCGCGCAAGCAGCACCATGAGGGGGCGTCAGGGGATCACGATCACCGGGCGGTTGGCCCGCCGCGCCAGCCGTCCGGAGACCGAGCCGAAGATCTTGCCGAGCAGGCCGTGTGTCGTGCCGACGACGATCGCGTCGGCGGCGTACTCACGGCCGACCTCCTCGATCTCGTGGCAGATGTCGCCGCCGCGCTCGATCAGGATCCACGGCACCCCGGTGAGGAAGTCCGCGCAGGCGAGTTCCAGGCCCAGAACCTCGGTCCGGTGGTCGGGGAGGTCGACGAAGACGGGAGGTTCACAGCCTGCCCAGACAGTGGCGGGCAGGCGGTTGGCGACGTGCACGATCACCAGGCCGCACTGCGAACGACGCGCCATGCCCACCGCGTAGGCGAGGGCGCGCTCGCTCGACAATGAGCCGTCGAAACCGACCACGACGCCGTGCTGGAACACCGGGTCGAGGGAGCGCGCGGACGCGTCCTGGGCCGTCGACTCGGTGTGCGCACCAGGCAGGCCGGACGCCTCCGGGCGCTCGGCACCCGGGCCCACGCGGCCCGTCACCGGAGCCCCCGCCGCGTCGACCGCAGACTCGCCACGCCGCTGGCGAGGCCCTGAACGGCCGCGTCGGGCGAGGCCGCCGCGCCGGACGAGGCCACGCAGAGCACGCGCGAAGCCCCGGGGGTCGCCCCGCCCGGGGACGGCTTCCTCGGTGCTCGGGTCACCGGCGCCACCTGGGGTGTCGGCACGGTCACCGGCACGGTCGACTGCGCGGTCACCGGCCTGCTCGTCGGCGCGGTCGGCGGACGGCTCGCCGGCCTGGTCGACGGCGCGCTCGTCAGCGTGCGCGGCGGCCGGCGTGCGGCCCGGTTCGTCAATCTGCCCGTCGGGCTTCCTGCCGGCAGGCAGCAGGCCCGATACCTCGGTGCGCCCGTCGGCTGGGGCGCGGTCCGCGTGGCCGTCGTCGTTCCCGGTCGCTGCGCCCGCGCTGCGGGGGGCGTCCGGTTCCACCGGTCGGGAGGACTCAAAACCAGCCATGGCTCACGGCTCTTCGAGGGAGAGGGGCCAACAGGAGAGGACAACGCTGCCCGGGCAGCAGGCCCGCCCACGGGATGACGTCGGTCTGCGCCGCGCAGCACCGTATGTGACCTGTTCCTTTCAGAGTACGACGGGTAGGAGGCCCAGCCCAGCGGTGAGGCCTCGGAGCGACGTTGTTCCCGCGAAAGGAGGATGCGCCCGCCGACGGCAGTGCGCCCTGCCCGCAGGCGACGCGCCCCCTCCGGAAAGGAGGTTCCCTGGAGCTTGACTGAGCGGACCAGTCGACGCAACAGGCCCACCGGACACCGTGACCGGACTGTCATGGATCGGCGACGATCCGTTGCGACACGTCGCGAACCGTCACGCCCCGCGAGCCTCAGCCGACCCGCCCTGACCCATCCGTACGCCTGGTCCTGGAACCCGTTTCAGCCACTGTGTACGGCTTCGCGACGCTGTCTGGCATTTGCCAGGTGCATAGGCGCAGCCGCTGGCACCATGCTCGGCATGCCCCTGCTCCTGTTCGACCTCGACAACACGCTGCTCCCCAGGGACGCCGCTTTCCGGGCCTGGGCTCAGGATTTTCTGTCCGAACGCGACCTACCGCCCGGAGACCTCGACTGGTTCGTCACCCTCGACGGCGGCGGCTACGTACCGCGCAGCACCGTACTGTCCGCTGTCCGGCGCCGCTACGGTCTGGACGCCTCCGCCGAGTTCCTGCTCGCCCACTACCGACGCGGCATCAACTCCCACATCCACTGCCCCACCGGACACGTCGACGCGTTGCGGGCGGCGCGGGCGGCCGGGTGGACGCTCGGCATCGTCAGCAACGGCGGCACCCGGCCGCAGTTGGAGAAGATCCGGCGGACCGGGCTGGGGCCGCTGGTCGACGGCTGGGTCATCTCCGAGGAGGCGGACTGCGTTAAACCGGATCCGCTGATCTTCGAGATAGCCGCCCAGCGGTGCGGCGTCGCGCCCACCGGGAACTGGGCCGCGCACACCTGGATGGTCGGGGACCACGCGCCAGCCGACATCGCCGGCGCCGAACTGGCCGGCCTGCGCAGCGTCTGGCTGCACCACGGCCGCCCCTGGGCCGAGCCCGGCTACCGGCCGACGCTGAAGGCGGCCGGTCTGCCGGAGGCCGTCGGGCAGGTGCTCGCCGCGCGCAATGCGCCGTCGCCCCGGCCGGGCATCCGCGCGGGCGGCCCGGTCGGGCGGCGCTCCATCGGAGCGCCGGTGCGCGCGACGGCGCTCCTCAGCGCGCGGTCCGGCGCACGGCCGACGGCGGCCGCCTCTGATGGCTCGTTTGCGCCCGCGGTCGTGACCACCGGGGCGGCCGGTGCCCCGGGTGCTGCGGTGGCGGGGTCGGATGTCCGAAACCGCACCGGCGAGCTTGCCGTGGTCGCCGACGGCCGCTCGGGAGGGCCCGCGGGCACGGATCCCGGCGCGAATGCGCGCCGCGTCGCCGCATTGGCGCGCCCAACGCCGGTCCGCGCAACGGCCGATGGGACCGGTCCGGCGCGGACCACGTTCGCCGTGGCGCCGGCGGCCGCCGCCCCGTAGCACCTTCCCGCGCCACCGGCCCGCCTGCCACCCCACCCGCTTCTCGGCCAACCGTCCGCCACGCGGCGGCCCGGCCGTCAGCCGTCAAACGCCAAACGCCAAACGCCAGCCATCAGCCGCCAAACCCCAGCCGTCAACCGTCAGCCGTCAGCCGTCAGCCGTCAACGGAGGTTCGGGTCCACCAGCAGGTGCGGGCCTGCTCGGTGAACCCGAGCTTGCGGTAGAGCGGTTCACCGAGCGAGGTGGCGACCAGGGTGGCAGGGCGGTCGGGATGCGCGTGGGCCAGGGCGGCCTGGAGGACGGCGCGGGCCACGCCCCGGCCGCGCTGGGCGGGCAGCGTGGCGACCCAGTACACCCCGGTGGCCCGGCCGTCGTCGTAGGTGAGGCAGGTGCCCGCGGTGACACCGTCGACGCGCCCCAGCCAGGCCCGCCACCCGGGTTCGCCCCACAGGCGCTCCGGGAGCGCGTCGCCACGGGTCCAGGGCTGCCGGGCGGGCAGCGGGAACCCGTCCACGATCGCCCGCTCGACCTGCGCGAAGGTGTCGCCGTCCAGCGCCTCATCGACCGTCAGGGAGCCGCCGCCGTGCGCCTCCGAGAGGGCGGGGAGGGCCGCCGACGCTCCTTCGACCGGCCCGGGTTCACGGGTCATCACCGGCATGATCGGCATCCGGGTGGCGCCGAAGCGGGTCAGGTCGAGCCCGCCGTACGGGTCTTCCAGGGTGAAGCGGATGGTCTCCCACTCGCCCAGGAGGTCTTCCAACTCACGTTCCACCAAGCCTGGTTCGGTGTACGGGCGAGTGACCACGACGCGGTGCGCGTCCTCCGGGGTGCGGGCGCAGCGAACCGCCGTCCAGCCCGGTCGGGTACGGAACCGCCAGCCGTGCACGCGGGCTTGGGCGAGCCAGAAGGCGGCGGCGTTGTCGTTGGCCTGTTCGAGCCGGCTGTTGGTATTCACGGCAGGACGGTAACCCGGGCGTCGCGCCCCGGTTCCGCCGCCCCGGCCTTGGCCGGATGAAGCCTGGGAGGCGCACAGACTCTTTCTGTGCGCCCTCCCGTGCACCGCCGATTTTCGGTCAATTTCGCGCCGATCCCTCCCGCTTGGGCAAATCCGCAGTCCAGACCCGCCGACCGGGCGCGCGGGAGCCGGACGCCCCAGGACCGGTCCTGCGACAACCAGCCACCGTTGCACCGGCCCTCTTCCCAGAAAGGTCGACGGGTGCCACGCTTCGTGATCGAATGCATCACGCCAAATTGCCATGTCGACATAGCGTCGGATGGTGAACTTGTCACAACGGCAATGGTCCACCCGATAGATTTCGATCTTGGCGAGCAGTGCCGCACCACCCACACCACACCACCGAGGGGGCTTGAGCGCCTTGAGCAGGGTGAGCAGGAGCGACGCGGGTCCTGACAGCGGCCAGGCGGTGGCCGGTATCGCGGGTCGGTCCGCGAGAAGCACTGGCACCTCCGCGATCGCCGCCACCACCCGCAACTCCGGCACCTCGGGCGCCGCCTCGCACTCCCCGTACCCCGCAGTGTCCTCCCCCGGCGGCGCCGCCAACGGCACCACGGCGGCGGCCCCGGAGCACGGCGGGACGACACACGGCGGAGCGACCTACGGCGGACCGGCACACGGCGGAGCGGCGCACGGCGGACACGCCGTCAGCCGAGGCGCCGTCAGCCACCCGCAGGCCTACGGCAGCGACTTCACCGCCTACTCCGGCTACGGCGGACCGAGCGGGACGAACGGGACGAACGGCGCCCCTGGCCTGAACGGCACCCCCGCCGGCGCACTGGGCGGCCCCCTCGCCGGTCTCCCCCTGGGCTCCCCCGGCCACGGCCCGCTGGGCCACGGCGGGCCCGGTGCGAACGGCTCCCCGACCCCGGTCACGATCTCCGCCCCGCGCAAGCTCTCCGGCCGGCGCCGCCGCGAGACCGTCGCGGTGCTGATCTTCGGCGGCGCCCCGATCTTCGAGAGCTCGATCCCGCTCTCCGTCTTCGGCGTCGACCGCCAGGACGCCGGGGTGCCGCGCTACCGACTGCTGGTCTGCGCCGGGGAGGAGGGCCCGCTCGCCACCACCGGCGGCCTCACCCTCTCCGCCCCGTACGGCCTGGAGGCCCTCGCCCGGGCCGGCACGATCGTGGTACCGGCCTGGCGCTCGATCTCGCAGCCCCCGCCGGTCGAGGCGATCACCGCCCTGCGCAAGGCCCACCACGAGGGCGCGCGGATCATCGGGCTCTGCACCGGCGCCTTCGTCCTCGCCGCCGCCGGCCTGCTCGACGGCCGCCCGGCGACCACCCACTGGATGTACGCGCCGACGCTGGCCAAGCGCTACCCCCGGGTGCACGTCGACCCGCGCGAGCTCTTCGTCGACGACGGCGACGTGCTCACCTCGGCCGGCACCGCCGCCGGCATCGACCTGTGCCTGCACGTGGTGCGCAGCGACCACGGCGCCGAGGCGGCCAACGCACTGGCCCGCCGGCTGGTGGTGCCGAGCCGTCGCAGCGGCGGCGGACAGGCCCAGTACATCGATCAGTCTTTACCGGAGGAGATCGGCAACGACCCGCTGGCCGAGGTGGTCACCTGGGCGTTGGAGAACCTCAACCAGCAGTTCGACGTCGAGGTGCTGGCGGCGCGCGCCTACATGAGTCGGCGCACCTTCGACCGGCGGTTCCGCACGCTCACCGGCAGCGCGCCGTTGCAGTGGCTGATCACCCAGCGGGTGCTCCAGGCGCAGCGGCTGCTGGAGACCTCGGAGCTGTCGGTGGACGACGTCGCCCGCCGCTGCGGGTTCCGTTCGCCGGTGGCGCTGCGCGGGCACTTCCGCCGCCAGCTCGGGGTGTCCCCGGCCGCGTACCGGACCAGCTACCGGGCTCGCCGGCCCGGGCCGCAGTCGGCCGTGCCGACCGGCCCGCACGGCGGCGACCTGCGGCTGCCCGGCGCCCTGCCGCACGCGGCGGCGGCCGCCGCGGCCGGGTCGGGCGGGGCACTGTTCGGCGGTGCGCAGCCCGCGCACCAGTTCCCGGCCGGGAACGGCGCACCGATGCCGGGCGGCGCGCACGGGCAGCCGTTGCCGCACGGCGCACCGCCGGTCGCGCCCGGACAGCTGGGCCCGCACGGCCAGCCCGGCCCGTTCGGTCCGGGGCAGGCCGGGACGCCGGCCTCGCAGTCCTTCCACACCCGTGCCGGACAGCCGTATCCGCACCAGCCGGCCGCACAGCAGCCGCACCCCGGGCAGCCGGGTGCGGGGCGCGGTCCGGCGCGGTCACCGCTGGTCCCGCCGCAGGCCGGGCCGGGGGCGGGGCGTCCGCCACGCACCGCGGAGCACGCCGCGGCGGAGGACGGCCACCCCCAGCCGGGGGCGCGCGGCCAGGGACAGGGGCACCGCAGCGCGGTCGAACGGCCCGCGGACGAGCCGGGTACCGCGGCGGGCTCCGCCGGGCGCGGTCACGGCGCGGCGACCGGCCGGGTGCCGGCTCCCGCCCCCGGCGGGCAGCCGACGGCCGGGGCGGGCGAGCTCCGGGGCCGACCGGCGAGGGCGCCGCAGGGCCGTCCGCAGGGCGGCCGGGTGGCGGCGGCCGACGGCGCCCGGACCACCCGCGAGGGCCGCCCCGGGCGGGACGGCCACGCGGTCCGGACCGGCCGGGACGGGGAGCGCCCGGACGGCCACGGCCAGCTCGGCGGCACGGAGGAGCACCAGGCCGAGGGCTGCGCCCCGGAGCCCCGCTCGGCTCCCGCGGTCCCCGCGGCGCGTGATCGCGCCGTAGGGTGACCTGTGTGAATGACCGTTTGGTATGGATCGACTGTGAAATGACCGGCCTCGACCTCGACCGGGACGCCCTGGTCGAGGTCGCGGCGCTGGTGACGGACTCCGAGCTGAACATCCTCGGCGAGGGTGTGGACGTCATCATCCGCCCGCCGGCGGAGGCGCTGGCGAGCATGCCCGAGGTGGTGCGCACGATGCACACCTCCTCCGGGCTGCTGGACGAGCTGGAGCAGGGCGTGACGCTGGCCGAGGCCGAGGAGCGGGTGCTCGCGTACATCCGCCAGCACGTGCCGGAGGCCGGGCGGACGCCGCTGTGCGGCAACTCGGTGGCCACCGACCGCGGCTTCCTCGCCCGGGACATGCCGGCCCTGGAGAAGCACCTGCACTACCGGATCGTGGACGTCTCCTCGATCAAGGAGCTGGCCCGCCGCTGGTACCCGAAGGCGTACTACAACAGCCCGCAGAAGGGCGGCAACCACCGGGCGCTCGCCGACATCCGCGAGAGCATCGACGAACTGCGGTACTACCGCGAGGCGGTGTTCGTCCCACAGCCCGGCCCGGACGCCGACACCGCGCGCGCCATCGCCGAGAAGTACCAGGCCCCGACGGACCGACCGACGGACTGACCGGCGTCCAGGAGGTCCACCGGGGTGCCCGCGTTCGCCGGAACGAAACCCTGGCGCGAGCACCCTCTCGGATCCTGTAGAGTTCTTCCTGTCGGAACGGGAACGCGAGAGCGGGAACGGTCCGGACAGATGGTGGGTGTAGCTCAGTTGGTAGAGCACCTGGTTGTGGTCCAGGTGGCCGCGGGTTCGAGTCCCGTCACTCACCCCAGAGCCCGAGGGGCCGATCTCTTCAAGAGGTCGGCCCCTCGGGCGTTTTCGCGTTCCCTCAGTTGTCCACGGCGGTTCGGGTTTTCCCGGCGCAGGCCTGCCGCCGGAAGCTACCGACTAGTAACATTGCCGCCATGACCACACCTTCGATCGGCCAGCTGCTCGACTCCACCGTGCCGATGGCGCACACCCTCAAGCTCGAGTACCTGGAGACCACCCCGGAACGCGCCGTGCTCCGGCTGCCCGACCAGCCCGCGTACCACAACCACGTGGGCGGACCGCACGCCGGCGCGATGTTCACCCTCGCCGAGTCCGCCAGCGGCTGCATCGTGCTCGCCGCGTTCGGCGACCAGCTCTCCCGGGCCGTGCCGCTCGCGGTGAACGCCGAGATCGCGTACAAGAAGCTGGCCATGGGAGACGTCACCGCCACCGCCGTGCTCGGCCGCCCCGCCGCCGAGGTCGTCGCCGAGCTGGACGCCGGCGGCCGCCCCGAGTTCCCGGTCACCGTCGAGATCACCCGCGCCGACGGCGCCGTCACCGGCGTGATGACCGTCACCTGGACCCTGCGCCCCAACTCCTGACCGTCCCGCGGCCGGTGGCCCCGGGAAGCAGGCCCCGGGGCCACCCGTGCGATGACTGTCCGTGACGGCGGGCGTGACCTCACGACCCGTCCGCTCGTTCTCAACTCACATGCGAGCCAATCACGCGACCAAGCCCCAGGAACCCGCCCCCCGTGGCGGCGTCGGCGTGCGGAGCGCGATCGGCCGGTGGCTGCCCCACCCCCGCGCCGTCGCGGCCGGCGGTGCCCTCCTCGTCCAGCTCTGGGGCTTCGGTGCTCCCGGCGCGTACGCCGCGTCCGTCGACCCGCTGCCGGCCCAGGCACAGCCCGCCGTCCGCCGTGCCCTGCACAGCGGGGCCGTGCACGCCCAGCCCGTGCACAACGGGCAGGCCGTCCAGGCCGGGCAGCCCGCGCGCGACGGCCAGTCAGCCAAGCGGCCCGGCGAGTCCGGGGGCGCGGCGGCCGGGGAGGCGGCCGACTCCCCCGGACTCGCCGGGGACCTGACCGGCACCGGCTCCGACACCGGCGTCACCGGCGCCACCGGGACGGTCGGCGACGTCCTCCAGGACCGGATCCGCTCCGGCGGACTCCCCCTGCCCGGCCAGCGGGCCGCCGTCCCCGACGCCTTCGCGCTCGCCTCCGGTCTGCTCGACCCCGTCCCAACCCAGGGCCGCCCCACCGGGACGCGCGCCTCCCGGGACGGCGAGCCCGCCGAGCTGCGCACCCCCGCACGCCCCGGCACCGGCACCGGCCGCTCCGCCGCCCCGGCCACCTCCGCGCGCCCGCCCGGAGCGGCCTCCGGGGAGTCCGGGGAGTCCACGGTCCAGGAGGCCACCGCGCCGGACGGACCGGGCGCGGTCGGACCCGCCACGAGTTCCGACCAGGCGGGCGCCACCACCGCCGTACCGGCCCCGCCCGGCACGCCCGCCGAGCCGCCCGAGACACTCACGCTCGCCGACACCGCCACGGTGACGGCCCTGGACGACGGCTCCGCCACCGCGACCGCCGTCCTCGCGCCGATCGCCGCCGGACTGCTGCTGACCGGCGCGGCCATGTGCAAACACCGCGGCCTGCCGCGCGGGCACTGAACGGGATGAGGCCCCGGGGATCAGGCCCCCGACCACAGCTCCAGTGCCGGCAGGGGGAGTTCACCCCCGGGGATCGAACCGGACGGCGTGCGGCCGATCCGGGTGGCGCCCATCGCGCGGCAGTACGGCTCGGTGCGCGGGCCGGGCGACGACGGCCGCTGTCGGCCGCGACCCGGGGGGCCACCGGTGGATTCCGGCCGCCCGGCCCTGCGGGTGGTCAGCGGAAGACGCCCGGGGGCGGGGCCGGGGAGGGGGCCGCGGTGGCGTCCGTGGCGGGGGTGGCCCCGGCGGCGAAGGCGGTGAGGGCGGGGCCGTGTTCGACCCGGCCGAGGGCGGAGTCGGAGGCGACGCGGCGGGTGAGGTCGGCGATCGGGAGGGGGGTGTGGGCGCCGGCGAGGACGAGGTTCCCGAAGCGCTTGCCGCGCAGCACGGCCGGGTCGGCGACCAGGCACAGTTCGGGGAAGACGGCGCCGAGGGTGGCGATCTGGGAGCGGGCGAAGGGCAGGGACGAGCCGTCGGCGATGTTGGCCGCGTACCAGCCGCCAGGGGCGAGGGCGCGGGCGGCGAGGGCGGTGAACTCGACGGTGGTGCAGTGGGCCGGGGTGCGGGCGCCGGAGAAGACGTCGGTGATGACCAGGTCGACGCTGCCCTCGGGGGTGCGTTCGAGCACGCTGCGGGCGTCGGCGCCGCGCACCTTGATCTGCCAGCCGCGCTCCAACGGGAGTTCGGTGCGGACGAGTTCGGTGAGCGCGGTGTCGATCTCGGCGACCTGCTGGCGGGAACGGGGCCGGGTGGCCGCGACGTAGCGGGCCAGGGTGAGGGCGCCGCCGCCGAGGTGCAGCACGGTGAGCGGGCGGCCGGGCGGGGCGACCAGGTCGATCAGGTGGCCGAGCCGGCGCTGGTACTCGAAGCCCAGGTGGGTGGGATCGGCGAGGTCGACCAGCGACTGCGGGGCGCCGTCGATCAGCAGCGACCAGGCCGCCGGGCGGTCGCGGTCGGGGCGCAGTTCGGCGAGGCCGGAGCCGACGGGGCTGGCGAGCGGACCCTGGGCGTGGGTGCGGCCGCCGGGGCCGGTGACGGCCGGCCCGGTGTCGCGCTCGGTGCTGCGGCCCGCGCCCCGGGCGGCTCTGCTGCTTCGTCCCATGACCGCCATTATCGCCGCCGGGCGGAGCGACCTCGCAGGTCAGGGATGTTCGGGGGGCGTGCCGGGTGGATCCGGCCGGAGGGGCGGGCCAGGCTCGCGGCCCGGCGGGATCCGCACGGCACGCCCGCTAGAACGGGCCGAGGCCGCCTGCGGTGAGTGTGCAGGCGGCCTCGCAGAGGGCGGAGCGGAGTACCCAGGCGTCAGTGGGGCGGGCGGCGCAGACGGCGCCGGCGGGGGGCATCACCCAGCGTGGGTCGGTGCCGGCCGGCAGCAGGGCGCCGGCCGTACAGGAGCTGCCGGGCAGGTGCCAGGTCTCGAAGGTGCCGGCGGGGACGAGGAAGGTGACGGTGCTGCCGTTGCGGCTCTGCAGGACGGCCCCGCAGGCGCGGCGCAGCCGCAGGATGTCGACCGCCTCCAGGCCGTGCCGCAGGGCGACCGTCACGGTGTCGTAGGTGGTGACGAGGGTGTCCTGGTCCACGCTGGGGACGAGGCGGTGGCCGGGGTGCCGCCCGCCGCAGGAGGCGCGGCCGCCCTCGACCGGGCCCCGGCCGGGGATCCGGTCGTCGGCCGGATCGGGGAGCAGGGCGGGGGCGGCGCCGGCCAGCACACCCCCGGCGACCGGTCGGTACTGCGGCAGTCCGGTGGCCATCATGGGCCCTCCTGTACCTGGTCGGGTCGGAAGCACTGCCGCCCGGGGAGGTGGGGGCCGCGGGGACGAGCGGCGGGCCGGGGCGACGGCCTGGGCTTCCACGTATCAGGACAACGCGGCGGACCCGCCCGAGGCCACGGGGCGCCTTACAGCAAGGCATGGCATTTCATGGCGGATAACCCACAACCCCGCCCGGTTTATACCGAATTGTTAGCACATCTCCCACAAACCGGCTGTGTTCGGCCCGTCACGCCGGGTACTGTCGGTGGCGGATCACCACGACCCCACCGGCCCCATCGGGCCGTTCCCGCACCGCCGCACAGTCCAACCCCGGCCCCCGTCCATCGACCCCCGCACCGCACCCCGACCCTCGCACCCCGTACACCCGCGCACCTCCGGCCCCGGCCCCGCGCCCGCACCACCGCCCCCGCACGACCACGGAGCGCACCATGGCAGCCACCCCACCGGCCGAGCCGAACCGCCCGTCACCCAACACCGCGATGCGCGCACTGCGCGGCGACCGCTCACCCGGCGAGTTCGCCATGGCCGTGCGCCGGGCGGCCCGGGAGATCGGGGAGCACGTGTCCTGCGACGCCCGCTACGTCGGACGGGTCGAATCCGGTGAGATCCGCTGCCCCAACTACGCCTACGAGCGGGTCTTTCGGCACATGTGGCCGGATCGCACGCTCACCGACCTCGGCTTCTCCCCCCGGACCGCTGTCCGCCGCCGCTCAGCGGAGAGTGCCGGCGGGAGCGCCGAAATGCCCACGCTCCACCCGCCGTTCCCGCCCCTGCCCGCCCCGCGCTCACCACTCTCCACTCAACTCCCGTACGCTGCCTCGCCGTACGCGGATCCAGCCGCTTCGGACGGGCCCCCGTGGCCGAACGCCGTCGCGGTGCCCCGGGGGCCCGATGGATCGCTCTATCTCGACGAGGAGAACGACGACGTGCGTCGCCGTACGTTCCTGGCCGGCGGCCCGACCGCGCTGGCCACCGTGGTCGGCATCGACCGGCCGACCGTGGCCGCGGCGGTGGCCGCCGCCCCCACCGCCGCGCCCGCGGCACCCGCGGCACCCGCGCTGTTCGACCCGGGCCCCGGCGCCTTCGTGCCCGGCCGGCCCCGGCCCGTACCGCCGCCCTGCAAGGTCGGTGCCGCCGAGGTGCTCTGCGTCGAACAGGCCGTCCGGGACATCCGGTTGGCCGACGACGCGTACGGCGGCGACACCCTGTTCGAGCGCGCCGGACAGTCGCTGCGCACCGCCTACCTCCTGCTCAACGAGGGCGAGTACAGCGCGGAGACCGAACGACGGCTCCAGGCCGGAGCCGGCGAACTCGCCATCTCGGTCGGCTGGTTGGCGCACGACTCGAACCGGCTGGCGGACGCCCGCTCGCTCTACGCCGAGGCGCTCGCCACCGCCCGCATGGCCGGCGACGCCGCACTGGAGGCGCACGTGTTCTGCAACAGCGCCTTCCTCGCCCGGGACGCCGGCCGGCCGCGCGAGGCGCTGCGCGCCGCCCAGGCCGGGCAGGTCGCCGCCCGCCAGCTGGACTCCGACCGGCTGCTCGCGCTGCTGGCCATGCGCGAGGCCGGCGGCTGGGCGCTGCTGCAGGACCGCGCCGCCTGCGAACGCGCGATCGCCCGGGCGTACATCCTGTTCGACCGCGGCGCCTCCGAGGACGATCCGGAGTGGATGTCCTTCTTCGGCGAGGCGGAGATCGCCGGCCTGCAGTCGCAGTGCTGGTCCGCGCTCGGCGACTGGGACCGCGCCAGCGCGCAGGCCGGGCTGGCCATAGCGCTGCAGCAGCCGCACTTCGTCCGCAACCGGGTGCTGTACACCGCCGAGCTGGCCCACGACCGGCTCGGCCGGGGCGACTTGGCGGGCGCGGCACACCACGGCTCGGCCGCCGTGGCGCTGTTCGGCGAGGTCCGCTCGGCCCGGATCCGGAGCATGCTGGCGGACACCGCCGAACGGCTGCGCCCGCACGCCGCCGCGCCCGAGGTCCGCCGCTTCCTGGTCGGGTACGACCAGGCGGTGGCCGCCTGAGGCACGGCTGTTGACGTGCCGTCAGTGTCCGGCGGCCAGGCCCTCCAGGTGGGAGAGGTCGTTCCAGACCTCCACGGCCGGCGCGCCGTACTCCCAGGACAGCACGCAGAGCGCGGCCGTGCCGAGCTTGAACCGCTGGGCGAACTCGGGCGGCAGGCCCAGCCAGCGGGCGGTCAGGATGCGCAGCAGGTGGCCGTGCGCGAACAGGACGACGTCCCGGTCGGCGCAGTGCATGACGGTGGTGTCGGCCTCGGGGACACCGTGCTCCTCGTTCAGGTCGGCGAGGAAGGCGTCCACCCGGGCGGCCACCTCGGACAGCTTCTCGCCGCCGGGCACACCGTCGCGCCAGATCAGCCAGCCGGGGTGGTCGGTGGCGCGGATGTCCGCGCCGGTGCGGCCCTCGTACTGGCCGTAGTCCCACTCCATGAGTTCCGGGCGCTCGACCGCACGATCACCGAAGCCGGCCAGCGCGCAGGTCTCCTTGGCGCGGCCGAGCGGGCTGGTGTAGACGAGCGCGTCCGGCAGCCCGTTCCAGGGGGCCTTGGCCAGGCGGGCACCGAGGGCCCTGGCCATGGCGCGGCCTTCCTCGGTCAGCGGGATGTCGGTGCGGCCGGTGTGGCGGCCGGTGGCCGACCATTCGGTCTCGCCGTGGCGGACCAGCACGATTCGGGCGGGCATGGCAGGCTCCTCGCAGCGGGGCGGTGGCAACGGTCGGTCTCACCCTTGAGCACCGGGTTCCATGATCCCTCACCCGGACGGCGGGCACGATCGCGGGCCGGGCGGGAACGGCCCCGGGGCGGACGGCGCTCGGAGCGGAACGGGTGTCCGGCCGACCACGGCGCGGGGTGTCCCCTCCGGCGGGGACGCGCGGTTCAGGCCGGAACAGGCCGGAACAGGCCGGTCCGCACCGCATTGTCGGACCCGGGTGCGACACTGGGCCGCACCATGAACGTCTCGACGAACGTCCCGTCCAGCGGGCACGCTGAGCCGCTCGCCCAGCGGCTCGCCGAGCTGCGCGGACCGGCACCGCAGCGCAGTCTGAACGCCCGCTCCCTCGCCGCGCTCGCCGCCAATCCCGGCTGCCACCGCCGCGCCGTGCTCGACGCGGCGGGGGTGGACAAGTCGGCGCTGGCCGCCCGGCTCGGCCGCCCCGCGCCCTTCGGGCAGTCCCCGTTCGCGATCGCCCGCGGCGTGATCTTCGAGTCCCGGCTGAAGGCGGACGACTACGCCGCGCTGCTGGAGCCGCTGCGCGCCCACCTCGGCGTCCCGGCGGACGGCGGCGCCCCCGTGCAGGTACCGGATCTGCTGCACCGCTCCGGCCCCGCCGTCCGGGCCGACCGGACGGTCGAGGCGCTGGCCCGGGCCGCCGCCGACCCGGACGCCTGGACGCTGCTGGACCACCCGATGCTGCGGCTGGACGTGGCCGGCGGCACCGCCTACCTGGAGCCGGACGCGGTCGTGGTGCACGGCGGCCGGTGCACGGTGGTCGAGATCAAGTCCTTCCCGGTGCTGGACGGCGGCGCGGACCCGGCCAAGGTCGGCGCCGCCGCCCGGCAGGCCGCCGTGTACGTGCTGGCGCTCCAGCAGGCCGCCGCCGCGCTGGCCGGCCGGCCGCTCGCCACGGACCCGTACACCGAGCAGCGGCTGCCGGGCAGTCCCCGGTCGAGCGTGCTGCTGGTCTGCCCGAAGGACTTCGGCAACCGGCCGACGGCCGTCGCCGTCGACGTCCGCCGCGAGCTGGCCACCACCCGCCGCCAGCTGGGCCAGATGACCGGCATCGGCCGACTGCTGGCGGAGCTGCCGGCCGGGGCCGACTTCGACCTGGCGGCCGACGAGGACGGCGTGCCGACCCGCTCCGCCGAGGAGCTGGCCGCCTCGGTCGAGGCGGTGCCCGCCGCGTACGGCCCGGACTGCCTCTCCACCTGCGAGCTGGGCTTCCACTGCCGCGCCCGGGCCCGTTGCGGCGACCGGGTCGAGCAGCTGGGCCGGGGCGTGCGCGGCGAGTTGGGCAGCATCCGGACGGTGACGCAGGCGCTCGCCGCCGCCGCCACCGAAGCCGTCACCGCCGAAGCCACCACCGATGCCGAGACCGGCCCGGACGAGGCGGCCGAGCGGCTGGCCTACGCGGCCGCCCTGCGCGCCGAGGCGCTGGGCAGGATCCCGGTGGCGGGTCGCGCATGAGCGGACGGAACGGGCTCGCCGGCGAAGGCCGCGGGCGGGCGCACACCCACGCCGGGCCCGCGGAGGTGGCGGGCCGATGAGTCTGCTGACCACCCTGGCCCGGCTGGAGGCCGTCCGCAGCGGGCGGGCCGAGCCGCTGGCCACCGTCCGGCACCGGCACCTGTCCGACCGCCCGATGGTGGTCGTCCCGCTGACCGCGGCCGGCGAGGCCGGTGCGCCGCTGGCGGTGATGCTGGGCACCGACCGGGACGCGCCCCGGCTGCACCTGGTGCCGCAGCCGCTCAACCGCACCCTGCGGTTCGACTTCCTGGCCGAGCTGGCCGCCGACCTGCTGCCGTACCTGGAGTCCTTCGCCGAGGACGTGGAGCAGATCGAGGGCTCCGAGAAGGACCCGGAGACCGGCGAGAAGACGCAGGTGTTCCGCGAGCTGTGCGCCGACGCACCGCAGCTGATCGTGCCGAACGGCGCCGGCGTGCGGCACCTGGCCCTGCTCGGCCGCTCCACCCGGTTCCGCCGCACGGTCGAGGACGACGAGCCGGGCCCGTACCCGGCCCCGGTGCGGGTGCCGCTGCTCGGCCGCTGGCTGACCCACCTCACCGACCGGGCCCAGGTGCCCGGCACCAGCCTGCTGCTGTCGATGACCGGCCTGCTGGCCCGGCACTGGGCCACCGGCCAGAGCCACCTGGAGGACCAGCACCTGGCCGCCCGGTTGGCCTGGCACGCCCCGCCGAGGGGCCTGACCGGCGCCGAGGCGGCCGAGCGCGCCGAGTCCGCCCGGGACGACCGGGGGCAGCTGCTGCACCCACCGGCCGGCCCGGCCACCGATCCGCGCTTCGACGAGTTCGTGCTCGCCCCCGCGATCGCCCGCTACGACGCCGCCACGGCCGCCCTGCAGCACGGCGTCGAGCAGCGCGACGAGGCCGCCGCCGAGCGCGCCCGGGCGGCCGTCCGCACAGCCGTCGAGGAGCTGCGCGAGGTGCTGACGGCCGTGCTGCTGCCCACCTGGCGGGACGTCTGGCACGGCCTGGACCTGCTGCGGACGCTGCCGCCCGCCGGGCACCTGGCGGAGCGCTGGACCGGCGACCGCTGGTCGTACACCGGCCACCGGGACCGGCTGGCGGCCGGCGAGCCGCCGCAGCCCCGGCAGGACGACGCCGTGACGGCCGCCCGCAAGCTCGCCCAGCGCGAGCGCGAGCAGGCCCGGCTGGACGTCCAGGAGGCGCTGGACGACCCGCTGGCGATGGCCGGACACCGGCTGGCCGGCGAGGCGTTCAGCGGCGTGGTGACGGAGGTGGTGCCGGACTACGACACCACCGGCCGCTCCCCCAAGCCGCGCCCGCTGGTCACCCTGCGCACCGCCGACCGCCCGCACGCGGACCTCGGGCGGGAGGCCCACCGGGTCCGCTCGGAGGCCGAGGGGGGCCCGGCCGCGCAGAAGGCGGAGATCGCGGCGGTCGACCCGGCCGGGGGCACCATCACCCTGCGGATGCTGTCCGGCATGGGCCGGAAGAAGGAGCCCGAGCCGGGCAGCCTGCCCGAACCCGGCGACCTGGTCACCTTCACGCTCTTCGAGCTGACGGTCCGCCAGTCCGCGCCGCTGCCCGAGCCGGACGACACCCCGTGGACGCACGGCGGCCCGCCCGGCGCCGCGCCCGTACCCGCCCCGTCCGTCTCCGAGGAGTGGGAGTGATGGCCGAGATGAGCACCGAGCAGGCACCGGGTGCGGCGGCCGACGCCGCCGTGGCCCGGATCCTGGCGGCGACCGTCCACCCGCCGGCCGGCGCCCCGCGCGGCGTGGTGGTGGACTCCCCGCCCGGCGCCGGGAAGTCGACGCTGGTGGTGCGGGCGGCCCGGGAGCTGGTCGGGGCCGGCGAGCGGCTGATGATCGTCGCCCAGACCAACGGGCAGGTGGACGACCTGGTCGGCCGACTGGCCGAGAAGGCGCCGGAGTTGACGATCGGCCGACTGCACGCCGCGGACTCCCGGCCCGGCCCGGAGGTGCTGAAGCACGCCAACGTCACGCTCTCCGACAAGGTCGCCGACCTGGTCGAGCACGACGTGGTGGTCTCCACCTCCGCCAAGTGGCAGTGGGTGCGGGCCGAGGCGCCGTGGCGGCACGCGATCGTCGACGAGGCGTACCAGATGCGCTCGGACGCCCTGCTCGCGGTGGCCCGGCTGTTCGAGCGGGCGCTGTTCGTCGGCGACCCGGGCCAGCTGGACCCGTTCACCGTGGTCGGCACCGAGCAGTGGGCGGGCCTGTCGTACGACCCGTCGAGCAGCGCCGTGGTCACCATGCTGGCGCACAACCCGCAGATCGAGCCGCACCGCCTGCCGGTCTCCTGGCGCCTGCCGGCCAGCGCGGCGCCGCTGATCTCGCGGGCCTTCTACCCGTACACGCCGTTCCGTTCCGGCACCGGCCCGGACGACCGTCGGCTGACCGCCGCCGTCCGGCCGGACGGCTCGGCGCTGGACGCCGCGATCGACCGGGCCGCCGAGCACGGCTGGGCGCTGCTGGAGCTGCCCGCCCGGCACACCGTACGGACCGACCCGCAGGCGGTGGCGGCCGTCGCGGCCACCGTCCGGCGGCTGCTGGAGCGCGGGCTGACCGCCCGCTCCGAACAGGGCGAGGCCCCGCTCACCGCGGACCGGATCGCGGTCGGCACCGCCCACCGGGACCAGGCCGCGGCCGTCCGCGCGGCCCTGCTCACGGCGGGCGTCCCGGTGGACCAGGCGGCCGGCCCGGCCGTCACGGTGGACACCGCCAACCGGTTGCAGGGCCGCGAGTACGACGTCACGGTGGTGCTGCACCCGCTCTCCGGGCGGCCCGACGCGACGGCCTTCCACCTGGAGACCGGCCGGCTGTGCGTGCTCGCCTCCCGGCACCGGCACGCCTGCATCGTGGTGGCCCGGGCCGGAATCGGCGAGCTGCTGGACGAGCATCCGTCCACCGAGCCGGTCCAGCTGGGCGTCCCGGTGACCTTCCCGGACGGCTGGGAGGCCAACCACCAGGTGCTGGACCACCTCACCGAGCACCGGATCCGGCTGCGCTGAGCGGCCGCCGACGTGGTCAGTCCTCGGTCTCGCAGAGGGCGTAGGCCGTGACGACGCCGCGCTCGGCGCGCGCCGACCAGGAGCCGGGGTCGGCCGCGGCCGGGGCGTTCGCCAGGACGGTGTCGCCCGGGCCGGCCGGGGCGAGGGTGTAGCCGCCGCCGGTCAGGTGGCTGCGGGCGGGGCAGGTCGCCGTGGACCAGCCGCCGGGGGCGCTCTTCGCGCCGGTCACCACGACGGTGGTCTCGGCGGCCGCGGCCGCAGGGGCCGCCACCGGCACCGACACCAGTGGCAGGGCGAGGGGCAGGGCGAGGGCCGGAAGGGCCTTCCGTGCACGCATGGTTCCTCCGGGGGCGTGTGGTCCGCGCGAACACCCGGGACAACGGCGGGCCCGCGTCCGCGATGACGCCCCGGGCCCCGGACCACCCGAAGGAGTGGCGCCGCCGCGGGGGCACGACCCCGGCGCGTACGGGGGAATAGCGCCCGCACGCGCACCGTTCCGTTACCGGCCGGTGCCGCGCGACAATGGACGGCGGCCGCGGCCGGGCGGCGCGGCCCGGAGCAGCCGCCGCCCACCCCCCACCGAGACCCGGAGGTGTCCGTCCATGCCCGACTCCCACACGAAGGCGTCCGACCACGGCGGTCCGGCCGACCCCGGGCGGCGTCTGCGTCCGGTGCAGCTGCTGTTCGAGCCGCAGTCCGCCGAGCCGGAGCCGGAACGCTTCTTCGACCTGGAGTCGATCGACGACCCCGCGGAGCTGCTGCGCCGCTCCACCGAGCTGGCCCTGGCCTTCCGGGCGGCGGCCGAGCGGGCCACCGACTTCCAGGCGGTCGCCGCCGCCCAGCTGGCGGACCCGCGCCGTTTCGACGCGCTGTCGGGCACCGAGATCGCCCGGCGCGCGGACTGGACCCCGGACTACGCCGCCAAGATGATCGAGTACGGCCGCGGCCTGCTCCAGCCCCGCCGCCACGAGGACTGAGCGCACCCGAACATTCGCCGCTGGCATATGCGCGAGCGGGAAGGGTACGCGGTTCCCCGTTGCCGTGTCCGGCGAACGGTGCTTTCCCTCCCGCCGTGCCGGCGGACCGCGCAGGCTGCTGTCCGTGGACATCTGGACGTATCAGTCGGTGGAGTACGTCACCGTCGCCGGGGAGGCCTGGCTCGCCTCCGCCAGCGAGTACCCGCGCAGCATGCGCGCCCTCTGGGAGGCCCGCCCGTGGGCGCCCTCGGTGCTGCCCTGCGGTCGCGCCTTCGACGTGATCAGCATGCCGGCCCTGTTCGGCCGCCGGGTGCTGGACGAGCTGTGGGCCTCCGGGCCCGGCTGCGGGCCGGTCGCCTCCTACCGGGGGCGGACGCTGCTGTTCGTCCGGCCCGGCGCGGCGCCCCGGCTGCGCCGGCTGCTGGCCTGGGAGGAGTGGGCCCGGGACGTGCCGCCGCTGCTGTGCCACGGCAGGGGCGACGCGGTGACGGTGCCGCCGGTGCAGCGCATGGTGAACAGCCCGGACTCCCCCGGGCTGGGCTCCGGCCGGTGGATCGTCGCGCCGGAGGACCGGGAGCCGTGGCTGCCGGGCGCCTCGGTGGTGCTGTGGGCGTGCGTGCGGGCGGCCCGGGAGCCGGTCCCGGCGGTGCCGGCCGGCGCGGCGGTCGTGACCGGGGGGTGAACGCCGGACGGCCGGTATTCGATTTTGGCGCGGGCCGGAGCCGCTGCTAAAGTCTTCTCTGTCAGCAGGCGCCGCTAGCTCAGTTGGTTAGAGCAGCTGACTCTTAATCAGCGGGTCCGGGGTTCGAGTCCCTGGCGGCGCACAGACAGCCGAGAGGCCCCTTGCGAAAGCGAGGGGCCTCTCGGCGTTCTCCGCCGCGTCCGACGGGACGAGGACGCCGGGCCGCCCGCCGGAGCGGACGGCCCGGCCGGGGCTCAGCGGCCGCGCAGCGCGCGGTAGCGGGCGACCAGCTCGGCGGTGGAGCTGTCCAGCTGCTCGGCGCCCTCGCCGGTGAGCAGCACCGGCTCGATCCGCTTGGCGAGCACCTTGCCCAGCTCGACGCCCCACTGGTCGAAGGAGTCGATGTTCCAGATCGCGCCCTGGACGAACACCTTGTGCTCGTACAGCGCGACCAGCTGGCCGAGCACCGAGGGGGTCAGCTCGGCGGCCAGGATGGTGGTGGTCGGGTGGTTGCCCTGGAAGGTCTTGTGCGGGACGAGTTCGGCGGGCACGCCCTCGGCCGCGACCTCCTCCGGTGTCTTGCCGAAGGCCAGCGCCTGGGTCTGGGCGAAGAAGTTGGCCAGCAGCAGGTCGTGCTGGGCGACCAGGCCCGGGAGCAGGTCGGCGACCGGCTCGGCGAAGCCGATGAAGTCGGCCGGGATGACCTTGGTGCCCTGGTGCAGCAGCTGGTAGTAGGCGTGCTGGCCGTTGGTGCCGGGGGTGCCCCAGACCACCGGGCCGGTCTGCCAGTTCACCGGCGAGCCGTCGCGGGTCACCGACTTGCCGTTGGACTCCATGTCCAGCTGCTGCAGGTAGGCGGTGAACTTCGACAGGTAGTGCGAGTAGGGCAGCACGGCGTGCGCCTGGGCGTCGAAGAACGCGCCGTACCAGACGCCGAGCAGGCCGAGCAGCAGCGGGACGTTCTGCTCCGGCGGCGCGGTGCGGAAGTGCTCGTCGACCAGGTGGAAGCCGTCCAGCATCTCGCGGAAGGCGTCCGGGCCGATGGCGATCATCAGCGAGAGGCCGATCGCCGAGTCGTAGGAGTAGCGGCCGCCGACCCAGTCCCAGAACTCGAACATGTTGGCGGTGTCGATGCCGAAGTCCTGCACGCCCTCGGCGTTGGTGGACAGCGCGACGAAGTGCTTGGCCACCGCCTCGGTGCCGGCGCCCAGCCCGGTGAGCAGCCAGTCGCGGGCGGAGACCGCGTTGGTGATGGTCTCGATGGTGGTGAAGGTCTTCGAGGCGACGATGAACAGCGTCTCGGCCGGGTCGAGGTCGCGGACCGCCTCGTGCAGGTCGGCGCCGTCCACGTTGGAGACGAAGCGGACGTCGAGGTCGCGCCTGGAGTACGAGCGGAGCACCTCGTAGGCCATCGCGGGGCCGAGGTCGGAGCCGCCGATGCCGATGTTGACGACGGTGCGGATCGGCTTGCCGGTGTGGCCGCGCCACTCGCCGCTGCGGACCCGCTCGGCGAAACCGGCCATCTTGTCGAGGACGGCGTGCACGGCGGGCACCACGTTCTCGCCGTCGACCTCGATCACGGCGCCGCGCGGGGCGCGCAGCGCGGTGTGCAGGACGGCACGGTGCTCGGTGTTGTTGATCTTCTCGCCGCGGAACATCGCGTCCCGCAGCCCGGCGACGCCGGTGGCCGCGGCGAGTTCGCGCAGCAGTTCCAGCGTCTCGTCGGTGACCAGGTGCTTGGCGTAGTCCACGTGCAGGTCGCCGACCTGGAGGGTGTAGCGGCGGCCGCGCTCCGGGTCGGCGGCGAACAGCTCGCGCAGGTGCGTGTCGCCCAGCGCGGCCCGGTGCTTTCCGAGGGCGGCCCACTGCGGGGTGCGGTCGAGCGGGGTGCGGGCGTCGGCGCGGGTCTCCGACATCGGGGGTTCCTCGATTCATCTGGGTGCGGATACCGGCAGGGCCAGGCGGTGCGGGCCAGGCCGCAAGGGTCTCCGTGCGAGGTCGTGCGGGTACTGGTGGTGCGCCGACGTCGTTGACGGCCTGCCCGGGCTCAGCCTATGCAACCGGCGGCGGGGTCGCGCACATTCCGGCCCGCGGCGGCCGGACTCCTCGTCACTTCCGTTCCGAGCGCAGGTCCAGCCCGCGCAGCACCTGGTCGACCAGCTCCGGATCGGCGCCGAGCTCGCTGCGGGCGGCGAGCATCTCGCGGCGGGAGGCGGCGATCATCTCCTGCTCGACGTCCCGGGCGGCCCGCCACTGGGTGAGGCGCAGCTTCGCCTCGGAGGCCTCCTCCTCGGCGTAGTTCTCCGGGCAGAGCCGGGCCAGCCGGTCGTGCTGACGGTCCCGCAGGCGGTCGGCGACCTCGGCGGGCAGCCGGTCCTGCTCCTCCAGTTCGCCGAGCCGCTGGAGCCCCGCCTTGGCGGCCCGCCACCAGAGCTGGCGCACGGCCTGCTCGTGCTTGTCCTGGTCGATGTCCAGTTCGAGCCGCTTGGCCAGCCAGGGCAGGGTGAGCCCCTGCACCAGCAGGGTGAACAGCACCACGCTGAAGGCGATGAAGACCAGTCGGCCGCGCTCGGGGAAGTCCGCGCCGGAGTGCAGGGTGAGCGGGATGGCGAGGGCCAGGGCGACGGTGGCCACGCCGCGCATGCCGGACCACCAGAGGATCACGCTCTCCTTCCAGCTGAACGGGGTGTCCTCGTCGTCGCCGCTGCGCAGCCTCTTCGACAGCCAGCCGGCCGGCAGCAGCCAGAGCAGCCGGACCACCACGACCACCCCGATGACCACGGCGGCGTCGCTGATGAAGCCGGTCCAGCCACGGCCGGCCTCCTTGAGCACGGTGGCCAGCTCCAGGCCGATCAGGCCGAAGGCGACGCCGGTGATCAGGATCTCGACGACCTCCCAGAAGGCGTTGCCGACCAGCCGGTAGGAGACGGCGTCGGCGTCGGCGGCCCGCTCGGCGAGGTAGAGCGCGCAGACCACGACGGCGAGCACGCCGGAGCCGTGGATCTCCTCGGCGATGGTGTAGGCGGCGAAGGGCACCAGCAGGTTGAGCGCGACCTGCTGGGTCGGGTCGTCCAGGCGCTCGGCGAGCTTGGCGTTCACCCAGCCGAGGGCGACGCCGACGACCACGGCGAGCACCGCGGAGAGGACGAAGCGCAGCGCCGCGTGGCCGATCGAGAAGTCGCCGCTGACCACGGCCTCGATGGCCAGTGAGTAGACGACGATCGCGGTGACGTCGTTGAACAGTCCCTCGCTCTCCAGGATCGCCACCAGGCGCCGGGGCAGGCCGACGCTGCCGGCCACCGCGACGGCGGCCACCGGGTCGGGCGGGGAGACCAGCGCGCCGACCGCGATCGCGGCGGCGACCGGCAGGGCGGGCAGCAGCCAGTGCACCGCCCCGGCCACCGCGGCCGTGGTGACCACCACCAGGGCGACGGCCAGCAGCAGGATCGAGCGGACGTTGGCCTTGAAGTAGCGCACCGAGGAGCGCCGGGCGACCGCGAAGATCAGCGGTGGCAGGACCAGCGGGAGGATCAGCTCGGGCTCGATCGTGACGTCCGGGATCTGCGGGACGAGCGCCATGACGATGCCGAGCAGGGTCATCAGGACCGGTTGCGGCACTCCGGTCCTGCGCGCGAGCGGCATGGTCACCACGGAGGCGAGCAGCACCAGGAAGAGCAGGGGCAGCTGGCCCACGGAAACGTTCCTCTCGCTGACGGACGGCTGAGCGCCGCCCAGGATAAATCTGACAATGCGCCCATCGGTGACGACACGCCGAACGGCGACTTGACCTCAAGCGGACTTCAGGTTCGAGGGTCGGGGGCAGTCGAACGATCGAGAGGGCGGGAGCGGACATGAAGGCGGTCACCGTGACGAGGTCCGGCGGTCCGGAGGTCCTGCGGGTCACCGAGGTGCCCGATCCGGAGCCCGGCCCGGGCGAGCTGCGGCTGGAGGTCGCCGAGGCGCTGCCCCTGGAGCGCGCCGCCGACGCCCACCGGCTGGTCGCGACCGGGCACGTCCGGGGCAAGGTGGCGCTGACCGCCTGAGGCCGCGGCGGGTGCGGCCGCCGTCCGGGCCGATTGTGTGTTTCGGCTGCTGACCAGGTAATGTTCTCCACGTCAGCAGGCGCCGCTAGCTCAGTTGGTTAGAGCAGCTGACTCTTAATCAGCGGGTCCGGGGTTCGAGTCCCTGGCGGCGCACAGACAGTCGGAAGGCCCTTCGCGAGAGCGGAGGGCCTTCCGGCGTTCTGCCGTCACTCGCCCGCCGGTGGCAGAAAAGGTGGGAAACAGGTCATTGCTGCCACCGCCACCCGCTGACAGGCTGGTCGCATGAGCGCACGCAGCGTGGTCGTCGTCCTCTACGAGGGCGTGCAGAGCCTCGACGTGACCGGCCCCCTGGAGGTGTTCGCGGGAGCGAGCACCGCCGCCGGGCGGCCGGGCGCGTACCGGGTGACCACCTCCTCCCCCGGCGGCGGTCCGGTGCGCAGCCACAGCGGACTGCGGCTGGCGCCGGACACGGACCTCGCCGAGGTCGGGCCGGTGCACACCCTGCTGGTCCCCGGCGGGGAGGGCACCCGCGCCCCGGACCGGGCGCTGGTGGCGCGGATCCGGGAGCTGGCCGACCGGGCCGACCGGGTGGTGTCGGTCTGCACCGGGGCCTTCCTGCTCGCCGAGGCCGGGCTGCTGGCCGGGCGCCGGGCCACCACGCACTGGGCGTACTGCGACGCGCTGGCCCGGCGGTTCCCGGACGTCGAGGTCGACCCCGACCCGATCCACGTCCGGGACGGGCACCTCGCCACCTCCGCCGGGGTCACCGCCGGGATCGACCTGGCGCTGGCCCTGGTCGAGGAGGACCTCGGGCGCGACGCCGCCCTGCTGATCGCCCGGCACCTGGTGGTGTTCCTGCGCCGGCCGGGCAACCAGGCCCAGTTCAGCACCCAGCTGGCCGCCCAGGTGGCGGCCCGGCAGCCGCTGCGCGAGGTCCAGCAGTGGATCGCCGAGCACCCGGAGGCCGACCTGTCGGTCGAGGCGCTGGCCCACCGGTCGGCGCTGTCGCCGCGGCACTTCGCCCGCGCCTTCACCGCCGAGGTCGGGGTGACCCCGGGCCGGTACGTGGACGGGGTCCGGCTGGAGGCCGCCCGCCGCCGGCTGGAGGACTCCGACGACGGGATCGAGGAGGTCGCCCGCGCCTGCGGCTACGGCACCCCGGAGGCGATGCGGCGCGCCTTCGTCCGGGCCCTGGCCGCCCCACCCGCCGAGTACCGACGCCGCTTCCACCCCCACCCCCTTGGAGGACACTGATGCGTATCGCCGTTCTGCTGTACGACGACTTCACCGCCCTGGACGCGGTCGGCCCCTGCGAGGTGCTGTCCCGCATCCCCGGTGCCGAGGTGGTGTTCACCGCCGCGAAGCCCGGCCCGGTCCGCACCGACATGAAGACCCTGGCGCTGACCGCGGACGCCGCCCTGGACGAGGTGGACTCGGCCGACGTGCTGCTCGTCCCCGGCGGGCCGGGGACGGAGGCCCAGCTGACCGACCCGGCCGTGCTGGAGTGGGTGCGCGCGGTGGACGCGACCACCACCTGGACCACCTCGGTCTGCACCGGCTCGCTGGTGCTCGGCGCCGCCGGACTGCTCACCGGCCGGCGGGCCACCTCGCACTGGATCTGCCTGGACGAGCTGACCCGGTTCGGGGCCGAGCCGACCGGCACCGAGCGGGTCGTGGTCGACGGCAAGTACGCGACCGCGGCCGGGGTCTCGGCCGGGATCGACCTCGCGCTGACGCTGACCGGCCTGCTGGCCGGGGACGCGACCGCGGAGGCGATCCAGCTGATCATCGAGTACGACCCGCAGCCGCCGTACTCGGCCGGCTCGATCGCGACGGCCCCGCCCGAACTGGTCGCCGAACTGCGCGCGAAGCGACTGCTGCTGGGCTAACGGCGCTCGGCCGGGAAGCCGTGGGCGCGGGCGCCGACAACCACGGCGAGGACGGGGAGCAGCAGGGCGAGGACCGTCCAGGGCAGTGCGCCGGTGCCGAGGTGGCCGAGCACCAGGCCGCCGACCACGCCGCCGCCCGCCATCGCGGCGTTCCAGAGGGTGACCAGCATCGCCTGGGCGGCGTCCGCCCGGGCGCCGCCGGCGTCGCCGACGGCGGTCTGCAGCAGGGTCGGCGCGCCGCCCCAGCCCAGGCCCCAGAGCAGCGCCGCGAGGTAGACCAGCGGCGCGCTGGCGGACCACAGGCCGAGGACGCCCGCCGCCACCGCGACCAGCAGCGCGCCGCCGACGGTCAGCCGGCGCAGCCGGCGGTGGATGTGCGCGCCGGTGAACCAGACGCTCACCAGCGAGGCCAGCCCGAACACCAGCAGCACCGCGTCGGTGGCGTCGCCGAGGCCGGCCCGGTCGAGGAAGGGCGCGACGTAGGTGAACAGGAGGGTGTGGGCGAGCACGAAGAGCACCGTCACGGTGAGCACCGGCACCACCCCGGGCACGGTGAGCGCGCGCCGCACCGGGGTCCGTTCGCCGCCCGGCCGGCCGGACTGCTCGGGCAGTGTCGCCGCGATCCAGCCGACCACGCCGACGGCCAGCGCCGTCATCGCCAGGAACGGCACCCACCACACCAGCACCCGGCCGAGGAGGGTGCCGACCGGCACCCCGAGCGACAGCGCCAGCGGCACCCCCGCCATCGCGACCGCCATCGCCCGGCCCTGCTGCTCGGGCGGCACCAGGCGGCGGGCGTACCCGGCCAGCAGCGCCCAGGCCAGGCCGGCCGCGACGCCGGCGAGGAAGCGGGCGGCCAGGGTGAGCCGGTAGTCGGTGGAGACCGCCGTCACCGTGTTGGCGACGGCGAAGCCGGCCATCGCGGTGAGCAGCAGGCGCTTGCGGCCCCAGCCGGCGGTGGCCGCGGTGAGCGGGATCGCGGTGACGGCGGAGCCGATCGCGTAGACGGTGACGGTCTGGCCGGCGGCCGACTCGCTGACGCCGAGGGTCTCGCCCATCCCGGGCAGGACGCCGGCGGGCAGGTTCTCGGTGAGCGCGGTGACGAAGACGGCGGTGGCCAGCGCCAGCAGGGCGGGCAGCGGGAATCGGAGGGCTGTGGTGACGGGAGGCGTCGGGGCTGTGGTCGGCATGGGCTCATGCTCGGACCTCACACCGGTGTCAGGTTCAAGCTCCGGCCGGTCCCGGGGCGCCGGGCCGACCGGCCTTCGGTGCCCCGGGGTCGCGGTCAGCGGTGGAAGTAGCCGTCGAAGTTCCTGGAGAACTCCCGGCCGCCGAACTGGTCCCAGTCGACGGACCAGGTCATCAGCCCGCGCAGGTTCGGCTGGGCACCCGAACGCGGCACGTACGTCCCGCAGTTGGCCAGCTTGGTGAGGCAGTCCAGGGCCTTGTTCACCTCGGCCGGGGCGATGTAGCCGTTGCCGGCGTTGGTGGTGGCCGGCATGCCGATGGCGACCTTGGAGGCGGGCAGCGGCGGGAACATGTTGGCGGTGTTGCCCGCCACCGGGAAGCCGTTGAGCAGCAGGTCGGTCATCGCGACGTGGAAGTCGGCGGAGATCGCCGCCTTGTCAGTGCCGTGCCGCATGTTGACCGCATCGACCGGAAGGAGGTGGGCCGGGTGATCCGTGCATACAGCACGGTGTCAATGATCCAGACCGGTTCGGACAACCGGGGCGGCCCGCCCCAGCCGACGACCCCGGCGGACCGCCCCGGTTGCCGGGTGTGACACCCCGTCGAAGGATGGAGGGGTGACCCCGCCCGGCTACCTCCGCTACCCCCACCTGCACGGCGACCTGCTCGCCTTCACCGCCGAGGACGACGTCTGGATCGCCCCGCTGAACGCCGACGACACCACCGGCCGGGCCTGGCGGGTGGGCTGCGACCGCACCCGGGTCAGCCACCCCCGCTTCTCCCCCGACGGGGGCACCCTCGCCTGGACCAGCTGGCTGAGCCTGACCCCCGAGGTGTGGACCGCCCCCGTCGAGGGCGGCGAGGCCCGACGGCTCAGCCACTGGGGCAGCCAGGACACCCGGGTGCGCGGCTGGCTGCCGGACGGCGAGGTACTGGCCGTCACCTCCTACCACGAGCCGTTCGGCCACTACACCTGGGCGCACGCGCTGCCGCCCGACGGCTCCCCCGGCCGCCGGATGCCCTGGGGCCCGGTCGGCGACGCCCAGATGAGCCGCGAGCGCACCGTGCTGCTCACCGGCGCCGCCCCGCACGAGCCCGCCGCCTGGAAGCGCTACCGCGGCGGCGCCGTCGGCCGGCTCTGGGTGGGCGGCGAGCAGATCCTGGCCGACCACCCCGGTCACCTCTCCTCCCCCATGCCGGTCGGCGGGCGGATCGCCTTCCTCTCCGACCACGAGGGCATCGGCAACGTCTACTCCTGCCGCCCCGACGGCACCGACCTGCGCCGGCACACCGACCACGCCTCCTACTACGCCCGCGAGGCCGCCACCGACGGCACCCGGATCGTCTACCAGCACGCCGGCGACCTCTGGCTGCTCGACGACCTGGACGCCCCCGCCCCACGCCGGCTGACCGTCCCGCTCGGCGGCGCCCGGGCCGGCCGCCGCCCGTACCAGGTCAGTGCCGCCACCCAGGTCAAGGACCTGGCCTGCGACCAGACCGGCCGGGCCGGGGTCGTCACCGTGCGCGGCAGCCAGTACTGGCTCACCCACAAGGACGGCCCGGCCCGCGCCCTCGCGGACACCCCGGGGGTGCGGACCCGGCTGCCGGTGGTGCTCGGGCACACCGGCGAGGCCGCCTGGATCACCGACGCCGAGGGCGCCGACGCGATCGAGGTGATGCCGCTGCCCGGGCACGAGGGCGACCCCGGGCACGGGGAGGGCGGCAAGCACGGGCACCGGGTGCTCGCCGCCGGCCGGCTCGGCCGCGTCCTGGAACTCACCGCCTCCCCCGACGGCGCCCGCCTGGCCGCCGTCGCCTCGGACGGGCGACTGCTGCTCGTCGACGCCGCGGACGGCACCGTCCGTGAACTCGCCGCCTCCGGCTACGGGCCGGTCTCCAGCGCCCGCTTCTCCCCCGACTCGCACTGGATCGCCTGGTCCCAGCCGGCCGCCGGGCGCTCGCTGCGCCGGATCCGGCTCACCCGCACCGAGGCGCCCGGACCGATCACCGACGTCACCGACGGCCGGTTCGAGGACGAGCAGCCGGTGTTCACCCGGGACGGCCGCTACCTGGCCTTCCTGTCCTGGCGAGGCTTCGACCCGGTCCACGACGTGCACACCGGCGACCTCTCCTTCCCGGTCGGCTGCCGCCCGTACCTCGTCCCGCTCACCGCCGACACGCCGTCCCCGTTCGCCGCACCCGCCGAGGACGGCACCCCGCGCGGCGACGGCGGCGGCGACGGCACCGTCCGGGTCGATCCGCCGGGCATCGGCGAGCGGCTGCTGCAGTTCCCGGTGATCGCCTCCAAGTACTCGGCCACCGACGCGGTGCGCGGCGGCCTGCTCTGGCTGCGCTGGCCGATCTCCGGCACCCTCGGGCAGACCTTCGCCAGCCCGGACGACACCTCGGGCCGCCCCTCGCTGGAGTACTTCGACCTCGCCCGGGGCACCCGGACCACCCTGGTCGACAGGCTGGACGGCTACGCGGTCTCCGGGGACGGCGGCTCGGTCGCGATCTACTCGGCCGGGACCCTGCGGATCATCCCGGTCACCGCCCCCGGCGCCGGCACCACGGTGGACCTGCGCCGGATCACCCACACCGTGCACCCGGCCGCCGAGTGGCGACAGGCCTACCACGAGGCGGCCCGGATCGTCCGGGACCAGTTCTGGGACGAGCGGATGTCCGGCCTGGACTGGCCCGCCCTGGTCGCCCAGTACGAGCCGCTGCTGGAGCGGATCTGCTCGCCCGACGACTTCGCCGACCTGCTGCGCGAACTCCTCGGCGAGCTCGGCACCTCGCACGCCTACGTCACCCCCTCCCGGCGCGCCGAGGGGCCCTCGCTCGCCCAGCAGCCGCTCGGCCTGCTCGGCGCCAACGCGCACCGCTCCCCCGACGGGCGCTGGCTGCTCGACCGGGTGCTGCCCGGCGAGTCCTCCGACCCGCGCGCCCGCGCCCCGCTCGCCGCCCAGGGCGTGCGCGACGGCGACGAACTGCTCGCCGTCGGCGGGCGCCCGGTGGACCCGGTGCGCGGCCCGCTGCCGCTGCTGGCGGGCACCGGCGGCACCACCGTCGAGCTCGCCCTGCGCACCGGCCCGGACGGCCCGGTGCGGCGGATCACCGTCACCCCGCTGACCGACGAGCGGGCCATCCGCTACCAGAACTGGGTCGCCAGACGCCGCGCCCTGGTCCGGGAGTTCAGCGACGGCCGGTGCGGCTACCTGCACATCCCGGACCTCGGCGGCTCCGGCTGGGCGCAGTTCAACCGCGACCTGCGGCGCGAACTGGACAAGCCCGCGCTGGTCCTGGACGTGCGCGGCAACGCCGGCGGCAACGTCTCCGAGCTGGTGCTGGAGAAGCTCACCCGGCACGTCCTCGCCTGGGACTTCAGCCGGGACCGCCAGCCGGTCCGCTGGCCCCGGCACTCACCGCGCGGCCCGCTGGTGGCGCTCGCCGACGAGGCGACCAGTTCGGACGGCGACGTGGTCATCGCGGCGATCAAGCTGCTGGGCCTCGGCCCGGTGGTCGGCACCCGGACCTGGGGCGGGGTGGTCGGGATGACCGGGCGGCACGCCCTCGGCGACGGCACCCAGATCTCGGTGCCCAAGAACGCCTCCTGGTTCACCGGCGGGCTCGGCTGGTCGGTGGAGAACCGCGGCGTCGAACCGGACGTGCACGTGCTGCGCTCCCCGCGGGACTGGGCCCGGGGGCGCCACCCCGAGCTGGTCGCCGCCGTCCAGCTGGCCCTGGACCTGCTGGAGGACGTGCCCGCCTCGGTGCCCCCGCCGGAGGACACCCCCCGGCCGGACCTGCGGCGCCCGCCGCTGCCGCCCCGGACGCACTGAGGCCGGGACGGCAGCGGCGGGCGGGGCGGCAGGGCGGGCGGGGCGGTAGGGCGGGCAAGGTGGACCGGGACGGTCAGCCCCAGGGGTCGCCCTCGGCCGTCATGTTCTCGGCCGCACGCCGGTCGTCCTCCTCCTGAGCGGCGCGCTGCTCCGCCTCGCGGGTCTCCCGGGTCCGCTCGACCTCGGAGCTGTACGCGTCGACGGCCTCGTCGTGGGCGAGGGCGGCACGCTCGGCGGCGTCCTGCCCGGTCGCCTCGTGCGCCTTGTGGCGGAACCTGTCGAAGATGCCCATGACTCCTCCTCGGACGGATACCGGGCTTCCCCCACTCTCACACCGGGTGCGGACGCACGCACCTTGAGCCTTTGGTCCCTGGTGAACGCGCCCAAGGGCCGTAGTCGGTCGGCGTCGGACGGGCGCAGGGTGGAGCCGTCGGCCGAACTGACGCCACCGTCTGGAGCCCGCTGTGACCGTCGTACCTTCCGGAAGCCACGCCCGACGCACCGCCGCCGAGGAGCCCCACGACGGACCGCGCCGGCGGGTCGGCCCGCTGGCCGCGCTGGACGGGCGGCTGCCCGGCGCCCACGACCTGCTGCTGATGCAGTGCCCCAGCTCGCTGTGCCCGCTGGCGGGCGGCGAGCTGCCGGACTGGGCGCGGGCGGTACTGCGGGCGCACCCGTGGGTGACGGTCGGCCGGGCGCCCTCGGTGGTCGGCTCCCCGGTGGACCTGCCGCACCCGCAACGCTGCACCCGGGATCCGGAGGCGGCGCCCGAACTCTGGTTCCCGGTGACCGTGCGCGGCCCGCGCCCCGGGCAGCGGCTGGACGCGCTGGCGCCCTGGGCAGCGGTGGCCCGGACGCTGCGGCCCGAGCAGCTGGCCGAGCGGCGGGAGCGGCTGGACGCCGAGCGGGTCGCCGGGATCCCGGCGCTGGCTCTGCTCCCGGAGGCCGGCCGGGTGGTGGCGGACCACCGGCTCTCCTGGGGCCCGATCGGCGCGATCGGCTACGAGCTGGGCACCGGGGTGCCGGTGGCCGGGCCGCTGAGCCCGCTGCGACTGGTGCTGCGCGCCCCGCACCCGATCAGCCGCCGGGACGCGCTGCAGCTGCGGCGGGCGCTGAGCAAGCTGCCGGTACCGGTGCAGGCCGAGTTGGAGACCCGCTACGGCGCGGTGCAGCTGGCCGAGTACGCGGCCTCGCCGTACACCCTGACGCTGCTGACGCCCTACGGGCCCCGGGAGGTCCGCGATCCGTGGTTCCCGCGCGGCCCGTTCGTCTGAGCCGTCACCTCGGCGGTACCGGTGGCAGCTGCCCGGCGAGTCCGCCGTCGGCAGCGGATCGCCGGGCGCGCCGATCCGGTGACGGCTGCCCGTCCTCAGCGGAACGCGGCGACGTTGCGGGCGGCCCAGTCGGCGAAGCGGCGCGGGGCGCGGCCGAGGACCCGCTGGACGTCCGGGCTGACACGCAGCTCGGCCGGGCTCGGGGAGCCGAGGATGTCCAGGGTGTCCTCGGCGAGCTCGGCCGGCATGCTCCGGGCCATGGCGGCCTTGGCCTCGTCACGGGTGAGGTCCTGGAACCGCACCGGCGAGCCCAGCGCGGCCGCGATGGCCTCCGCCTGCCCGCGCGGCGTGATCACCTCCGGGCCGGTCAGCTCGTACACGCCGCCGGTGTGCCGGTCGTCCAGCAGGCAGGCCGCCGCGACCTCGGCGATGTCCGCCGGGTCGACGATCGGCACCCCGACGTCGCCGAAGGGCGCGGCGACGACCCGCTGCGTGCGGATGGACTCGGCCCACCACAGGGCGTTGGAGGCGAAGCCGCCCGGCCGCAGGACGGCCCACTCCAGGCCGGACTCCCGCAGCGCGTCCTCCACCGCGCGCACCGCGATCCGCGTCGGGCCGAAGGGCCTGGTCGCCACGCCCTGCGAAGAGAGCAGGACGACCCGGCGGACCCCACCGGCCGCGGCCCGGCCGATGAGCTCGGCCGGGCCGGCTCCGGCCGCGTGCAGGTCGCCGGACAGCAGCAGGAACAGCGCCTTCGCCCCGGCCAGCGCGGGTTCGAGGCCGCCCGGCTCGGCCAGGTCGGCCACCACGTGGCGGACGCCGTCCGGCACCGCCGCCGCATGCCGCGACACCGCCGTCACCTGGTGGCCCGCCTCGGCCAGCGCCCGCGTCAACGGCCGGCCCACGTTTCCGGTAGCCCCGGTTACCACGATCATGATCAGCTCCTTGTCCAATGGCCTTGCGGCCCTGTGGCCTTGAGGCCCTGCGGCCTTGTGGCCTTGTGGCTCGTGGCCTTGACGCTAGGGGTCTGGCTAACATTTCGTAAGGACATACCTCGGGGTAAGCTCCTCACATGACGGGAGGCTCGCAGCTCATGCAGACCGACACGACGAAGCGGTATGACGTGTTTCACACCGACTGCCCCGCGCGCGACATGGTCGACCACGTGACCAGCAGGTGGGGCATCTGGGTGCTGATCTCCCTGCGGAGCAACGACCTCCGGTTCCACGAACTGCGCGACAGCATCCGAGGCATCAGCGAGAAGATGCTCTCCCAGACCCTGCGCTCGCTGGTCCAGGACAACCTGGTCTGGCGGAAGGTCGAGCCGACGACGCCGCCTCAGGTCACCTACGGGCTGACCGAGTTCGGTCGCGACGTCGGCGAACCGCTGGCGGAGCTGTTCGACCGGATCACCCGACGACTGCCGCCGCGCGACGCGGGATAGCGCCGAAGCAGTCGGCCGCCGGAGGCTCTCAATTGGGCCGGTTGGGCGGCCTGGACGCCGCGCGAGGCCGGCGACGGGGCGCCGGAGCGGGCCGTCGGGCGAGGACGTACGAGCCACCCGCCGCCTGCTGGAGTCTGGCCATGGCCTCGGACAGCTCGGCGTGCAGGGCGTCCCGGGCAGCCTCGTCGCAGGCCTGCCGGAGGTGCCATTCCTCGGCGAGTACCCGTTCCACCGCCGCGACCGCTTTGCGCCGCCTGGGGCTGAACCACAGGAGCGGCGGCGCGAATTGGAGGTGTGCGCCCCAGAGCCACAGGCAGGTGACCCGAGCCTGACGCAGCAGGCCGAGGATCGCGCGGCCGATGGTCGACCTCACGGTTCGCCCATCGTCCGGCGGCAGGGTCTGCGACCGAGGACGACCAGGGGTTCCTCGAACGGCTGGTTCGCCAGGTAGGCCTGCGACCAGGCGACGCCCCACCGGGCGCAGATCGGGCAGTTCCACGTCCGCCCGGCCGCGTTGGCGTCGTCGAGCAGATCGACCGGCGCACCGCAGTCCGGGGCGGGGCAGGCGGGTCGGGTGGTCATCGGCGGCGGTCCCGTCCGATGCGCCGCCGGGTGGCCCGCCGCATGATCGGTTCGGCCACGACGACGCCGAACATGAGGGCGGCGGCGAACGTCACCAGGCACACCAGCGCGGTGGCCGCCCTCGGCGGACCGGGAAGCGCCCAGGTGGCGATCGCCGCCGCACCGCCGCTGAGCGCACCGATGATGCCGACGGCGATCAACACATCGGCGCCGAAGGCCGGTTGGCGGTTCACGCGGCGCCCTCATTGCCGACGCCGAGCCGGCCACGGGACTTGGCGGGGACGATGTGGACGACCAACATCGGCTCGCCCGGGAGAGGTTGGATGCGGAGGGGGTCGACCGTCCACTCCACACCCCCGCCCACCGGCCGCACATAGGCGAGCCCACCCCGCGTGTCCATGTAGACGACGTTCTTGTCGGTCGTCACGTCCTTGACCAGCTCGCCGACCTGCGGGCGATAGGGCGGCCCAGCGGGGGATTTCTTGCGCGTCACGGCGGCAACTCCGTTCCGTAGTGCGATGACTACCCAGAGCGCCAACTGTCGTCTACGCTGCAGATGTCTTCAACCTGTCGGATCTGCTTGGGGAGAGGGAATCGACACCCATGAACAAGGTTGAACTGGACCCCGATTCGTCCCCTGCCGCCAAGTTCGGCTCAGATCTCCGCAGCGCACGAGAGGCAAGGGGGTGGACCCAGGAGGAGCTGGCACATGCCATCGGCTACTCACCGACGCATGTGTCGGCCGTCGAAACTGGCCGCCGCCCCCCAACAGCACGCCTGGCGCGCGAACTTGACAAGGCGTTTGGGTTCGAGAACTTCTTCGTTCGCAAGTCGCGCGATCTCAAGTCGTCGACCATCCTCGAAGGCTTCCCGGAGTACGTCGCGCACGAGTCCAGGGCGGTGGAGCTGAGGCTGTTCGACCTGGGCATCGTGCCAGGGCTGCTCCAGACCATGGACTACGCGCGGGCCATCGCAGCGGGCGCGGCCCGGCGAGGGAGCATCACGGAGGACCAAGCCGAGGAGCGGGTCACCTACCTCGCACGCCGACAGGCGAACCTGCGCCGGGAATCCCCGCCACTGATCCACGCCGTTCTGGACGAGAGCTGCATCCGGCGGCCGGTCGGCGGAGAGACCACCATGGCTGCCCAACTCGATGAGCTTGCAGCCTTCGCCCGGATGCCCAACACCGTTCTCCAGGTGGCTCCGTTCGCCATGGGAGAGGAACGAGCGTTTGATCTTCCGGTGAACATCCTCACCCTTCCGGACCGATCGCTGATGTCCTACGCCGAATCAGCGCATCAAGGGCACCTGGAACGGGACAGCGGCGCAGTACCGCCGATGCTCACGGCCTACTATCAACTGCAGGCCCTGGCACTCTCACAAGCCGAGTCCGTGGCCCTGATCAGCCAGCTAAGAGAGGAACTGCCGTGACCGTCGAGCCTCAGTGGTTCAAGTCTTCGTACAGCAGCAACGGAGGCAACTGCATCGAGGTGGACGACGCTCACCCCGGCACCGTCCGGGACAGCAAGGACCCCGACGGACCGGCCCTCATCTTCCCGGCCGAGGCGTGGCAGTCCTTCGTCTCCGCCGTCCGAGCCGGCGAGTTCGGCACGGTCTGACGCCCGGTCTGAGTCCCGAGGTCAGGCGCAGCCGGCGCTGCTCGGAGGGGTAGCCGAGCAGCGCCGACATGACGCCGCCGCTTCATGTTCGCAGGCGATCCCTTGGACTCGCCCAGGGCTCCGGGACGGTCTCCACTGCGGTGACTATGCGTCGCGGTCGTTTCGCAGGGCCTGGATGAGCCAGGGGTACACCGGGATCAGGTTCGGTACCACCTGCCAGCCGTTGACGATCCACACCAGCCGCCAGTACCGATCCACCAGGGGATCGTGCGCCTCTTCGAACTGCTGGGCCATCCAGTCCCGGAACTCCGTGTCAGGGGTGCGCGCGAACACCCCGGCGAAGCGGTGCACGAGGTCGTCGATGACGGGTGCAGCCCTGTCGCCGAGCGGGTCGATGCCCGACTCCAGGGCCTCGGCCACCTTCTGACGGGTGAACTCCATCAGTTCCTCGCCGGCCTCGCTCTCGATGTCGGGCGTGCGCCCGGCGGCCTGGTACCCGGCCGTCCGGCGGATCCGGGCCCGGAAGTCCTCGTCGCCGATCAGCCCGGCGAGCTCCACCCACGCGGCGACCTGCTCGCCGGACGGATCATCGGGGAGGTCGGGAGTGGCAGCGCGAACCATGGCCACCACGGCCGGTTCGGCATCCGCTGTGCCGAAGGTGCCGTCCAGGAAATCGTCGATCAACCGTCGGCGTTCCTCGCCGGACAACTGCGTGAGCCTGTGCATGAGCTTGGTCTCCTCGGGACCGGACCCGCGTCCGGCCACGACTCGCAGGACGCTCCGACGCAGTTGCAGCATCCGGATCCGGACGTCCAGGGCGTCGGCGTGCGCCGCGGCGACTTCCGCCACCGAGAGCTCACGGTCCAGTACCCGTTGAATCGTGGCCAGGTCCACGCCCAGCTCGCGCAGTGTGCGGAGGAGTTCCAGACGAAGCAGTGCGTCGAGGTCGTAGAGCCGATAACCGGCGGGGCTTCGGGTGGTCGGCGCTACCACCCCCGAATCGGAGTAGAACCGGATGGTCCTCACGGACAAGCCGGTCCGCCGGGAAAGCTCCCCGATCGAGTAGAGGGTCGTAACGTCCATGCCCCCACTCTGCTGTCTCCAGTCACTGGAGACTCCAGGCTGTTCCCCAGCCGGACCGTCATCGGGGTCCGCACCGACGGCTCCACGGAACCGGTCGCGCTCAAGGACGGCTGCCCGCGAGTCCTCCGAGTCACGGGCCGACACGCCTTGAAAATAGGTTGTCGGCCGATGTCGATCCGGCCGTGTCCGCTCCGACGTCATGGTGTGCGGCGCCCCGCCGCACGACGACACGACAAGACCTGCCGAGGAAACACGTGGATCAACTGCTCAGAGTCATGAACTTCAACGTCTCGCGTGACGGAATCGGTGCCGGTGAGCACCAGAGTCTCGAAGAGCCGTTCGGCCTCGACCGTCCCGAGCGGCTGTTCGCCTGGGCCGGAGCCACGGCGAGCTGGCCCATGCGCACGGATCCCGGGGGGAGCCGGGGGCTCGACGACTACTTCACCCGGGACTTCGCACGCAACATCGGTGCCGAGATCATGGGCCGCAACAAGTTCGGGCCCCAGCGCGGGCCCTGGCAGGACCACGAGTGGCGCGGCTGGTGGGGCGACGAGCCCCCGTTCCGCACACCGGTGTTCGTCATGACCCACCACGCACGTCCGTCGTTCACGCTCTCCGACACCACGTTCCACTTCGTCGACGGCGACCCGGCCACGGTCCTCGAACGGGCCCGGGAAGCGGCGGAGGGCAAGGACGTCCGGCTCGGCGGCGGGGTCACCACCATCCGGCAGTTCCTCGATGCCGACCTCGTCGACACCATGCACGTGGTGGTCGCACCGGTGGACCTCGGGTCCGGACTGCGGCTCTGGGAGTCCCCCGACGAGCTGCTCGACCGGTTCCACCTGGAGGTCGTGCCCAGCCCGAGCGGCGTCACGCACCACCTGTTCTGGCGAAGGTGACACGAGGCCCCACTACCCGACGAGGCGGGTAGTGGGGCCTCCGTATCCACGCAGCGAGCGCGGCCGTCAGCCGGTGACGCTGGGCGCACCCGTCTCCAGGTGGCCGGTGAAGCGCTGGGACCAGCTGCTGTCGACGTCCACCGTCACGGTGAAGTCGTACCAGCCGTTGGTGTACGCCACCGCGTTGAAGAAGTCGCTGACGCTGCCGCCGGCCGGGACCTGGTACGTCCAGGGGCCGTCCGTGCGGTAGTTGTTCGACGCGATGGTGAAGGTCATCGGCGTGCTGCCGGAGTTGGCCAGCTTGAAGTAGACCGCCGGCTTGCCGGTGCCCGGCTCGACCGCGTACGAGGCCGTGACGGCGGCGTTCTTGCCCGCCTTGGTCGCGTCCCCCTTGAAGCGGCGCAGGAAGCGGTTGGGGCCGACCACCGTGAGGTCGTACGGGCCACCGCCGAAGTTGGTGCCGCAGTTGAAGAAGTCGCTGGTGTTGCCGCCCGGGTCGACGGTGTACTGCCAGGGGCCGCCGCTGCGGTAGGCGTTGGCGTAGGCGGCGAAGTGCGCGGACTTCGTCGCCGCAGCGCCCCCGTTGTCCATCGTGATCCAGACCTTCATCACCCCGCCCGAACCGAACTCCAGGTGGTCCAGGTTGGCGTTCGGCTGGTACGGCAGCGCGCGGGCCGGGCGGGTGCCGGACTCCTGCAGCGGCAGCTGGTTGTTGACCGGCGCCGGGTTGGGCAGCGGACCGCACGCCGACAGGCCGATGGTCTGCGAGGTGTCGGGCAGCGCAGGCAGCCCGTACACCGGGTTGGCGAAGTCGAACACGCTGGTCAGGTCGCCGCAGACGCGCCGACGCCAGTCGCTGATGTTCACGCACTGCGCGGGCGTGCCGAGGGCGGCCGTCCAGGTCTCCAGGAAGCGCAGCACGGAGGTGTGGTCGAAGGTCTCCGAGTTGACCCAGCCGCCGCGGGTCCAGGGCGAGACGGCTATGAGCGGGACGCGGAAGCCGAGGCCGATGTTGGTGCCGTTGTAGAACTCGCCCGGGGTGCCGGCCGGGGCGGCCGGCGGCGGGACGTGGTCGAAGAAGCCGTCGTTCTCGTCGTAGTTGATGAACAGGACGGACGAGTTGAAGACGTTCGGGTCCGCGTTGAGCGCGTCGATCACCATGTGGACGAAGTGCGCGCCGTCGGCCGGGGTGGCGTAGGGGTGCTCGGAGGAGGCCTGGTCGGGGACGATCCAGGAGACCTGCGGGAGGGTGCCGGCCAGCACGTCGGCCTTGATCGCGGCGGCGATGTCGTCCGGGGTCTTCCCGGTGACCTTGGGCACCGAGCCCATGCCCTTGACGGCCAGCGGGCTGCCGGCCGGGGCGCCGGAGAACTGGTTGAAGTAGGCCAAGGCGTTGTCGCCGTAGTTGTCGGCGGCGTTCTGGTAGACCTTCCAGCTCACGCCGGCGTTCTCCAGCGCCTCGGCGTAGGTCTGCCAGCGCAGCCCCTTCTCGTCGCCGCCGTCGTAGGCCGGTCCGCCCGCGCTGCCGGCCGGGTCGATCTGGCCGGACCAGTGGTAGGTGCGGTTGGGGCCGGTCGCGCTCAGGACGGAGCAGTGGTAGGCGTCGCAGATGGTCCAGTTCTCGGCCAGCGCGTAGTGGAACGGGATGTCCTGGCGGGTGAGGAAGCCGAGCGTGCGGACGTTGCCCTTGGCAGCGACCCAGGAGTCCATCTTGCCGCCGTTCCAGGCCTTGTGCTGATCGCTCCAACCGTGGGAGAGATCACCGTTGCACTGGGCGAGGCGCTCGGGGTCGGCGCCGCCGGCCGGCTTGGTCTGGCTGAACTGCCACGGGTACTGGCGGGAGAACAGGCCGTTGGGCTGGTTGAAGACGCTGTAGCCGCCGGCGATCTGGATCGCGCTGCGGTCGGCGAAGCCGCGTACGCCGCTCAGCGTGCCGAAGTAGTGGTCGAAGCTGCGGTTCTCCTGCATCAGGATCACCACGTGCTGCGCGTCGGTGATGGTGCCGGTCTGCTGCAGCGTGGTGGTGGAGGCCACCGCGGGCGCGCCCGGAGCGGCCCCCGCGGCACCGGAGCCGGCCACGGCGAGACCCGCCGCGGCGGCGCCCGACAGCGTGACGAACTTCCTACGACTCAGCTCGGCCATCAGCCCAACCCGTCCCTTCGGTCGCGATGTTGTGTACACAAGTGGGGGCTCATCGATCGCGGAGAAGTCTCCACCTCGGGCGAGTGGGCCACCAGATGCGTGCACCAGGATTGGCGGACTGTTCGTCGGAGGGTCACCGGTGTTCGTCCGGGCGTCACCGAGCGACGCCCGGACGAACGGGGGGCTGAGCCGTTGCGGAGAGACCGAGGTGGTCAACGGCCCGAGGTGGTCAGCGGTCCGAGGTGGTCAGCGGTCCGACACGGTGATCCCCAGCGCGTGGGCGAACTGCGGTGCCAGCTCCAGCAGCTGGGTGGAGCTGATGACCGCCCCGCGCAGGCCCAGGTGGCCGTCCGCCAGGCCGAGCCGGGCGGCCCCGCGCAGATCGGTCTTGCTCAGGGTGGCGCCGCGCAGCCGGACCTCCTCCAGCGTCGAACCGGGGAAGGAGACCTCGGTCAGCTTCGCGTCGCCGAAGTCCACGTCGCGCAGCAGGCAGTCCTCGAAGACCACGTCCCGCAGGACCGCGGCCCGCAGGTTGACCGCCTCCAGCTTGCAGCCGCGGAACACCACCCGGCGCAGCGCCGAACCGTGCGCGGCCACCCCGGCCAGCACCCCGCCCAGGAAGGCGCTGTCCTGCCACTCGGAGTCGCTCAGGTCGCAGGCCACCCAGCGGCCGGCCTGCACCCAGACCTCGTTGAACCGGGCCTGGCGCAGCTTGACCCCGCTGAGCGCGACCCCGGTGAAGGCGCACTCCAGGAAGGCCGCCCCGGCCGCCGACTCGTCCGTGTACTCGCCGCCGTCGAAGTGCGCGGTGTCGTACCGGTCGTCGCTGCGCAGCCGCCCGGTGTGCGGGCGCAGCAGCTCCGCGTACGGCAGGTCGGTGAGCTGGTCGGGGACGGAACGCGGCATGGCGGTGGCACCTCACGGTCGGAACGGGCTGGTCTCGCCCGCATGCTCGCACGCGGCACCGACAACCGGCCGCAGGGCGACCCGCCGGACGGCGCGCGCAGAACGGCGCCCCGCCGGACGGCGACGCACGGGCGCCCCGGCCCGGCCGCTGCGGACGGCGGCCGGGCCGGGGCGACGCGCACGATCGGCCGCGCGGGATCAGCCTCGCAGGAGGCTCAGCCCCGCAGGATCGACCTCAGCAGGATCAGCCCCGCGCCCAGAGGGAGTTGACCCGGCTGCGCTCGGTGCTGTTCGGGTACGGGTTGGTGCAGGAGGTGCCGGGGCCGCCGCCGGACATCAGCTCGCTGCACGGGCCGGAGTAGTGGTCCGGCAGGCCGAGCACGTGCCCGGTCTCGTGCGCGGTCACCCGCACCGAGTTGTACTGCCGGTTCTGCTGGTAGTCGAGGAAGACGTAGCCGCGCCCGTGGCCGTCGGTGCTGGCGTACGAACCGCGGCTGTCGTTGCCCTCGTAGTACGCGAAGTCGCCGCCCGAGCCGGACCGCAGCTGGACGTTGCCGACCGAACTGTTCCAGATCTGCGCGGCCTGGGATATCTGGTTGCGGAAGGTCGGCGCCGAACTGGCGTCGTAGGTGACGACGACGGTGGCCAGGTTCGGGTTGGCGGCCTGCTTGGCCTTCGCCGAGGCCATCACGGCCTGGAAGAACGCCTGGTTGTTCGCGGCCTCGGCAGCCGAACCGGCGTACGTCGAGGCGGTGTAGCCCTGAACGGCCGGCGCGGGGGTGGCGGCGGCCGCGGCGGTGGTGGGCAGCACGGCGAGGCCGGCCGCGAGGGCCAGGCCGAGGGCGGCGGACAGCACGGATCGCTTCATGTGGGGGCTCCGATTCCTGTGGTGCCGTGGCCGGTTGGGGGCCGGCCCGGGGGGACACCTGGTCAACGGGTGATGTCCCCAGAGCTTCGGGCAGCCCGGCGGGCGCGCGGATGATGTCAACCCGCGATAGCCTCGATCAATACCCCTTCCGGCAAAGGGGTTTGAGATGTCTTTAACCCGTCTTGACTCGTGCGTGCCCCTGGTATTCCGTTCCACCGGCGGCTAGGCTCCGGTCGGGGAAGTTACCGAAGCGGCGGGCCGCCCGATTCCGGCCGGGCGACCCGCCGCACCCCGTGGGAGTCGGCAACTCCACCGGAGCTACGGTCGGTTCGCGGTCGCCAGGCCGTTCGCCCAGAGGCTGTCGACCTGGCTGCGCTCGGAGCTGTCGGGGTAGGGGTTGGTGCAGGACGGGCCGGGGCCGCCGCCGGACATCAGCTCGCTGCACGGGCCGGAGTAGTCGTCGGGCAGGCCGAGCACGTGGCCGGTCTCGTGCGCGGTGACGCGGAGCGAGCTGTACTGCTGGTTCTGCTGGTAGTCGAGGAAGACGTAGCCGTGGCCGTGGCCGTCGGTGCTGGCGTACGAACCGCGGCTGTCGTTGCCCTCGTAGTACGAGAAGTCGCCGGTGCCGCCGCTCTCCTGGAGCTGGACGCTGCTCACCGAGCCGTTCCAGATCTGCGCGGCCTGGGATATCTGGCTGGTGAAGGAGGGCGCGTTGGCGGTGTCGTAGGTGACGGTGACGGCCTGCAGCCACGGGTTGGCGGCCTGCTTGGCCCTGGCCGAGGCCATCACGGCCTGGAAGAAGGCCTGGTTGTTCGCGGCCTCGGCGGCCGAACCGGCGTAGGTCGAGGCGGTGTAGCCCTGGACCGCGGGCGCGGCGGGCGCGGCGACGGCCGTGGCGGGCAGGGTCGCGAGGCCGGCCGCGAGGGCCAGGCCGAGGGCGGCGGACAGCACGGGTCGCTTCATGTGGGGGCTCCGAATTCGCGGTACGCCGAACCGCCGGGGCCGGTGGGGGCCGGGCACGGCGACGGCAACGGTGGGGGCCGCCCCGGTGGGGACCGGGGCGGATTCGCTGTCCCCGAGCTTCGACCCGCCCGGGCCCGCGGCGGATGATGTCAACCGGCGATAGCCCCGCCGCATACCAGTGGGGCCCGCCGTGCGTCCTCCTGCCGCCTTTTGGTCTGTCATGTCCTTGGCGACAAGGGTGGGTGGCGTCTATGCTCCCGACGTGGAGCTCGACGTGAGACACCTCCGGGTGCTGTGCGCGGTCGCCGACACCGGCAGCCTCCGCAAGGCCGCGCTCCAGCTCGGCATGACCCAGCCCTCGCTCACCACCCAGCTGCACCGCATCGAACGGGCCATCGGCGGCGCCCTGTTCACCCGCGAGCGGACCGGCAGCCGGCCCACCGCGCTCGGCCACTCGGTGCTGTCCCGGGCCCGGCCGGTGATCGCCGAGATGGCCGCCCTGGTGGCCGCCGCCCGCCAGGAGGCCCGCGACGCGGCCGGCCCCGGGCGGCAGCGGCGGCTGCGGATCGGCAGCGTCGGCAGCCGGGCGGTCGCCGCCTGGCTGCGCCGGGTGCACGAGCGGCTGCCGGACACCGACACCACCATCCACGTCGACATCTCGGCCAGCGCGCTGCTGCGGATGGTCGCCGCCGACCAGCTGGACGTGGCCTTTGTCTACGAGAGCGAGGGCTTCCCGCTGCGGGTCCCGCCGGACGCCGAGCACCGGGTGCTGATGGCCCGCGAACCGCAGTTCGTCGCGCTCGCCGCCGGGCACCCGGCCGCCGCCCGGACGGTCGTCCACCTGGCCGACCTCGCCGAGGACACCTGGATGGTCGACCCGACCGCCGACCACGAGTACGCGGCGATGCGCCGGGTGTTCAGCGAGGCCGGGCTCAACCCCCGGGTGGTGCAGGTGCGGGACAACGCCACCGCCGCCGAACTGGTCGCCTCCGGCGAGGCCGTCCGCCCCTGCCAGCCGACCTCCGCGCCCGGGCCCGGCACGGTGGTGCGCCCGGTGCACGGGGACCCGCTGGCCGTCCGGCTGCTGTTCACCTGGCGGCCGCGCGCGCTCAGCGCGCCCGCCCTGGACGCGCTGTACGGCGAACTGCGCGCCGCCTACCTGGATCTGGCCAAGGTCAACCCGGCCTACCTGGCCTGGCTGGCCCGGCACGAACCGGTCCTGCTGGAGTGCGCCTGAACCCGGCCGGACGCCCGGGCTCGGGCGGCCCGCCTCAGCCCTCCCGAACGCGCCCGCCTCGGCCCTCCCGGGCGTGCAGCAGCAGGCCCACCACGACGGTCAGCGCGCGGACCAGGTCCGCCGCCGGCACGCCGGTCTTGGTGTGCCGGGAGTGCGGCAGCCAGACCGTGAACAGGTAGAGCGCGGTGGGCACGGTGACGGTCGCGGTCCCGCGCATCCTGGCAGCGGCCCGGGCCCGGCGCACGCACCGGCGCGGCAGGCTCGGCGGTCCACGACCCCGGCGGAAATCGCGCCTTTTGCCCGTTTTCTCCTTGCCGTCAGCCGTAGTTGACGCTCCGGTGCGCGAAGTGGGTGACAGCGCGGCGGGTTTCCGGGCGCGCCCCGCGCGCTGCGCCGCGACCGGCCGGATCACCCCGCTAGATTCGTCCCCGGTTGGAAGCGAGCGCGGGTCCTGCGGGGCCCCACGACACGGGCGGCCTGCGGGCAACGCGGAAGGTCAAGGCCGGTGGCAGGACAGCGGGGGCGGCAGAGCCGACCTTCCCGCGTCCGTACCACCGGCCTCGTGATCACCGCGCTGCTCGCCAGCGCCTGCCGTACGGTCGGTCTCGCCGCGTCCGCGGCGGGGGCTACTTCTCCCAGCCGGCCTTGGTGTAGTCCTCCCCGGCGAGGCCGAAGGCGCCGTAGTTGGCGAGGCCCTTGCGAGTCGCCACCACGGTCGGCCGCTGGTAGAGCTCGACGGTGTGGCCGAGCTCCCAGATCTTCGCGTCGGCCTGGTTGTAGAGCTTCGCGGCCGCCACCGGGTCGATCGTCCCGGCCGCCTTCTTCAGCAGGTCGTCGATCTCCTGACTGCCCAGGCCCGACGGGTTGTTGAAGGTGTTGTCGCCGATCGGCAGGCGGAAGTTGGTCAGGCTCTTGGAGAGCGGGAAGGAGTCGGTGTTGCGCCAGCTCGCGATCTCGAACTTGCCCGGGTTGACGTACTTGGTGAAGAAGTCGTTGGCGGCCACCTTGTCCAGGCTGACCTTGACCCCGGCCGCCTGCCACATCGCCGCGGCGGCGGTGGACAGGTCGATCTGGGTCTGCGGGGTGGCCTCGTTGATCACCCAGTGCAGTTCCAGCGACTGACCGTCCTTGGTGCGCGGCTGACCGCTGCCCGCTTCCTTCCAACCCGCGTCGTCCAGCAGCTTCTTGGCGGCGGCCAGGTCGAAGGTGGCCCACTCACCGGAGTTGTCCTGGTAGCCGGCCTGGTTGGGCATCAGGATGTGGTTGCCGAGCGGCTTGAACTGGACCGGCACGCCGTTGTTGGCGATCTTGATCAGCGAGGAGCGGTCGAGCGCCTTTCCGAGCGCCTGACGGACCTTCTGGTCCGCCAGCGCGCCGCCCCGGCCGAAGGAGATGTGCACCTCGTCCCACGGGCTGGCGCTGCGGATCACGGTGTCCTTGGCGTCCTTGAGCTGCCCGTACGCGGCGGCGGTGCCGGCCGTGGCCAGGTCGATCTCGTTGTTGAGGTAGGCCTGGGTGGTCGCCGACTGGGACATCACCCGGAAGGTGATCTTGTCCGCCTTCGCCCTGGTGCCCCACCAGGCCGGGTCCGGGACGAGGGTGAGGGTCTGCGCGGTCTTGTCCGCCACGCCGACCTTGAACGCGCCCGAGGTGATCGGGATCTTCTCCACCCAGCCCTTGTTGAAGTCGTCCGGGGTGGCGATGCCGGCCGCCGGGATCAGCGGGCGGAACAGGTTCTGCCAGTCCGCGTACGGCTCCGAGAAGGTGACCTTGACCTCGGTCGGGTCCGCGCCCTGCTCGACCGCGGAGATCTGCTCGTATCCGGAGGGGTCGGAGATGTTGTACGCCGGGTCCTTGCCGTTGCTGGCCTGCCAGTCGGCCTTGAAGTCCAGGTAGCCGAGCTGCTTGCCGTCCGACCACTTGGCCTTGGGGTTGAGCTTGTACGTGACCACCTGCGGCGAGGTCGAGGTGACCTTGGCCTCCAGCAGGAAGTCGGTGTTCGGCTGGAAGGTGCCGGAGGGGTCGGTGTTGAAGAGCGACGGCTCCAGCGCGCGCATGATCGAGACCGCGTCGCCGTAGGTGCCGTCCACCTGGAACGGGTTCCACTGGGTGATCCACTGGTACAGCGGCAAGCGCACCTCGCCGCCGTCCTTGACCTGGTCCAGCGGCTTGGCGTTGATGTCCTGGGAGTCCTGTCCGGGCGGCTCGCTCTTGGCCACGTTGTCGGCCGATCCACCCCCGCCCGAGGTGCACGCGGTGACCGCCAGCGCGGCGGCCACGGCGAGGGCGGTCGCCCGGCCGAGACGGCGGGCCGTGGTGGAAGCGTCCATTGGGGGTCCCCCTGGTGAGATCTTCTGAACGGGAGTTGCGCCGCGCTAGGTGTGGCGGGGCTTGATCATGGGCAGCCAATTCGGCACCGGCCAGCCGAACGTAACAGCGGATCAGACCGACCACCAGGGGGAGGAACGCACGCCTGATCCAAAAGTCACACACGGCAACACTGCCGCAACACCCCGGCCGCGCGCCGGTGCAAGACTCTGACCTGCGCTTTCCCGAACCGCTTCGTCCCCCTGCCGCCGAACCGCCGCCCGAACCGCCGCCACGAAGCCCTGACCGGGCCCCGACCGAAGGCCACCACCCGATGCCCACCAGACGCGTCGGCCCCACCCCCACCCCGGGCGGCCGTTGATGCTCCGTTACCTGGCGAAGCGCCTGAGCTACTACGCGGTGCTGCTGATCGCCGCCGTGTTCCTGGCGTACGCGATATCCGCGACCGCCCTGCAGCCGCGCACCTACTTCGACGCCAAGGTCCCCCGCCCGGCCGCCGAGTCGGTCGAGCGCCAGCTCACCGCGCTCAACCTGAACGACCGCACCCCGGTCGTCGAGCGCTTCGGCCACTGGGCCGGCGGGCTGGTCCACGGCGACCTCGGCCGGACCATCCACGACACCCCGGTCACCGACGACTTCGGCCGCCGGGTCTGGGTCTCGCTGCGGCTGCTGCTGATCGGCAGCCTGCTCGGCATCGTCCTCGGCGTCGCCGCCGGGGCCTGGAGCGCCGTCCGCCAGTACCGGATCTCCGACCGGCTGCTCACCGTGCTCTCCTTCGTCCTGCTCTCCACCCCGGTCTTCCTGGTCGCGCTGTTCCTCAAGAACGGCGCCATCGCCGCCAAGAACGCGGCCGGCCACGACGTCATCCCGTTCACCGGCTACGAGACCCCCGGGCTGACCGGCGGCCTCGGCGCCCACCTCGCCGACTGGGCGCTGCACCTGCTGCTGCCCACCATCTCGCTCGCGCTCGGCGGCCTCGCCACCTACAGCCGCTACCAGCGCGGCACCATGCTCGACGTGCTCGGCTCGGACTACCTGCGCACCGCCGAGGCCAAGGGGCTCACCCGCCGCCGGGCGCTGGTCAAACACGGGCTGCGGACCGCCGTGATCCCGATGTCGACCATGTTCGCCTACAGCTTCCTGGGCATCTTCACCGGCGCGATCTTCACCGAGACGATCTTCGGCTGGCACGGCATGGGCGAGTGGCTGATCCAGTCGATCAACGAACAGGACGTCAACTCGGTCGTCGCGGTCAACCTGTTCACCGCCGTCGTCGTCCTCGCCTCCGGCTTCCTCGCCGACACCCTGCACGCCGCCCTCGACCCGCGCGTGCGGTCCTGACCGGAGGTGAACTGACGTGACCACCGTCGCCGCGGAGCCGACCGCCCCGCCCGCCGCACCCCGCACCACCGGCCGGGGCCGGCTCGTCCTCACCCGGCTGCTCTCCGCCCGCGGGGCCGTCGCCGGAGCCGTGCTCGTCCTGCTGCTGTTCGCGCTCGCCTTCGGCGGGCCGTACCTGACGCCCTGGGACTACGCCACCCCCGACTTCGGCGCGCTGCACCAACCGCCGTCCGCCGAGCACTGGTTCGGCACCAACGGGATCGGCCAGGACGTCTTCGCGCAGACCGTCCGCGGCCTGCAGAAGTCGCTGGTCATCGGCCTGCTGGTGGCGCTGTTCTCCACCGTGCTGGCCTCCCTGGTCGGCGCCTGCGCCGGCTACTTCGGCGGCTGGACCGACCGGGCGCTGATGTTCCTGGTGGACCTGCTGCTGGTCTTCCCCAGCTTCCTGATCATCACCATCGTCTCGCCCCGGCTGAAGAGCACCGGCTGGATCGCCTTCGTGCTGCTGCTCGCCCTGTTCAACTGGATGATCACCGCCCGGGTGGTCCGCTCGATGACCATCTCCCTGCGCGAGCGCGAATTCGTCCGCGCCGCACGGTTCATGGGGGTGCGGCCGCTGCGGATCATCACCCGGCACATCCTGCCGAACGTCGCCTCCTTCCTGATCATCGACGCCACCATCGCGGTCGGCGGCGCCGTGATGAGCGAGACCGCGCTCTCCTACTTCGGCTTCGGCGTCAAGGCCCCGGACGTCTCGCTCGGCACCCTGCTCGCCGCCGGGACCAGCGAGGCCCCGGTGTTCCCCTGGCTGTTCTACTTCGCCGCCGGACTGCTGGTGCTGTTCGTCCTCGCCGTCAACCTGATCGGCGACGGGCTGCGCGACGCCCTCGACCCCACCGCCGGGGGCCCGCGCCGCCGCCGCTCCGCCCGGAGGAAGAAGCCGTGACCACCACCGTCGAGACCCCCCTGCTCGCCGTCCGCGACCTGCGGGTGGACTTCGCCGGGCCGCACGGCCCCGTCCCCGCCGTGCGCGGGGTGGACCTGACCGTGCGGCGGGGCGAGACCCTCGGCATCGTCGGCGAGTCCGGCTCCGGCAAGTCCGTCACCGCGCTGTCCGTGCTCGGGCTGCTGCCGCACACGGCGAGCCTGCACGGCTCGGTGCGGCTGGACGGACGGGAACTGGTCGGGCTGCCCGGGAAGGAACTCGCCGCGATCCGCGGCCACCGGGTCGCCATGGTCTTCCAGGACCCGCTGTCCGCCTTCACCCCGGTCTACCGGATCGGCGACCAGATCGCCGAGGCGGTCCGCATCCACCAGCCGGTCGACAAGGCCGCCGCCCGCCGGCGGGCCGCCGAACTCCTCGACCTGGTGGGCATCCCGGCACCCGAGCGGGCGCTGGACAGCTTCCCGCACGAGTTCTCCGGCGGCATGCGCCAGCGCGCGATGATCGCCATGGCGATCGCCAACGACCCCGACATCCTGCTCGCCGACGAACCCACCACCGCGCTGGACGTCACCATCCAGGCCCAGGTGCTGGACGTGCTGCGCACCGCGCAGCGGGAGACCGGCGCGGCCCTCGTCCTGGTCAGCCACGACCTCGGGGTGATCGCCGGGATGGCCGACCGGGTCGCGGTGATGTACGCGGGGCGGGTGGTCGAGACGGCCGGGGTGGACGAGCTGTTCGCGGCCCCGCGCCACCCGTACACGCTCGGCCTGATCGGCGCGGTGCCCCGGCTGGACGGGCGCGGCGGCCCGCTCGTCCCGATCCCCGGCGCCCCCGCACCGATGGCCGACCTGCCGACCGGCTGCCCGTTCGCCGCCCGCTGCCCGCTGGCGGAGGACCGCTGCTCGGCGGCGGAGCCCGAACTGGCCGGGGACGAGGGGCACCTGGCGGCCTGCGTGCGGTCGGCGGAGCTGGCCGAGCGGCGGCCCGCACCGGCCGAGGTCTTCCCGGTGCCGGAGCTGCCGGCTGCGGTGGGCTCGGCGGCCGGGTCGGGGGACCGGGGCTCGGTGGCCGGGTCGGGGGACCGGGGCTCGCGAGCGCCGGTGCTGGCGGTGAGCGGCCTCGGAAAGACGTTTCCGCTCCTCAAAGGCACGGTGTTCAAGCGCAAGGTCGGCGAGGTCTACGCGGTGGACGGCGTCGACCTGGACCTCAGGGAGGGCGAAACCCTCGGCCTGGTCGGGGAGTCCGGCTCCGGCAAGTCCACCACGCTGTTCGAGCTGCTGAACCTCGCCGCCCCCGAGACCGGCCGGATCGAACTGCTCGGCCACGACGCCGCCGCGCTCTCCCGCGCCGAGGCGCACCGGCTGCGCGCCGAACTGCAGATCGTCTTCCAGGATCCGATGGCCAGCCTCGACCCGCGGATGCCGATCGGCGACATCGTCGCCGAACCGCTGCGCGCCCAGCACGCCGCCCGCGAGGAGATCGCCCGCCGGGTGCCCGAACTGCTGCGCCAGGTCGGCCTCGACCCGGACCACGCCGCCCGCTACCCGCACCAGTTCTCCGGCGGGCAGCGCCAGCGCGTCTCCATCGCCCGGGCCCTGGCCGTACGGCCGAAACTGCTGGTCCTGGACGAACCCGTCTCCGCCCTGGACGTCTCCATCCAGGCCGGGGTGCTCAACCTGCTGCAGGCGCTCAAGGCCGAACTCGGCCTCTCCTACCTGTTCGTCTCGCACGACCTCTCGGTGATCCGGCACCTCGCCGACCGGGTCAGCGTCATGTACCTCGGGCGGACGGTCGAACAGGGCGAGGTCTCCGCCGTCTTCGACCGGCCCCGGCACCCGTACACCCGCGCGCTGCTCTCCGCCGTCCCGTTGCCCGACCCCGCCGCCGAGCGCGCCCGCGACCGCATCCTGCTCGCCGGCGACCCGCCCTCCCCCACCGAGCGCCACACCGGCTGCCCCTTCCGCACCCGCTGCCCGGTGTACGCCGGCCTCGCCGATCCGGCCGCCCGGACGCGGTGCGAGCAGGAGCGGCCGGCACTCGTCGGCGACACCCCGGCGCAGGACCACCAGGCGGCCTGCCACTACCCGGAGTCGTAGCCGACCCGCCCTATCGTCACGCTCAGTGACCACTCGGAAGCGATTCGGCGGATCGGCCCGGCGCCGTGTAAAGTCTTCCGGGTCAGCAGGCGCCGCTAGCTCAGTTGGTTAGAGCAGCTGACTCTTAATCAGCGGGTCCGGGGTTCGAGTCCCTGGCGGCGCACATGGCAAGGTCTCAGGCCGTCCACTCCGGTGGGCGGCCTGAGGCGTTTCCGGGCCGGGCGCACGTGCCCCGGGGCCGCGCACGACGCCCGGCCCCGGCCTGACCCGGTCCCGATCCACCCAGTCCCGATCCACCCGGCCCCCGGACCGACCGCCCCGGACCGTCAGCGGGTGTCGAGGACGGCGGAGGCCACCGCGTCCGGGCGGTCGAACATCACCAGGTGCCCGGCCGGAGCGGTGGTGCGGTAGTCGGCCCCGAGCAGTGCCGCGAGCTCCCGCTGCCCGGCCAGCCAGTCCTCGGTGCGACGGGTCCGGCAGCCGTCGTCGGCGGCCAGCACGGTGATCGGCAGGCCGTCGGACAGCGGCAAGGTACGCCGCAGCCCGTCCAGTTCGGCGGCCATGTCGAGGTAGCGCACGTTCTCCCGGAGCAGGGCGCGCAGGGCCCGCCCGGTGCGGTAGCAGTGCCGGACCAGCGGCGCCGGGGCGAGGTCCTCCCGACGGACGGTGGACAACCGGGCCGCCAGCCGGCGGGCGGCCGGGCCGAACAGGTAGGGCACGGCGACGGCGGTGGCGGCGCCCGCGAGCGCCCGGGCCGCCAGGTCGCGCGCGCCGGGGGCCGGGTACGGCCGGGCCGCCGGTTCGACGCTGCTGTCGACCAGGACCAGCCCGGCGGCCCGGTCGGGGTGCAGCCGGGCGAAGGCCTCGGCGTGGAAGCCGCCGAGCGAGTGGCCGACGACGGTGCAGCGCCCGCGCAGCCCGAGGCCGTCCAGCACCGCGCGGATCCGCTCGACCTCGCCGGCCACCGTCGGGGCCGGCTGCCCGGTGGCGGGCTCGGGGGCGCTCAGCCCGTGGCCGGGCCGGTCGAAGCGGACCACGGTGCGGTAGGGCGTGAGGAAGGGGACGACCAGGTCCCAGTCGAACCAGCTGCCGCCGAGACCCCCGGTGAGCAGGCAGACCGGGCCGCTCCCCTCGGTCCGGACGTGCAGCGGGACGCCGTCGACGCGCAGGAAACGCGCCCGGGCGCGGGGGTCGCCGGGCGCGGTCATGCCGACTCCCGGCCCGGGGCCCGGTCGACCGGCCGGGACTCCCGCTGCGGCGGTGCGCCGGGCGGCGCCCCCTGCGGTGCACCGTCCGCCCGGACCACGCCGAGCGCCAGGACGGCCAGCCAGAGCGCCACCAGCAGCACCTGGAGCCGCTGACCGGCCCCGAGCGCCCAGGTGCCGCGCCCGGCCTCGAAGGCGGCGATCGCGGCCAGGCTCCAGCCGGTGGCGAGCAGTTCGGCGCCGAGCAGCCAGGGCCCGACCCGGCCCACCGGCGGCCACCAGCCGTACCGGCGGGCGGCGACGGTGAGCACGGCCAGTCCGGTGAGCGCACCGAGCATGGCGAGGCTGCTGGTGACGGCGTGCGCGGTGTGGGTCGCGGGGACGAGCCCGGCGGTCTCTCGGGCGGCGCACATCTCGTCGCTGGTGGGGGCGCAGCTGAGCGGCAACCGGGAGTCGGCGGCGGTCGCGGCGCCGAACAGGGCGAGGGCGGACCAGCCGGCCACCGCCCACCGGCGCCCGGCGCGGCGCCCGGCGGCGCGCGGCCCGCTCCGGCTGGCCTGCCCGGCCTGTCGGGTCTGACCGGTTCGCCCGGTTTGTCCGGTGGCGAGGGCGGTGACGGCGGCGGCGAGCACGCAGAGCCCGGCGACCAGGTCGGTGGCGCGGAACAGGCCACCCAGCGGCTGGTCCTCGGCGGCGAGTTCGCTGATGTACGCCTGCACCGGGTCGAGTCCGGTGCTCAGCACGACCTCCAGCACCCAGGCGGTGTACGCCACGGCGCTGAGCATCAGCAGCGCGGCGACCGCCTTCCGCGCGTTCGGGTGTCCGGGCTGGGGGCTGGGCACGGTTCCACCCTAACCGGCGGCGAACTGCGCCCCAACCGGGAGAAAACGGACGCCCCTGCGGCGGGCACCTCCAGGCGGTTCGAGGCATCCGCCGGAACCGTGTATTGTTTTCCAGGTCAGCAGGCGCCGCTAGCTCAGTTGGTTAGAGCAGCTGACTCTTAATCAGCGGGTCCGGGGTTCGAGTCCCTGGCGGCGCACAGACATTTGGGGAGCCTCTCGCAACAGCGAGGGGCTCCTCAATTTTTTGGCCCTCGACGTCCGTTTTGTGTGTGATGTCGGTCTCGATTGCCGTTCCGGTGGAGCCATTCGGCCCGCCCGGCTCGTCCAGGGCAGTAAACCGGAATCGGGACAAAGGTCCCTAACCGCCGATGTCCCCGTCCGTGCAGGCTGGCCCGTCCGCCCGCAGGAAAGGCCGCGCTTTGTCCCGAAACGCCCAGAGCGGCCGTCGTACGCCCTCGATAGGCCTCCGACCGGTCAAACGCCTCAAGCGCGCCACCCCCGCGACGGGCGGCAGGAAGCCCCGCCGGCCGAAGCGCACCGGCTGGCGCCGGCTGATCCCCACCTGGCGGATGAGCCTGCTCGGCCTCGCCTCGGCGCTGCTGCTCGGCGTCGGCCTGTTCGCGCTGGGGGTCGCGCTGGTGAAGGTCCCGGACGCGCACGCAGCCGCGACCGCGCAGAGCAACACCTGGCTCTACGCCGACGGCTCCGTGATCACCCGCACCGGCCAGACCAACCGGCAGAACGTCGGCCTGGACAAGGTCGCCCCCGCCGCCCAGCACGCCGCGCTGGCCGCCGAGGACCGCAACTTCTACCACGAGGGCGCCGTCAACGTGCAGGGCCTGCTCCGGGCCGCGGTCAACACCGCCAAGGGCGAGGGCACCCAGGGCGGCTCCACGATCACCCAGCAGTACGTGAAGAACACGTACCTGAACCAGAAGCAGTCGGTCACCCGCAAGGTGAAGGAACTCTTCATAGCCATCAAGGTGGACGCCACCGAGAGCAAGAACGACGTCCTCTCCGGCTACCTGAACACCTCCTACTACGGCCGCGGCGCCTACGGCATCCAGGCCGCCGCCCAGGCGTACTTCGGCGTCGACGCCTCCGCGCTCAACGCCGCCCAGGGCGCCTACCTGGCCACCCTGCTGAACGCCCCGAGCGCCTACGACGTGGCCACCGCGACCCCGGCCGGCAAGCAGAACGCCGTCAACCGCTGGAACTACGTGCTGGACGGCATGGTCAAGGAGGGCTGGCTCTCCGCCGAGGAGCGCACCGCCACCACCTTCCCGGACGTCAAGGACCCGCAGCCCAACCCGGGCCTGTCCGGCCAGACCGGCTACCTGGTGAACGAGGCCACCCAGTACCTCACCTCGAACCAGATCATCAGCGAGACCGAGCTGGCCAAGGGCGGCTACACGATCAAGCTGAGCATCGACCCGGGCCGCCAGCAGGCCCTGCAGGACTCCGTCCAGGCGCAGCTGCACGACACCCTCAACCCGGACAAGCGGAAGAAGGACGCGGCCGCCCAGGCCGGCGCCGCCTCGGTGGACCCGAAGACCGGCGCGATCGTCGCCCTCTACGGCGGCGTCGACTACGTCAAGCACTACGTCGACAACGCGACCCGGCGGGACTACCAGGCCGGCTCGACCTTCAAGGCGATCGCCCTGGCGGCCGCGTTCGAGAACAACGCCAAGACCCAGGACGGCCGGACCGTCACCCCGCGCACCGTCTACGACGGCACCAGCGGCCGCAAGGTCCGCGGCGGCAAGGGCACCCCGTACGCGCCGCCGAACGAGGGCGACAAGAGCTACGGCCAGATCACCCTCCAGCAGGCCACCGACTGGTCGGTCAACTCGGCGTTCGCGCAGCTGGCCCAGGACACCGGGCTGCAGAAGGTCAAGGACACCGGGGTCGCGCTGGGCCTGCCCGGCAGCACCCCGGGGCTCGACCCGGTGCCGTCCATCCCGCTCGGCGCGGCCACCCCGAGCGTGCTCGACATGGCCGGCGTGTACGCCTCGCTGGACAACGGCGGCAAGCAGATCACCCCGTGGCTGGTGCAGTCGGTGGACCGCGAGGGCGAGGCCGTCCCGCTGCCCGCGCACAAGACCACCCAGGCGGTCAGCTCGGACACCGCGAACCGGGTCACCTCGATGCTCCAGGGCGTGGTGAGCGACCCGGGCGGCACCGGCTGGCGGGCGAAGTCGCTCGGCCGACCGGTGGCCGGCAAGACCGGCACCACCGACGACCAGAAGTCGGTCTGGTTCGTGGGCTACACCCCCGAGCTGGTCACCTCGGTGGCCCTGTTCGGCCAGGACCCGGGCAACGGCGCCCAGGTCAGCCTGAGCGGCGTCGGCGGGATCGACGGCGCGGCGGGCGGCCAGTACCCGGCGCAGATCTGGACCAGCTACATGAAGGCCGCACTCAAGGGCCAGCCGGTGAGCGACTTCCAGACCCCGGCCGACGGCGGCGACTCCTCGGGTGCCACCGACCTGCCGACGGCCCCGTCCACGCCGAGCTCCAGCCCGTCGGCCGGGACCGGCTCCGGCACGGGCGCCAGCACGGCGCCGACCACCCCGCCGAGCGGTTCCGGTACCGGCACTGGCTCCGGCTCCGGCTCCGGCTCCGGCGCGTCCACGCCGTCGGGCGGCTCGGACTCCGGCGGCGGCGCGACCACGGAACCGACCGCGCCCCCGACCACCCAGCCGACCACCCAGCCCACGACGAAGCCGACCGGTCGGCCCACCGGTCGGCCGACGCCCACCACCGGCCCGACCACGGCCCCGACCACGCAGCCGACCACCCAGCCCACCGGCGGGGCGGACACGCTCACCGGGGCGGGGGCGGGGGCGCAGTAGCGGCCGGATCGCAGCGGCGGAGGGTGACCGCGGGGTTGGGGTGAGTGCGCCATTGCGCACAGTTCCGTGCAGGACCAAATGACGGAATGGCGCCTTACCGAACTCCCGGTGTGACTGCCACAATGCGTCGGTGCACAGATCAACGGCCTCGCCCACCCTCCCCGCGGGCAGAACCCTCGGCCTCGGCCTCGCGCTGGTCTCCGCGTTCGCCTTCGGCGGCTCCGGCACCGCCGCGAAGCCGCTGATCGAGGCCGGCCTCTCACCGCTGCACGTGGTGTGGCTCAGGGTCACCGGCGCCGCCGTGGCCCTGCTCCCGATCGCCTACCGCCACCGGGACGCCGTCCTGCGCCGGCCCGGCCTGCTGATCGGCTTCGGCCTGCTCGCCGTGGCCGGCGTCCAGGCCTGCTACTTCGCGGCGATCTCCCGCATCCCGGTCGGCGTCGCCCTGCTCATCGAGTACCTCGGACCGCCGCTGCTCATCGGCTACGTCAAGTTCGTCCAGCGCAAGCCGATCAGCCGGGGCGCCGCGATCGGCACCGGCGTCGCGGTGGCCGGGCTGGCCTGCGTGGTGGAGGTCTGGAACGGACTGAGCTTCGACGCACTGGGCGTGCTCTTCGCTCTCGGTGCGGCCTGCTGCCAGGTCGGCTACTTCGTGCTCGCCGATGCCGGCCGCCGGGGCGAGCGCCCGGTCGACCCGCTGGCGGTCAGCGCGTACGGGCTGCTGATCGGCGCCGTCCTGCTCACCGCCTTCACCCGGCCCTGGCAGGCCGACTGGAGCACGCTCGGCGGGTCCGTGGTGATGAACGGGCACACGCTGCCCGCGCTGCTCCCGGCCGCCTGGATGATCCTGATCGCGACCGTGCTCGCCTACCTGACCGGCGTGATCGCCGTCGGGCACCTCTCGCCACCGGTCGCCGGGGTGGTGGCCAACCTGGAGGCGGTCGTCGCCACCGTGCTGGCCTGGGTCCTGCTCGGCGAGCACCTCGGCCTGCCGCAGATCGCGGGCGGCCTGCTGGTGCTGACCGGCGCCTTCGCGGCGCAGGCCGGCAAGCCGGCGGCCGTGGAGTCCGTCGAGGTCGCGGGGGCGGTGGACGGCATGGGGGCCGTGGCCGGTACGAAGGCCGCGGATGGTGCGGGGGCCCGGGAGCGGGTGGCCGCCGATAGGCAGGTCAGCGGCCGACCCAGCCGAACCAGTCGAGGTGATTGAGCGGCCACACCACGGCCGACACCGGCCCGACCACGTTGTCCACCGGCACGGCCCCGCCGCCCGGGCCCCGCTGGTGGTAGCGGGAGTCCGCCGAGTCGCTGCGGTGGTCGCCCTCGACCCACACGTAGCCCGAGGGCACCGTCACCGGTCCGAAGTTCAGGCCCGCGCAGGAGTCGTCGCCGGGGTGCAGGTACGGCTCCACGACCTGCTTCCCGTCGACGGTCAGCGTGGTGCCCGTGCACTGCACGGTCTGGCCGCCGGTCGCGATGACCCGCTTGACCAGGTAGTTGTCGTCCTTCGGCGGCACCAGGCCGACGAAGCTCAGCGCCGAGCTCACCGCGTTGGTGAACGGGTTCGAGTCGATGGGCTGGGGCGGCAGCCAGCCGCCCGGGTCCTTGAACACCACCGGCTGCCCGGGCTCCGGCTTCCAGCCGGTCAGCGGCGCGAGCTTGTTCACGCCGACCCGGTCGCCGATCCGCAGCGTGTTCTCCATCGAGCCGGACGGGATGGTGAACACCTGGAACAGGCAGGTCTTGATCAGCAGCGCGACCACCAGGCCGACCGCCGCCATCGCCGGGATCTCTATCCACCAGGGCCTGGGCCGGCCCCCTGCCCGACGGGCCTTGCGGCCGCGGGCGCGGCGACGGGCCTCGGCACGGCCGCCGGGTGCGTCGGAGACCCCGGGGCCACGTCCGGCGGCGGGAGCCGGCCCGGACCCGGCATCGCTCGGCGTTTCGGGCAGGTTCACCGCCATCGTCGCTGCTCCACCTCTCCGGCTGGGGAAACCTGCACGCTACGCCAACCGCGGGGCCTCACGAAATCCGGCGTTTAGCCGCCTCCGACAACTCCGGGCCGGGCTCGGCAACGCACGCTCCCCGGCGCGCTTCACGGCGCGCTCAGGGGTGCCTTCAAGCGCGGGCGATGGCCTCGTGGTGGCGGATGACCTCGGCGATGATGAAGTTCAGGAACTTCTCGGCGAAGACCGGGTCCAGCTTGGCGCCGGCGGCCAGCTCCCGCAGCCGCTTGATCTGGTCCCGCTCCCGCGCCGGATCGGCCGGCGGCAGCTTGTGCTCGGCCTTGAGCCGGCCGACCCGCTGGGTCGCCTTGAAGCGCTCGGCCAGCATGTGGACCACCGCGGCGTCGATGTTGTCGATGCTCTCGCGCAGGCTGGTCAGCTCCGCCCGCACGGCGTCGTCGACCCCCTCGGGCAGGCCGGCGTCGGGGGTCGTGGGGTGGTCCGTCATCGGGGCGGCTCCCGGTGTCTGAAGTGGGCACCCGGCCGTACGGCGGCCGGGCTCGGGCCCGGGCAAATCTAACAGGGACCCCGTCGTGGAGCCGCACCACGAGGCGGATCCGTCCACGGTCCGGACACCCCCTGAACCGCCCGACCACCTTCCCGCCGCCCCGGCGCCGAGCCGCCTCCGGCCGGGGCGGGGCTGCCCGTAGGCTGGTGCGCGCATGACCGGAAGTGACGACTCAGCAGTCCTCAGTAATGGAGGTACCGATCGTGGCAACCACTCGCACCGCCCACACCGAATGGGAAGGCAACCTGCTCGACGGCAAGGGGCAGGTCACCTTCGACTCGTCCGGAATCGGCGAGTACCCCGTCTCCTGGCCCGCCCGGGCCGAGCAGCCCAACGGCAAGACCAGCCCGGAGGAGCTGATCGCAGCCGCTCACTCCGCGTGCTTCTCGATGGCCCTCTCGCACGGCCTGACCGGCGCCGGCACCGCGCCCACCAAGCTGGACACCCGGGCCGACGTCACCTTCCAGCCCGGCACCGGCATCACCGGCATCCACCTGACCGTCACCGGCGAGGTGCCCGGCCTGGACGAGGCCGGCTTCGCCAAGGCCGCCGAGGACGCCAAGGCCAACTGCCCGGTCAGCCAGGCGCTCGCCGGCACCACCATCACCCTCACCGCCAAGCTGGCCTGACGCCCCGGCGGATCCCGGCGGATCCCGGCGCGCTCCCGCCGCTCTCGGCGCGCGGTCGGCGCCCGGGAGCGCGGTAGCGGCGCACGCGCCCCTGGCGCACATCATGTGATGTGCACCGGGGGCGTCTGCACGTACCGCCACACATGATCGCAAAAGGGGCGAATCACCCTGGCGGCGGTTACCGCGCGTTGCCGTCGCGGCCTATGATCGGCCGCAGCGCCCTGTTCTTCACGCGGGTCTCCGCGCGACAGCGCCCCACGGCGGGCGCCCGCACCGGACCGACTCCGAGGACCGCGACAGAGTGCGGAGTCGGCCGCCGGAGTCCCGAGCGGCCGGACGGACCAGCATCGAGCGTCAGCAGCGGACGGGAGCTTGCCGTGCCGGGCCAGAACGAGGGGGCCGACGCACACCACCCAGGCGTGCCGCACGAGGAAACACCGCACCACCGTCACCTCACAACACCCCTCCTGGGACCGGCCATCGGCTCCGTCGGTTCGGCTGGTCCCGGTGGTTCCGTCGGTCCCGCCCGGCCCGCCGGTCCCGCCGGTCCCGCCGGTTCTGTCGACGCGGCTGTCGGTTCTGTCAGCGTGGCTGGTTCTGCCACGGCTGTTGTCGGGGCCGTCGGCACGGCGAGCGTGGCGAGCGTGGCAGGGGCTGCGGGAGCAGCCGGAGCGGCGGGCGCCGTCCTGGAGGACTCCGGGGCGCTCCTCTGCCCCACCTGCTCGACGCCGCTGACCGGCGGCACGCACCGGAGCGCCGCCGACGGCCCCGGCCAGGAGGACGGCGGGAGCGACCGGATGCTGGCCGCGCTGCGGGCCAGTGAATCCCGCTTCCGGGCCGCCTTCTGCGACGCGGTCATCGGGATGGCCCTGATCGACCCCGAGGACCGGATCATCGAGGTCAACCCCGCCTTCGCGAGCCTGATCGGACGGGGCGTCGGCGAACTGGTCCGCACCCACCTGCACGAGATCATCGACCCGGAGGGCATGCCGCACCGGCTCTTCCCCGAACTCGTCCACGGCGAGCGGGAACGGTTCCGCGTGGAGAAGCAGCTCAAGCACCGCGAGGGCCACACGGTCTGGAGCAAGGTCACCGTCTCGCTCATCCGGGACGGCGCCGGGCAGCCGCTCTACACCCTCGCGCTGGTGGAGGACATGACCGAGCAGCGCCGACTCGGCGACCGCCTGGAGTACCAGGCCCTGCACGACCCGCTGACCCGACTGCCCAACCGCACCCTCTTCTTCGAACGACTCGACGCCGCCTGCCTCACGACCGCCGAGGGCTCCGTCGCTTCCGAGGTCTCCGAGGGCTCCGAGGTCGCCGGCGCCGACGCCGTCCCCGCGCTCGCGGACGGGCCCCGGGTGGGCGTCTGCTACCTGGACCTCGACGGCTTCGCGGCGATCAACGAGACCCTCGGCCACCACATCGGCGACCAGTTGCTGATCGCCGTCGCGACCCGGCTGCGACACGGGTTCTCGGGGCACGGCGCCCACCTGGTGGCCCGGATGGGCGGCGACGAGTTCGCCGTCCTGGTCACCGACAGCCGGGGCAGCGAGCAGCTGACCGACCTGGCCGCCCGGATCCTCCAGGAGCTGGAACGCCCCTTCGACGTCTCCGGGCACCGGCTGGTCATCACCGCCAGCGTGGGCGTCGTCGAACGGTCCGTGCACGAGACCACCCCGGCCGACCTGGTCAAGGACGCCGACGCCACGCTCTACTGGTCCAAGGCCGACGGCCGCGCCCGCTGGACCCTCTACGACCCGGACCGCGGCGCCCACCAGCTGACCCGTCAGCTCCTCGCCACCGCACTGCGACCCGCCCTGGAGCGTGGCGAGTTCACCATCGAGTACCAGCCGCTGGTCGGCCTGGCCGACGGCGCCGTCCACGGTGCGGAGGCCCTCGTCCGCTGGCGCCACCCCCGCTACGGGACGCTCTCGCCGGACCGCTTCATCCCGCTCGCCGAGGAGACCGGCGCGATCGTGCCGCTCGGCACCTGGGTGCTGGAGGAGTCCTGCCGTCAGGCCCGGCAGTGGCTCACCGAGTTCCCCGAGACCGAGACCTTCGTGAGCGTCAATCTGGCCGCCCGCCAGATCTGGGACTCCGACGTGGTCGCCGACGTCGCCCGTGCCCTCGAACGCACCGGACTTCCGGCCCGGCTGCTCCAGTTGGAGATCACCGAGAGCGCGCTGCTCGGCCCCGGCGGCCGGCCGCTGCAGGCGCTGCAGGCGCTCGCGGACATGGGTGTGCGGATCGCGATCGACGACTTCGGCACCGGCTACTCCAACCTGGCCTACCTCTCCCGGCTGCCGGTGCACGTCCTGAAGCTCGACGGCACCTTCATCGAGGGGTTCCGCGACCCGGCCCCGGCGGCGGGCCATCCGGAGCTCTCCGAGCTCGACTCCCGCCGCAGCGACGCCGACGAGCAGATCGTCGGCGCGATGGTGCAGTTGGCCCACACCCTCGGCCTGACCGTCACCGCCGAGGGCATCGAGAGCGCCGCCCAGGCCGAACGACTGCGGCTGACCGGCTGCGACACCGCCCAGGGCTGGTACTTCGCCCGGCCGGGCGAGGCCGAACTGGTCGCGGCCATACTCCGCGAGGGCCGCCCCGGCCCGGACACCGGCCGGTAGTCGGTCGGTAGCCGGGCGGGGGCGCCGGGCGGGGTGCCATGCAGGGGCGCCGGGCGGGGCGCCGGGCGGACCCTCAACGGCCGGGCGTTCCGGCGGTGTTCAGGCCTCGGCCGTCAGGCCGTACGCCTCCGCGATCAGACCATAGGAGCGGAGCCGGGCCTCGTGTCCGTGGATGTGCGAGGTGACCATCAACTCGTCCACGCCGGTCCGCTTGCGCAGGGCCTCCAGCCCGTCCGCGACCTCGCCCGGGGCGCCCAGCACCACGTTGTCGAGCCAGCTGTCGATGAAGTCCGCCTCGGCCGGGCTGTACGGGTAGGCCTCGGCCTCCTCCGGGGTGGGGATCGGGCCGGGGTTTCCGCGCCGCAGCCGGAGCATGCCGAGGGCGGCGGAACGCGCCAGGCGACGGGCCGAGTCCTCGTCGTCGGCGGCGACCGCGCTCACACCGATCAGCGCGTACGGCTCGGCGAGGACGGCGGAGGGGCGGAAGGAGGCCCGGTACAGGTCGAGGGCCGGGACGGTGTTGGCGCTGCTGAAGTGGTGGGCGAAGGCGAACGGCAGGCCGAGGCGGCCGGCCAGCTGGGCGCTGAAGCCGGAGGACCCGAGCAGCCAGATCGGCGGGCGCCCGTCGCCCTGGGGGACCGCGGTCAGCTGGGCGTAGGGGTGGCCGGAGGGGAAGTCGCCGTCGAGGAAGTGGGTCAACTCGGCGAGTTGCTGCGGGAAGTCGTCGGCGCCCTCGGCGAGGCCGCGGCGCAGCGCCCGGGCGGTGGCCGGGTCGGTGCCGGGGGCGCGGCCGAGCCCCAGGTCGATCCGGCCGGGGTGCAGGGCCTCCAGCAGGCCGAACTGCTCGGCGATCGCCAGCGGGGCGTGGTTGGGGAGCATCACCCCACCCGAACCGAGCCGCAGGGTCGTGGTGTTGGCCCCGAGGTGGGCGAGCAGGACGGCCGGGGTGGAGCTGGCCACTCCGGGCATGCCGTGGTGCTCGGCCACCCAGAAGCGGTGGTAGCCCCACTGCTCGGCGTTGCGGGCCAGCGCGGTGGTCGCGGCCAGGGCCTCGGCGGGCGTGTAGCCGACGCCCACGGTGGCCAGGTCGAGGATGGAGAGCGGGGCGGGTGCGGTACCGCGGGCGGCGCCCCGGATCGCCGCGCCGGTCGGCGGTTCGCTCCCGTGCTCCTGCTGGTCCTCGGTGGTCATGCCGTCCGCCCTTCTGGCTGTCGTTGAGCCGGCCGTCGTGGGCGACCACGGGTCTGGGGTGGCCCGACGGTCGCTGCTGCCGACCGGGGTCAACCACCCCGCCGGGCTCGCTGTTCCCGCGTTCCGACGTGTTCCAGCCCTCACGCCGTCCCGCGCCGTTCCCAGGTCCTCCGCTGTCCGGTCTTCCTCCGCGCCCCTCTCTCCGGTCCCCCTCCGTGCGGGTCGGCGCCGGACGGCCGACCGACCGTTCGGCCTACGGAGAGCCAGCAGGCGGACACGCCTGGCGACTTCACGCCAGCGCCGGAAGTCGCCAGGCGCAGGGCTCGCGAACGGCGGTCGGCGTCCGGCAGGCTGGTGATCAGGAGCGGGTCACCCAACGGGATCCGCGTTCCGCCAGCAAGATCGTCGGGCTGGACCAGCGCCGATCGATCCCCGCGAGCCCCCGGAGCGGCACCCCGCTCCGGGGGCTCGCGCCTTTGTGCAGGTCGGGGCCGGGCGCCTGTGATCCGCGGCATACCGGGGTGCTTCATGGCATGAAAAGTCGAGGCGCTAGCGTTGACCCCAGCAGCCACCTGCTCCCCCGGGCGGCGTGGAGGGAGTACGGGCTTTGAACTTCGTGGCGGCGATCGGATCCTCGTGGATCTGCGCCCTGGCGCTCTTCGCCGTACTCGGAGACGCCCTCCTCCCCTTCATCCCCAGCGGGACGCTGGTCATCCTGGCCGTGCTCAAGACGGCGCGGATCGACGGCGCCCCGGTGCTCCTCGGCCTGGGTGTGGCGGTGGCCTCGTTCCTCGGCGATCTCCTGTTGCTGCACCTCTCCCGGCGCGGCGCCCCGCTGCTCCAACGCCGGCTCGCCCGACGCCCGAAACTGGCGGCCAGCGTGACCCGGGTCCAACAGGCCCTGGCCGAACGCCCGCACGGGGCGGCCGCGGCCATGGTGGTGATCGCCCGGTTCGTCCCGGCCGGACGGACCGTCCTGGACGTGGCCATCGGCCACTCCCCCGCCCATCCGCACCGCTTCCTGCACTGGTCGGCACTGGCGGCACTGGTCTGGGCCGCCTACATCGTGACGCTGGGCTGGCTGAACAGCCACTGGTTCGACACCGCCTGGCTGAGTCTGGCCGTCTCCTGCACCGCGGCCACCATCGTCAGCACCGCGATCGCGCGAATAGTGCGCCGCACCCGACGGCTGGCCGCGCTCTGACCGTTGCGCCTCGACCGGCGCCCCCGCCACCCGCGCTCCTACCGGTGGCAGTTCGTCTGCCGCAGCGTCCCCACGACGGGCGCGATGCGCCCGGACAAGCGACGAGTCACACCGAGCGCTGACGAACTCTGACCGGCCCGGCGAGGCCGGCGGTACCGTACTCCCCTGGCGGTGCGCGGCGCGAAGCGTCACAGGACGGCAACAGACGACGAATCCCTGCAGCCCAGCCCGGCGCCGCTGACGTGTTCACTGTCGTAGTAGGTCGGCAGCCTTGGTGGCCGCTGCGACCACATGGCATGCTAACGGCGGAAAATTCATCAATTTGCCCGATTTGCCCGGTGCGGCCCAGAGCCGCCCTCACCACCGGCATCGGCACCCAGGGGAGACCATGACCAGCATCTCGCGCAGGACGGTGCTCAGTGCAACCGCCGCGACCGCGGCCCTCGGCGCGGTCGCCGCCTGTTCCAGCAGCGGATCCGGTTCGAGTGAGAACGCCGTCTCCCCCACCTCCGGCGGCAGCCCCGGCACCACCCAGGCGGGCACCACCGATCCGACCAAGACGGGGATACCCAAGGGCGCCCCGATCGGTGACGGCTCCAACGCGGACACCGGCCCGCAGCCGAACCAGCCGAAGCCCGAGAAGCTCAAGCCCGGCGAGCGGCCGCCCCAGTTCGTGGTGTTCTCCTGGGACGGCGCGGGCGGCACCGACGACGGCCAGTTCCCCCGCTTCCTCAAGCTGGCGGAGCAGTACAAGGCCACGATGACCTTCTTCCTCTCCGGGATCTACGCCCTGCCCAAGGGCAAGTCCGACCTGTACCACCCGCCGAAGCACTCGGTCGGCGCCTCCGACATCCCGTACCTGTCGGACGGCGCGGTCAAGAGCACGCTCAAGCTCGTCAGCCAGGCCTGGCTGGCCGGGCACGAGATCGGGACCCACTTCAACGGGCACTTCTGCTCCAGCCGCCCGGACAAGAACGGGGTCAACATGTGGACCCCCGAGGACTGGCAGAGCGAGATCGACCAGGCGATCGGCTTCGTGACCCAGTGGCGCACCAACACCGGCTTCACCGACGTCGACCCGCTCCCCTTCGACTACAAGAAGGAGCTCATCGGCGGCCGCACCCCCTGTCTGGAGGGGCAGAAGGCGCTGCTGCCGACCGCCGCGAAGCTGGGCTGGAAGTACGACGCCAGCTCCTCCGGCGGCCTGCAGATATGGCCGCAGAAGGTGCAGGACGGCAAGGTCTGGGACTTCCCGCTGCAGTCCATCCCGTTCCCCGGGCACACCTTCCAGGTGCTGTCGATGGACTACAACATCCTGGCCAACCAGTCCGCCGGCAGCACCAAGGGCGACCCGGCCAAGTACAACGACTGGCGCACCCAGGCCAAGGACTCCTACCTGGCCGGCTTCGACCGCGCCTACAACAGCAACCGCGCACCGTTCTTCATCGGCAACCACTTCGAGCAGTGGAACGGCGGCATCTACATGGACGCCGTCGAGGAGACCCTCAAGGCCATCGCGGGCAAGCCGGAGGTCCGGCTGGTCTCCTTCAAGCAGCTGGTCGAGTGGCTGGAGGTGCAGGACCAGTCCACCCTGCGCAAGCTGCGCACGCTCAACGTGGGCCAGGCGCCGACCGGCAGCTGGGAGACCTTCCTCGGCACTGCCGGCTGAGGCGGGCACCAGCCGGAGACCTGAGGCGAACACGACGGACGGCCTGAGGCGAAGAGGGCCGACGGGTCGAGGCGGGTGCGGCCGGCGGGGTGGACGGACCCCGCCGGCCGTCGTCGTCGGCGCCGGGCCGCTACCCGCCGACGGTGATGTCCGCGAGCAGGCCGCGGACGATGCGTTCGGCCCCCGCCTCGCCCCAGAGGATCGAGTAGTGGTTGGTGTCCGGCACGAGCGAGGCCGGCACCCTGGCCCGGTCGAGCCCGGCCAGCCCGATCCGCTGGTGGTCGTAGAGGCCTTGCGGCTCGTCGAGCAGGCCGCGCTCGGCCCAGAGCAGTTCGGCCGGGCAGGGCAGTCGGTGTACGGCGGTGGCCGCGTCCCGGTCCAGCAGCACCTGGGTGCCGTCGGTCTGCACGGCCTCCAGCACGCAGGAGGAGCGCAGTTCGGGCTCGACACCGACCAGGTCACGCTGGGTGTAGGCGTCGATCTCCGCCGACCACGCCGTCCCGAAGGCGGGGTGCCGCTGCCAGAACTCCCGGTAGGCGTCCCGGTCCGGGAAGGTCATCGACAGCCGGGCCAGCGCGGGGCCGAGCACCGCGGCCAGGGCGTCCTCCTCCCGGACGCCCGCCGGCAGCGGGAAGGTCAGCGCACCGTCCACCAGCAGCACCCGGCGGACGAGTTCCGGATGCCGGACGGCGGCCAGGGCGGTGACCCAGGCACCCATCGAGTGGCCGACCACGGTGGCCGGGCCCGCCCCGAGAGCCGTGATCAGCGCGGCCACGTCGTCGGCGTGCCGGGCGAGCCCGTACGGTCCGGCGACCGCGCGGCTGGCGCCGCGCCCCCGCAGGTCGGGCGCGAGCAGGGTGACCCGCCCGGCGAGCCGGCGGGCGACCTCGTACCAGGCAAGGCCGTTGGCGGTGATGCCGTGCACCGCCACGACCGTCGGGGCGCCCGGGTCGGCGGCGGGCCAGCGCAGGACCGCCAGCTCCCCACCGGGCACGGGGGCGGTCAACTCTTCGGGCTGCAGGGGCGACTGGCTCACGCGGGGGTACCTCCGGTGGGGCGGGCGGTCCGGACGACGGCCGGCGTCCGGACCGCCCGGGCGGATCGGGCGGCGCGGATGCGGGCAGGCAGTCTAGCCAGGCCGCCGGGCAGCAGGTAGACCACCGCGACGAACAGGGTGCCCAGCAGGAACAGGGGTTGGGAGAGCGGTACCCGCAGGACGGCGGGCAGGTCTGCGATCGTCGCCGAGTTGGCGAGGTCGCCCAGCCGGTGGCCGGCCCAGGTGTAGAGGACGCCGCCGAGCAGCGGGCCCCAGCGCGTGCCGGAGCCGCCGAGGACCACCATGACCAGCAGGGCGAGCGTGGCGTCGGAGCCGGCGGCCTGCGGGGTGGCGCCGCCGGTCAGCAGCAGGTAGACCACCCCGCCCAGCCCGGCGAGGCCGCCGGACAGCACGAAGGCGACCAACTTGTAGCCGTAGGGGCGCAGTCCGAGCACCTCGACCCGGCGCTCGTTCTCCTTGATGCCCTCCCAGACCCGGCCGGCCGGCGAGTTGACGGCCCAGTGGACCACGGCGACCGTCAGCACCAGGTAGCCGACGGCGATCCAGTAGAGGTTGGCGGTGTTCTCGATCCCGAGCAGGCCGGAGGGCAGCAGGTCGGCCGGGGCGGAACGCCCCTCCTCGCCGCCGGTGACGCCACCGGGGTTGCGCTGGACGAGGATCGAGCCGGCCTGGGCGAAGGCGAGGGTGACCATGGAGAAACCGATGCCGGTGACGCGGAGGCTGACCGAGCCGAGCAGCAGGGCCAGCGCGACGGTGCAGGCGACGCCGAACACCGCCGCGGCGGCGAAGGGCAGTCGGAGTTCCAGCATGCCGAGGTCGGTGGCGTAGAGGCCGGTCGCGAAGTAGAGCGCGTGGCCGAAGGAGAGCAGTCCGGTCCGACCGAGCAGGAGGTCGTAGCCGGTGGCGAGGGCCCCGTAGAGCAGGCACAGGGCGAGCAGTTGCAGACTCCCTGGGCTGCCGAGCGGGCCGTCGAGCAGTCCCGGGACGGGAAGCGCACTGTATGGGGCGACAAGGAACGTGATCAGCAGGGCGATCGGCCACCAGCGTAGCGCTCTGTGCATCGATGTCCAGCGATTAGTGACTGAATCACCTGTTCGAGGGATAGCGCCCAGGTCGGCCGTGTGTTCACAATGGGTCTCGGCAAGGCCGGTGTCAGTCCCCCTTGCCACAGTGACGGTCTCGGCGGAGCTGGTGTCAGTCCCCTCTGCTTGCATGGCGGTCATGGCAGGGCTGGTGTCAGTCCCCCCTGCCGAAGTGGCGGCGCTGCGGTCGGCCGCGGGGCCACCGGTGCTCGTGATCGGCGTTTCGGCGCTCACGCGAGCCTCCCGGTGAGTCCACGGGGTCGGACCAGAAGCAGCACGGCGAGCAGGACGACGACCGAGAGGTCGCCGAGCCCGGCGCCGGTGTAGTAGTTGGCGAACTGCTGGACGAGGCCGACGCACACCGAGGCGACGGCGGCTCCGGTCACGGAGCCCATGCCGCCCATCACCACGACGACGAAGGCGAAGATGAGCAGGCCGGTCCCCTGGCCGGGATTGACCGAACCGAAGTAGAGGCCGCCGAGGGCACCGCCGAGCGCGGCGGCCGCCCCGCCGATGGCGAAGACGAGGGTGAACGCCTTCCGGACGTCGATGCCGAGCGCCGTGACCATCGCCCGGTCCTCGACGCCGGCCCGGACGATCAGCCCGTAGCGGGTACGGGCGAGGAACAACCGAAGAGCGAGCAACAGCAGCGCGGCCGCGGCCACGAGCACGAAGCGGTTGACCGGGACGGTCGCACCGAGCACGTGCCAGGTACCGGAGAGCACGGCCGGCTGGGGGAAGGGGCGGGCGTCCGCGCCCCAGACCCCCATCAGGAGGGCGGGTACGGCGAGCCCGACTCCGACGGTGGCGAGGATCTGATCACGCGGCCGACTGTAGAGCGGGCGGATCAGGAAGAGCTCCAGCAGGACGGCGGCGGCCGTCCCGACCAGGGTGCCGAACGGCACCGCGAGCCAGAACGAGAGGCCGGCCTCGGTGCCGGCCCACCAGGTGGCATAGGCGCCGATGGAAAGCAGGGCGCCGTGCGCGAAGTTGAGCACGTCCATCAGACCGAAGATCAGCGACAGACCGGAGGCGACCAGGAAGTACAGCGCACCAAGACCGAGTCCGGTACAGGAAAGGAGGACGACAGTGTCCATCAGGGCTTCACCTCCGCGGTGACGACAGGGGCGGCCGGAGCCACGGCGGGCCGGGGACCGCCGGCGAGCGGGTGACGGGAGCCGACGCCGAGCAAGCGGCGGGCGGCTTCCTCGTCGGCCAACAGCTCGGCGGTGTCGCCTCGGTGGGCGGTGCGGCCGTCGGCCAGGACCGCACAGGTGCCGGCCAGCCGTCGGACGAGGGCGAGGTTCTGCTCGACCAGGAGAACGGGCACGGCCTCAGCCGCTCGCGCCAACACCTCGGCCACCTCGGCGACGATCTTCGGTGCCAGGCCCTTGGTGGGCTCGTCGGCGATGATCAACCGGTTGCGGTTGAGCAGCGTCCGTCCGATCGCCACCATCTGCTGCTGGCCGCCGGAGAGCGTCCCGGCCAGTTGCCCGGCCCGCTGCTTGAGTTCGGGGAAGAGCTCGTGGACGAGCGGATAGTTCGGCTCGTCCGCACCGGTCTCGCCCCGGGCGCCGCGCTCGGCGAGGCGGAGGTTCTCGGCGACCGTCAGGCCGGCGAAGATCCCCCGGTCCTCGGGCGCATAGCCGATGCCGTGACGAACCACCAGATGCGTGGGAAGGGAGGAGAGTTCGACACCGGAGAAACGGACGCTTCCGGTGCGCGGCACCAGGCCCATCACGGCCTTGACGGCGGTGGTCTTGCCGGCGCCGTTGCGACCGAGGAGTGCGGTCACCCCGGCAGGGGCCACATCGAGGTCAACACCGTGCAGGATGTGCAGCCCATCGATGACCACCCGTAGATCGCGGACGGAGAGGAGGGGGTCGGCAGGAGACGTGGGCGGGACAGAGGAGGAAGACGAGGAGAACGGAGAGGAGATCACAGCGCCTCACCCAGGTAGGCCTGTTGCACGGTCGGGTTGGCCATCACGGCCTCGGGGGTGTCCAGCGCGAGCAGCGTGCCGTGGTGCATCACCGCGAGTCGGTCGGCCAGGCCGAGCAGAACATCCATGTGGTGCTCGACCATCAGGACGGTCCGGCCGAGGTCACGGTGCACGGACCGGATCAGCGCGGTGAGGGCGGGGACCTCCTCCGCACTCACCCCGGCCATCGGCTCGTCCAGCAGGATCAGCCGCGGATCGGAGACGAGGAGGACGGCCAGTTCCAGTTTGCGCTTCTCGCCGTGCGAGAGCGCGCCCGCCAAGGTGTCCGCGCGGTGGGTGAGTTCGGTGCGGTGGAGGGTCTCGGCCAGTTGCTCCTGGTATCGGTCGGCGCGGCGCCAGAGCCGGTACGAGGCACGCGGCCCCGCCGCCGCCTGGGCGGCCAGGCGGACGTGGTCGGCGACCGTCATCCCCGGCCAGAGAGAGGAGGTCTGGAAGGTACGCCCAAGCCCCCGGCGCGCCCTGGCGTGCACGGCCTCGGCGGTGATGTCCACGCCGTCGAGCTGAAGGCTGCCGTGACGCGCCGGATAGATGCCGGATATCAGGTTGAAGAGGGAGGTCTTCCCGGCACCGTTGGGCCCGATGAAGGCGACGAACTCGCCCTCGCCGACCGAGCAGGAGACGTCCTCGACGATCGGCACACCGCGGACGGACCAGCCGAGTCCGTCCAACCGCAGCACCGGGGCGGCCCGGCCGCCGCCCACGGTGGGCGACACCGACGCGGACGGGCGGGGGCCGGACGAGGCAACAGACGAGGCAGTGGACGATTCAGTGGACGAGGAGCCGAGCGGGGAACCGGGCGAGGAACCGGACGAGGGGCCTGGCGGGGAAGGAGTGGAGGCAGTGGGAGCGGGCATCGGGATCAGCCCGCCATCGGGGTGACCGGGGGCGCCACCTCGTCTGCCGTCAGGGCCTTCTCCACCGAGGGCTTGGCAGCGGCCCCGGTGCCGGTCAGCCGGGCCTGGAACATCGGCTGGAGGAGGGCGTGGTCCTCGGCGCGCACCGTGGTGCGTCCCTTCACCCCGTCGAAGCTCCAGCCCTCCAGCGCCTTGACCAGGGCCGAAGTGTCGTCGGCGGAGCCGTGGTTGGCCTCGACGGCGTGCACGATCAGCTGGGCGGCGGTGAAGCCGTCGGGCGTGAAGATGTCGGTCTTCCCGCCGGCGGCGGTGACGGCCTCGTCCATGGCCTTCTCCACCGGGGTGCCGGCGGCGCCGCCGAAGTAGTGGTTCAGAAAGGAGATCTTCTCGGCCGCCGGGCCGAACAGCGGGTAGGAGGCGGCCAGGTCCAGCCCGGTGACGACCTTGGTGTCGGCGAACACGTCCTGCTGGTTGAGCGCCGTCCACAGGGCCGAGGCGGTGTCACCGGCCCAGGCGACGAACAGCAGGTCGGGCTTGGCGGTCTTGGCCTGGGTGGCGAACGGGGTGAGGTCGGTGGCGCTGGGCGGGGCGAGCACCTGGTCGACCGTCGCGCCCTGGGCGCCGAGCACGGCCTTGACGGCGGCCACGTTGGCCTGCCCGAAGGCGTTGTCCTGAGCGAGCACGGTGACCTTCTTGCCCTTGGCGTCACCGATGAACGAGGCCGCGGTGCGGATGTCCTGGTAGGACTGGCGGCCGGAACGGAAGGTGTACTTGTTCAAGCCGGTGACCTTGTCGGCGGCGGCCGGGCCGCTGATGAAGAGCACCTTGTTCTGGGCGGCGATCGGGCCGACCTGGAGGGCGACACCCGAGGCGGTGGAGCCGGCCAGGACCTTGTAGCCCTTGCCGATCAGGTCCTTGGCGGCGGACACCGCCTTGGCCGGGTCGCCCGCGTCGTCCTGCTCCTCGAACTCGATCTTGTGGCCGTCGACCGCGCCGGTGCCCTTGGTCGCGTAGCTCAGACCCGCCTTGAACCCCTCCAGGTACTGCTTGCCGTAGGCCGCCAGCGGCCCGGTCTTGGAGTACACCAGGCCGACCTTGACCGGGCTCTTCGCACCACCGCCGCCTGCCGAGGCCGTCCCGGCGGTACCGGCCTTGGCACAGCCTGCGGCGAGCAGGACGCACGCCGCGACGGCGGCGAGCTTCCGGGCCGGGCCGCCGGTCAGGGCCTCGCCCGGGCGGGCGCCGGAGGCGGTCCGAGTGGGGGCTGTCGAGCTGCGCATGGTGACCGACTCCTGGGGGTGCGGCGGGTGGATGCCGGAACCGTAGGTGTGCGGTGGGACTGGCGACATGTGCCCGAGCGACGCATCAGCCCACCGTGATGTGGCTCTGGCCGACATACCGCCCGGTCGGCGCCGCTCCCGGGGCACCCGGGTGTGGCCTGCCGACACGGGCCGGCATCCGTGCATGGCGGCGGCCGCCATGGCTACGGCGGCCCGCGCCCGGTGACGGTGGAGGGGCGCGGCAGCCGTCCGGCGGCGGCTGCCGCGCCCGCCCGGATCGTGCGCCCTCTCCCGTATCCCACTCCTCACGAGGTGATCCCTTGGACAAGGTCCTGGACTCCCCCGCCGACGCGGTCGCGGACATTCCCGACCACGCGGTGCTGGCCGTCGGAGGCTTCGGCCTCTGCGGCATCCCGAGCACGCTGATCGGCGCCCTGGCGGACACCGGCACCACCGGCCTGCGCGTGGTGTCGAACAACTGCGGGGTGGACGACTGGGGGCTCGGCCTGCTGCTGCGGGCGGGCCGGATCGCCCGGATGACGTCCTCGTACGTCGGCGAGAACAAGGAGTTCGCCCGGCAGTACCTCTCCGGCGAGTTGGAGGTGGAGCTGACCCCGCAGGGCACGCTGGCCGAGCGGCTGCGGGCCGGCGGCGCGGGCATCCCCGCGTTCTACACCCCGGCCGGGGTCGGCACCCAGGTCGAGGAGGGCGGGCTGCCCTGGCGCTACGCGGCGGACGGCTCGGTGGCACTGGCCTCGCCGGCCAAGGAGGTCCGGGAGTTCGGCGGCCGCCGGTACCTGCTGGAGGAGGCGATCACGGCGGACTTCGCGCTGGTCCGGGCCGAGGTGGCGGACCGGCACGGGAACTGCGTGTTCCACGCCGCCGCCCGTAACTTCAACCCGCTCTGCGCGACGGCGGGCCGGATCACCCTGGTCGAGGCGGACCGGATCGTCGAACCGGGCGAGCTCGCCCCGGACGCCGTGCACCTGCCCGGGGTGTACGTGGACCGGGTGGTGGCCGCCGATCCCGCGGACCGCCGCATCGAGCGCCGGACCGTCCGGCCCGCACTCCAGGAGGCCTGAGCCGATGTCCAGCCCGACCAGCACCACGCCCCGGACCAGCACTACACCCCGGACCAGCACCACGCCCCGGACCCGCATCGCGACCCCGAACAGCACCCCCGCCCCCGGGGGTGTCCGCCACCCGCAGCCCGGCCTCGACCCGCGCAACGCCCTGGCCGCCCGAGCGGCCCGTGAACTGCGCGACGGGCAGTACGTGAACCTGGGCATCGGCCTGCCCACGCTGATCCCCAATCACCTCCCGCCGGGGGTCGAGGTGGTCCTGCACTCGGAGAACGGCATCCTGGGCGTGGGCCCCTACCCGGTCGAGGGCGCGGAGCACGCCGATCTGATCAACGCCGGGAAGGAGACGGTGACGGTCGCCCCCGGCGCCTCGTACTTCGACTCCGCCTTCTCCTTCGGCATGATCCGGGCCGGCCGGATCGACGTCTCGGTGCTCGGCGCGATGCAGGTGTCGGTCGCCGGCGACCTCGCCAACTGGATGATCCCCGGCAAGATGGTCAAGGGCATGGGCGGCGCGATGGACCTCGTGCACGGGGCCCGCCGACTGATCGTGGTCATGGAGCACACCGCCCGGGACGGTTCCCCGAAGATCGTCGAGGAGCTCTCGCTTCCCGCTACCGGTCGGGGAGTCGTGAACCGGATCGTGACCGACCTGGCCGTGGTCGACGTGACGCCGGAGGGGTTGCGCGTGGTGGAGACGGCCCCGGGCGTGGCGTTCTCGGACGTCCAGGCCGCCACGGGCGCAGCCCTCCTCCCTCCGCGCTGACCGGGATCAGCCCAGACGGACCGAACTAGACAGGACCAGTCAGGACCGGACCGAACGCGCCGGGCCGGCTCCGCTTGAACGGCCGGACCACCAGCCGGGGTGGTCCGGCCGTTCCGGCGTTCCCTTGAATTCGCCGCCTTAGCACCACCGCGGCCCGGATTGGCTTGGAACCGTAGGATCTTCATGCTTGCGCGGTGATCATTTCCCAGATCGGTTGCGATCACGGTTGCCCTCCGGGAGAGTTGGGGACGCCGTGGTTCCCGCGTGCCCGGAGGGGAAGCCGGGAAGCACACCTGGATCCGCATGCGAAGTCCCATGTCAACATGCAATGCATTCCACTCGCAGACGCATGACGCGAATGACGGACCGGAAGACCGCCTGGAATGACGGCGGTCCACCGGGCGGTGTTCCACCGGGACGGCTTTCGAGGCACGGCGAAGCAAGGCTCCGGGGGGAACGGACCCGCCCCACCGCACGCGGTCGGCCGGGCGCGCCACGGGACGGCGGGTCGCATACCCCCGGTCTGAACACGCACCAATGGGCCCACCGGCACGGTCGGCCCCGGCGGGGGGAGCAGACGATGACCATGCCGTTCGCGCGACGGAAGGACGCCGCGACGGCCCGCGGACGAGGCGCCGGACGGCGGCTCGACGACGACCTGGCCACCGTTCCGGTGCCCGAAGCCCCGTACGACTACGGCCACTTCAGTCGGCTCGCCGGTCCGGCCCGGGACCCGGACGAGGACGACGACCTCGGCGGCGGCGTCTACCGGCCCGAGCCCGCCCACCCCGGCACCCCTCCGGCGCAGTGGCCCGCACCGCAGGCCGAGCACTGGCCCGCACCGCAGTCCGCGCGACCTCCGACCGGCACCCCGACCGGCACCCTGACCGGCACTCCGGCCCCCGCCCCCTACCGCGTCCAGTACCGCAGCCTGTTACGCCGCGAGCCGCACCGGATCCGCGCCGCGCTGCTGCTGGTGGCCGCCCCGCTGGTGGAGGCGGTGCTGCTGGTCTGGCTGCTGCTGCCGGAGCACTGGCCGGAGCGCCCCGGCGAGACGCAGACCCTGGTGTTGCTGGGCGACAAGGTGATGATCGGGATCATCGCCGTGGTCGAGGTGTTCCGGCTGGTCAACGTCGTGTCCAACGCCCACGCCACGCTCGTCGCCCGCGATCCGATACCGGTGACACCGGAGTCCGGCACCCGGGTCGCGTTCCTCACCACCTGCGTGCCGGGCAAGGAGCCGCCGGAGATGGTGCGGTCCACGCTGGTCGCGGCACGCGGCGTCCGGCACGAAGGCCCGTACGACGTCTGGCTGTTGGACGAGGGAAACGATCCTGCAATGCAGGCGCTCTGCACCGAACTGGGCGTCCGCCACTTCAGCCGGTTCGGCCGCCCGCACTGGAACCGGCCCAAGGGACGGTTCCGCGCCAGGACCAAGCACGGCAACTACAACGCCTGGCTGCAGGCGCACGGGGACGACTACGACTTCTGGGTCTCGGTCGACACCGACCACGCCCCGCTGCCGGACTTCTGCGAGCGGATGCTGGGCTACTTCCGCGACCCGGACGTGGCATTCGTGGTCGGCCCCCAGGTGTACGGGAACTACCGGAGCTCGGGTTCCGCCGTCACCAAATTCTCCGAGAGCCAGCAGTACCTCTTCCACGCGCTCATCCAGCGCGCCGGAAACCGTTACGGCGCGCCCATGTTCGTCGGCACCAACAACGCCGTCAGAATTCGTGCGCTCCAGTCGATCGGCGGGTTGTACGACTCCATCACGGAGGATATGGCGACCGGTCTGGAGTTCCACCGGAGCCGAAACCCCGAAACCGGTGAACGCTGGAAGTCCGTGTACACCCCGGACGTGCTCGCGGTCGGCGAGGGCCCGTCCTCCTGGACCGACTTCTTCTCCCAGCAACTGCGCTGGAGCCGCGGCACCTACGAGACCCTGCTCACCCAGTACTGGCGGGTGCTCTGGCAGCTGTCGCCCGGCCGGCTGCTCAACTACTCGCTGATGGTGGGCTTCTACCCGATGGCGGCGATCACCTGGCTGCTCGGCGGCCTCTCCAGCGTGCTCTATCTGGGGTTCGGCGCCTCGGGCGTCCACGTGTCCTCCGAGATCTGGATGATGCTGTACAGCGACGCCGCCGCGCTCCAACTGCTGCTCTACACCTGGAACCGGAAGCACAACGTGAGCCCGCACGAGCCGGCCGGCTCCTCCGGGGTCGCGGGCATGCTGATGTCGGCGCTCTGCGGACCGGTCTACGCGGCCGCGCTGGTGCAGGCGCTGCTGCGGCGGCGCAGCCGCTTCGTGGTGACGCCGAAGGGCCGTTCGGCCAGCGCGGACCGGGTGAGCACCTTCCGGTTCCACCTGTTCTGGGCACTGGTGTTCGGCGGCGCGATCACGGCCTCCTTCTTCACCGGTTACGACCACGTCGCGATGCGCACCTGGGCCTGGATCGCCTTGGTCCTGACCGTGCTGCCACTCCTGGTGCTGGTCGGCGACGCCGTCCGCCGCCGGCGCACCCGGCCCACGGCCACCCTCACGGTCACCGGCGGTCCGGCGGCGACCCCGAGGGTCGTCCTGGAGAAGCGCCGCCCCCGACACGCCCGCGACCCGCGCCGAGCCCCGGCCGCCGCTCGGACCGCCGCCCAGGCCGCAGCGCCTACCGCGCCGGTCACCACACCGGTCACCACGGCGACGCCCGGCCGGGCGGAGAGCACCACCACCCGCTGAGCCCGCCCCGACCGCCTCGCCGCCAGACCCGCCACCGACCGCCCGACCGCCCGACCGCCCACCACCCGCCGTGCCCGCCCCGACCGCCCGACCGCCGCCCGCCCACCGCCCACCGCCCACCGCCGCCCGCCCGACCACCTCAAGAGCCTCCGAACCTCACGAGGGGACCAACCACCATGAAGATCCACAAGACCGGCCGGACCAAGCGCTTCGCCCTCGGCAGCACCGTCGCGCTGACCGTCGCGGGGATGAACGCACCCGCCGTCCTCGGCTTCGCCAGCGAGCAGTACCACCAGTACGTGATCAACCGCCCCGAGTACAAGGCGGAGTACGGCCACTGGCAGACCCTCAGCCTGCCCGCGGAGTTCCGGGTCAACGCCGTCCACGCCACGCTGCTGCGCACCGGAAAGGTCCTCATCGTGGCCGGCTCCGGCAACGACGAGAAGCACTTCGACGCGGGCAGCTTCCGCAGCCTGCTCTGGGACCCGGCCAGGAACACCTACCAGCTGATCCCCACCCCGGCCGACATGTTCTGCGGCGGCCACTCCTCGCTGCCGGACGGCCGCGTCCTGGTGGCCGGCGGCACCCAGCGGTACGAGAAGCTGGCGGGCGTGGTGAAGAGGGCGGCCGGCGTCATGCGGGTGCGCAACGAGAGCCCCGACCGCGCCAGGACGTTCCCCGAGGGCACCGTCTTCGTCGCCCCGAACGGGCGCGAGTACGCCTCGACCGTGCCGGTGACCGTCCCGGCCGCGGTGAAGACGGGCTCCGGCCCGCAGACCGTCGTCACCGCCGGCGAGCAGCACGTGTTCGTCGAGGCGGTCGGGGAGGGCGCCGACTACGTCGCCGACTCCCCCGCCCAGTACCGGATCAAGGGCCTGACCGGCACCGACGCCCACAACCTGTACGGGCAGAGCACGAAGCTGACCCTGGACAAGCAGGAGTACCAGGGCATCCGCTCCGCGTTCGAGTTCAACCCGGACACCGAGCTGTACGAGCAGGTCACCGACATGGCGTACGCCCGCTGGTACCCGACGCTCACCGGGCTCGGCGACGGGCGGGTGGTCACCGTCTCGGGCCTGGACGACACCGGCGAGATCCTCAACGGCAACGACAACGAGATCTACGACCCGAAGAACAAGACCTGGTCCAAGGGCCCGGACCGCTACTTCCCGACCTACCCGTCGATCTTCCTGACCGCCTCCGGCAAGCTCTTCTACTCCGGTTCCAACGCCGGCTACGGCCCCGCCGACAAGGGCCGCGATCCCGGGGTGTGGGACCTGTCGAACAACGCTTTCCAGCCCGTCCCCGGCCTGCGCGACCCGGCGCTCACCGAGACCTCGTCCTCCGTCCTGCTGCCGCCCGCGCAGGCGCAGAAGGTGATGGTGCTCGGCGGCGGGGGCGTCGGCGAGTCGCCGCTGTCCACCGCCCGGACCGACATCGTCAACCTCTCCTCCCCCGAACCCGCCTTCACCCCGGGCCCGGACCTGCCGGCCGGCGGCACCCGCTACCTCAACAGCGTGATCCTCCCGAACGACACCGTGTTCACCACCGGCGGCTCCAGCGGCTACCGGGGCCGGGGAGCCAGCGACCTGCTCAAGGCGCAGGTGTACCACCCGGACACCAACACCTTCAGCACCGCCGCCGAACCCACCGTCGGCCGCGACTACCACTCCGAGGCGCTGCTGCTGCCGGACGGCCGGGTGGCCGTGCTCGGCTCCAACCCGCTGTTCGCGGACAAGGCGGAGACCACGCCGGGCGGGTTCGAGCAGCGCATCGAGATCTACACCCCGCCGTACCTGTTCCACGGCGACCGCCCGCAGGTGGACGCCGCACCGGAGGCGGCGAAGCTCGGCGGCACCGTGCGGATCGGCACGGCCCGGCCGGACGCGGTCGCCACCGCCAAGCTGATCCGGCCCAGTTCCGTCACCCACGTGACCGACGTCGAACAGCGCTCGGTGGCCCTGGACATCAGCGGGCGCTCGGCGGACGGGGTCTCGCTCACCCTCCCCGGCAACCCGAACCTGCTGCCGCCCGGCTGGTACATGCTGTTCCTGACCGACGCCGCCGGAACCCCGTCGGTCGCGCGCTGGATCCAGGTGACCGGCTGAGCGGCACGGAACGGACGGAGTCCGCAGCGGGCCCGAACCCCGACCCGACCGGCGCCCTCAGCGGGCGGCCTGCGCCAGGCCGAGCGCGTACGGCAGCCAGAACTCGCCGGCCCGGGGCTCGCCGCGCCCGCACTCGCCGTCCGACTCCCCCGGGTTCTTGATCCACAGGTAGGCGTCGACCCCCGGCCGACCGGTGTCGGCGGTCGGCCGCTCGCCGAGCGCACGCCCGGGCGGGTTGCACCAGGCGTCGCCGCCCAGCGGGCCGTTGCCGTTGCGGCTGGTGTCGATGACGAAGTGCTTCCCGCCCAGGGCGGCCGAGAGCCGGCCCCCGTAGGCCGCGTTCCGGTCGGTGTCGTAGAAGTTGGCGACGTTCACCGCGAAGCCATCCGCCGCCGCGATCCCGGACTTGCGCAGCGCGGTGGACAGTTCGGCCGGGTCCTGTGCCCAGCCGGGGTTGCCCGCGTCCAGGTAGACCCGCACCTGCGGACGCTTCTTCAACTCCTGGACGGCGAAGGCCAGCAGGCCGTAGCGCTCGGCGGCCAGGTCGCCCTTGATCCCGCAGGTGTCCAGGGTGTGGGCGACGGCGTCCGGTTCCAGCACCACCCAGGCCCTGCGGTCGCCGAGAGCCTCCGCGACGCCGCTGATCCAGGCCCGGTAGGACGCGGCGTCGGCGGCGCCGCCGGCCGAGTAGAGGCCGCAGTCGCGGTGCGGGATGTTGTAGGCGACGAAGACCGCCGTCCGGTCCGCCTCGGCGGCCCGGCGGCTGACCTGCTCGGCGATCTCCTTGGCGCCCTGCTCGCCGAGCCACTGCGAGGAGGGCTGGGCGGCGATCCGCAGCAGCGTGTCGGCCTCCGCCGGCCGGCCCTGGCCGCGCAGCGCGGCGACCTGCCGGGCGGCGTTGGTCTGGTCGGAGACGTAGAAGGCCTGGCCGGAAAGCTGGGCGAGGCCTGCGGGGCCGGTGGCCCGGCCAGGGGTGGCGACGTCGGGCGCAGCGGCCGGTGCGGTGCCACCACGGCCGCCGGAAGATCCGCCGGAGGATCCCCCGTTCGAGCCGCCGTTAGAGCCGCTGCAGCCGGTGGCCCCCGCCAACAGCACGACCAGGGCCGCCCCCACGGCCCGTCGGATTGCCACGATCCGTCCCACCCGGCGCACGTACCGCCCCTCCCCCAGAACCGGTCCGGCGACCGGTCGGCACCAGCTAAGCACACCGGGAACCGGCCGGCCGCGACGGGCGGTGAACGGAAGGCGGCCGTGAGCGGGCGGTCCGGGCGACCCCGCCCGCCCGGACCGCCCGTCACTCGACCACCCCCCAGGCGCTCAACCCACGTCACTCAGCCCCCGGCGCTCAGCCCTGCTTCAGGTTCGGCACCTGCCAGTCGATCGACTCGCCGCCGAAGCCGTCCAGCGCCGTGTTGATCTGCGAGAACGGACGGCTGCCGAAGAACAGCTTGGCGGACAGCGGCGACGGGTGCGCCCCCTGCACGACCACGTGCTTGGACGTGTCGATCAGCGGCAGCTTCTTCTTCGCGTAGTTGCCCCACAGCACGAAGACCACCGGCTCCTCGCGCTCGCTCACCGCCTTGATCACCGCGTCGGTGAACTTCTCCCAGCCCTTCGCCTTGTGCGAGTTGGCCTCGTGCGCGCGCACCGTGAGCACCGCGTTGAGCAGCAGGACGCCCTGCTCGGCCCAGTGCATCAGATAGCCGTTGTCCGGGGCGGGGATGCCGAGGTCGGCGTCCAGCTCCTTGAAGATGTTGCGCAGCGAGGGCGGCGTCCTGGTGCCGGGCAGCACCGAGAAGCTCATGCCGTGGGCCTGGCCGTCGTCGTGGTACGGGTCCTGGCCGAGGACGAGCACCCGGACCTTCTCGTACGGCGTGGCCTCCAGTGCGGCGAACTCCTGGCCGCTCGGCGGGAACACCTGGTGCTGCGCGCGCTCGGCCGCCACGAAGGCCGCCAGCTCGGCGAAGTACGGCTTCTCCGTCTCGGCGCCCAGCACGGCGCGCCAGGACTCGGGCAGCTCCAGCCCGCCGCCTTCGCCAGCCTCGACCGCGCCCGCCTCGACCGTGTCCGTCACGACATCTACCTCCCACACCGCGGCTGTTGTGCCGCACGCCCTCTTTCACCCCGAACGCTACACAGCCCCACTGACACCTCACTCCGCCGGAGCGCGGGCAGGCCCGGAGGAAGCGGAAGAAGGGGACGGAGCGGAAGGGGAGTTCGCGGCGGTCGCCCGCTCCACCCGGAGGTGCTCCACCACGTTGAGGGCCACCAGCAGCACCGCCAGCGTCACGAGCACCGCCAGCGCCGGCAGCCGTACCATCGCCGGCGCCAGCCCCAGCACGACCACCGCCGCGCCGACCCGGGTCGTCGCGACCTTGCGGAACATCATCCAGCGGGTGTACCCGAAGGTCAGCAGGTACAGCCCGCACCCGCCGTACAGCAGCGCCACCGACCCCGGGCCGAGCGCCTGCCACGGGTCCGCGACCGTCTCCCCGAAGCCGACCGCCACCCCGATCACCCCGGCGGCCAGCGCCAGATGCCCGTACTGGAAGATCCGGCGGATGACGTCCCGCCGGGAGTCGGCGACCACCACGGCGTACCGCATCGCGTCCGCCGCGTACACGAAGTACTGCCACCACAGGCCCGCCGAAATGGTGAACGCGGCGGCCACGGCGGCGAGTTCGGCGGCGTCCAGCCGCGCACCGGCCGCCGTCCCGCCGATCCCGACGATCGACTCGCCGAGCGCCACCAGCAGGAACAGCGCGAACCGCTCCGGCATGTGCGAGGGGTGGTACGCCACCGCGGCCAGCCGCCGCCGGAACACCAGCGGCGCGGCCAGGTCGCAGAGCGCGGCCGCCGCCCACAGCGCCAGCCGCGGCCCGTCCGGCAGCAGCCCGCCCGCGACCAGCAGCGGCCCGCTGACCAGCACGCCGGCGCCGTACGGACCGCGCCAGACGCCCGGGACGCGGATCAGCAGGAGCAGCAGCACCAGCCGGGCCAGCCAGTACGCGGCGCCGAGCAGCACGCCCCGCCCGCCGTACGCGCCCGGGACGGCGAGCGCCATGAACAGGCCGGCCAGCCCGACCGCCAGGATGCCGAGGCGGTCCCGCAGGTTGTCCACGTCCCGGATGTTGGCCTGCACGGTGGTGCCCACCCAGCACCAGTACACCGGCACGAACACCACCAGCGCCCGGACGAGCCCGGTGGCGTCGTGGTGGTGGTGCAGCAGGCCCGAGACCTGGGTGATCGCGAAGACGAAGACCAGGTCGAAGTAGAGCTCGGCCCAGGTGACCCGCTTCTCCTCGGCGCCCTCGGCGCCCGCCCCCGCCGTGTCCTCGACGGCCCATCCCTCGTCGATGCCCGAGGCGCCCTCGGTGTCCCCCGTCGCACGCATGGCGCCGTTGCCCCCCACAGTCCCCACAGTCCCCACCGGTACGAAACGGGCCCCGCCCCGGCGACCGGCCGGAACGGGGCCCACGACAGCACCGCAGAGGCTAGACCAGCTCGACCAGGTCCGCGATCGACTTGACCACCCGGGTCGGCCGGTACGGGAAGCGCTCGACGTCGTCGGCGGCGGTCAGGCCGGTGAGGACCAGGATGGTCTCCATGCCGGCCTCCATGCCCGCGACGATGTCGGTGTCCATCCGGTCGCCGATCATCACGGCGGTCTCGGAGTGGGCCCCGGCGGTGTTCAGCGCCTCCCGCATCATCAGCGGGTTGGGCTTGCCGACGAAGTAGGGCTCGACGCCGGTCGCCTTGGTGATCAGGGCCGCGACCGAGCCGGTGGCCGGCAGCACGCCCTCGGTGGACGGGCCGGTCTCGTCCGGGTTGGTGCAGATGAACCGGGCGCCCTGGTTGATCAGGCGGATCGCCTTGGTGAGCGCCTCGAAGCTGTAGGTACGGGTCTCGCCGAGGACGACGTAGTCCGGGTTGTTGTCGGTCAGCACGTAACCGGCCTGGTACAGCGCGGTGGTGAGCCCCGCCTCGCCGATCACGTACGCGGTGCCGCCCGGGCGCTGGCCCTGGAGGAACTTGGCGGTGGCCAGGGCGGAGGTCCAGATGCAGTCCTCGGGCACCTCCAGTCCCATGCCGGCCAGGCGGGCGCTGAGGTCGCGCGGGGTGTAGATGGAGTTGTTGGTGAGAACCAGGAACGGCTTGCCGGACTCCCGCAGCCTGCGCAGGAACTCCTTCGCGCCGGGGATCGGCGTGCCCTCGTGGATGAGGACGCCGTCCATGTCGGTCAGCCAGGACTCGATGGGCTTGCGGTCTGCCACGTGCGTGTCTCCCGAAGTGTTGCAACGTCTTGCGATGGCCCTGACGCGGCACAGCCTAATCCGCACGTCTGCCCGACGGCAGCGCGTCCCGCCCACCGGAACACCACCACGGGACCACCGCGGCACCACCGCCCGCTGGGCCGTCCCCCCAGGCCCTGCCCCCCGATACCGGGAGCAACCGGGCGCCGCGTGATTGAGTGAGCGCATGAGCCCCGAGACCTCCCGCCCGTTCCGCGTCGGCCTGATCGGCTACGGCCTGGCCGGCTCCGCATTCCACGCCCCGCTCATCGCCGCCACGCCCGGGCTGCGCCTGGACGCCGTGGTCACCGCCAATCCCGAGCGCCGCGAGCAGCTGAGCCGCGAACACCCCGGCGCCCGCGCCGTCGACACCCCGGAGCAGCTGCTCGCCGACCCGGACGCGCTCGACCTGGTCGTCATCGCCTCGCCCAACCGCACCCACGCCCCGCTCGCCCACGCCGCCCTGCGCGCCGGGCTGGCCACCGTCGTCGACAAGCCGCTGGCCGGCACCGCCGCCGAGGCGCTGGAGCTGTGCCGGCTCGCCGAGGCCCGGGGCACCCTGCTCTCCGTCTTCCAGAACCGGCGCTGGGACGGGGACTTCCTGACCGCCGCCCGGCTGGTCCGGGGCGGCGCGCTCGGCCGGGTGCACCGCTTCGAGTCCCGCTTCGAGCGGTTCCGCCCCAAGCCCAAGCCCGGCTGGCGCGAGCTCGCCGACCCCGCCGAGGTCGGCGGGACGCTGTACGACCTGGGCAGCCACCTGGTCGACCAGGCGCTGACCCTGTTCGGCCCGGTGGAGACGGTCTACGCGGAGATCGACGTGCGCCGGGACGGTGCGGTCGTCGACGACGACGCGTTCCTCGCCCTCACCCACGCCTCCGGCACCCGCTCGCACCTGTGGACCAGCGCCATCACCCCGCTGATCGGCCCCCGACTGCGGGTGCTCGGCGACACCGCCGGGTACGTCAAGCCCGGCATGGACCCGCAGGAGGCGGACCTGCGCGCCGGACGCCGCCCGGACGGCGCGCACCCGTGGGGCGCCGACCAGCCCTCGCGCTACGGCACCCTGGGCACCGACGAGTCCGCGATCGAACTCCCCACCGACCCGGGCGACTACCCCGCCTACTACGCCGGCATCGCCGCCGCCCTGGCCTCCCCCGGCACCCCGCCCCCGGTCGACCCGCGCGACGCGGTGGCCACCCTCACCGTGCTGGAGGCCGCCCGCGCCTCCGCCGCCACGGGCACGACGGTCCGCCTGGACTGAGCGCCGGACCCGAAGCGCCCGACGGGCCCGCCGTCCCCTCGACCTCGGCTTCTCGGACCGGGAGTCGAGGGGCGGCGGCCGTCAGACTCCGATGATCTCCACCGCCGAGCCCAGGCCCCGGAAGTCCGCGACGTTGCGGGTGTACAGCGGCAGGCCGTGGGCCGAGGCGACGGCGGCGATCATCAGGTCGATCCGGCGCGGGCGCGGCTGCCGGCCCGCGGCGATGGTGAGGGTGACCAGCGTCCCGTAGCGGGCGGCGGCGGCCGCGTCGAACGGCAGCGGGTCGAAGTCGGCCATCGCCGCGCCCAGCACCTCCAGCCGGGCCGCCCGGCTGACCGCGTCGCGGGCCATCGACACGCCCTGCTGCAGTTCCGCGAAGGTGATCGCGGTCAGCTCCGGGACGGCCGGCAGGTCCGCCGGGGAGAGCAGCGCCAGATCGATGTAGACACAGGTGTCGAGCACCCCGGCCGGCCGCCGCCGGGGCGCCCGTCTGCGCTCAGCCACGCCGCCGCTCGAACGGGTCGTCGTCCTCGTCGCCCACCAGTTCCTCGGGGCCGAAGTACTCCTCGGCCTCCTTGCGCATCTCCTGGTAGTCCACCCGCGGCAGCTTCACGTGCCGCGCCACCAGTTCCTCCGCCGTGAGTCGCCGCCGCCCGGACACCGGGCGCAGCTCCGCGACCTCGACCCCGTTCCTGGTGATGTGGAAGGTCTCGCCGGCCTCCACCGCGTCCATCACCGCGGCGGAGTTGTTCCGGAACTCCCGCTGGGTAATCGTCTTCACGCTTCCACGGTAGCCCCGCGTAGCACCCGTGGCTACACCTCCCGCAGCCGCCCGGGCATCGCCTCGCGCCCGCCCCCGCGTCCCCCTCGCACCGGCCTCCGTGTCCCCCTCGCGTCCCCCCGGTCGTAACCCTGTGAAAACGCCTCCGCGCCCCGGCGGGTCCGCTAGGTTCGGGGGCCATCGTTCGTACAGAGGGGGGCTCTGTCGTGACCGACACGAGCGAGCAGAAGCAGAACCCCTGGCTCTACGGCCAGGACGACCCGCCGACGGCCGGACCGCTCTCCCCGGCCCCGACCGCAGGTCCCTGGGCGGGCGGGGCCACCACGGGCAGCCCCGTCCACGTGGAACCGGTCGCACTCCAGCGGGCTGCCGGGGCATCCCGCCGCCTGCGCGGCGACCTGAAGCACTTAGTCGGCCGGGCCGGGCCGGACACGGACGCGGCGGTCCACGCCCTGGACGACGGGTGGAGCAGTGGGCACGCCCTGGCGCAGGCGCTCACCTGGTGGAAGGCCCGCTGGACGAGCTTCGACCACCGGCTGGGCCTGGCCGCCGACCGCCTGGACGCCACCGCTCGCGCCCACGGCACCCCCGAGGTCCCCGACGTCCCCGCCGACTCCGACATCCCCGCCGACTCCACCGCCTCCACCGCCTGCGCCGCCGATCCCGGCAAGGCACCGTGAGCCATGGTGACCTTCGCCCAGCTCCGCCGCTCCTCCTTCGAAGCCCTCGACCGGGCCGGCGACACCTGGAACGGCGTGTCCGGCCACATGGAACACGTCAGCGCCCGAATGCGGGCCGACGTCATCCGGACACTGACCGGCGACCCCGACTCCGCCCCGCCGGGCGGCAGCCGACCGTGGAGCGGCGCGGCCGCCGACGAGGCGGTGCGGGAGATCGGTCTCCTCGCCGACGAACTGCGCGCCTTCCACTACGAGGCGCTGGCCGTCTCCGCGGCCCTGCACCGGGCCGGGTCGGCCTTCACCGAGGCCGGCCGGCGGCTCCTGCGGGCGATCGGCGACGCCGAGGCCCTGGGCGCGACCGTGGCCGAGGACGGCACGGTCACCCTCCCCGGCCTGCCGCCCGCTGCGCGCCACGACCCGGCGGCCGTCGCCCGCCACCGGCGGACGCGGGACGAACTCCGGCGGCACGTCGCGATCATGGAGGACGCCGTGTCCGCCGCCACCGAGGCCGACACCGCCGCAGCCGCCGCCCTGCACGCGCTCAACCCCGCGAAGGTCGCGGGCGCCGAGGTCGCCCCCGATGAAGGCGGACCCGGCGCACCGGACCGGACGGAGAGCGTCGGAGCGCAGGCCCGGAGGAATTCCCGTCCGGGCGGGAACTCGACGGGCACGGCGATCGTCCTCAACGTCTGAAGTCCGTGGGTCCGTGGCACCGAAGGGGGAGCAGCGTATGGCCGTCGTCACGATGCTGCTCGGCCTGCTCCGGGTGCTGACCGGCGAGTTGATGACCGAGGGCGGGACGTTCGCCTCGGTGGCGGCGGTCGCCGCCGTGGCGCTGGTGGCCGGTGCCGTCGCGGGCACGCTGGCCGGGGCGCGGCTGCCGGGGGCGCGGGCGCCCGCGGCGGTGCGCAGCGGGGTGTTGCGGCGGCGTGCGTTCGGTACGGCGTTCCTGCCGCAGCGTGATCCGGACGCCCGGGGCCGGCGACGCCCGAGGGCACCGGGTGCGGCCCTGGCGGCCGCGTAGTTTCGTCCTCTTCCGCCGTTTCCCGCGGCCGTCCTCCGCCGATCACTCATGTACCGAGACCCCGGAGGGCTCGCTTCACCATGTCTGTTCTCGCTGTTCTCGACCCTGCCGTCGCCGTTGCCCATACCGCCGTCACCGCGCTGGCCCACGTGCTGCCGACGGCGCTGGCGATCGTCCTGTTCACCGTCGCCGTCCGACTGGCGCTGCATCCGCTGGCGCGGGCGGCGGCGCGCGGGGAGAAGGCGCGGGCCCGGCTGGCGCCGAGGGTCGCCGAGTTGAACAAGAAGTACAAGAACCGCCCGGAGAAGCTGCGGGAGGCGCTGGCCGAGTTGTACCGGGAGGAGCAGGCCTCACCGTTCGCGGGGTGTCTGCCGATGCTGCTGCAGCTTCCGTTCTTCTCGGTGATGTACCGCCTGTTCACCACCCCGAACGACCTGCAGGACCACACCCTGTTCGGCGTGCCGCTCGGCCTGCACGTGGGGAGCGCGCACGGCGCGGGCCAGCTGGCGGTGTTCGGCCTGCTGTACGCCGCGCTGGCGGCGGTCGGGTACGTCAACTTCCGTCGGGCCAGGCGGGCGACGGCCGCGCAGGCGACCCCTCAGCCGGGGGCGGGGCTGCTGCCGTACCTGTCGTTCGGGTCGGTGCTGTTCGCGGCGCTGGTGCCGGTGGCCGCCGCGCTCTACGTGGTGACGACGAGCGTGTGGTCGACCACGGAGCGGGCGTGGCTGCACCGGGGTGGCACCCCGGCGCCGGCGGCGGCGCTCGTGCTGTGAGCGCCGCCGTCGACATCGCGGCCGACGCCGCCGCCGTCCGTCAGAAGTGCCGCAGCAGTTCGGGGAAGGTCGCCAGCCGCAGGGTCGCCTCGTCGGGGCCGAGGTCCGCGTGCTCCAGGACCCAGGTGTGCTCGTGCGGGATGAAGACCGTGCGCAGGCCGGCCTGGCGGGCGGGGGCGATGTCGGACTTGGGCGAGTTGCCGATCATCCAGGTGCGGTCGGGGTCGAGGCGGAGGTCGGCGGTGAGCCGCCGGTAGGTCTCCGCCGACTTCTCGGCCACGATGTGGACGCCCTGGAAGTGGTGGTCGATCGTGGAGGCCGTCACCTTCCGCTGCTGCTCGTCGAGGTCGCCCTTGGTGAGCAGCAGCAGGTGGTGGCGCCCGGCGAGCGTGGCGAGGGTGTCGGCGACGCCGGGGATCAGCTCGATCCCGCGGCCGGTGAGCGGGGCGAGGAGTTCCTCGATCCGGGCCTCCTCGGCCGGGGTGGGGGTGCGGTCGTCGTTCAGCCGCCGCAGGCAGTCGGCGAGGCTCTGCCGGAAGACGGCGGCGCCGTAGCCGAGGGCGGCGGAGTTGGCGGCTTCGATCCCGTCGAGGAGGGTCCTGGTGCGGTCCCGCTCGGCCGGGGTGGAGACCCAGTCCAGGAAGCCGTCGATGACGCGCTCGAAGAGGACGTTGTTCTCCCAGAGCGTGTCGTCGGCGTCGAAGATGAGGGTCTGGTCGGTGTGCATCCGGGTGTTCTCCAGGGGGTCCACTGGTCAGGCGGGAAGGGCGTCGAGCAGGCGGCCGGCCCGGTCGAGGGTCTCGCGGAGGTTGTCCTCGGTGGTCCGCTGCCGGGCCTCGGCGATGGTGAGCCACTCCAGCGGGGCGGCGGGGTTCTCCGGCCGGGCCTGCTCCGGGGTGTCGGTGGCGAGCAGGAAGCGCAGGTCGGCGTGTTCGTGGGCCGGTTCGACGGGCGAGGCCGGGACGGGGACGACGGCGAGGTGGACGAGGGCGGCGTCGGGCCACGGGGTGAGGTCGGTGATCCCGGTCTCCTCCAGGCCTTCGCGCAGCGCGATGTCCAGCGGCCGGGTCTCCCCCGGGTCGCCGTGTCCGCCGACCTGGAGCCAGGCCTGTTGGCGGACGTGCCAGCGCAGCAGCACGCGCCGGGTCGGCGGGTGGACGATCAGCGCGGAGGCGGTGAAGTGCAGCGGGGTCGTCCGGTCCCAGACATCGGCGGCTCCGGCTGCGGCTCCGGCGGCGGCTCCGGCTCCGGCTCCGACGACGGCTCCGGCGGCGACCCCGGCGGCGGCCTCGGCGAGGTGGCGGGCGCGCTCGTGGTCGGCGGTCTCCGTCGGGCCCTGCGGTCGGTGCCGGGCCAGTAGTTCGGTCAGGCCCGGACTCTGTGCCGCGCCGCCCGTGGTCACCATGATCAGCACTCCTCGTTCCGCTCCGGACCACGTCAACCGGCTTGCGGGGGCGGGTGATCGGGGCCGGGGCCTCGGGTTCCGGCGAACCCGCGCAGCCTAGCCCGGGGGCGGTTCGGCGGCCCACCGGTTTTCGACCCGGTGGGCCGTGGTCCTCACCCCTGCGGGCGGTGGCAACCGGCCGGTCGGGGCGGGGTCCGGGAGGCCGTAGCCTGAGGTGATCGTTTCGGGACAGGTGGAGGGATGTCGTCATGGTGGCTGCTCCGGCACTCGCGGAGCTGCGCGAGGTGTGCCAGCCGCAGGCCAAGCTGCAGAGCCGCAACGGTGAGCACTGGGCGGGGCGGCTGTACATGCGCCGCATCTCGCTGCGCACGACCCGGCAGTTGGTGCGGACGTCGGTCTCGCCGAACACCCTCACCTGGGTCATGGTGGTGTGCGGGGTCGGCGGCGGGGCGGCCCTGCTGATCCCGGGCCTGACGGGTGCGGTACTGGCGGTGGTGCTGTTCCAGCTGTTCCTGCTCTTCGACTGTGTCGACGGTGAAGTGGCGCGCTGGAAGCGGCAGTTCAGCATGGCCGGGGTGTACGTGGACCGGCTCGGCGCCTATCTGGCGGACGCGGCGCTGATGATCGGCGCGGGCGTGCGGGCGGCCCGGGGCGGGTCGGAGCTGTGGGTGTCGGTGGGCCTGGCGGCCGCGCTGGGCGTGGTGCTGCTCAAGGCCTCGACGGACCTGGTGGACGTGGCCCGGGCCCGCAGCGGGCAGCCGCCGGCGGACGAGGAGTCCACCCAGCCGCGCTCGCAGGGCATCGCGACCGCGCGACGGTTCGCCTCCGTGTTCAAGATCCACCGGGTGACGAACGGCATCGAGGCCTCCCTGGTGCTGCTGGCGGCGGCCGCGGTGGACGCGGCGCTCGGCAACCTGGACGCGACGCGGGCGGCGGTCGCGGGGATCGCGGTGATCACCTGGGGCATGGTGGTGGCGCACCTGGCGTCGATCCTGTCCTCCTCGCGCCTGCGCTGACGGCGCCTGCGCCGGCTGCGCCCGCCCATCCGTCGCGCGGCCGCCCGCCGTTCGACCCGCTAGGGCCTGTCCGGCCCTAGAGCCCCTGCCCGTCCTCGGCGACGGCAGGGGCTTGCGCGTGGGCGGCCAGGACGGTGTCGAGCAGGCCGGGGAAGCGCTGCTCCAGGTCGACGGTGCGCAGCGCGGTGAGCCGGCGGTTGGCCTCCTCGCGCTGGCGGATCAGGCCGGACTCGCGCAGCACCTTGAAGTGGTGGCTGAGGGTGGAGGGGGCGACGTCCACGGGAAAGGTGCCGCAGGCCCGTTCGGGTTCGGCGCGCAGGGTCCGCACGATGGTCATCCGGGTGGGGTCGGAGAGCGCGTGCAGGACGTCGAACAGGTCGATCTCCTCGGTCGCGGGGTGGGCGAGCGCCGGTCGGCGCCGGGTGCTGCGGGGCATGGTCCGACCTCCCTGGTCTGCGATGTTCGACAATCATCGAAACTGCGTGGTACCACTGGTCCCACGTCAATTTCGTTGTTCGTCGAACATCGTAGCCGAGGGGGCCCGACATGCGCGCACTGGTGATGACCGCACCCGGTGGAGCCGAGAACACGGAGATCCGGGAGGTCGAGGCGCCGCGCCCCGGCCCCGGCCAGGTGGCGGTCGACGTCGCCTACGCCGGACTGAACTTCGTCGATGTGATGGGCCGCCGGGGCGACGCCGGGTACGTCGCCGCCTGGCCGTACCGGCCGGGCAAGGAGGTGGCCGGCACCGTCCGGGCGGTCGGCGAGGGCGTCACCGGGCTGGCGCCGGGCGACCGGGTGGTCGCCGCACCCACCGGCGGCGGCCTGGCCGAGGTGGTGCTCGCCGAGGCCGCGCTCACCGTGCCCGTCCCGGACGGACTGGCGCTGCGCGAGGCCGCCGCCGCCCCGCTCGGGCTGGCCACCGCGATCCTGCTGCTCACCGACGCGGGCCGCTTCACCGCCGGGGACACCGTCCTGGTGCACTCGGCCGGCGGCGGGATCGGCAACGCGGTCGCCCAACTGGTCCCGCTGCTCGGCGGCGGCCGGCTGATCGGCACGGTGGGCCGCCCGGAGAAGGCCGCGGCCGCCGTCGCCACCGGCTACGACCACGCCTTCGCCCGCGACGAGGGCCTGCGCGACGCCGTCCGGGCCGCCACCGACGGCCGGGGCGTCGACCTCGTCCTCGACCCGCTCGGCACCGACGAGCTGGAACTCGACCTGGACCTGGCCGCGCCCGGCGGCCGGATCGTCCTGTTCGGCAACGCGGGCGGCGGCGCCGTCACCGACCTGCCCCCGCTCGGCCGGCTGATGGCGGGCAACCTCACCGTCACCGGCTTCAGCCACCGGGCCCTGGCCGCCACGGCCCCCGCCCGGCTGGGGCGGGCGATCGGCCGCGTCCTCGACCTGATGGCCGGCGGCGGGCTCGCCCTGCCGGTCACCGAACTGCCCGACCTGGCCGCCGTCCCCGCCGCCCACGACGCCATGGCGGAGGGCCGCGCCACCGGCAAGTACGTGGCACGCGTGGCGGGTTGATCCGGGTCGGGCCGCCGGACGAATCGGACCTGATCAATTCCTGCCTCACCCCCGACGGCGTGACCATCGCCCCGCTCTGAGCGGCGGCCCCCTGCGCTGGAAGTCGGCCAGGCCGACTTCCAGCGCAGGGGGCAGCACGGGATTGAACCGTTCCGGCGATCGGCACCGTTCCCGTGGGTGACTCAGAACCTGCGCAAGGAGGGCACATGCCAACGCCCGGCTTCGGACCCGGCACCCTCGATGAGGACGGAGGCCCCGTCTGGATCACGGACCTGGCGGCGGACGATCCGAACCACACCGTGCATGTGGTCCGCGATCTGAGCCCGACGGACGCCCTGCTGGCGCTGGGCGCCACACCACAGCTCATCAACCCCTGTGAGCTGCCGGCGCAGCGCCCTGACGCATGGACCTCGCTCGCGCGTGCGGCGATCGACCCGACGGACAGCGGCGCCGCGCTCCTGTCCGGCCGGGTGGGTGACTGGACGTTCGTCTACGACGATGGCGGCCTGACCTCCTTCGGGGAGGACGGCGAATCTCCGGCGAAGCTGCTGTCGACCACGGGCAAGCAGGCTGCCACCTGCACCTTCTCCATCAATGCCGACACGAACCTCGACTATGCGGTCGACGGCGAGCTGCTGTTCTCGATCTTCGAGGAACTCGACCCGGCTCATGATGCCGAGGAGATCCCCGCTGGACTGCGCGACGCCGTCGCGGCCGCCGGGATCTTCGAGCGGGACCACCTCGACGATGACGAACCCGACGCTGCGATCAACATGCGCGTGCTCTGCGCACTGGCAGGACTGCAGTGCACACTGGACGATCTCCGCCGTATCCCGCTGTGGGCCGCTCCCTTCGCCTGATGCCCTCGACTTGATCTTCACGCGCGTCCGCCGGTCCGCGCGGTCCTGGGCAAGCCATGGAAGTGCAGGTGCGGTTGCCCGATCACAGGGCTCTCCACGCACGCCGGCGCGCTCGGACATTCGGGTGATCCGCGGTGCCGGGCCTGGGAGGCTTCCTGCCCAGCACGCGGAGTGGCTGGCCGGGAAGGCGCGGCTGAGGGCCATCGGACCGGTGCAGCACGGCTGGTAGGCATAGTTCGGGGCCGGCGGGTGTTGGGCGGGGCGTGACCAAGATTCTGGTGATCGGTGCGACCGGCAATGTGGGCCGGCATGTGGTGTCCTCGCTAGCCGAAGGCGGGTTCGGGGTAAGGGCGTTGGTGCGGGACCCGGGCCGGGCCTCGCTGCCCGAGGGGGTGGAGGCCGTCCGGGGTGATCTGGCGTCGCCGGAGAGCCTGGAGGCGGCGCTGCCCGGGGTGGAGAGCGTCTATCTGATGTGGCCGGGGATCCCGGTGCAGCCGCGCGTGGTGGAGCTGATCGCCGCGCACGCCAAGCGCGTTGTGTACCTGTCGGCGGACGTGGCCGACCTCGCCGACGGCGAGCCGGCCACGATCTTCCACCAGGAGATCGAGCGCCTGATCAGGGCGTCCGGCCTGGGCTGGACGTTCGTGCGGGCGATCGACTTCGCGACGAACATGCTCGGGTGGGCCGACCAGGTCCGGCAGGGGGTGGTCCGCTGGCCGTACGGGCAGGCCCGCCGGTCGCTGATCCACGAGCGCGACATCGCGGACGTGGTGGTGCGGGCGCTGACGACGGAGGGGCATGACGGGGCGAAGTACGTGATCACCGGGCCCGAGTCGATCGCCCACGCCGAGCTGGCCGGGATCATCGGCGAGGAGATCGGCTCCGAGGTGCGGTGGGAGGACCTGCCGCCGGAGACCGCCCGCGAGCAGTTGACGGCGGCCTGGGGGAACGCGGCGTTCGTCGAGTCCAGGCTGCGGGCCTGGGAGTCGTTCACGCACGAGCCGGAGCGGGTGACGGACACCGTGGAGCAGGTGCTCGGACGCCCGGCGCGAAGCTTCCGTTCGTGGGCCCGGGAGCACGCGGACGACTTCCGTTAGCGGTCGCAGAAGTCCCCCGGTGCGCGAGTCGCGCTCGGTCTGGGCCTGCGGAGAGGCCGACGAGCCGAGTCGAGCGGAGCCGTGCTCGCCGTCGACAGCGGCCTGACCTCGGTAGTCTGACGCTGGATCAGCAGGCGACCACCCGGGCCCGGGCAGCACAGCCCCGGACAACGCCAGGCAGACAGAACAGTCCGTACAGGAGGGCCTCCCGTGAACCAGAACGATGTGAGCGAAGCCGCCAAGGCCGTTGTCCGGCGCAACACCGAGGAGGTCCAGGGCGGCGGTGACTGGGCCCTGTTCGACGAGCTCTGGGCCGACGACTTCGTCGATCACACTCCCCAGCCGGGCCGCACCCCCGACAAGGCCGGCGCGCTGGAGCTCTACCGGGTACTGCGGGCGGCGTTCCCCGACTTCCACGCCGAGATCCACTGGCAGGCCGCCGACGGCAACCTCATCACCACCTTCAAGACCTACCACGGCACCCACAGCGGCGAGTTCCTCGGAGTCGCACCCACCGGCCGGAGGATCCACTTCGAGACCGTGGACGCCATGCGAGTGGTCGACGGAAAGATCAGCGAGCACTGGGGGGTGGCGAACCTCTTCTCCCTCATGGAGCAGCTCGGCGCCGGACTCGGTACGGCATGAACACCCGTCAGGTCGCGGCGCGTCCGGTGCTCACGGTTGGAGCACGGTCGTAGGCCGGTTCCGGAGCTCGCGCCGTGAGGAGACGCCGAGTTTGCGGAAGACGTTGCGCGGGTGGGCGCCGACGGTGCGGGGGCTGAGGAACAGCGCGGCGGCGACCTCCTTGGAGGTGTCGCCACGCGCGACCGGGCGTGCGGTCCACAGCTCTTGCGGGGTCAGCCCGGTCTAGCATCGCCGGCGGTCCCGCTCGCGCTTGTACTCGCGCAGGAGCGCGAGGAGGTTGATGAGGGTGCTGGCCGGAATGTTGCCGAGCTCGACGAGGACGCGGCCGTTGAGGACGGTCTCACCGGGCCTGGCGGAGGGCCAGAGGAGACCGAACTCGCGCCCTTCGATGCGGAGTTCGACGATGAGTTGGGTGATCTCCCGGCCGGTGAGATAACGCAGGGCCGGGTCCGCCGGGTGGATGGGCTGGTGCGCGCTCACGCGACACCGTCCAGCTCGAAGTCCAGCTCGAACCAGACGCTCTTGCCGAGTTTCTGGGGGTCGACGCCCCAGCGGTCGGTGAGGCCGTCGACGAGCTGGAGGCCTCGCCCGGTCTCGGCGAGGGCGGAGGGCGTTCGCTGTTCGGGGAAGGCGGAGGAGCGGTCGGCGACGGTGACGCGGAGGGTGTTGTCGAGGATGAGGATGAGGACGACGGGGGAGGTCGTCTCGCCGTGACGCCAGGCGTTGACGATGAGTTCAGCGAGGGCGAGTTCGGCGTCGACGATGACGGAGGACGGCCAGCCGGCGCGGGTCATGGCGTCGCGCAGGGTCTCGCGGGAGAGGGTGAGGGAGGGGGAGTTGAGGTTGGGGTTACACACGGGAATCTCCCTGAGGGGTAAGGGGATACGCCGAGCGGGCTCTGTGGTGCATGGGCAACGTCACTGACGACCCGCTGCGTGATCGGTGCATCACAGACTGTAGGGCATGCGATGGCAAATTTGCTAGCGAGTCATAGAAGATGTGCCCATCTGCTCGCTGGACTCGTCGCGCCGAGGCGGTGGATGCTTGAGAGATGCCACCTACCCCAACCGCACGCCGCAAGCGCGTCGGTATCGAGCTTCGAAAGATGCGAGAAGCCGCCGGGCGCACGGCCGGAGATGCTGCTGCTGTTCTCGGGTTGGACCGCAGCAAGATCACACTGATCGAACAGGGCGCCTACCCGGTCAGCGCCGAGCGGGTCATCGCGCTCGCCGCCGAGTACGAAGAGGCCGACTCCGAGTACGTCGACGCCGTCGCCGACATGGCCGCCGACCGAACCAAGGGGTGGTGGGAGGAGCACAGAGGTCTCGTCCCTGCCGGGATTCTTGAGATCTCCGAGGTGGAGCACTACTCGCGCGGCTTGTCGACGTATCAGATCTGCCATGTGCCCGGGATCATGCAAACCGAGGAGACCGCTCGCGCGATCTTCCAGGAGGTCTATCCACCACTACGGCCGCTGAACATCGAGGCGCGCGTCGAGAACCGCATGCGGCGATCACAGCTCCTGACGCGGAGCGATCCACTCGAATACGAGGCAATCGTGCACGAGGCCGCACTGCGCATGGAATTCGGAGGAACGGCCGTAGCGCGCGAGCAGCTGAAGCAGCTGCTCGCGCTCTCGGAGGCCCCCAACGTGACACTGCGCGTATTGGAGTTCAGGGCCGGTGGGTTCAAGGGCGCAGGTCATGCTGTGCTGTACGCGAGTGGCCCAGTACCCCGCCTCGATACGGTCCAGCTGGACTCCGTAGGATCGCCAGCATTCCTGACCGAGATGAACCAGCTGGAGAACTACCGGAACATCATCGGGGCGATGCGTGATCGCGCACTCGATCCGTCGGCATCCCGTGACGCCATCTCCAGCATCATGAACAGCATGTGAGGCAACCTGTGGAATGGCGAAAGCCCAGTGCCTGCGGCGATGGCAATAACTGCCCCGAGGTGGCCATCACTTCCGACACCGTTTACATCCGCAGCAGTCTCCTGCCCGACGCCGTCGCCCACCTCACCACCGACGAATGGCGCGACCTCCTCACCGCCATCCGCGCCGGGGAGTTCGACCTCTGACCCCCGCCGCTGGGCGGGCCGTTCAAGCAACGGCCCGCCCAGCCGACGGCCGCTTACGCCGCCTTGGCCGTCGCCCGGACGCCGAAGTGCACGTACCTGCTTCCGTCCTCCAGCGCGTAGAACACCACCGGTATCCACGTGTCCTTCTCGTTCCGCCGCCCCGCGAACACCGTCTTCTCCGGCGTGTGCGACACCGGCGTCAGCTCCCACACCAGCGGATCGAACGTCCCCTTCAGCCCGTCCGCCCCCTCGTACGTCAGACGCAGCGTCCCCTCGCCCTCGCCCTCACCCTCGGCGATGGTCATCAGGAACCCCTCGCGCTTGTACCTCCCGAGGAACGCCCCGGTCTCCACCGCCACCGGCTCCACAGGCGGCGCGAACCCGGGCATCGTCACCCCGGCCAGTTCAGCCGACAACTCCCGGCACAGCGCCTCGAACACCTTGGGCGCAGCCCCGCCGCCGTTCGTCAGCAGCACCACCGCGAGGCCCTTCTCCGGCATCGCCCGCAGGTACGCCAGCTGCCCGAACGTGCTGCCGTCGTGCCCGAACCCCCGCACGCCGTCCCACTCGAACAGGCCCCAGCCCAGCCCCCAGTGACCCCCGAGGAACCACTGGTCGGGCATCTCGACCTCGCGGTTGAGCATCGCCTCGACCACCGCACCCGGAAGCACCCGGGTACCGTCCGGCGCGACGCCACCGTCCACGAAGAGCCGGGCGAACCGCGCCACATCGGCAGCGGTCGCGCAGATCCCGCCGTACGGGCCGGCCGAACGCGGCAGCATGTTCCACAGCGGCGTGGGCACCGGCTCCTCCCCCGGGTCCCCCATGTGCCCCATCGCCGACCGGAAGCGCAGCACCTCCTCGGGCAGGGTCATGGTGTGCTCCAGCCCGAGCGGCGCCACCAGCAGTTCCTTGAGCGCCTCGTCCCACGTCCCGCCCGTCACCACCTCGACGATCCGGCCGAGCACGTTGTACGCGGTGCTGGAGTACGACACCGTGGCGCCGGGCGGGTTGGTCAGGCCGACGTCCCGCGCTCCCTCGATGTAGCGGGCCAGGCAGTCGTCGCCGCGGCCGGTGTCGTTGACGTAGTCGCCCTCGATGCCGCTGGTGTGGTTGAGCAGTTGACGCGGCGTGATGGTCCGGCTGGCCTCGGCGTCGGCCACCGCGAACCCGGGCAGGACGTCGACGACCGGCGCATCGAGGTCCAGTTTCCCGGCCTCGGCGAGCAGCACCACCATCGCGGCGGTGTAGCCCTTGCTGACGGAACCGATCTGGAACACGGAGTCCGTACTCACCGCGACGCCGGTGCCCGTGTGCAGGATGCCGGAGGCCACGTCGTGGATCTCGCCGTCGGCGAGCACGGCCAGGACGGCGCCGGGGATGCGGTGGGCGGTGAGGAGTTCGTCGAGCCGGCCCTGCCAGCGGGCGGCGTCGAACGTCGCGGCGTCCTCGGCCACGCCCAGCGCGCGGTTGACGGTGCGGGTGACGTCCCGGTCGGTCTGTTCCAGGATCCTCGCCACCTCCTGGTCGACGACCTTGGACACTTCACGGCGCAGGTTTTCCGACATGTGCTCTCTTTCGCGATCACAGTGGGCGGATGCGACGGGGGTGGGCGCGGCCATCGAGTGCGGAAGCGTCCCCCGGCGACCGGCGACCGGCGACCGGCGACCGCTGGCCTGCGGGCCCGGTCGGCTCGCGGCGTACCGCGTGTCCGGCCCCCCTCGACCCCGGTTCCGAGCCACGCCCCCCCGGCGCGGTCCGATGTTGCCGATCATGACACTAGCGCTCCTCCGCCCATTTTCAAACGTCGTTTGAAATTCGCCCCGACCGCAGCACCACCCCCCGTGTGACCCAGGTCACCCCGCACGGAAAACCCTCCGCTCCGGCCGGGCGTCTAGCAGGTGTGAAACGGGTTGGGGCGGCATCGCCGCAGGAACTGGACGAGGAGCGCCTCCTACGACGGGTGGCCCGGGGCGACCGGGCCGCCTTCGAGGAGCTGTACCGCCGCACGTCGCCGTGGCTGGCGGTGCGGCTGCAGCGCCGCTGCGCCGACCAGCAGATCGTCGCCGAGGTCATGCAGGAGACGTACCTGGCGGTGTGGCGGGCGGCGGGCTCCTTCGCCGGGAGCCGGACCGGGGGAACGGCCGTCGGCTGGCTGTGGACGATCGCGGCCCGCCGCCTCGTCGACGCGTTCCGGCGCCGGGCCCACCACGCGGAGCCGCCGCCCGCCGCCGCTCCGCACCCCGTGGCGCCCGCCGCCGAGGAGGAGGCGCTGGTGGCCACCGTCGGCGGCGACGTCGGGGACGCGCTGCGGCGCCTCGCCCCGGAGCTCAGGGAGGTACTGCAGGCCATGGTGCTCGACGGACTGTCCGTCCGGGAGACCGCCGTTGTGCTCGGACTGCCCGAGGGAACGGTCAAGACCCGCGCCCGCCGGGCCCGGATCGCGATGCGGGAGGCGCTCGCATGAACGTGGAACACGCGTCGGCACGGCTCATCGACGGGTACGCGCGCGGCGACACGAACCTCGTCGCGGACGAGGTGTGGGCCCTGGAGGCCCACCTGGAGGGGTGCCGGGTCTGCCGTGACCGGCTGTCGGCCGCCGTCATGACCGAGGCGCCCGCCGTGGCGGCGCTGACCGAGGCCGTCTGGTCCGAGCTCGAACCCGAACTGGCCGCGGCCACCCCGGCGGCGGCGCGGCGGCGCCGGTCGCCGCTGTCGCGGCTGTCCGCGTGGGCGACGCCCGCCATGGCGCCGTGGCTGGCCATGGTCCTGGCCGTGACGCTGCTCGCCCTGCTGCTGGACCTGACGGAACTCGGCTCCGGCCGGGTGTCCCTGATGCTGCTGCTCGCCCCCGTCCTGCCCGTGGGCGGCGTGGCGGCCTCGTGGTCGCGCGACCTGGACCCGGCGTACGAACTGACGGCCTCCACGCCGAGGGCGGGGCTGCAGCTGGTGCTGCGGCGCACCGCCGCCGTGCTCGCCGTGGTGATCCCCACGCTGCTGGCGGGGGGCTGGGCGACGGGGGTGACGGCCGCGCAGTGGCTGCTGCCCTGCCTGGCCTTCACCTCGATGACCCTGGCGCTCGGCGGGGTGATCGGCGTGACCCGCGCCGCCGTCGCCCTGCTGGTCGCGTGGACCGCGCTGGTGGTGGTGCCGACCCTGGCCACCAGCCGTACGGCCGTCGCCCTGCAGACCGACGGCCTGCCGGTGTGGGGGCTGATCCTCGCGCTCGGCGTCGCCGTCGTGATCGCCCGCCGGGGCGCCTACACCGTGCTGGGAGCCCACCGGTGAACCCCCCGGACCCCGGCCCCCCGAACTCCCCGAACCCCCGAGAGAAGAGGACGCGCATGACGCCCGCAGTGAGCAGGGCCGACATCGCCCCCACGGCCTACGCCTGGGAGATCCAGGCGACCGGGCTGAAGGTCAGGGTCGGCAGGAACCGGATGGCCGTCGACGGGCTCGACCTGTCGCTGGGCACCGGCGTCCACGGTCTGCTCGGTCCCAACGGGGCGGGCAAGACCAGCCTCATCCGGGCCCTGGCCACCGTGCTGCGCCCCGCCGGCGGCGAGCTGGAGCTGCTCGGGGAGTCCACGGGCGGACTGGGCGAGCACCGCGCGCTGCGCCGCCGGATCGGCTACCTGCCGCAGGAGTTCGGCTACTACAAGCGCTTCACCGTGCGCGAGTTCGTCGAGTACATGGCCTGGCTGAAGGAGGTGCCCGCGTCGGACATCCCCGCGGCGGTGCAGCGCGCCGTGGACCGGGTCGGCCTGGCCGACCGCGCCGACGACCGGATGAAGACCCTGTCGGGCGGGATGGTGCGACGGGTCGGCATCGCCCAGGCGATCGTCAACGACCCGGCGATCCTGCTGCTGGACGAGCCGACGGTCGGCCTGGATCCGGCGCAGCGGCTGCGCTTCCGGGAACTGCTCCAGGAGTTGGGGACGGACACCTGCGTGGTCGTCTCGACCCACCTGGTGGAGGACGTGGCCGCCGCCTGCACCGACGTAGTGCTCTTCGCCGAGGGGCGGCTGGTCTTCCAGGGCACCCCGGACGAGCTGGCCGCGGCCGGCGGCCCGGAGCACGTGGGCGACAGCCCGCTGGAACGCGGCTACTCGGCGCTGCTGATCGACCCCGCACGGACGAGGGGCGCCTGGTGAACCTCCGCATCCTGCGCATCGAGCTGAAACGCTCCGTCGCCCCGTGGGCCGGCGCCGTCGTCCTGGTGACCGCGCTCGCCTACCTGTACCTCGTGTCCGGACCGTGGTGGCGGGGCACCGCGCTGTGGACGGCCCAGTGGACCTCCATGGCGCTGTGGACCCGGTACCTGCTGGCCTTCGTCTGGCCGCTCGCCGTGGGACTCGGGGCGCTCCAGGGGCTGCGCGACCCCCGTTCGAAGATGTCCGAGCTGCTCTCCAGCACCCCGCGGCCCGCACGGCACCGCGCAGCCGTCCTGGCGGGCGCGACGGCGTTGACCCTGGTCTCGGCCTTCGCGCTGCTCGTCCTCCAGGGCGCGGTGCAGGTGCTCGCCGGCGACGCCTCGTACGCCTCGCTCGGCTGGCTGCCCATCTCGCTGGTGGGGGCGCTCGCGCTGGCCGCGGGGGCAGTCCTGGGCATGGGGGTCGCGCGGGCCCTGCCCTCCGCCCTCACCCCGCCCGCCCTGGCCGTGGGCGCCTTCGTGTTCAGCAGCCTCCTGCGGCAGAGCGCGGACGACACGGTGCCGACCTCGTTCGCGGTGCCGAACCGTTACTCGCTGCTGGCTCCGGCGACGGCGGAGGTGCGCCAGACGCTCCTCACGCTCTCCGCCCCCGTACACGTCGGGCAGGCGCTCTGGCTGCTCGGCATGGTCGCGACGGGCCTCGCGCTGCTGGCCGCCGCCACCCCGCGGGCCCGACTGCTCGCCCTCACCCCCCTGTTGGTCGGCGGGGCCGTCGCCGTGCTCGTGTTCCCGGTGAGCCCCCGCGGTGCGTACATCGTCGACCGGGCCGCGGCGGCACAGGTGTGCGACGGCGCGGTGTGCGTGACGGCGGCTCAGCGGGCGCGGCTCACCGAGCTGGCCGGTCCCGGCAAGGAGGCGCTGCGCCTGCTGCACGACGCCCTGGGCGACCAGGCGCCCGCCGCCATCCACGGGACCACCGCCCCGCGGGCACGGGACGCCGAGACGGAGCGGTCGCGCGACTTCGTGCTCGTCGACCCCGACGACGTGGTGATCGGCGCCGCCGGGGGCGAGCAGCTGACCCGGGCCCTGGTCGGCCAGGGCATGGCCCCGGTGTGCCACCCCCGCAGCGACACCGACCTCGGCTCGGCGGAGGAGGAGGCCGCCCGGAGCATCGGGGCCGCCTGGGTCCTCGGCGGGGACCTCCGGCCGCTCGACGGGAGCAGGTTCGCCGCCAACGACCTGACCGTGGCCCGCCCGGCGTGGGAGACGTTCATCGCGCTGCCGCAGCCGGAGCAGCGCCGGCGGATCGGTGCCATGCACGCCGCCGCGCTCTCCTGCGCGGACCCGCTCGCCGCGCTGGCCGGCGGTGCGTCCCGGTGAGGTGGCTGACGCTGTACGCGCGTTCGCGGCAGGCGCCCTCCTCGCTCGCCGTGGTGGTGATCAGCGCGGTGGCGGTGTGGGCACTCGCCCGGATCAGCGGCGGCGACCCGGGAGATCCGTGGCTGTCCACGCTCGTCCTCTTCGCGGGGGCGACGGCGGTCTCGGTCGGACTCGGTGGGCAGGACCTCGCGTTGGACCGGACGGCCGCGATCCGCTGGACGCTCCGCAGGGCGGCGCACGTGCTGCTCGGCGGCGTGCTCATCGGCGCGGTGCTGCTGGCGGTGCAGACGATGGGCGAGCAGTCGGCCCCCGCCTCCTTCGTCGTGCGCAACAGCGCGGGGCTGATGGGACTCGCCGCCATCGGGGCGGCCTGGTTCGGGGCGCAGTACGCGTGGATCCTGCCGTTCGCGTGGCTGTCGTTCTCCTTCTTCGTCCCGGCCACGACCAACACGGCGACGCAGGTGCTGGCCTGGATGATGCTGCCGCCCGGCACGGCGGCCGGCACCTGGACGGCCCTCGCCCTGGCCGTCCTGGGCACGGTGGTCTACAGCGTCGGGGGCCCGAGGCGTTAGCGACGGCCGTGCTGTCCCGGTCCCGTGATCGTGGCGTGATCGTGGCGTGATCTCAGCCCTAGACGTATCCGACAATCACACTTCGGCCATTCCGATAACGGCTTGATCCGATCGCTTTCAGGGATTCCGAACGCGGACCGGTTTCCCGCCGTCGACGGCGGGGGTAGTGGCGAGGTGTTCGTGCTCCGCCCGCCTCCAAGTCCTGGGCGGAGGCGGATCGTTGAATTCCGAAAATCATTTCTTCTCCATCGTTGTGAAGGGCAGGATTCGCATGAAGAGGATCGTCCGGAACGCACTCGTGACCGTCGCCGCCGCCGGAGCGCTCGGCGTCGCCGTCGCCCCGGCCGCGATGGCCGCCGAACAGGCCCAGCCGGTGGCCGGCGTGCAGGCGCAGCTCCGCAACCCGAAGACGGTCAAGGCCGACGCGTACAACCAGGCCCGCAGCATCCTGGCCAAGGCCGGCAGCCAGTCGGCCGCCAAGTCCCACCCGATCCACGGCAAGAACGACGTCCCGGTCTCCTACGGGACGAGCCTCCTCGCCGGCTCCCGGGACGAGTTCCGGGCCGCGGACAAGAACCTCCCCGAGAAGGAGAAGAAGTCCGGCATGTCCCACGACCACTACAACGCCATCCACAACGCGGCCAAGACCATGGGCATCGACACGTGGTGACGCACGGCACCAGCGCCGCCTGACAACGGCGGGCCCGGACAGCCCAGTGGCCCGGGCGGACATCGCTGTCCGCCCGGGCCCTGCTACCGGCCGTACCCCCGTCACCGCCGGTAGAAGACGCTCCTCGACCAGAAGAAGCCGAGCAGCGTCAGCCCGGTGCACCACGCCAGCGCGCTCCACGCGCTGTTGCCGATCGGAGTGCCCATCATCAGCCCGCGCAGGGTCTCGATGATCGGCGTGAACGGCTGGTACTCGGCGAACCAGCGCAGGGCGGTCGGCATCGAGTCGGTCGGGACGATGGCGCTGCCGATGAAGGGCAGGAACTGCAGCGGCATCGGCATGTTGCTGGCGCTCTCGACGGTCTTGGCCACCAGACCGATGCCGGCCGAGATCCAGGTCAGCGCCAGGGCGACGAACACCAGCAGTCCGGCGGCGGCCAGCCACTCCACCGGCCCGGCGGTGGGCCGGAAGCCCATGGCGAGGGCCGCGCCGATCACCAGGACCAGCCCGATCACGGTCTGTATCAGGCTGCCGACCACGTGCCCCGCGAGGAACGCCGAGCGCGAGATCGCCATCGTGCGGAAGCGGTTGACGATCCCTTCCGTCATGTCGGTGCAGACCCCGATCGCCGTGACCAGCGATCCCGAGATGGCCGCCATCAGCACGATGCCGGGCGCCACGTAGTCGATGTAGCTGCCGCCTCCGATGCCCGCACCGAGTGTGCTGCCGTAGGCGTAGTTGAACAGCAGCAGCATCATCACGGGCATCACCACGACCGCGAAGGTCAGGGACGGGTACCGCAGCGCGTGCTTGAGGTTCCGGCGCAGCATGGTCAGCGAATCGCCGACCACGTAGGTCGTCGCACTCATCGGGCTCCCTCTCCGGTCAGTGTGAGGAACACGTCGTCCAGATCGGCCGTCTCCACGACCAGCGACTCGGCCCGCACGGAGGCGTTGTCCAGCGCGTCCAGCACGGCCTTGACGGTGAGGACGGAGTTGTCCCCCGGGATGTCGAGCCGCAGCGCCTCCGGGTCGACCGTCGCGTAGTCGAACAGCCCGGCGGCGACGCCCAGGTGCGCCGCGTCCGCGAACTGGAGCCGGATCCGCCCGCCGGGGACGATCCGCTTCAACTCCTCCGCCGTGCCCTCGGCGACGATCCGCCCGCCGTCCAGGACGGCGATCCGGTCGGCGAGTTCGTCGGCCTCCTCCAGGTACTGGGTGGTGAGGAAGATCGTCACCCCGTGGTCGGCGACCAGCCCCCGGATGATCTCCCACATCGTCCGCCGGCTGCGCGGGTCCAGCCCGGTGGTCGGCTCGTCGAGGAAGATCACCCGCGGATCACCGACCAGCGTCATCGCCAGGTCGAGCTTGCGCCGCATGCCGCCCGAGAAGGTGACGACCGGCTTGCGCGCCGCCTCCGTGAGGTCGAAGCGCCGCAGCAGATCCTCTGCCCGCCTCCGCCCCTCCCGACGGCGGAGGTGATTGAGGTCCGCCATGAGCATCAGGTTCTCCTCGGCTGTGAGCAGGTTGTCCACCGCCGAGAACTGCCCGGTGACACCGATCGCCGCCCGTACCTGGTCGGCCTGGCGGACCACGTCGTGCCCGGCCACCCGGGCCACCCCGCCGTCGGCCGGGATCAGGGTGGAGAGGATCTGCACGGTGGTGGTCTTGCCGGCGCCGTTCGGCCCGAGCAGGGCGAACACGCTACCCGCCGGGATCTCCAGGTCGATGCCGTTCAGCACGGCCTTGTCGCCGTAGGACTTGGTCAGTCCGACCGCCGAGATGGCCGCCATCACGCCCTCCGGATGACGACGTTGCCGACCTGGGTCTGGCCGCGGACCTCGACCGTCTCCCGGGCGTCGCCCGGGCCCTCCGACGCGCCGAGGGAGTTGCGGACGCCGCCGAACTTGCTGTGCACGTCGAGCCAGGCCGCCGTGCCCTCCGCGATGCCGACCTCCAGGTCCCCCACGGCGGTCTGCAGGGTGACCTTGCCGCGGACCACCCGGCCGAGCCGGATGTGGCCGTTCGCCGACTTGGCGTCCACGCCCGCCCCGGCGAGGCCGACGTGGATCCGTCCGTTGGAGGCGTTGGCCTTCAGCTCGCCCTGCACCTCGTCGATCTCGGTGTCGCCGTTGCTGTTCTTGACCGTCAGCTCGCCCGCGACGGTGCCGATCTCGATCCGGCCGCAGCCGGACACCTCGGCGTCCCCGGCGATCGTGCCGACCCGGATGTCCCCCTGGTCGGTCTTGAGTCGCACGCTCTCGGCCCGGTCGAGCTGGATCCGGCCGAGGGAGGTCTTCAGCCGGCAGTCTCCCAGCGGGCCCTCGGTGACGAAGTCCGCCATCGGGGAGTCGGCGTGCACCTCGGAGCCGGACGGCAGCTCGATCAGGATCTCGATCGAGCCCTTCTTGCTGGAGAACACCGTGCGCTGCTTGGGACCCTTGAGGGTGAGCCGACCTCCGGAGTAGTCGACCTCGGTCAGCTCGGCGGCCTTGACGTCCGCCTCCCTGGCCGCGTTGGCGGGCCGGACCTCGATCACGGCGTCGGCGCGCTTGCTCGCCTTGATCCACACCGAGCCGATTTCGAACTCCAGGGCGGCGGAGATCGGTCCGCCGGTCTCGTACGTAGGCATGGCTGTCCCGTCCTCTTGACTCTCGTGAGTGTTCCCGCTGGTCGGAGCGGGGGTGACGTTGAAGGTGCAGAAGGTTCAGATGGTGCGGAAGCGCTAGTGGACCCAGCCGGTGAAGCCCTGGCCACCGACGCCGCGCGAGGTGCGGGTGCCGAGGTCGGCGGCCGAGCGGACGACCGGCTGACCGCCCTCCAGTGCGCCGGCGACGGCCCGGACCAGCCAGGTGTTGAGGGAGAGGCCCTCCTGTCCGGCGGCCTCCTCGGCCCGGGCCTTGAGGTTCGCCGGCAGGCGCAGGTTGATCCGGGCGGTGCCCGTCTCGTCCGACTCCGGCACCACGGGCGGTGCCACCGGCGTCATCGGTGGTGCCATCGGCGGTGCCACGGGCGACACCTCGCCGTGGAAGGCGTCGGAGCCGGGCGGTACGGTCACCACGAACTCCGGGTCGAGCCCGCGCAGACGCACGTCCACCGAGCCCGGGGCGAGGTCACGGGTGACTTCGCCCATGGCGGCCGAGAGCGCGTTGAGCAGGGTGAGCCGCACGGCCGACTCCAGCGGGAGCGTGAGCCGCTCGGCCAGCGCGCGGGCTTCGTCCCCGCCCGTGCCTGCGGCCACCGCGAGCTCGTTCCGAAGGTTTTCGACGTACGGCGTGAGGTCCATGGCTTAAGCATGGCACAGCCGTGGTGCCATGTCGAGCCATAAGTGGCACCACTTTGGCGTCACGGCTCGGAGTGCCGTGGCGCCAACGCGAAACCGCCCCGCCGGCCGAGGCCGACGGGGCGGTTCGCCAGGAGGGGTCAGGCCTGCCAGCCCGCCAGGTACGTGTCGATCTCGCCCACCAGCCGGGCCTTGCCGGCCACGTCCAGGAAGGACGCCTCGACCGCGTTGCGCGCCAGCGCCGCCACCCCGGCCTCGTCCAGGTCCAGCAGCCGCGCGGCGACCGCGTACTCGGTGTTGAGGTCGGTGCCGAACATCGGCGGGTCGTCGCTGTTGATCGTGACCAGCAGCCCGGCGTCCACCATCCGCTTGATCGGGTGCTCCTCGATCCGCTCCACCGCCCGGGTGGCGATGTTGGAGGTCGGGCAGACCTCCAGCGGGATCCGGTGCTCGCCCAGGTACTCCAGCAGCGCCGGGTCCTGCACCGACTGCGTGCCGTGCCCGATGCGCTCGGCGCCGAGCACCCGGATCGCGTCCCAGACCGTCTCCGGCCCGGTGGTCTCGCCCGCGTGCGGGACGCTGCGCAGGCCGGCCGCCCGCGCCCGGTCGAAGTACGGCTTGAACTGCGGGCGCGGCACGCCGATCTCCGGGCCGCCCAGGCCGAAGCTGACCAGACCCTCGGGGGCCAGGTCGACGGCGAGCCGGGCGGTCTCCTCGGCGGCCTCCAGACCGGCCTCGCCGGGGATGTCGAAGCACCAGCGCAGGACGACCCCGAGCTCCTTCTCGGCCCGCAGCCGGGCGTCCTCGATCGCCTCCATGAAGGCGACGTCCGGGATGCCCCGCTTGACCGAGGAGTACGGGGTGAGGGTCAGCTCGGCGTACCGGATGTTCTGGCGCGCCATGTCCTCGGCCACGCCGTAGGTGAGCGCGCGGACGTCCTCGGCGTCGCGGATCAGGTCCACGACGCTCAGGTAGACCTCGATGAAGTGGGCGAAGTCGGTGAAGGTGAAGTACTCGGCGAGCGCCGCCGGGTCGGTCGGCACCTTCGACTGGCCGCGGTGGCGGGCGGCCAGCTCGGCGACGATGCGCGGCGAGGCCGAGCCCACGTGGTGGACGTGCAGCTCCGCCTTGGGCATCCCGGCGATGAACGCCTCGATGCCCCCGGTACCAGTGGGGTTTCCGATCCGACTTCCGTCCGGCTGGACCACGGTGGTTCCCTCTTCCTTCTACGCGCGTCTCGACGATGTCGGCCAAGAATAGGCCGAAGCGGGGATCACCCGCCGAGGGCGACCGCGACGGTGTGGATGAGCAGCCCGGCCAGGGCGCCGACCACGGTGCCGTTGATCCGGATGAACTGCAGGTCACGGCCCACGTTGGCCTCGATCTTCCGGGAGGCGTCGTCGGCGTCCCAGCCCGCCACCGTCTCGGAGATCAGCGAGGTGATCTCGGTGCGGTAGGTGTCCACCAGGTACTGCGCGGCGTCCTGGAGCCAGCCGTCCACCTTGGCCTGGAGCTTGGCGTCGGTCGCCAGGCGCGCGCCGAAGCCGCCCACGCCGTCGCGGATGCGCCGGCGCAGTTCGCTGTCCTCGTCCTCGGCCGCGTTGAGCACCAGGGTGCGGACGGCCGCCCAGGTGGAGGCGATCAGGTCCTGCACCTCGGGCCGGGCCAGCAGCTCCACCTTGGCCCGCTCGACCCGGGCGATGGTCTCCGGGTCGGTCTGCAGCTCGGTCGCGAAGTCGGCGAGGAAGTTGTCGATGGCGCCGCGGGCCGGGTGGTCCGGATCGTCCCGGATGTCGGTGACGAACCGCATCAGTTCCTTGTAGACCCGCTCGCCGACCTGGTGGTCGATGAACTTGGGCGTCCAGCCGGGGGTCTTCTGGCTGACCCGCCGGACCACCTCCTCGTGGTTGGTGGTCAGCCAGCCGTGCGCCCGGACGGCCACCAGGTCCACCATGCCGTGGTGCCCGCCGTCGGCGACCACCTTGCCCAGCATCCGGCCCATCGGCTCGGCCACCGAGGTCGCCGCCGCCCGCCTGGTCACCGCCTCGGCGACGACCGCCTGCACGTCGTCGTCCCGGAGCACCGCGAGCACCCCGCGCAGCGCCGCCGAGGCCTCCTTGGTGACCCGCTCGGCGCTGCCCGGCGCGGCCAGCCACTCCCCCAGCCGCCGGGCGATGCCGAGCGAGGCGAGGCGGCCGCGCACCACGTGGCCGGAGAGGAAGTTCTCGCCGACGAAGTCGCCGAGCGAGCGCCCGAAGGCGTCCTTCTTGGTCGGGATGATCGCGGTGTGCGGGATCGGCAGGCCGAACGGGCGGCGGAACAGCGCGGTCACCGCGAACCAGTCGGCCAGCGCGCCGACCATGCCCGCCTCGGCGGCCGCCGCCACGTACCCGGCCCAGGCGCCGGCGCCGGCCGCCTTGGCCCAGGTGGCCAGGGCGAAGACCAGGGACGCGAAGGCCAGCAGGCCGGTCGCGATGGTCTTCATCCGGCGGACGCCACGTCTCTTCTGCTCGTCGGCGGCGGTGAACCGGACCCCGGGGCCCGTACCGCTGAAGGCTTCGTCACTCACCCCGCCAGTCTGCCCGTTGCCCGGCGCGGGCGAGGGCGCGCCCCGCGATCACGCGCCGGGAGCGCGCCCGGTCACGCCCCGTTCCCCCCGGCGCGCCGCCCTCTCAAGCCCCCTCGCGCTCCCCTCACGCCCCGCCCAGCACGATCCGCCGCACCCCCGCGACCACACAGACGTCCAGGCTCATCCCCGGCCTCCGTTCACCGTGTCGGCCAGCCGGCGCCACGCCGGATAGCGCCGCCGCAGCCCGCGCCGCAGCTGCGCCGGCACGGCGCCGCGCCACAGCTGCTGGGCCAGGTTGAGCGGCGGGACCCCCGCCGGCAGCGGCTCCGGCTCCTCGTGCAGCAGGAAGACCTCGTCCGCCAGCCCCAGCCGGGCGTCCCGGAACGCCGGGTAGCCCGCGTAGTGCCGCCGCCCGTCCACGACCACCGGCGGGTCGCCGTGCGCGGCCTCGTACCGGATCAGGTCGCGCAGCGCCTCCGGCCGCACGGCGGCGGCGAGTTCGAGCCGCAGCCGCTCGGCGACCGGCAGCCGCGGGTAGACCGCGCGGGCGCCGAAGCGCTCGACCAGGCGGCCGACCTCGGCGCACACCTGCTGCTGGACGGCGTCGTCCAGCAGCAGGAAGTCGTCCTGGAGCAGCCGCGGCACGTCCCAGGCGAAGCTGCGGGCCCGGATCGCGTCCAACTCCTCGCCGGGCTCGGCCAGATCGGCGGCGACCTGCTGCAGCGCCGCGATCCCGCGCAGCCGGTCCAGCACCCCGGCCCGCTGGGTGACGTTGCCCCGGTCCTCGCGCAGCACCAGGAAGTAGCAGTCGTAGTCGGCGAGGACGGACACCCGGGCCGCCCGCAGGCAGGCCTCCAGGGTGAACGGCTGATCCGAGAAGACCTTCAACTCCTCGTCGCGGCGCAGCCCGTGGCACCGGATGAGGTCCAGCCGGAACAGCTTGGTGTCGGCCAGCGCCCAGGCCAGCGCCGAGTCGGTGAAGCCGACGGACTCCGCGTCGGCGTGGAAGATCCCCTGCGGCACCAGCCGCCCGTTCACCCCCACCTGCTTGGGCACCAGCACGTCCGACCCCCAGGCGTCGGCCGCCGCGACCAGCCGCTCCAGCGCCTCGGCGCCGAGCCAGTCGTCCGCGCCGAGGAAGAGCACGTAGCGGCCGCGGGCCAGCGCCACGCCCCGGTTGGTGGGGGCCGCCGGGCCGCCCGAGTTGGGCTGGTGCACCACCCGGAACAGACCGGGGTGGCGGGCGGCGTAGTCGTCCAGTGCGGCCTCGCCGCCGTCCGTGGAGCCGTCGTCGACGACCACCACCTCAAGGCGCCCGGGCGCCAGGGTCTGCCCGACCAGCGAGTCCAGGCAGGCGGTGAGGTAGGGCAGGGTGTTGTAGACCGCGACCACCACGGTCACATCGGGTCCGGCCATCGAGAAACGCTGCCCTCCGGTGTGCGGTTCGCCGAGCGATGCACCATCAACTCGGCCACCCGCCGGGGAGTCACGTGCCCTCCCCGGACGGGTGGCCGCGGCCGACCGGAGGTACGGCGGTCGAACGTTCGGATGAGTCAGGCGGGAGGTACCCGCCAGGCGTCAGCCGATCGCCACCTCCGCGTACATCCGCGCGATCACGTCCTCGATCGCCGGCTCGCGCACCGACAGGTCCACCAGCGGGTAGCGCGCGGCCACCGCCGCCACGATCGGCGCCGCGCTCTGCTGCGCCGGGAAGGCCAGCCACTGGCGCGGCCCCTCGACCTTCACCACCCGGGCGCCGGCCACCTCGATCGCGGGCCGGGCCTCGGCCAGGTCGACCACCAGGGTGCGCTCGCTGCGCCCGGTGGCGTGCAGCCCGTCCAGCCCGCCGTCGTAGACGACCCGGCCGTGGTCGATCACCATGACCCGGCCGCAGAGCTGCTCGATGTCGGTCAGGTCGTGGGTGGTGAGCAGCACGGTGGTGCCCCGGTCCTGGTTCACCTCGCGCAGGAACTCCCGCACCTTCCCCTTGCTGACCACGTCCAGGCCGATGGTCGGCTCGTCCAGGTAGAGCACCTGCGGGTCGTGCAGCAGCGCCGCCGCGAGGTCGCCGCGCATCCGCTGGCCGAGCGAGAGCTGCCGGACGGGGGTGTCCAGCAGTCCTTCCAGGTCGAGCAGTTCGACGCAGCGGCCGAGGTTCTCGCGATATCGCCGGTCGGGGATGCGGTAGATCCGGCGGGCGAGCTCGAAGGAGTCGCGCAGCGGCAGGTCCCACCAGAGGGTGGTGCGCTGGCCGAAGACGACGCCGATCCGGCGGGCCAGCGCGACGCGTTCGCGGGCCGGGTCCACCCCGGCGACGCGCAGCCGCCCGCCGCTGGGCACGAGGATGCCGGTGAGCATCTTGACGGTGGTCGACTTGCCGGCGCCGTTGGGGCCGATGTAGCCGACGCACTCGCCGGCCTCGACAGTGAAGCTCAGCCCGTCCACCGCGCGCACCTCGCGCTTCTCCCGGCTGAACCGGCCGGTGCGGGCCCGCACGGTGAAGGTGCGGCGGACGTCCTCGAGTTCGATCAGTGCCATGGAAGTTCCTTGTGTGGAGGGCGGGTTCAGCTGCCGGTGCCGCGGTAGGCGCGCAGTCCGGCCCGCCAGGCGAGCCCGGCGGCGGCGACGCAGAGCGCGGCGGCGAGCGGGGAGGCGAACTGGAAGGCGGTGGGCAGGCCGAGCGGGTCGGGCCGGCCGAGGACGTGCAGGGCGGGCAGCCAGTTGACGAAGGCCAGCGGGACGCCGAAGACCACGCCGGCCACCAGCTCCTTGGCGAAGATGGTCGGCGGGTAGTGCAGCAGGGTCGCGCCGCCGTAGGTGAAGGAGTTCTGGATCTCCTTGGACTCCCCCCACCAGAACTGCACGGTCGCGCCGCCGACGTAGATCGCGCCGAAGATGACGCTGCCGCAGACCAGCAGGGCGGGCACCAGCAGCACGCGGTCCCAGGTCCAGTGCACGTCCAGGGTGGCCAGCGACCAGGCGAGCACCGCCAGGGCCTGGAGCGGGCGGCCGATCCGGCGCAGCGAGAAGCGTTCGGCGCACAGTTGGGCGAGCGCGGGCGCGGGCCGGATCAGCATGGTGTCCAGCGACCCGTTGACGATCCGCACGCCGAGGCCGTCGACCGAGCCGACCAGCATGTTGGCCACCCCGAGGGCGAAGGTCGCGGTGGCGTAGAGGAAGGCGATCTCCGGCAGGCGCCAGCCGCCGAGCTGGTCGGTGTGCCGGAACATCAGCACCAGCACCACGAAGTCCAGCGAGTGGGTGACCAGGCTGGCCAGCAGGTTCAGCGCGAACGAGGCCCGGTAGGCCATCATCGAGCGCATCCACATCCGGGCGCACAGCCACCAGGAGCGGACCGCCCAGCCGGTCCGGGCGAGCAGGGGCTCAGCCACCCTGCACCACCACCTTGCGGGTCGCCAGCCACTGGGCGCCCCGGCCCGCGGCGAGCAGGGCGACGGCCCAGGCGAGCTGGAAGCCGAGCGCGCCGACCAGGCCGGTGCCGGTCGCGCGCTCCAGGAACACGTCGGTCGGCACCTTCACCAGCGCCGCCCAGGGCAGCACCGGGGCGAGCTCACCGAGCAGGCCGGGGAAGAGCGCGATCGGCAGCAGCATCCCGGAGAAGAACATCGAGACCACCAGCATCACCGAACGCACCCCCTCCGAGTCGTGCAGCCAGAAGCCGGTGATCGAGACCAGGAAGCGCAGCCCGAAGCTGACCACCACCGCGAGCAGCACCGAGAGCAGGAAGACCGCCCAGGTCACCGGCTGCTCGGGCATCCGGGTGCGGAACACCAGCGCGCCGACCAGCAGCGGCACGGTGCCGCGGACCAGCAGCTGGAAGGCGGCCCGGCCGAGGTCGGTGGCCAGCCACCAGCCCTGGAAATCGACCGGGCGGTAGAGGTCGACGGCGATGTCCCCGCTGCGGAAGCGGTCCTGGACGTCGTCCTGGAAGCCGCCGCCCCACACCGCGACGGTGACCAGCAGGGCCTGGCTGACCCAGATGTAGGTGACGGCCTGGCTCTGGTCGTAGCCGCCGAGGTTGGGGCGGGCCTGCCAGAGGGCGAGGAAGGAGGAGGCCAGGATGATGCCGAAGACGGTGTTGGTGAAGGTGCCGGCCAGGGTGGCGGCCCGGTAGGTGGAGTAGCGGCGGAAGGCGCCACGGGCGACGGCGGCGTAGAGCCCGAGCGCGGAGGCGAGCCCGGTGGGACCGGGGCCGGGGTCGGGGTCGGGAGGGCGTCCGACCTGCGCCTCCACGGGTGCGGCGTTCAGCATATTGTCTCCTTGTCGACAAATACGGGCAGGCGGATGCCCACAGACGTCCGCGCACGCCGCAGTGGCCCCGACCGGCCGAACCCGGGGGTACCGGGCCGAACGGGCGGAGCTGCCAGAACTGGGTGCGCTATGCGGTTTGCATCTTTCACCGTACCGCCGACGATCAGCCGCCGCACCCCGTTTTTCCCACGCACGCCAACCCCGGACCAACCCCTGAGTGCCCGTCAAATAGCACATAATCGCGGCATGACCCTGAGCACCCGGCGCCAGGCCAAACGAGCCGCCCGCCGCGCGGCCCGCCGCGCCCTCCCCCGCTGGCGCCGGATCCTGCCCACCTGGCGGATCACCCTCGGCACCCTCGCCGCCGTGCTGCTCCTCGCCGTCGGCGCCTTCGCCGCGCTCTACGTCATCGTCCCGGTCCCCGACCCCAACGCCCACGCCGTCGCCCAGAACAACATCTACCTCTACGCCGACGGCACCACCGAGATCGCCCGCACCGGCGCCGTCAACCGCACCGACGTCACCATCGACCAGATCCCGCTGCAGACCCAGCACGCCGTCGTCTCCGCCGAGGACCGCACCTTCTACCGCAACCGCGGCATCGACCTGAAGGGCATGCTCCGGGCCGGCTGGAACACCCTCACCGGCAAGGGCATGCAGGGCGGCTCCACCATCACCCAGCAGTACGTCAAGAACTACTACCTGACGCAGGACAAGACCATCGAGCGCAAGGGCCGCGAACTCTTCATCGCCCTCAAGGTCGACCAGCAGCGCGACAAGCCGGACATCCTCGCCGGCTACCTCAACAGCAGCTACTTCGGCCGCGGCGCCTACGGCATCCAGAGCGCCGCCCACGCCTACTACGGCGTCGACGTCTCCGCCCTCACCCTCGCCCAGGGCGCCTACCTCGCCTCCCTCCTCCAGGCCCCCAGCAGCTACGACGTCAAGACCGCCACCCCCGCCAACCGCGAGAAAGCCATCGCCCGCTGGCACTACACCCTCGACGGCATGGTCCAACTCGGCTTCCTCACCAACGCCGAACGCGCCGCCACCACCTTCCCCGAACCGAACGACCCCCAGCCCGCCACCGGCCTCTCCGGCCAGGCCGGCTACCTCGTCGGCGTCGCCGACGACTACCTCGTCTCCGCCGGCATCATCGACACCGCCACCCTCAAGGCCGGCGGCTGGCGCATCACCACCACCTTCGACAAGCCCAAGCAGGACGCCTTCAGCAAGGCCGTCCAGGACGAGCTCACCGACGAACTCGACCCCCGGACCCGCCCCACCACCGACACCGACGTCCGGGTCGCCGGCGCCTCCGTCGAACCCGCCACCGGCCGCGTCGTCGCCGTCTACGGCGGCCCCGACTACGCCAAGCAGCCCTACAACGACGCCCTGCGCCAGGACAACCAGATCGGCTCCACCTTCAAACCCATCGACCTCGCCGCCGGCCTCATCGCCCAACACACCCTCGACGGAACGCGGATCACCCCCGACACCCGCTACGACGGCACCAGCGAACGCCCCGTCACCGGTGGTCCCACCCCCTACGCGCCGCCCAACGAGGACGACATCGACTACGGCGACATCACCCTGCGCTACGCCATGGTGAAGTCCGTCAACTCCGTGTACGCCCAGGAAGGCGTCGACGCCGGCCTCACCCGCGTCCGCGACACCGCCGTCAAACTCGGCATCCCCGACAACGTCCGCGGCATGGACCCGGCCAACACCTCGATGACCCTCGGCACCGCCACCCCCAGCGCCATCGACCTGGCCGGCGCCTACGCCACCCTCGCCAACCACGGCCAGGCGAACGCCCCGTGGTCCGTCCTCAAACTCGAACGCGTCCACACCGGCGGCGCCGTCGACGTCCCCAAGATGCCCGACCACACCCCCGTCGACGCCATCGACCGCTCCTACGCCGACGCCGTCACCGACGTCCTGCGCGACGTCGTCAGCCCCCGCGGCACCGGCGCCGCCGCCCTCGACCTCGGCCGCCCCGCCGCCGGCAAGACCGGCACCACCGACTCCAACCTCTCCGCCTGGTTCGCCGGCTACACCCCCGAACTCACCACCACCGTCGGCCTGTTCCGCGAGAACCCGAAGACCCACGCCAAGGAACCGCTGACCGGCACCGCCGGACTCACCCGGATCAACGGCGGCGCCTTCCCCACGCAGATCTGGACCGCCTACATGGCCGCCGCCCTCAACGGCACCGCCACCCAGCAGTTCGACCTGCAGACCGACCGCGACACCCCCGCCCCCAGCTACAGCCCGAGCAGCAGCGCCACCAGCACCCCCAGGCCAACCGCCACCACGCCCACCACCACCGCCGCCGAGGAACCCCCCACCAGCGCACCCGCACCCGCGCCCGACACCCCCACCCGCGCCCCCAGCGCGCCGGCCCCCACCGGCGACCCCGCCCCCGGCCCGACCGCCCCCAGCCCGCCGGCACCCCAGCCCACCCCCACCCAGGAGCAGCCCAGCCCCACCGCCCGACCCACCCACACCCGGCCCACCCACCCGACCGGCACACCCACCACCCCCGCCGCCACCAACCCCCCGGCGGCGTCCGCGACACCACCGGCCCACGAGGTACCGGCCCAGTGAGGTACCGGCTCAGTGAGCTACCGCGCCACCAACTCCCGCTCCAGCGGCGTCCGGAACCGCGGCGTCACCCGCACCTCCCCCAACCAGCCCGCCAACCGCGCCGCCTCCCCCGCGATCGCCGCCTCGGCCTCCGCCCCGACATCACCGAACAGCCGCCACACCACCTCGCCGTCCGGACGCTGCGCCCAACCGCCCACCACCCGGCCGCACCACCACACCGTCGGCCCGGCATTGCCCGCCCGGTCGAACAGCGCCGGCACGTCCTCCGGCCGCAGGTACCAGTCCCGCCCCCGCCAGCCCATCACCACCGGATCCAGCGCCGGCAGCAGCGCCGCCCACGGCTCCGGCTCCGCCACCGGCCCGGCGTCCCCCGGCAGCACCAGCGCCGCCACCCCGCCCGCCAGCTCCACGTCCTCGGCGCCCACGTCCGCCACCGCCCTGCGGGTGTCCCCGAGCGTCCAGCCCGTCCACCACTTCACGTCCTCGACGGTCGCCGGGCCGTACGCGGCCAGCCAGCGCCGCACCACCTCCGCCTTCGCCTCCCGCACCGGCACCTCCGGCCACTGCGGCACCGGCGCCCACGGATAGACGCTGCTCAGCCACGACCCGCGCGGACGGCCCCGCCGCACGTGCCCGTCCGCGGCCAGCAGCCGCAGCAGCCGACTGCCCACGCTCTGCCTGTTCTCGTACGACTTGCCCGCCGACCTCAGCATCGTCTCGCGCAACTCCGGTACGTCGTCGCCGAGTTCCTTCGTCGTCGCCTCGCCGCGCCGGGCCAGGGCGGCCAGCACGGCGCGCTCCGCCCCGGCCAGCCGCGGCTCGTCCCAGCCCTCCGCGTGGTCCCGCAGGTGCTTGAGCAGCGTCGCCCGCTCCTTCGCGGCGATCGCGCGCGCCGTCGACGAGCTCACGTACGGCGCGAAGCCCTCCGTCACCGCGAAGATCGTCCGCCGCATCGACAGCAGCTTCACCAGCGTGACGTCCTCGTAGAGCGCCCGCTCCACCTCCGCCGCCGACGGCTCGGCCAGCCGCGCGCACGCCGACAGGTACACCGTCGCGGCGTCCGAGGCGTGCAGCCCCACCACCGCGTCCGCCACCTGCTCCACCCGCGCCGCCCGCGCCGAGGGCGCCAGCAACTGCCGCCGCCCCACCCGGGCCCGCCGCTCACCCTCGCCGATCACCGGCACCCGCCTCGTCATGCCCGGACCCTAGCGCCCGCCACCGACAGTTCAGAGGTCCAAAGGTTCGGAGGTGTTCGGAGGTTTCAGAGATAGAGGCCGGTCGAGCCCTCCGTGTCGCCGAAGCGGGTCGCCGCCACCGCGTGCAGGTCGCGCTCGCGCAGCAGCACGTAGGTCGCGCCGCGGACCTCGACCTCCAGCTTGTCCTCCGGGTCGTAGAGCACCCGGTCACCCGGCTCCACCGAGCGCACGCTCTGGCCCACGGCCACAGCTTCCGCCCACGTGCACCTTTTACTGAGCTCCGCGGTCGCGGGAATGAGGATGCCGCCGGTCGAGCGGCGCTCGCCCTCGCCGCCCTCGATCCGCACCAGCACGCGGTCGTGCAGCATCCTGATCGGCAGCTTCTCGCCCAGCCGGTCGTGCCGCGACGCCTCGTACTCGGGTGCGGCGGAGGCGGGCTGCGGGGTCGGTTCGTCGTTCGTACTCACGATCCCGAAGGTACCGCCCCCGGGCGCGGAGCGTGACGCTGGGCCGGTGTGCGGAGGGCCGCCGGGCACACCGAAGGCCGGGCGCCTCCCGCGCCCGGCCCCTCGCATCGCACCCGCTCAGCCCTTGCGACGCCTCCGGACGGAGGCCACCAGCAGCACCACGCCCACGCCGACCAGCGCGGCCGGGACGATCCGCTCCCTGCGCGGCTGCCCCTTCTCGTCCACGAACTGCGCCCGCACCTTCTCCACCACGCCGTTGGCCGCCACGTACGCCCGGCCGGCCTTCTCCTCGACGGCCGCCACCGCCTTCGCCTTCACCTGGGCGCTGATCGTGCTCGGGTGGACGCGCACGGCCAGCTCGTCCAGGGTGTCCGCCAGCTGGGTGCGGGTCCGGGCGATGTCCGCCTCGATCTGGGCGGTCGTCCGCGCCGACTTGTCCTTCGTGCTCGCCTCGCCCACTCGGGCCACCCCATTCACTTACTGATGTTGTCCTGTGCGACTGACCCAGTCTGTCAGCTGCCGAGCACGGCCGCGCGGCCCCACCCACCATCGGGGGTAAGTTTGCCGTGGTACGACCGCCCGCCCCGCACGCACCAGGAGAGTCAACCCGTGAGTGAGCGTCTCCAGCCCGGCGACACCGCGCCCGCCTTCAGCCTGCCCGACGCCGACGGCAAGCAGGTGTCCCTCGCCGACCACCTGGGCCGCAAGGTCATCGTCTACTTCTACCCGGCCGCGCTCACGCCCGGCTGCACCAAGCAGGCCTGCGACTTCACCGACAACCTGGAGGTGTTCGCGGGCGCCGGCTACGACGTCATCGGCGTCTCGCCGGACAAGCCGGAGAAGCTCGGCAAGTTCCGCGAGGCCGAGGACCTCAAGGTCACCCTGGTGTCCGACCCCGACCACAAGGTGCTGGAGGCCTACGGCGCCTTCGGGGAGAAGCAGAACTACGGCCGCACCTACGTCGGTGTGATCCGCTCCACCGTGATCGTGGACGAGCAGGGCAAGGTCGAGCGCGCCCTCTACAACGTCAAGGCCACCGGGCACGTCGCCAAGCTGCTGCGCGACCTCAAGGTCGAGACCGCCTGAGACTCCGGCCCTGAGACCCTGACCACGCAGCGGTGGCGGCACACCCCCCGACCGGGTGCACCGCCACCGCCGTCTCTCACCTCAGGGCGGCGTCAGCACGCCCCGAGGTTGCTCCAGACACCCCACGCGCCGCTGGCCGCGGGGTCGTCGCCCTTGGTCCACCACTTGTTCTGGTAGTAGTGGCCCTTCCACGACACCTTGGTGGTGGTCGCGTAGGCGGTGCCCGCGTCCCAGCTCGGGGCGGCCGTGCAGGCGCCCGAGGTCGGGGTGGCGGTCGCGGTGGCCGTGGCCGTGGCGGTCGGTGAGGCCGTCGCGGTCGCGGTCGGTGAGGCCGTCGGAGAAGCCGTCGCGGTCGCGGTAGGCGTGGGGGTCGGCGTCGGGGTCGGGGTCGGTGTGCCGCCGCCCACCGTGCCCCGGGTCAGGTCGCCCTTGAGCCCGTACAGCGTCCCGTTCACGTTGACCGTCCAGTTCGACGGGGTCGAGACCGGCAGGTAGTAGACGAAGTCCAGGTCCGCCGAGGCGCCCGGCGCCAGCGACTGCCAGCCCGGCAGCTTGACCGACACCCGGTTGTAGGTGCCCTTCAGACCGCCCACGTTGCCCGGACCGGGGTTGTCCTGCCGGATGACCTGGAGGCCGAAGCCGGACTGGTCCTTGGCGTTGCCCGGAGCCGAGTTGCCGTAGTCGAACTGGAACTCGGTGCCGCCCGGCAGGGTCGTCGTCGAGTTGTTGACGATGTGGATCTTCGGGTTGATCGGGTAGTTCGAGTCGCCCAGCGCGAAGTTGGTGAACGACACGTCGATCGGCAGGGTCTGCTGCGGCAACGTGATCGTCGAACGGGTCGCGCCGTACGGCGTGGCCGCCTTGAACTTGTCGTACATCAGCGAGGTCAGCGTCGAGCCCGGCACGTACTCACCCTTGCCGCCGTTGGCGGCCGCGTCCCACGTGTAGTCGCCCGCGAGCTCCCAGATCATCGCGCCGCCGGCGCCCTGGTCGACGATGTAGTCCGCCTTGGCGCCCACCGACTGCTCGTCCTCGGTGGAGAGGAACACCTTCTTGGCGTCGTTCCACAGCCACGGCGCCACCAGGGCGCTGCTGTAGTTGCGGGCGTAGGTGCCCTGCAGCGCGGTGTCGCTCACGCCGTACTTGGCCAGGTAGTCGGGCAGGATGCCCTTCTCCAGGTTCTTCGCGTGCCACATCGGGTTCGACCCGGCCGGGGACTCCTTGCCCGCGTCGTCCTTGTCGTTCCAGATGTTGTCGATGCCGACCGCGCCGTCACCGCAGGAGGTCAGGCCGGAGCCGACCGGGCAGGTGGTCGCCGCGGCCGTGCCCCAGAGGCCGTTGGTGCCGCCGGTGACGTTCTTGAAGCCGCGGGTGTAGTACGGCAGGCCGACGTTGATCCGGCCGCCCGGCATCGCGCCGCGGAAGTAGTGGTACGACCAGTCGGCGTTCAGGTAGCCGATGCCGCCGTACTGGCCGGTGCCGTACACGTTGGCCGCCGCCAGCTCGCCGTCCTTGCCGTCGTCGAACAGCGAGGCGTTCGGGCCGACGTACTTGTTCCAGGCGCCGTGCAGGTCGTACGACATGATGTTGACGTAGTCCAGGTACTGCGCCACCTGGAAGGTCTCCATGCCGCGCAGCAGGTAGCCGGACGACGGGGCCGCGACCGACAGCAGGTAGTGCCTGCCGTCGGCGGCGCCGGCCCGGTCCAGGTTCTCGCGCAGCGTCTTCATCAGCGCCGCGTAACCCTTCGCCAGCGAACCGCGCTTGGAGTTGGCGAGCTGCCAGTCCAGCGGGTTGCCGGCGTCCTTCATCGAGGTCGGGTACTCGTAGTCGATGTCGACGCCGTTGAAACCGTACTTGCGGATGAAGTCGACGGACGAGGCCGCGAAGGTGTCGATGCCGGCCTGGTTGACGCTGCCGTCCGGGTTGACGGTCATCGAGTAGAAGCCGCCGGTGTTGACGCGCTTGCCGTCGTCCCCGAAGTAGCCGCCGGTCTCGGTCCAACCGCCCACCGAGATCAGGGTCTTGACGTTCGGGTACTGCTTCTTGAACTTCGTCAGCAGGTTGAAGTGGCCCTTGTAGGGCAGCGTCGGGTCCAACTCGGCGCCGGGCACGCCCGGGAAGGAGATGCCGGTGGCCTCGCTGGTCGGGCCGTCGGTGCCGACCGAGAGCTTGTTGTCGCCGCCGACGTGGCCGAACGCGTAGTTCAGATGGGTGACCTTGTCCCAGGGGATGTCGTTCACCAGGTAGGGCTGGTCGCCGTTCTTGCCGGTGCGCCAGCCGGTGAAGTAGCCGATGATGCGGCGCTGGTGGTCCGCGCCCATCTTCTCGCGGCCGCCGGTGTCGTAGACGGAGCAGTACGGGACGTCCACCCCGGGCGTCTGGTACAGGCCGTCGGGGCGACAGGCCCCGTTGTCGACGGTCGCGGACGCCTGCGAGGGCGCCGCGCCCAGCGTCGCCAGCAGCAGGCCGGCCAGGCCGGCCGCCGCCAGCGAGGCCACGCCCGCCCGGGCGGCCGGGCTCTTGCGGCGGTGGGCGGCGGTGGGACGCCGCGGCGCCGTGCTTCGGATCAACACTCGGTCCTCCGGGAGAGAGTGTCGGCGCGTGCCTGTGGGGGAGCACGCACGTGGGGGATTGCAATTGGCGCCGAAGCTATGTGGTCTGAACCACATAGGTCAATAGGTCTGTACCAATTGGTCATCAAGCCCAAAACCCCGCCGGTCACCCCGCCGACGACAACAAGTCACCCCCTGGCCGAAACCCCGCCACCCGTCACCGAATCCCCCACCGCTCGTTGCCCCATCCGGGAGAGGGGCGAACGACTGCCCCGAGGGGGAACACCCGTGTTGGTCAAGTACACCCGCGACCTGCTCGCAGCGGCCGCCGCATCCGCAGCCTCACTGGAGGAGATGCTGATCTCGCTCGGTCGAGAGCCGAACAACTACAACCGCTCGTACCTACGCCAGAGGATCAAGGCGTACGGCATCGACGCGTCGCACTTTCCGGCGCCCGGAACCGTCTACACGAAGGAGCTACTACAGGAAGCCGTCGCCGCCTCGCGCAGCGTGGCCGGCGTGGTCCGCTACCTCGACCGACGCCAGGCCGGCGGCACCCAGGCGCACATCGGGCGACGCATCAAGGCCCTCGGTATTGATACGTCTCACTTCACCGGCCAAGCGCACAACCGCGGCAAGACCTCGCCCCGGCGGCTACCCCCGGAGGAGGTTCTCGTCCAACGCCCCTGGGAGGCCAAGCGGATTCCCGGTTCGCGGATCCGCCAGGCCCTCTCCGAGCTCGGCCGACCCGAGCGGTGCGAAGGCTGCGGCACCGGGCCGGAATGGCAGGGACGTCCACTCACTCTGGAGGTCGACCACATCAACGGCGACTGGTCGGACAACCGGCCGGGCAACCTCCGGCTGCTCTGCCCGAACTGCCACGCCGTCACTCCGACGTACTGTCGGCGGAAGAAGAGCAACCTCCGTGCTCCGTGACGACGGAAACGAAGGTGCCAGCCGTTCCACGGGACCAGTAACATGATGGCCAGCAGGACAAGCGGCCGTGGCGCAGTGGCGACGCAGACGGTTTAGGTCCGTTGGCCCGTGAGGGCTTGAGGGTTCGAATCCCTTCGGCCGCACCGAGTAGGCCTTCAAATCGAAGGGCCCGACCGGATAGAGGAATTCCGGTCGGGCCCTTCGACCTTCCCTCAGCCCAGGAGGTCCTTCACCACCGGGGCCAGGGCGCGGAAGGCGTGGCCGCGGTGGCTGATGGCGTTCTTCTCGGCGGGGGCGAGTTCGGCGCAGGTGCGGGTCTCGCCGAGGGGCTGGAGGATCGGGTCGTAGCCGAAGCCGCCGTCGCCGGAGGGGGCGGTGCGCAGGGTGCCGAGGAGACGGCCCTCGACGACGCGCTCGGTGCCGTCGGGGAGGGCGAGGGCGGCGGCGCAGAAGAAGTGGGCGCCGCGGTGCGGGTCGGCGATGTCGGAGAGCTGGGCGAGCAGCAGGTCGAGGTTGGCGCGGTCGTCACCGTGCTTGCCGGCCCAGCGGGCGGAGAAGATGCCGGGGGCGCCGTTGAGGACGTCGACGCAGAGGCCGGAGTCGTCGGCGACGGCGGGCAGGCCGGTGGCGCGGGCGAGGGCGTGGGCCTTGAGGAGGGCGTTCTCGGCGAAGGTGACGCCGGTCTCGGGGACGTCCGGGATCTCGGGGTAGGCGTCGGCACCGACGAGTTCGACGTCCAGGCCGGCCTCGCCGAGGATGGCGCGGAGTTCGGCGACCTTGTGCTGGTTACGGGTGGCGAGGATCAATCGGGTGGACATATCGCCCACCCTATCCGGAGCCGTCCGGGCGTCAGCCGGTGCAGACCGAGGTGAGGTTGCCGGCCGCGTCGCCGAGCGGCTTGAGGTCGGGGACCTCCTTCTTGTCGACGGCCTGCTGGACCTTGTCGGCCTGCTTCTGCAGGTCGGCGACGGCCTTGGCGACGTCGGTGTTCTTGGAGTTCCTGCCGACCTGGTCGAGGTCGTTCTTCAGCTTCTGCAGCGCCTTCCCGGCGGCCGCCGAGTCGTTGCTCGCGTTGCCGTAGGCGCTGGTGACGTCGGCGAGGTCGCCGGTGATCTTGACCGCCGTGTTCCCGCAGTCGATCGCCTTCTGCGCCGCGGAGCAACTGACCATGCTGAGTGGGAGGATCGCGATCAGGCCGGCCACGGCGAGAGCGGCGGGACGGGCGATGCTCGACGGCATCCGGACCTCCTGTGGGGCGCGCGGGTTCCGTGGGACGGGACGCGCGCCGGGGGGTGCGCGGTTCCCGCAGCAGGGGTGCTGCGGGAACCGTACGGGTTCGGGGCCCGGCCTGTACAGCAGCGCGTACACCCGGTTCCACGGCACCGTGGGCCGAACGGGTTCAGCCCTCCAGGGCCTTGCGCTGGATCTCGTCGAGCTCGGCGCAGCCGAGGGTGCCGAGGTCGAGCAGCCGGTCGAGCAGGGCGCGGTCGAAGGGGGCGCCTTCGGCGGTGCCCTGGACCTCGACGAAGCGGCCGTCGGAGGTGCAGACGATGTTCATGTCGGTCTCGGCGCGGACGTCCTCCTCGTACTGGAGGTCGAGCATCGGGGCGCCGTCGATGATGCCGACGCTGACCGCGCTGACGCCGCCGGTGATGGGCTGGCCCTTGGCGCGCAGGAGCTTCTTGTCGCGGGCCCAGGCGACGGCGTCGGCGAGGGCGACGTAGGCGCCGGTGATGGCGGCGGTGCGGGTGCCGCCGTCGGCCTGGAGGACGTCGCAGTCGAGGACGATGGTGTTCTCGGCGAGGGCGCGGTGGTCGACGACGGCGCGCAGCGAGCGGCCGATGAGCCGGCTGATCTCGTGGGTGCGGCCGCCGATGCGGCCCTTGACGGCCTCGCGGTCGCCGCGGGTGTTGGTGGCGCGCGGGAGCATGGAGTACTCGGCGGTGACCCAGCCTTCGCCGCTGCCCTTGCGCCAGCGGGGGACGCCCTCGGTGACGCTGGCGGTGCACAGCACCTTGGTGTCGCCGTAGGAGATGAGGACGGATCCTTCGGCGTGCTTGCTCCAGCCCCGTTCGATGGTGATGGGGCGGAGCTGGTCGGGGGTGCGGCCGTCGATGCGTGACATAGGCACTGAGCGTAGTCGCTCGGGGTGGGTGTCCCGGCTGCGGCTCGGGCGGTCGCGGTACGCCTCGGCCCGCCGTTCCCCGGTGGGGCGGCGGGCCGTGGGGTGGGGTGAGCCCGGTGGCTCAGCTCACATCATGTCCTCGATGTCGGCGGCGATCGGGTCGGCGTCGGTGCCGATGACGACCTGGATCGCGGTGCCCATCTTGACGACGCCGTGGGCGCCGGCGGCCTTGAGGGCGGCCTCGTCGACCAGGGCGGCGTCCTTGACCTCGGTGCGCAGGCGGGTGATGCAGCCCTCGACCTCTTCGATGTTGTCGATCCCGCCCAGACCGGCGACGATCTTCTCAGCCTTGCTGGCCATCTGATTTTCTCCCTCTGTCTCGGCCCGCCGGCCGCTCTGCCGGGTGCCGTCCTGCGCTGTGCTGGGGTGTCCGCCGGCCGGTGGCCGGCGAGGTCGGGTGCCGGTGCTGACGCGGGTTCAGCTGCGGTCGTGCTGCCGGGCAGCGCGACAAGCATGACCCGCTCCGGTCCGATCTGCCACGTTAGTCCACTTTTGGCCCAGTCCGGCGCGCACGGTCCCGACCGTCGCCAGAGGATGACGATCAGCGGGGTTCGCGCCCGGCGTGCGGCCTGCGTCCCAAAGTGGTCTACACCAATATATGTGTACCCCGATGAACGCGGAAAGGACCCCGGGTGTTCCAGGGCCCTGCCCGAGGGTCTCGCGAGGGGCCACCGGCCGGCAACCGCTCCCGGAGGGCGACGGATGAGTTCGGCAGGCGCCACGGCCCCGCAGAAAGTGTGGTGGCACTCCTTCTACGGCGGCCTCCAGAAGATGGGACGCTCGCTCCAGCTTCCGGTGGCGGTGCTGCCCGCGGCCGGCATCCTCAACCGGCTCGGCCAGCCCGACGTCTTCGGCAAGGACGGCCTCGGCTGGACCGACGTCGCGAAGGTCTTCGCCTCGGCGGGCGGCGCGCTGCTCGACTCCTCGTTCGGCCTGCCGATGCTGTTCTGCGTCGGCGTCGCGATCGGCATGGCGAAGAAGGCGGACGGTTCGACGGCGCTGGCCGCCGTAGTGGGCTTCCTGGTGTACTACAAGGTCCTGCACGCCTTCCCCGAGAGCTGCAAGGCCGGGACGGTCCTGGTCCAGGACGCGTGGACCGGCCAGTGCGTGGACTACGGCTCGGCCAAGGCGGCGGCCGCGACGTACCAGAACCCGGGCGTGCTGGGCGGCATCGTCATCGGCCTGCTGTCGGCCTGGCTCTGGGGCCGGTTCCACCGCACCAAGCTGGTCGACTGGCTGGGCTTCTTCAACGGCCGCCGCCTGGTGCCGATGATCACCGCCGTGGTGGGCCTGGCCGTCGCCTGCGTCGCGCTCGGGGTCTGGCCGCCGATCGGCCGCGGGCTCAACGACTTCAGCCAGACCCTGGCCGACCTGGGCGCGGGCGGCGCCGGCATCTTCGGCCTGTTCAACCGCGCACTGCTGCTGATCGGCATGCACCAGCTGCTGAACACCTTCGTCTGGTTCCAGTTCGGCGAGTTCATCAAGCCGGACGGCACCATCGTGCACGGCGACATCCCGCGCTTCCTGGCGGGCGACCCGACGGCCGGCCAGTTCCAGTCCGGATTCTTCCCGATCATGATGTTCGCGCTGCCGGCCGCCGGTCTGGCGATCGCGCACGCGGCGAAGCCGCACCGCCGCAAGGAGATCTACGGCCTGATGCTCTCGGTCGGCCTGACCTCCTTCGTGACGGGCGTCACCGAACCGCTGGAGTACTCCTTCGCCTACATCGCCCCGGCCCTGTACGGCGTGCACGCGGTGCTGACGGGCGTCTCGATGGCGGTGACCTGGGGGCTCGGGGTGCACGACGGCTTCAGCTTCTCGGCCGGCCTGATCGACTACGTGATCAACTGGGGGCTGGCCACCAAGCCGTGGCTGATCATCCCCATCGGGCTCTGCTTCGCCGTGGTGTACTACGCGCTCTTCCGGTTCATCATCATCAAATTCGACCTGAAAACACCGGGGCGGGAGGACGAGAGCGAGGTCGAGGACGTCACCAAGATCTGAAACCGAGCGTCATCCGGGATCACCCGCAATGGCCTCCGGACCCGTCGGCCCGGGGGCCTTCGGCATTTCCGGAAAGGACCAACGGCCCGACCTGAAAACAATTCCGATATCGACCGCGCGCATTCCCGGGCCGGGCCGCCCACCGGGCCGGGAGGGGTCATCGGCGCCGGAGCCGCCCGGCCCGGGCGGCTCCGGAGGGGGCGGGGCCGGGTGGCACCGGGGTGGGGGCGTGGCATCACCGGGGGTTTTACGACACCGCCGCTCCCGACCGCCCCGCACCGGTTCCCAAATGCCTTCTTCCAGGTTCCGGTCCGTTTTCCGATCCGCGCCCACCCCGATCGCGACGTTCGGCCCCGTCGGCCGCCACCGCTCCGATCGCTCGCGCCGTCCGCCCCGAGCGCCGCGAGGTCGCCCCGGGGGCGACGGCGGTCGCCCCCGCCGTCCGACCCGACTCCGCCCGGCCGAGGACCCCGCACCCCGCCCGTTCGCCCACCTCCGGACCCCGCCCCGGAGCCCGCCCCGGAGCCCGGTCCCGCGGCCTCGGGCGGGGCCGGGCCTTTTGTTGCGCAAATAGCCAAAATCCCAATCACGGCGGTAATCATGATCGCCGTTCCGCACCTAGGTTTCGATTTCATAGCACTTCCCGGCGGTGGCCCTTTCCGGGGTTCCCCCCCTTCTCCACCCGTGCTACAAAACTGGTCTACACCACACGTGGTGTAGACCAGTTCGCGGTTCGGCCCCCTGTGCCCCTCCCCCGACCGCCATGCCGTTAGGAAGCCCACCCCATGAGTCAGTCAGCGCAGGCACCGGCGCCCGCCACGGCTCCGGCCACGCCAAGCCCCGCCAAGAAGTTCGGCCAGAACCTCCTGCAGGGCCTGCAGAAGATCGGCCGCAGCCTCCAGCTGCCCATCGCCGTGCTCCCCGCCGCCGGTCTGCTGATGCGCCTCGGCCAGGACGACGTGTTCGGCAAGGACGGCCTCGGCTGGGACAAGGTCGCCGCGGTGTTCAACACCGCCGGCAGTGGGGTCTTCGACAACCTCCCGCTGCTGTTCGCGGTGGGCATCGCGATCGGCTTCGCCAAGAAGGCGGACGGCTCCACCGCCCTCGCCGCCCTGGTCGGCTTCCTGGTCTACAAGAACGTGCTGACCGCGTTCCCGATCACCGAGGGCCACATCGCCGACGGCAAGTGGGTCGCCCCGACCTACCAGAACCCGGGCGTGCTCGGCGGCATCGTGATCGGTCTGCTGGCCGCCGTGCTGTGGCAGAAGTACCACCGCACCAAGCTGGTCGACTGGCTCGGCTTCTTCAACGGCCGCCGTCTGGTGCCGATCCTGATGGCCTTCGTCGGCACCGCCGTCGGCGTGGTGTTCGCCCTGGCCTGGGGCCCGGTCGGCGACGCCATCAAGAGCCTGAACGACACCCTGATCGGTGCCGGCGCGCTCGGCGCGGGCGCCTTCGGCCTGGTCAACCGCGGTCTGCTGCCGGTCGGCATGCACCAGTTCGTGAACTCCTACGCCTGGTTCCAGACCGGTGACTTCACCAAGGCCGACGGCACGGTCGTGCACGGCGACATCCCGCGCTTCTTCGCCGGCGACCCGACCGCCGGCCAGTTCATGTCGGGCTTCTTCCCGATCATGATGTTCGCGCTGCCCGCCGCCGCGCTGGCGATCGCCCACGCCGCCAAGCCGCACCGCCGCAAGGCCGTCCTCGGCATGATGATGTCGCTGGCCCTGACCTCCTTCGTCACCGGTGTCACCGAGCCGATCGAGTTCGCCTTCGTCTTCATCGCACCGGCCCTGTACGTCATCCACGCGGTGCTCACCGCCGTCTCGATGGCCGTCACCTGGGCGCTCGGCGTGCACGACGGCTTCACCTTCTCGGCCGGCCTGATCGACTACGCGCTGGCCTGGAGCAAGGCCACCGACCCGTGGATGATCATCCCGATCGGCCTGGTCTTCGCCGCGCTGTACTACTTCCTCTTCCGCTTCGCGATCACCAAGTTCAACCTCAAGACCCCCGGTCGCGAGGACGACGACGAGATCGAGGACGTGACCAAGGCCTGAGGCCCCGCCCGTCCGCACACCACGACCCCGCCCCGCCGCTGCTCCCCCAGCGGCGGGGCGGGGTCGTCGCGTATCCCGATCCGGGGCGGGGCCGTCATGCGTCCCGATCCAGGTCGGTGGGGACAGCGGTTGCGGCGGGAACGGCGGTTGACGAACCGGCGGGGGCACTGGTCAACTGAAGCGGTGAACGCCTCGTGCCCGCTGGTGACCCGCAGCCACATCGACTTCGGTCGCGTGTGGTCCGCGGCGTGTCGCGGCTGAACCGACCGTTCCCCCCGCCGCCGCCCGGCTGACGTCCCGCCCGGCGCCGCTCCTCCCCTCCCGCCCGCGCGGGCCCCGCCCGCCTCCGGGCCGTCACCGCGCACCCGCGCGCGGCCGCACGCACCCGCACACCCCTGTGCGCGTCCGCCGGCGTCGCCCGCACGCGTCCGCACGAGGAAAGTCAGGCCCCTCCATGCCCCGCCCACTGCACCTCTCCGCCGCCCTGGACAGCCCCGGCCACGTCGACGCCGGGCACTACGCCGCCCTCGCCCGCCTCGCCGAACGGGCCGCCCTCGACTTCGTCACCCTCGACGACTCCTTCACCCCCGAACCGCGCCGCCCCGACGCCCTCGCCACCCTCGCCCGGATCGCCCCGCTGACCGAGCGGGTCGGGCTGGTGCCCACCGTCACCACCACCCACACCGAGCCGTTCCACACCTCGATCTCGGTCAACACCCTGGACTGGGTGAGCCGGGGCCGGGCCGGCTGGCTGGTCGGCGTCTCCGCGACCGAGGCCGAGGCGAAGGCCTTCGGCCGCCGCCCGACCGCCCCCGCCGACGCGCTCTGGGCCGAGGCGGCCGACGCCGCCGAGGTCGCCGCCCGGCTCTGGGACAGCTGGGAGGACGACGCGGAGATCCGCGACGCCGCCACCGGGCGGTTCATCGACCGCGACAAGCTGCACTACATCGACTTCGAGGGCGCGCACTTCTCCGTCCGCGGCCCGTCCATCACCCCGCGCCCGCCGCAGGGCCGCCCGGTCGTCGCGGTGCCGGTGACCGCCGCCGACCTCGCCCCGGACGCCTCCCCCGGCGGGCGGGCCCGGGTCTCGACGGCGATCCGGTACGCGGACGTCGTGCTGCTCGACGCCCCCGACCACACCGCCCGGCTGACCGCCGCCACCGAACTGCGGCTGCGCGCCGGGGAGCACCTGCGCATCCTCGCCCGGACCGAGGCCGCCCTGCCCGACGCCGCCGCCGTCGAGCGCCTGCTCGCCGAGCTCGCCGCCACCGGCGCCGGGGTCGACGGCTTCCACCTCGTCCCCGCCGACCCGGGACGCGACCTGGCCGCACTCGCCGAGCGGGTCGTCCCGATCCTGCGTGCCAGGGGGCTGTTCCGCGCCGGGTACGCCGGCCGCACCCTGCGCGACCACCTCGGCCTGGCCCGCCCGGCCAGCCGCTACGCCGCCGGCCCCGCCGCCGCCACCGACTCCGCCGGCCCCGCCGCTCTCGCCGAGGTGACCCGATGACGGACCGCCCGCTCAAGCAGATCCACCTCGCCGCGCACTTCCCGGGCGTCAACAACACCACGGTGTGGAGCGACCCGGCCTCCGGCAGCCACATCGAGTTCGACTCCTTCCGCCACCTCGCCGAAACCGCCGAGCGCGGGAAGTTCGACTTCTTCTTCCTCGCCGAGGGCCTGCGGCTGCGCGAGAACAAGGGCCGCATCCACGACCTGGACGTGGTCGGCCGCCCCGAGTCGATCACCGTGCTGAACGCGCTGGCCGCCGTCACCACCCGCCTCGGGCTGGCCGCCACCGTCAACGCCACCTTCAACGAGCCGTACGAACTGGCCCGCCGCTTCGCCTCGTTGGACCACCTCTCCGGCGGACGCGCGGCCTGGAACGTGGTCACCTCCTCGGACGCCTTCACCGGGGAGAACTTCCGCCGCGGCGGCTACCTCGACCGCGCCGACCGCTACACCCGGGCCGCCGAATTCGTCCAGTTGGCACGGGAGTTCTGGGACGGCGGCGAGGAGACCGTCCGGCACCAGGGCCCGCAGTTCGACGTCGAGGGCCGGCTCTCGCTGCCCCGCCCACCCCAGGGCCACCCGGTGGTCATCCAGGCCGGGGACTCCGACGAGGGCCGGGAGTTCGCCGCCGCGACCGCCGACGTCGTCTTCAGCCGGCACTCCACCCTCGCCGACGGCCAGGCCTTCCACGCGGACGTCAAACGCCGGCTCGCCGCGTACGGCCGCAAGCCGGACGAGCTGAAGATCATGCCCGGCGTCACCTTCACCCTCGGCGACACCGACGCCGAGGCCGCCGAACTCGCCGCCGAGACCCGCCGGGCCCAGGTCGGGGCGCCGACCGCGATCGCCTTCCTGGAACAGGTCTGGGGCATCGATCTGTCCGACCACGACCCGGACGGCCCGCTGCCCGCCGTCGACCCCGACCCCGGCAGCGCCCTGGCCCAGGGCCGGGTCCGGATCGGCGACCCGCTGGCCATCGCCGCCAAGTGGCGGACACTGGCGACCGAGAAGAAGCTCACCAGCCGTGAGCTGGTCATCGAGGTGACCGGCCGACAGTCCTTCATCGGCTCCCCCGCGACGGTCGCCGAGCAGATCGACTTCTTCGTGCAGAACGACGCGGCGGACGGCTTCATCCTCGTCCCCCACCTGACCCCGGGCGGCCTCGACACCTTCGTCGACCGCGTGGTGCCGCTGCTCCAGGAACGCGGGGTGTTCCGCACCGACTACAGCGGGACGACCCTGCGCGAGCACCTCGGCCTCCCGCTCCCCGGCCGGCGCTGACACCAGCCGGCGCCCAGAGCTTGTCTCACAACTCGCGCGCGGCGGGAATTGTGAGCGGCGGTGCCCGGTCGGGGGCTTCCGATCGGCGAGACGGCTCCGCACGGAGTCCATGGCTCGGGACGGCGTTTCCGCTCCCGGTCATGGCCGGTTCCGGTCGTCCCCGGCGGGCTGACCTGCGGCGCGGCGGCCCGCAGGATGGCGGCATGGCTCCTCCCGAAGCTTCGACGATCTGGTTGGACGGCGCCCTGGTGCCCTGGCACGAGGCCCGGGTGCACGTCCTCACGCACGGCCTGCACCACGGCACGGGGGGTACTGGAGGGCACCCGGGTGTTCGCCACCGCGGACGGTCCGGCGGTGTTCCGACTGTCCGAGCACCTGCGCCGACTGGACCGCAGCACCCGCATGATCCGGATGGAACTCCCGTACGGCACGGACGACTTGGCCAAGGCGACGGTGGACCTGGTGCGCGCCGACAGCCACCGGGCCCGCTATCTGCGGCACTTCGCGTTCCCGGGCTACGGCTCGGTGGGCGAGTGCACCGGGGAGAACGTGTTCGCCGCCCGCGACGGGGTGCTGCGCACGCCGCCGACCAGCGCGGGAGCCCTGGAGGGCATCACCCAGGACACCGTGCTGACGCTGGCCCGCGGCCTCGGTCTGCCGGTCCGGGTGGAGGGCCTGCTGCGCTCGGACCTGTACGCGGCGGACGAGCTGTTCGTCTGCGGGACGGCGGCCGGGGTCGTCCCGGTCCGCTCGCTCGACGACCGCGAGCTGCCGACGGCCCCCGGCCCGGTCACCACCCGCCTGCGCGAGGCGTACGAGGCCGCGGTCTCGGGCGCCGACCCGCGCTACCGGCACTGGTTGACCCCGGTGGGTTGAGCGGGTGCCCGCTCCGCCCGGGCGGGGCGGAGCGGGCGGTGGTCGCCGGGTGTCAGACGGAGCGGCGGCGGCGCCGGAGCAGGACGAACGTGGCGGTGCCGGCGCCGAGCAGCATCGCGGAAGCGCCCGCGATGACGCCGGTGCGGTCCCGGTCCGCGCCCGTGCCGGCCAGCCGGTCGGCCGGAGCCGGAGCGGCCCCGGTGCCGGACGGGGCGGGTGCGGCAGCGGTCGGCGTGGCCGTCACGCTCGGCGCCGCAGCGGGGGCGGGCGGGGTCGCCGGGGCGGTGGTGACGTCGGCGGCCGGCTTCGGCGCGTGGGCGGGCGCCGGGTTCTTCGCCTTCGGCCCGGCCGGGGCGGCGTCGGTGCCGGCGGTACCGGTGCCGGCCGGGGCCTGCGGTCCGGCGTCCACCGCGATCTGCACGTTCGCGGGGTCCGAGCACGTGGTGGTGCCGCGGAAGGGCTGGTCGAGCCCTTCGTTGACGAAGACGCAGGGATTCAGCCGGGTCATGCCCGCCGGCATGTCGGCGGGGTAGCTCACCCGTACCCGCCTGGTCGTCGTGCTGTCGGGCCCGACCGAGGAGTCCCGGCCGCCCAGGTGGAAGCCCACTATTCCTTCGTCCGCCGCTCCCGGGGACACCGGGGTGAGCGCGGTCCAGCCACCGTCGGCGCCGCGCATCTCCAGCTTGGCGCGCTTGTCCGTGAAGAGCACGTTGCCGACGTTGACGTAGGCCGACGGGGTCGGGTTCTTCAGCACCGCGTCGAACTCGATCGGCGCACCGCCCGCGATGGCCATCCGCGGCACTCCGGCGATGCCGTTGGAGATCGTGCCCACCGCGATCCGATGGGTGTCCTGAACCGGCGGGTCGACCGGGTGGTCCAGCCGCCATCCCTTGACCTCCGAACGGAGCGTGAGGACCGGGCCGACGCCCCCGTTGCTCGCACCGTCGTGCGGCGTGCCCATGGGCGCGCCGAGGCGCAGGTGGACGTCCGCTCCGCCCGGCATGACGAGGATCTTCCCGGCCTGGGCCGTGTAGACGATCCGGTCCTCCTCGGTACGCTGCTCCAGCGGCAGGTCCTCCCAGTTGCCGCCGGCGAAGTCGTTGCGGTACGCGAGGCTGAGCGCGTGCTGCGGCGCCCCGATGCCGGTCTCGACCGCCAGTTCCAGTACGACGGCGAAGCCCTGGTCCCCCGGGTTGGCGATGGTCTCGGTGAACTCGACCGGCTCGCCCGCGGCGCCGATCATCGCCGGCGCGTGGACGGTGAGGCTCAGCGGCCCGGCGTCGGCGAACGCCGGGGCTGCGGTGACGGTACCGCCGGCGACGAGCCCGGCGGTGAGGACGAGGGCCGGAACAACGCCCCGGACCTGGCGCAGGGCACGGTTGATCTGTCGCATGGGAATCCCCCCTGGATTTCCTCCCGGGTCGGCGAGGCCGAGGCCGGGCAGCACGAAGTAAGCCTGGTGACTGGTGTGATGGCGGCCGCGCCCGACGGGCCGGCCGGTCGAGCGGCTCCCCTCGCCGCTCACTCACATAGACGTGCGGGGGCCGGGAAGGTTGCAGGTGGTGCCAAGAGCTTTTCCGGAACCTCGCCCGGCACCTCGGAAATGACCGCCGACCAGGTCAGATCAGGTACACCGCGCCGGCCCGGGCGACCTCGACGGGGCCGGCGTAGACGGCGGCGGCGTCGCGGCGGTTGTGTTCGGCGTCGGTCCACGGCGGGATGTGGGTGAGGACGAGCCTGCGGACTCGGGCGGCGGCGGCGTGCTCGCCGGCCTCCCGGCCGTTGAGGTGGACGGCCTGGTAGGTGTCCCGGCCGTCGATGTAGGCGGCCTCGCAGAGGAACAGGTCGGCGTCGCGGGCGAGTTCGACGAGTTCGGCGCTCTCACCGGTGTCGCCGGAGTAGACCAGCGCGCGACCGCCGTGTTCGAGCCGGAAGGCGAAGGCGTCGACGGGGTGGTTGACCTGGGCGACCTCGATCCGGAACGGGCCGAGGTCGAAGGCGCCGGGGGTGAGGGTGTGGAAGTCGAAGACCTCCTTCATCCCCGGGTTCTCCGGCATGTCGTAGGCGCGGGCGAGCCGTTCGGCGGTGCCGTCCGGGCCGTAGACGGGCATCGGGTCGGGGCAGCCCTCGGCGCGGTAGTTGCGGGCGACCCAGTAGGCGCACATGTCGATGCAGTGGTCGGCGTGCAGGTGGCTGAGCAGGACGGCGTCGACCTCGTAGAGGCTGACGTACTTCTGCAGGGCGCCGAGGGCGCCGTTGCCGAGGTCGAGCACGACGCGGTAGCCGTCGGCCTCGACGAGGTAGCTGGAGCAGGGGGAGTCGGCGGACGGGAAGCTCCCCGAGCACCCCACCACGGTCAGTTTCATCCGAGCCCCTCCGCCCCGACACGTCCTGGCTGCTGCTGGAAAACGGCAGGCCGGGCCGGTCGACCGGCCAGTAGCACTGCTTCGCGTGTCGAGAGTAAGGGCGGAGCGGCACTTTGCCCCCGTCCCCGTGCCGGGCTGTGGCTGGAATCACCAGAACGCCGGGGCGGGGGCGGGGCGTCGGTTCGGGTGCCGCCGGGTCAGCGGTGGCGGGGCCGGTTGCGGGCCCAGGCCCTGATCGTGCCGGGGTACCAGCGGGGGTGACCGCTGCCGTCGACGACGTCCGGCTCGGGCAGTAGCCCGTGCCGCCGGTAGTTGCGGACGGTCTCGGCCTGGACGTTGATGTGGCGGGCGATCTCGGCGTAGGACCACAGGTCGGTGCTGCGGCTCACGGGTGACCTCCGGGGGTGTGGGGGCGTTCGCGAGCAGCCTTTCCGGGCACCGGTGGTCACTCCGCCACGGAACGGACTCCGTGGTCATTCCGTGACGAACTGGGAGCAGGGTACGGACAAATGCCCAACTGCCACGGTGGTCACGGTGGTGAGGGACCTCGCGGGCCCGGTACGGTCGGCGGCATGACTGGCATCTGGGTGGCCCTGGCGGCGGCGGGCGTCGTCCTGCTGGCCTTCGTCGTGTCGGCGCTGGTCCGGCGGTCCCGGCCGGCACCGGCACCGTCCGCGCCGCGGCCGCGTCCGGCGAAGGGGCGTCCGGCACCGGCGCCGCAGGAGATCTGGTGGGCGGAGGTGCCGTTCGAGGACGGCCCGGGGGCGAAGGACCGCCCGTGCCTGGTGCTGCGGGTGCACGGCCGCACCGCCACCGTCGCGAAGATCACCAGCAAGCACCACGCCGACCGCCCGGGCGTGCTGCCGCTGCCGCCCGGTTCGGTGGGCGACCGCCAGGGCCGGACCAGCTGGCTGGAGACCGACGAGCTGCGTGAGGTGCCGCTGTCGGCGTTCCGCCGCCGGGCCGGCGCGGTGGACGGGCAGATCTGGGCCCGCGCCCAGCGTGCGGCCAAGGCCGGTTAGCACCGGGCGGGTTGGAGCCGGGCCGGGTTGGAGCCGGGCCAGGTGGGACTACGCCCAGAGCTGGCCCTGCAGCGCCTCGACGGCCGCCTCGGTGGACTCCGCCGTGTAGATGCCGGTGGACAGGTACTTCCAGCCGCCGTCGGCGACCACGAACACGATGTCCGCGCGCTCCCCGGCCGCCGCGGCCTTGCGGCCGACGCCGATCGCGGCGTGCAGGATGGCCCCGGTCGAGACGCCCGCGAAGATCCCCTCCTGCTGGAGGAGTTCGCGGGTGCGGCGGACGGCGTCCGCGGAGCCGACCGAGAACCGGGTGGTGAGCACCTCGGCGTCGTACAGCTCGGGGACGAAGCCCTCGTCGAGGTTGCGCAGCCCGTACACCAGGTCGTCGTAGCGGGGTTCGGCGGCGACGATCCGCACGCCGGGGACCTTCTCGCGCAGGAAGCGGCCGACGCCCATCAGGGTGCCGGTGGTGCCGAGGCCGGCCACGAAGTGGGTGACGGTCGGCAGGTCGGCGAGGATCTCGGGGCCGGTGGTGGCGTAGTGGGCGCCCGCGTTGTCGGGGTTGCCGTACTGGTAGAGCATGACCCAGTCCGGGTGCTCGGCGGCGATCTCCTTGGCGATCCGGACGGCGGTGTTGGAGCCGCCGGCGGCCGGGGAGGGGATGATCTCGGCGCCCCACATGCGCAGCAGCTCGCGCCGTTCCTCGCTGGTGTTCTCGGGCATCACGCAGACCATCCGGTAGCCCTTGAGCTTGGCGGCCATGGCGAGCGAGATGCCGGTGTTGCCGCTGGTGGGCTCCAAGATGGTGCAGCCGGGGGTGAGCCGGCCGGCGGCCTCGGCGCGCTCGATCATGTGCAGCGCGGGGCGGTCCTTGATGGAGCCGGTGGGGTTGCGGTCCTCCAGCTTGGCCCACAGGGTCACCAGGCCGTCGGCGTTGCCGGGGACGGCGGCGGACAGCCGCGGCAGGCGGACCAGTGGGGTGTTGCCGACGGCTTCGAGCGGGCTGTCGTAACGCAAGGGAGGCCTCCGGCGTCGGCGGTGAGGGTGGGGAAGGGCGCTCCCCCGCCCGCTCCTCGCAACGGGCGGGCGGGGGAGCGGGAGGTCAGCGGGCGCCGCCGGCCACGGCGGGCAGGATGGTGACGCTGTCGCCGTCGGCGAGGGCGGTGGAGATCCCCTCCAGGAAGCGGACGTCCTCGTCGTTCAGGTAGACGTTGACGAAGCGGCGCAGCTCGCCGCCCTCGACCAGGCGGGCGGCGATGCCGGGGTGGCGGGCGTCGAGGTCGGTGAAGAGTTCCCCGAGGTTGCTGCCGGTGCCCTCGACGGCCTTGGCGCCGTCGGTGTAGGTGCGGAGGATGGTCGGGATGCGGACCTCGATGGCCATGGGTGCGCTCCTGTGCGAGTCGTGAGGTGGGTGGGCCGCAACGGGCGCGGCAGGGCGGATGGTCCCGGGGCTCGGCGCCGTCGGCGGGCGGCGGGCCCGGGCGGGGCGGCTCAGCGCGAGCGCGCGGGCGTGCCGGGACAGATCGCGCTGGCGAGCCGGCACAGGTCGACGTGCAGGCGCGCCACGAGGCGGGTGCCCGGGGCCTGGTTGCTCACATCGACGGAACGCATGGGCTCATCGTATAGATTCCCCGCCCCGCTCCTCCATGCCTGTCTCGGGATCCGGATGTTCCCGTTTCTCAGGCTGAGACGACACGGGCCCGCCGACCGCTCGACGGCGGTCGGCGGGCCGCGCCCAGGTGGGTGCTGGTCAGGCCGGGTAGGCCTCGACGACCTGGACGTCTTCCTCTGTGATCTCGCCGTCCACGATGCGGAACGAGCGGAACTGGTACGGGTCGTCCTCCCCGTCGCCCTCGGCGGTGGAGACCAGGACGTAGTGGGCGAACGGCTCGGAGGCGTAGCTCACGTCGGTGCGCGAGGGGTAGGCCTCGGTGGCGGTGTGCGAGTGGTAGACGATCACCGGCTCCTCGTCGCGGTCGTCCATCTCGCGGTAGAGCTTGAGCAGGTCGCCCGAGTCGAACTCGTAGAAGGTGGGCGAGCGGGCCGCGTTGAGCATCGGGACGAACCGCTCGGGCCGTCCGCTGCCGGCCGGTCCGGCGACCACGCCGCAGGCCTCGTCCGGGTGGTCGGCGCGGGCGTGGGCCACGATCCGGTCGCGGAGTTCTCGGGTGATGGTCAGCATGCGGCCAGGATAGCCACGCCCCGGCGGGTGTCCGCCGGGGCGTCCGAGGCCCGGTCACCGGGCGTCCGCCACCTGGGCGCGGAGGGCCGGCGACCGGGCGTCCGCGGCCGGTTCAGCCGCCGTTGCGCGCGTGCAGGTGGTCGTGCGCGACGGCCTGGGCGGCCTGCGGATTGCGGCGCTTGAGCACCTGGTAGCCGACCACCAGCAGCACGGCCCAGCACGGGAAGACGTACAGCGAGATCCGGCTGCTCGCGTCGAAGGCGATCAGCACCACGACCAGGACGAGGAAGGCGAGCGCGGCCCAGCTGGTCCAGACGCCGCCCGGCGCCTTGAAGGTGGGCGGCGGCAGGTGGCCGGACCGCCAGGCCTTCCGGTAGCGGATCTGGCAGATCAGGATCATCGCCCAGGTCCACAGGCCGCAGACGGTGGCGACGGAGGTGATGTACTCGAACGCCTTGGCCGGGACGAGGTAGTTGAGCACCACGCCGGCGCCCATCAGCAGGCAGGAGACGGTGATCGCGAAGGCCGGGGTGCGGCGGGAGTTGAGCCCGGTGAGCCGCCCGGGGGCCTGGCCGCGCAGGGCGAGGTCGCGCAGCATGCGGCCGGTGGAGTACATCCCGGAGTTGCAGGAGGAGAGCGCGGCGGTGAGCACCACGAAGTTGATGATGCCGGCCGCCGCCGGGATGCCGATCTTGCCGAAGGCGGCGACGAACGGGCTGACGCCCGGCTGGAACTCGGTCCACGGCACGAGCGCGAGGATGACCGCCAGGGCGCCGATGTAGAACAGCGCGATGCGCCAGGGCAGCGTGTTGATGGCGCGCGGCAGGGTCTTCTCGGGGTTCTCGCTCTCGCCCGCGGTGACGCCGACGAGTTCGACGCCCAGGTAGGCGAACATGACGATCTGCAGGGTCATCACGGTGGCGCCGATGCCCTTGGGGAAGAAGCCTCCGTTCTGCCACAGATGGGTGATCGACGCGGTGTCACCGGCCTTGCTGAAGCCCAGGGTGAGGACGCCGACGCCGATCAGGATCATGCCGATGATGGCGGTGACCTTGACCATGGAGAACCAGAACTCGATCTCGCCGAACAGCTTCACCGAGATCAGGTTGGCCGCGTAGAGGATCACCAGGAAGGTCAGCGCGCTGATCCACTGCGGGATGTCGGGCGCCCAGAACCGCACGTACACGGCGGCGGCGGTGGTCTCCGCCATGCCGGTGACGACCCAGAACAGCCAGTACGTCCAGCCGGTCACGTAACCGGCGAACGGGCCCAGGAACTCCCGCGCGTACTCGGCGAAGCTGCCGGAGACCGGGCGGTAGGTGAGGAGTTCGCCGAGGGCCCGCATGATCGCGAAGATCACCACGCCGGCGACGGCGTAGGAGAGGATCAGGCTCGGGCCGGACCTGGAGATCGCGGTGCCCGCACCGAGGAAGAGGCCGGTGCCGATGGCACCGCCGATCGCGATCATCTGGATCTGGCGGCTGCCCAGCCCGCGGTGATAGCCCTCCTCGTCCGGTGTCGGGTCGACCACGTCGTCGTACAGCTGCTCGGCCATGGTGCACCGTCCTGGGTGGGTCTCGTGGGGTGCAGAAGTCGTACCACGCAGGGTCCGGATAGCGGCGTTCATCTGAGCGTTATTTGAGCATGACCTGATATGGTTTGCCCGATTTAACCGGAAATGCCCCGACCGCCCGTCCACATGCTGGACGAAACGGCCGGGGCTTGCCCGAAAGCGGGCAGGATCAGTCCGCGATCGCCTCCAGCAGCGTCTCCTGGAGCGCCCCCAGCCAGACGTACGCCATCACCAGCGGCTTGCGGTCGTCCTCGTCCGGCAACTCGTAGAGCTCCTCGTCGTCCTCGCTGACCTCCAGCTGGACGCCCAGGGTCAGCCGCAGGTCGTTGAGCGCGCCCAGCCAGCGCAGGCAGTCGGCCGGGTCCAGCTTGAGCACCCCGCCCTCGCCGCCGAGCCGGTCGAGCATCCGGACGACGTGCAGCGCGTCCTCGCGCTTGCGGGCCCGCAGATCCACCTCGGTGTAGCGGCGGAACTCGCCCGAGGCGGCGCGGCTCTCCGGGTCCTCCGGCTTGGCCGGGTCGCCGTAGGCGTCCGGGAAGAGCCGCGCGAGCATCGGATTGGCCGGCGCCTCCGTCGGGCCCTCGGCGAACAGCGCGGCCAGCGGATCGCCGCCGTCCCCGCCCGGGCCGGGCCCGATCATCTGCACCATCCCCACCTCCAGGGAGCGCAGGATGGAGACCTCCAGCTCGTCCAGCGCGATCGCCGCACTGCCGCCGCCGGCACTCTCGAACAACCCAGCCATGTCTATCGGTCAACCCGTCTTCGTCGTCTCGGGTGGGTACTGGCTCCGCGGGCCCGCGGCCAGTCGTACCCGCGGCCAGTCGCACCCGCGGTCAGTCGTGCTGCAACGTCGCCCACAGGCCGTAGCCGTGCATCGCCTGGACGTCGCGCTCCATCTCCTCACGGGAGCCGCTGGACACCACCGCCCGGCCCTTGGTGTGCACGTCCATCATCAGCTTCCGGGCCTTGTCCTTCGGGTAGCCGAAGTAGGCCTGGAAGACGTACTGGACGTAGCTCATCAGGTTGACCGGGTCGTTGTGCACGATGGTCACCCAGGGCGTGTCCGGCTCCGTCACCGGCAGTCCTTCGACCTCCGGGCGCTCGATCTCCACGGGCGCGACACTCACCGCCGGGTCCTCCTCGCTGCGCAGTCCGTCCACGCCTCTTCAGCCCCATGCTGCCATCCGAGGGATCCCCGGGCGATTCCGGCCCGGGTCCCACCACGAGAAATCGTCACTCTGACGCTAAGTGGTAGTAGCATCATCCGCATGGACGCCACTTCAGTGCGCGCGGCCGGTTCGACCGCGCTCCTCACCGACCGCTACGAGCTCACCATGCTGCAGGCCGCCCTGCGCAGCGGGGCCGCGCACCGCCGCTCCGTGTTCGAGGTGTTCACCCGCCGCCTGCCCAACGGCCGCCGCTACGGTGTCATGGCGGGCACCGGCCGAGTGCTCGACGCCGTCGAGAACTTCCGCTTCTCCCCCGCCCAGCTCGACTGGCTGGCGGGCCAGGGCGTGGTCGACGACGACACCCTGCGCTACCTCGCCGACTACCGCTTCGGCGGTGACATCCACGGCTACCCCGAGGGCGAGATCTACTTCCCCGGCTCGCCGCTGCTCACCGTCGAGGGCAGCTTCGCCGAGGCGGTGATCCTGGAGACGGTGATCCTGTCGATCCTCAACCACGACTCGGCGATCGCGGCCGCCGCCTCCCGGATGACCGCCGCCGCCGGCGGCCGCCCGGTGATCGAGATGGGCGCCCGGCGCGCCCACGAGCACGCCGCCGTCGCCGCCGCCCGGGCCGCGTACGTGGCCGGCTTCGCCGCCACCTCCGACCTGGAGGCCGGCTTCACCCACGGCATCCCCACCACCGGCACCGCCGCGCACGCCTTCACCCTGGTCCACGACAGCGAGCGGGACGCCTTCCGCGCGCAGATCGCCTCCATGGGCAAGGGCACCACGCTGCTGGTCGACACCTTCGACCTGCGCGAGGCCGTCCGCACCGCCGTCGAGGTGGCCGGCCCTGAACTGGGCGCCGTCCGGATCGACTCCGGCGACCTCACCCTGCTGGCCCACCGGGTCCGCCGCCAGTTGGACGAGCTCGGCGCCGAGAAGACCCGGATCATCGTCACCTCCGACCTCGACGAGTACGCCATCGCCGCGCTCGCCGCCGCCCCGGTGGACGGCTACGGCGTCGGCACCAGCCTGGTCACCGGCAGCGGCCACCCGACCTGCGCGATGGTCTACAAGCTGGTCGCCCGCGCCGAGGCCGAGGACGGGCCGCTGGTGCCGGTGGCCAAGCGCGCGGCCGGCGGCAAGAGCAGCATCGGCGGCCGCAAGTGGGCCGCCCGCCGGCCCGACGCCGACGGCGTCGCCGAGGCCGAGGTGGTCGGCACCGGGGCGGTCCCCGCCGCCCTGGAACCCCACCTGATGCAGGTGCCGCTGGTGCGGGCCGGCCGGGTCGTCGGCCGCGAACCGCTCACCGCCGCCCGCGAACGGCACATCCGGGCCCGGGCCGCGCTGCCGCTGTCGGCCACCCAGCTCTCCAAGGGCGACCCGGTCCTGCCGACCGAACTCCTCCTCTGACCCGGCCCCGGACGACCGACGCGACCCGGCGGACGGCCCCGGGGCCCGCCCCAGGCCTTCCGCCCCCGCGCGCCACTCCCTAAAGTCAGCCGTAGAGTTCCCCTGGAGCTCCCCGAGAACCCCCGAGCCCCGCAGCGGGCCGAGCACTCCCGAGGGCTCCCCCACTCGGGGCCGCCACCGTCGCCGCCCCCCACATCCGAGGATGCGAGCCATGCACCGGGCACTGATCGTCGTCGACGTGCAGAACGACTTCTGCGAGGGCGGCAGCCTGGCCGTCGCCGGCGGCGCCGAGGTGGCCGCCGCCATCACCGACCTGATCGCCGAGTCCTCCCCCGGTTACCAGCACATCCTCGCCACCCGCGACCACCACATCGACCCGGGCGACCACTTCTCCGACGAGCCCGACTACGTCAACAGCTGGCCGGTGCACTGTGTCGCCGGCACCGAGGGCGTGGGCTTCCACCCCAACTTCGCCCCGGCCGTCATCTCCGGCGCGGTCGAGGCGGTCTTCGACAAGGGCGCCTACTCGGCGGCGTACAGCGGCTTCGAGGGGCTGGACGAGAACAACCGCGGCCCGGTGGAGTGGCTGCGCGAGCGGCAGGTCGACGAGATCGACGTGGTCGGCCTCGCCACCGACCACTGCGTCCGGGCCACCGCCCTGGACGCCGCCCGGGCCGGCTTCACCACCCGCATCCTGCTCGACCTCACCGCCGGTGTCGCGCCGGAGACCACCGCCGCCGCGCTGGCCGAACTGCGGGCCGCCGGGGTCGAGTTGGTCGGCACCCCGGTGGTGAGGCCCTAGTGTCCTGCCGGGGCGGACTCTAGTCGACCATCAGCTCCACCACGTCCGTACCGCCCACCTGGAAGGCCTCGCGGAGTTCGGCGCCGACCGCGTCCCGGTCGGCCGCGAGCCGGGCGCCGGAGACGTACACCACCCGGATCCCCAGGTACTCCATCCGGTGCTGGCCGCCGCGCACCCAGGCGGCCTCGCCCTCGCTGACGCAGCGCAGGTCCGAGTCCACCTCCAACGCGACGCCCCGCTCCGGCCAGTAGAGGTCCGGGACGGCGATGAACGTGCCGCCGCGCATCCGCAGTTCGGGGCCGGCCAGCGGGACGGGCAGCAGGCACTCGTCCACCAGCTCGCCGACCCGGTCCAGGACGAAGTCCCGCTCGCCGGCCAGTAGTTCGTCCAGCGCGGCGCGCACCCGGGGCTCGCCGGTCAGCCCGGACTCGGTCAGCTCGGCCGCCAACTCCCGTACCGTGCACCGGCTGTCGGGCCGGGAGACGGCCTCTCGCAGCACCTCCCGCACCGGCATCGGGACGCCGGCCCCCTCCTCGGTCCACTCGCACAGCGCGTCCGCGACCGCCCGGGCGACCGGCGCGCAGGCCAGGCCGTGCACCGACCGGGCCACCAACTCCCGTCCGGTGCGCCGGATCCGCACCTCGCCGGCATCCTTCAGCCGACGCTGACGGGGCACCAGGACGTCCACCCCGGTCACCGCGGGCAGCCGGGGCACCGCGGCGAAGCCGTACAGCGCGAGCGCGGCCGCACCGGTGATCACCGCCCCCTCGCGACGGCCCTCCTCGCGGCCGTTCTGCGCCGCGTACAGCAGCGCGGCCCACAGCCGTTGCTCCGGGGTCGGCCCGTCGGACTGCAGCAGGTAGACCCGGGGCAGCAGCCGCCGCCAGGGCCCGCCGCGACGGCAGTGCTCGGTGATGACCCGGGCCGGCACACCACGGGCGCGCAACTGGCTCGCGGTGACGACGTTCTGTTGACGCTTCGCCAGCTCCTCCAGGGACGGTGGCGGCGTGGGAATCCGGTAGCTCATGCCGACACCATCCCCAACCGCCGCGACCCGCCACCGGCCGCCTGACGCACTGTTACCCAACCGTCGCGAAACCGGGATCAGCCTGCACTAAAGTCCCCATACCCTCACCCATTCGGAGTAATTGACGGTCGTCAGGTTGTCGTATCTGATCGAAAACGATCGCCCACCAGGCCGCCTGACCCAGAGTGACCAAGGGCATACGCCGAGGGACCCTCCGCGCGTCAATCCCGCCCCTGGAATTGCCTAGGCTTACGTCATGTCACGTGACGAGACCGCCGGCCTCCGCGCGGCCCAGCTCCGCCTCGGCCGTCTGCCCGGATACGTCCGCCGCCCGGACCCGGCCCGCCGCAGCGGCGAACAGGGCCATACGTACAAGAAGGGCTGGGAGGTCCGCTTCACCGCCCGCAGCGAGGCCGAGATAGCCGAGATCCGCGACCTCGTGGTCGCCGCCGGGTTCGCCCCGGCCAGACCGTTCTTCAAGGGCCACCAGCTCATCCAGCCGGTCTACGGCATGGCCGCCGTCCAGGCCTACCTGGCCGCGAGACAGGCGGCCGAGGAACACGCCGCCCGCACCGCGCTCGGCCGCCGACGACGCGCGCCCGGCGGGCACTCCGCCAGTGGGCACCCGACCGGAGGCGGGCACCGGTGCGAGCGGGAGGAGGCCGCCGCCGGGGCCGCCGCAGCGGCTTCGGCCGCAGCCGCCACCGCCGCCCAACTGGCCCGGCGGCGGGCCATCGAGGCCTTTCCCGCCCAGGTCGAGCGAGGCAACGCCGTCGACGACCGGATCTCCCCGACGGAGGCCCGCCCCACGTCCTGACGCCGGACCACCCCAGCCGCGCCTCGGCCCTCGGGCTTCGACCCTCGGGCTTCGATCCTCGGCTTCGATCCTTGGATTTCGACTCTCGGGCTTCGGTCCTCGGCTTCGGTCCTCGGGTTTCGACCCTCGGGCCGGACGGCCTCAGGCCGCCGGGGCGTGGTCGATGTGCACGGTGGCGGCCAGCAGGCGCGGGACCGCCCGGATCAGCGCCTGCTCCGCCGCCTCCGCCACCCTGTGCGCCGCCACCACGGTGAGCGCACCGTCCACCACCACGTCCGCCTCGGCGCGCAGCGAGTGCCCGATCCACCGCATCCGCAGCGCGCCCACCCCGCGCACGCCGTCCACCCCGCGCAGCGCTCCCTCGGCGGCGTCCACCAGGCCCGGGTCCACCCCGTCCATCAGCCGCCGGCCGACCTCGCGCACCGAGCCCCGCAGCACCACCAGGATCGCCGCCGTGATCAGCAGGCCGACCAGCGGATCCGCCCACGGCAGGCCCAGCCCGACCCCGGCCGCGCCGACCAGCACCGCCAGCGAGGTCAGGCCGTCGGTGCGGGCGTGCACCCCGTCCGCGACCAGCGCCGCCGAACCGATCCGGCGGCCGGTGCGGATCCGGTAGCGGGCCACCCACTCGTTGCCGAGGCAGCCGACCAGCGCGGCCGCCGCCACCGCCGCCAGGTGGTCCACCGGCCGGGGATGCAGCAGCCGGTCCACCGCCGCCAGGGCGGTGAAGACCGCCGACGCGGCGACGGCGAGCACGATCGCCACTCCCGCCAGGTCCTCCGCCCGCCCGTAGCCGTACGTGTAGCGGCGGTTGGCGGCCCGGCGGCCGAGCAGGAAGGCGATCCCCAGCGGGACGGCGGTCAGCGCGTCCGCGAGGTTGTGCACGGTGTCGCCGAGCAGGGCCACCGAGCCGGAGAGGGCCACAATGGCCCCCTGGAGCAGCGCGGTGGCGCCGAGCACCACGAGCGAGATCCAGAGGGTGCGCAGCCCCTCGGCGGAGGCCTCCATGGCGGCGTCCACCCGGTCTGCGGCATCGTGCGAGTGCGGGCGCAGGACGTGGGCGAGACGATGCCGCAGGGCGGCCGTACGGGAGCGCCCGGGCCCGTGCCGGTGGGCGTGGCCATGGTCGTGGCCGTGGTCGTGGCCGTGGCCGTGGCCGTGATCGCGGGTGTGGTCGTGATCGCGGGTGTGGTCGTGGGCGTGATCGTTCGCGTGATCGTGGTCGCGATCGTGGGTGTGGTTGTGCGGGTGGTTGTGCGCGCGCGGCTTCGCGCCGTGGGCGTGGACGTCAGCCTCCATAAGGCCTACGGTTGCACATCAACCGACTTGCGGCTATGGCCGTCCTACACCCTCTGACCAGCTGCGACGTGCTCGCAACTACGCCACCCACGCCACTGCGCCGCCCTCCCCCCGCCGATCTCCCGCCCGGCCGCCCCACCACCGCTCCACCATCGCGCTCCACCGGTCGACACCGGAACCGGCCGAGCGGCGGCGGGTTCCGGGCATTCAATCCGATTGGTCACCCAGCGCACCGAGGGCATACCGTAGAGTGAGCACAGATGATCGACCGTCAGAAACCCATCTCCCTTTCCGAGAAGCCGAGATGACCATTCGTCACGCGACGTCCGCCGAGCCACCCCCGGGGCCCGGCGAACCGGAGGACGTACCACTGGAGTTCGCCGCCTTCTGCGAACTCCACCGCCCCCGGTACCTCAGCTACGCCCGGGTGTGGCTGACCGAACACAGCGCCGCGGCCGCCGCCGTCCAACAGGCGTTCGCCGAAATCGCCGTCCAATGGCGCGAGTTACTGGGCAGCTCCAACCCCACCGCGCAGGCCTGGCAGATCCTGCGCGGCACCATCGCCGACCACACCCGGCAGGTGCCCGCGACCCCGGACCACCACCCGGCCGACGACGACCTGGCGATCCTGCACTACGTGGTCGGCCTCGCCGCCCCCGAGATCGCCGACGTCATCGGCACCGACACCGCCAGCGTGGCCGGCCGGCTCCGGCGCACCATGCTGCGCGAGGCCTCCGGCTGGTGAGCCCCTCAGACCCGCTCGCCGGTCACGTCGAACAGGTGGTGCACCGGGTCGTGGATCAGATAGCGGGCAAACGACTCCACGGTGAACCGCGCCCCGTCGCTGCGGCCCCCGGTCCGCCCCCACTGCTCGCCCGCAACCCGCCCGAAGGCCGCGGCCAAGGTCTCCGCTGCCTCCGCCAGCTCCCCGGCCACCACCGCCGGGGCCTGCTCCCCGTAGCGCTCGGCGAGCGCCGTCTCGTCCTGATCCCAGTTCGGGAACAGCGGGCCGTCCTCGTCGAGCATCAGGTTCAACCGGACGTGGAACAGCCGGAACACGTCCCGGACGTGGCACGCGTACTCCAGCCCCGACCAGACGCCCGGCGCCGGACGCCGCCGCAGCCCCGCCCCGTCCCCGGCCAGCAGGGCCAGCCAGCTCTCCGCATTGGCGCGGACCATCCCCGCGACGTCCTCCCGGACCACCGCCGGGGTGTCCAGCCCGCAGTCCGGGCACGGGCGTTCCAGCACCCAGGTCCAGTCCTTGCCGTCCGGGACGATCACGTCCGCCGGGTCCACACCGCGCTCGCCGCGCTCAGAAGTACTCATGGCCCCAGCATGGCCACCGTGCCGCCCACCCCACCAGCAGCAGGGGCGCCAACCGCCGCCAAGATGCTGCCAGTCCGGCCGGGGCGCCTCGCTCCTCACCGGTACGGAGACGACCCCGGGCCCGGCCCGCCTCCCGCAGCCGCCCGCCTGCGCCGCCGCGCCCGCACCACCGACATCACCACCAGCACCACCCCGCCGACCAGCGCCCCCCACAACGCCAGCCCCAGCACCACCCCGACCCCGAACCACCCACCGCGGTCGGCCTGCGCCTCGGGCACGACGGCCTGCTCGCCCGGCTGCTCCGTCGCCTCCCCCGGCGGAGCCCCCTGCGACTCCCTCCGCCCCACCAACGGATTCTCCCGAGGCCCGCTGTCCACGGCCGGATTCGCCTCCAACGCCTTCGCCGGCGCGAGGATCCCGTAGCCGTACTTGTCACCGGGCACCGCCGACCCGTCAGCCGGCGCGGCAGCGGACTTGATCAGCCGGTTGATCACCTGCCCGGCGGAGAGCGCCGGGTACTTGGCCCGGATGAGCGCGGCCGTGGCGGAGACGTAGGCGGTCGCGTCCGAGGTGCCGTCGCCGATCCCGTAGCTGGACGAGGACTTGGCCGTGGCCTGGTAGATCTCAACACCGGGCGCGGCGAGTGTGGTCTCGGCGCCTGGCGTCGAACGATCCCAGGCACTTCCGGTCGAATCCACCGCTGCCACCGCCACCACTCCGGGGAAGGCCGCCGGGTACTGGACACCACTCAGGCTGTCACCGCTGTTGCCGGTGGCGGCGACCAGCACGACGTCCTTGGAGACCGCGTAGTTGACGGCTTCCCGTGCCGGGGAATCGAACCGCGACGTTCCCCCGAGCGACATGTTGACGACCTTCGCCCCGTGGTCCACGGCAAACCGGATCGCCTCGGCGAGTCCGTTCTGCTGGAGGCCCGGATTCTCGCCGTCCGTCCGCACCTTCACCGGCAGGATCTTCGCCTTCGGGGCCAAGCCCATGACCCCCGCCTGTGGACCGTGTCCATGCCCCGCGATCAGGCTCGCCATCGCGGTGCCGTGGCCGTCGCCATCGACACGACCGTCCGTGTTCGCACCGGAGAAATCGCCCCCCGGAAGCACCTGCCCGGTCAGGTCCTGATGGTCCTGGTCGACGCCACTGTCGACCAGGCCGACGATCACACCCTCGCCCTGGCTGACCGCCCAGACCTTCGTCTCGGCCTCGAAGGTCTTCAAGGCCCACTGCTTGTCCCTGATCTGATCCGCAGCCGCCGTCGGTGCCGCGACCCCCCAGATCAATGCCCCGGCGGCAAGGGCCGCAGTACCACGCGCCAACCGGTGGCTCGTCAAGCCTGGTCACCCCACTCAGCATGGCGTCCCGCAGATCACCGACTTGCGGGACGCGATCAGATCACCCATCCGTTTCAGGACCGGGCTCATTCCACCACGTTCGGATTCGCCGGCTTGTCCGACGCCCACGTCTCCTCGTCCTCGACGAGGTAGTCAGGCCGCCGACCACCCTTCTCCCGATCCTTCTTGTGCCGTTGCGCACCGGTGAGCGGTATGCCGGGGGTCATGCCACCCGAGCCGCCCGCACCGGGTTCACCCCTCAGCCGGTTCCGGGCGCCCAGACCGGAACCGCCTTCCGTGAAAGCCTGCTTGCCGCGCACTCCCTCGACCGGCCGCGCGGTCTCACCGAAAGCCCCACCAGCCCGCCCCGAAAGCCCACCCACCGGCCGGGCCCCGGAAGCACCACGGCTCCCGGCTCCGAGGCCCGGGTACGGTCCACTGGATCCGACAGCTCGGCCGCCACCAGATCCGGATCCACCCGTCGGATTCACGCCATCCGGGAGCGCCCGACCACCGGAGCCGACCTTCGCCTGGCCGATACCGGGCCCAACCGGCGAAGCGACCACCGTGGAGCCTGCGGGGGTGGTGCTCCCCTGCCCGCCACTGCTCCCCAGGGGACCGCCCACAGGGCTTCCGGGCGACACAACGCCCGCTCCGGACGTCTGGGTTCCGGGAGTGGCGGGACCGACCGTCGTCCCGCCCGGGAGGGCCACCGGCGTGCCGGCCACGCCCGCGCCCTGGTTCGCCGAACCCTGCGGCCTCGGCGGGGCCTGCGCCGTGCCACCCTTGATTCCCGAATCGGTCGGTCCAGGTGTGCTCCTCGACGTGGAGCGGGCCGCCATCGTCGATCCGGAGGACTTCGGGCTCTGCGACGACGGGTTGCTCGTCACACGCCCCGATGTTCCCGCGACTCCGAGCGAGGTACCCGACATCATCGCGCTCGCCACCGCCGCCGACCCGATCGGGTCGTCCTGCGGTGGCACGTCACGCTTCTCACCCAAGTTCGCCAGCGGCTGCAGGCTCTGCGGCGGCTTCAGGGCCGGGGTGGCGATGCGGTAGTGCATGGCGAGGGTCTGCATGACGGTGGCGGCTTCGGCTTTTCGGCGGTCGGCGACGGGGATGTGGTCGTCGTCGCCGCCGAAGACGGAGGAGACGCCGTCGCCGACGGTGTCCTTGACCTTCTCCCAGGTGCTGGGTTCCTCGGGCATGTCGCGTTTGGCCTTGGCGATGGCCTCGGACATGGCGTGGAGGGTGTTGGCCGCGTCGTTGGCGTAGGAGGCGGCGTTGTTGATGCCTGCGGCGAGGTGGAGCATGCGGGTGTGGAAGGCGTCGCTGGTGGTGCCTTCCCAGGTGACGGCGGCTTCGGTGCTGGCGCGCGTGAGGGTGGTGCGGATGGCCTTGAGGGTTTCGGCGGCGCGGCGCCAGGGGTCACCGGCGGCCATGACCTCGCCGGGGTTGAGAGCCTCCGCCATCGCGCGGAGTTGGGCGTGGCTGTATCTGGTGAAGTCGGTGTAGGCCATGGGTGGTTCGCCTCCGTTCGGGCTCGGCCGGCGGTCGCCGGGAGTTGACGACGGGCGTTACCGGGCGGATGGGCCGCCGTCGCGGGTGGGCGGGGTGACGGTGTGCTCGTAGGCGGCCTTGCTGCTTGTGGAGGGGTTGGCGATGGACCAGCCGTCGTCGCCGAGTTTGAGCTTCTTCGCGGTGTGCTGGTCGTGTTCCTCGTAGTTGGTGGCGGTGAGTTCGGCGTTCTTCTGGGCGTCGTCGACGGCCTGTTGGAGTTGGTTGAGCACGTCGCGCAGGCCGTCGCGCATGGTGTTGTAGCGGTTGTGGATCTCGGTGGCCTCGGCGAAGGTGCCGAAGGAGGTCTTGGCGACGCCGCTGCGCCCGTGGGTGTCGGTGCCGTCGGCGTGGTGCTGGAATTCGGCGAGCAGGAGCCGGACCTGGGCGGCGAAGGCGCGGAGTTGTTCGACCTCGACGCGGTAGCCCTGGCCGCCTCCGCCGGTCGTGCCGGTCCCTGTTGCCACGTCGGCGCCTCCCCCGTGCGTCCGCGAGTCGCTGCCAGGGGTCGGGCCCCGGTGTCCATGTCTAACACACCGGGCCCGAATCCCGCCTGGTACATGGTCAGTTCGCAGGCGTCCCCGACCGGAGGGCGTCGGCGAGGGCGCGGCGGCAGAGGGAGTCGGCGTGCCGGGTGGTCTCGGGGAGCCGGTAGTCGCGGGCGAGGTGGAGGGTGGTGCGGACGGCGGTGTCGAGGCCGATGCGGTGGCCGATGGAGACGTAGACGGGTTTGACGCCGGGCCGGGTGCGGAGGGCGCGGCCGACTTCTTCGCCGGTGGCGGGGTCGGTGAGCGGGGTGGTGGAGCCGCGGGGGGCGTCGGGGTCGCGGTGGTCGAAGGTGAAGGGGGTCTTGGCGACGCCGAGGGTGCGCAGGCCGGTGAGGACGCCGAGGTGGCTGGCGAGGCCGAGGCGGCGGGGGTGGGCGAGGCCGTAGCCGTCGCAGACGACGGTGTCGGGGGTGCGGGTGAGGGCGGCGAGGGCGTCGAGGACGGCGGGGAGTTCGCGGAAGGCGAGCAGTCCGGGGGTGTAGGGGAAGGGGATGCGGCCGACGGCGGTGGCCTGTTCGACGACGGTCAGGGTGTCGCGGTCGAGGAGGACGGCTGCGGCGGCGACGAGGTCGTGTTCGTCGTCGTAGGCGACGTCGACGCCGGCGATGAGGCGGCCGCCGTCCGGGTCGCCGGGGTCGTCGTGGGTCTGGACGAGGGGGCGCAGGCGTTCCTGTTCGGCGAGTGCCTGGGCTTCGGTGGTGGGCCAGTCGGCGGGGATGGGCACGGGCGGTTCCCTCGGTGTGGCGGGTCGGGCGCGGTCCTGTTCACCGTATCGAGGGGGCGGACGACCCCGGGGTGAGCCTGTGCGCCCCCTGTGCCCCCGGTCCGGCGGGTTAGCCTCGACTTACCGAACTCCCTTGCCGGGTAGGACCCTGGAACCGGCACCATTCCCGCTCGTTTCCCCCGACGTGCGAAGGACCCCCGCCATGCCGCGTCCGTCCGCTGCCCAGTACTGCCTCGGCTCGTTCACCGTCGTCGCCGCCACGGTGGCACTGCTGGCCGTCTCGGGCGCCTCGGGCGTCCTGGAGGTCGCGGTGCTGGTGGGGTTCGCGCTGGCGCTCGGCACCCTGGTGACGGTGTTGTCGCTCGCCACGTCCGGCAGGTCGGCGGCGGGGGCGGCCTCCCCGGCGCCCGCCGGGCGCGAGTACGCCCGGCAGCGCTGATCCGCCGCCGGGCGTCGCGGTCCGCCTGACCGGGTCAGTCGGTGGTGACCACCACGGTCTTCGCGGCCTTGTCGTGGATGCACTGCCGGTAGGGCTTGTCGAAGACGCCGAACAGCCCGTCGATGATCCACCAGAGGGCGGCGCAGCAGAGCACGGCCGGGAGGATGTAGACGGCCGCGCGGGTCCAGGCGGCGGCCTGGGTGGGCTTGTTCCCGTCGATCAGCATGGCGACCCGGATGTGCATCGCCTTCTTGCCGAGGGTCTGGCCGTCCCGGCTGAGCATCAGCGCCTCGTAGAGGAGGTAGATGGCGCAGCCGAGCCAGAAGGCGCCGGCCGAGCCGGAGCGGTCGCCGAGGTTGGCGAAGGGGGCCACCACGATCACGCCGACGGCCTGGATGAGGACGTAGTCGATCAGCCGGGCGACGATGCGCCGGGGCCAGCTGCCGATCGGCGGCATGCCGGGAACGGGGCCGGCGCCGGGGGCTCCGTGGCCGGCGGGGCCGTAACCGGGCGGGGGCTGGCCGTAGGGGTTCTGGCCGTGGGTCGGTCCGCCGTAGGTGCCGCCGTACGCACCGGGGCCGCCGGGCGGGGCATCGGACGGGCCGCCGGTGGGCGGCGGGGCGGGCGACGGGTTCGGGTCCGACGGCCGGCCTTCCGGCGTGCCGCCGCCCGGCTGCGGGGACTGCTTGTCGAAGGAGGGCTGGCCGCCCCCCTCCGGCTGGGGGCCCGAGGGGTCGTGGGTGCTCATCCCTCGAGTAGAACATCACACATTCTCGCGTTTTGGGAGATTCTGTCCGTTTTGCCGCCCCGGGCTCGAAGGGACCTTCACCGAAACCTTCGCCGGACCTTCGCGCCGTCAGGCGGCCGCCGGGCCCGACGGCCTCAGTCGCGGACCACCCGGGTGCGGGCCGCCCGGTCCTGCCAGCCGCGCCGGACCGGACGGTCGAACACCGGCCAGACCAGGCCGACGAGCAGCACGAGGCCGAGTTGCCTGACGGCCCATCGGAGCAGTGAGCGGCCGAGGCCCAGCCTGGTCCGGGAGGCAGGGGCGGCGGCGTCCACCACCCGGATCCGGGCCAGCCGCTTGCCGAAGGTCTGGCCGGTCCGGGCGGTCGGCAGCACCTCGCAGAGCAGGCTGACGAAGAGCAGGATGCCGAGCAGGACCGCGACCTTGCCGAGCACCACGTCGTCCACCAGCCAGACCTGGACCTGGCGCCGGGTGAGGGCGCTGGCCATCCGGGCCTGGTCGAGCTTCTGCTGGAGGTGCTCGGACGCGGAGTTGCCGAGCGGGATGCCGGCGGCGACGGCGACCACGAGGAGGGCGGCGGTGTCCACGGCCCGCGCGGCCAGTCGGCGCCCGAGGCCGGCCGGCACCGCCGGGGCGGAGCGGCGCCGGGCGACGGCCTCCCGGGCCGGGCGCGGCACGGGCAGCGACGCGGCGGGCGTCGGGGCCGGCACCGGGGCGGATACGGCGGCGGCCGGGGCAACCGGCTCAGGCTCGACCTCGGCCTCGGCCTCGACGGCACGCTCGACTTCGCGCACGACCACCGGAACGGACCCGGTGACGGACGCCAGGGTCTCCCGTACCGCCACCGCCGTCGGGGCGGCAGCCGTGACCGGCGCAGCGACGGCGGCCGCCTCCACGGCCACCGACGTGACGCTCGATACGCCGGCCGGGACACCGGCCGGGACGGCAATCGGAGCACTCGCCTCGCCCGCGCGCCCCTCCTCGGCCTCGGGCGCCCCCGGAAGCACCCCCCAGGAGACCCAGCGCGACGCATCACCCGTCTCCGTCAGCCCCCGCTGCGCCCGCGGATCGGCCTGCCAGCCGGGCTCCTCCAGCCCGGTAGCCGAAACCTCGACGACCGGCTCACCGAAGACCGGTTCGCCGAACCCCGCCTCGCCGAACGCCGGCCCCTCGAACACCGGCCCCTCGACCGCCGCCGCCTCCACCCCGGACGGCCCGACCGTCCGGAACACCGGCCCGCCGATCACCTCCGCCACCCGCGACCCGAGGACGAACTTCGCCCCGCCCGTGGTCTGGTCGAGGTACACGGGCCCGGTGTCCCCGCCGCCGACGGCCCCACCCCAGGACGGCTCCGCAACGGCCAGTCCCGCAACGGCCGGCTCCGGCGCCATCGGCGGCGGCACCGCCCGCGCCGCCGCCGTACCGGGGGCGGGCCGCCGGTCCGCGAACCGGGGCGGCTCCAGCACCTCACCCTCGGCGGGCGCGGGCCGACTGGTGCCCGGCACCCAGGCCGAGCCGCCCCAGTACCGGACGAAGCCGGGGATGGAGGGATCGGGATAGTAGCCCGGCTCGGGTCCGACGGCCGGGTCGCCGGCGGCGGCGAAGGGGCGGTCCGTCATGGGGGTCTTCTTTCCTGGCGGGTCCTGGCGGGGCCGACGCGGCACACCCGCCCGGCGCGCCCGCGAGCCGCCCGGCACGCGTGGGGCGCCGCCGGTAGGCGGACAGTCGCCGGGCAGTCACAAAGGGTAGTACCTCACCAGGGCGCCGACGGAAAGTTGGCGAATCACCGGACAGCGGGGGGCCGTCCGGGGTAAAGTCGGCCGACCGGCCCCGGCGTGCGACAGATGTCCGCGCGCCGCGACCCCGGCCGTTCACCACCCCTCACCGAACTTCCCGGAGAAATCCCGGAAACGTGTGTAAGAGCCGGTGTGGACCGCCCTCTCAAGAGGTCAACGGGCCCGGAACCGGGCAGGAACCGAAGGCAGAGAGGAAGACGATCATGGAGCTCCCCATCAGCGTGGTCGAGCACGAACTGGAACTCAACCTGGTGCTCTCCCCCGAGCACAGCGTCCCCGTCCCGGCCCGGCTGTCCTACGGCAGCCACGACCCGTACGCGGTGCACATCACCTTCCACCTGGACACCGGCTCGCCGGTGACCTGGGTGTTCGCCCGCGAGCTGCTGGTCGAGGGCACCTTCCGGCCGTGCGGCCAGGGCGACGTACGGATCTGGCCGACCCGCTCGGGCCGGCGCAGCGTGCTCTGCCTGGCGCTGAGCTCCCCGGCCGGGGACGCGCTGCTGGAGGCGCCGCTGCCGGCCGTCGCGGCCTGGCTGGAGCGGGCGCACCGGCTGGTCCCGCCGGGCAGCGAGCTGGCCGCGCTGGACATGGACGGCTCGCTCGCGGACCTGCTTGCGTGAGCGCGCGCGAACGCGAGCGCACGTACGCACACGGGCGGACCGGCGGACCGACGCACACAGGCAGAGCCGCGCACGCGGGCGGACCGACGAACACGGGCAGACCCGCGCACACGGGCGAACCGACGACCAGGAGCGGCGCCCCCGCCGGCTCAGCGGGCCGCGGGGGCCTGCTGACGGCCGCGGGCGGCGTCCGGGCCGCCGCCGTCGCGCTGGCCGGGCAGCCGGACCAGCGGTGCGCCGGCGGAGCGTCGCCGTGCCCTTATCCGGATGGCGGCGGCGAGCAGGAAGCAGAGCCCGACCCACGGGTAGATCGAGGTCGACAGCTGGCGCAGCGGTGACATGTGGAGGACGGCCACCCCGACCGGCTTCGTGACCCACATCGCGAAGGAGAGGAACGCGAGCAGCGTCGCCCAGAAGGCGGCCCGCCAGCGCAGCCGGCGGACGGCGGCCGGGCGGGCGTGCTCGACGGAGGCCTCGGCGGCGAGCAGGACGAGCACCGGCACGCACCAGACCCAGTGGTGGGTCCAGCTGATCGGGGAGATCAGCACGGCGGTGACGGCGGCGCAGCAGACGCCCCAGGCCTCGGCGCGGGGCAGCCAGCGGGCGCTGCGGGCGGCCCAGGCCGCGACGGCGAGGCCGGCCAGCGCGACCAGGCCGGCCGCGAGGGTGGCGACGGTGCCGGGTTCGGCGACGTGCAGCAGGCGGGCGACGGCGCCGCGCAGCGACTGGTTGTCGACGATGTACGTCTTGCCGACCCGCGAGGAGTCGTAGAGGTACTTGGTCCAGAAGCCCCAGGTGGCGTCGGGCAGGGCGACGGCGCCGATCAGGAAGGTGCCGAGGAAGGTGAGGCCGGCCACGATGGCGGCCCGGATCCGGCCGGTGATCAGCAGGTAGACGGCGAACAGGCCGGGGGTGAGCTTGAGGCCGGCGGCGATGCCGATCGCCATGCCCTTGCTGCGGCGGGCGTCCGAACGGGTGAGGTCCCAGAGGATCAGGCAGGCGAGCGCGAGGTTGATCTGCCCGTACCGGAGCGTGGTGAACACCGGTTCGAGCCAGACGCCGAGGCCGGTCACCAGGACGACGCCGATCGGCCGCAGTTCGCGGCGCGGCCAGCCGACCAGCTTGAAGGACAGGTGGGTCAACAGGGCGAGCAACCCGAGGTTGCCGAGAGTGATCGCCACCCGGAGGAACGGGACCGGGAACCAGGTGGTCGGCACGAACAGCATCGCCGCGAACGGGGGGTAGGTCGCGGGCAGGTTCCACTCGGTGACGCGTAGTGCGTACAGGTCGTCGCCGTTGGCGACGGCGGCGCCCTCGGCCCGGTAGACGATCATGTCGACCATCGAGGTGTGGACGAAGTGGCGAACCACTGCGTACACGACCAGGGACAGGAGCGCCACGGCCGAGGCGGCCAGCAGCGGTCGGCGGGGGGCCTCGCGCAGCGCGCGGACGGGGGCGCCGAGCGCGTCCCGCAGCCGGTCCGACAGGGGGGCGGGCGCGGGGTCGGGTGCGGTCCGCACCGGGCTGCGCTCGTCTTGCACCGCTGTCACCAGTCCACTCCGTCCACCGCTCGACCAACCGCCGACGATACCGGATGCGGCCCCGCCCGGCCCGGGCACGATTAGTCACGGAACGTGACGAATGTGCCCTGACCGGCTGTACTCCGTTGCGGGCGGAACACGGACGGCCGGGGCTGCGCGAAGGGGCGCGGGGCCTCAGCCGGTGCAGGCGAGAGGGCAAAGGGGCGAGAAAGCGCCCGAAGCCGACCGGGCGGCCGTCACTTCTGGAACAGCGTGCCCCGGCTGCGTCGCCGCCCGGCCCGCGCGGGGGCGCCGTCCGGGCGGGTCTGCAGCCGGAGCCGGATCTCCGCGCCGCCGAGCACGGCGGAGCGGCCGAGCGCCAGGTCGCCGCCGGTGGACTCGGCGAGCTTGCGGGCGATGTCGAGGCCGAGGCCGGTGGAGCCCTCGCCGCCGTGGCCCTCGCCGCGCTTGAGGGCGGCGGCCGGGTCGCTGAAGCCGGGGCCGGCGTCGCCGACCAGCACGATCACCGAGCTGTCGGTGGCGAGCACGTCCACCGAGAAGGCGGTGCCGACGGCGGTGTGCCGGAAGACGTTGCCGAGCAGCGCGTCGACGGCGGCGGCCAGGTCGGCGCGCTGGATCGGGACGGGCGTCGCCCGGTCGGCTCCGGCCAGCTGCCAGCGGCGCCCCTCGTCCTCGGCGAGCGCGGACCAGAAGCCGACCCGCTCGCGGATCACCTCGGCGACGTCGCAGCCGACCGCGACGGCGGGCGCGTCCTCGGGGGCGCGGCGGGCCGAGCGGATGATCTGGTCGACCTCGCGCTCCAGTTGGGAGACCGCGTGCCGGGTGGCGTCGGCGGCGTCGCCCTCGCCGAGCGAGGCGGCGTTGAGCCGCAGCACGGTCAGCGGGGTGCGCAGCCGGTGCGACAGATCGGCGGCCAGTTCCCTTTCGGCGGCGAGGAGTTGGACCACCCGGTCGGCCATGGTGTTGAACGCGTGGGCGGCCTCGCGCAGTTCCTCGGGGCTGCCGGCGGCCTGCTTGCCGTCCGCCGGGACGCGTACCGCGAGGTTGCCGGCGCCGAGCGAACGGGCGGCGGCGGCGAGCCGGCGGGCGGAGGCCACGATCCGGCTGCCCATCCGGTCGGCGACCAGCACCGAGATGGCGACCAGGCCGAGCGCGACCGCGGAGAGCACCAGCCAGGCGGTGGAGACGCCCCGGGTCAGGTCGCCGTCGGCGACGAACACCTCGACCACGGCGGTCCGCCCGGTGTCCACCGCGACCGGCTGGAGCAGCGCGTACCCGCCCGGCACCTCGACGGTGAAGGAACGGCCCTGCCCGCCGGCGGTGGACACGTCGCCGGCGGCGGCGCGGGCCTCGCCGAGGGTGGGCCCGCCGGGGCCGTCCACCCCCGGCAGTACGGCCTGGTCCGCCGAGGCGGGCGGTACGGCCTGGGCCGCCGGCAGGTGGACCGCCATCCGGCCCTGCCCGCCGGCGTCGGTGCTGGCCAGGGCGCGGTTGATGGCGTCCTGGTCGGTGGTGATGGCGAGGGCCGGGCCGAGCGCTGCGGCCTGCCGCTCGGCGGCGGTGAACGCGCGGTCCCTCGCGGTCTGCTGGACCATCAGGCCGAGCGGGATGAGGAAGGCCAGCGCGACCATCGTGGTCCCGGCCACGGCGGCCTTGACCAGGGCCCAGCGCAGCGAGCGCCCGGACTTCCTCATGTCCCGTGCTCCACCGGTCCCCCGGCGGCCTCCAGCCGGACCCCGACACCCCGGACGGTGTGCAGGTAGCGGGGGTTGGAGGCGGTCTCGCCGAGCTTGCGGCGCAGCCAGGAGAGGTGGACGTCGATGGTCTGGTCGCCGCCGTAGGTCTGCTGCCAGACCTCGGCCAGGATCTCCTTGCGCGGCACCACCACGCCGGGGCGCCCGGCCAGGAAGGCCAGCAGGTCGAACTCGCGCCGGGTCAGGTCGAGCAGCCGCCCGTCCAGCGCCACCTCGCGCCGCTGGAGGTCGATGGCGAGCCCGCCGACCCGCAGCACCTGGGCGACGGGGGCGGCGCCGCCGCCGAGCCGGCGCAGCACGGCGGCCATCCGGGCGCTCAGGTGCTCCCCGGAGAAAGGTTTCACCAGATAGTCGTCGGCGCCGTCGTTGAGCAGCCGGACGATCTCGGCCTCGTCGTCCCGCGCGGTCGAGATGATCACCGGCACATTGGTCAGGCCCCGGATCATCTTGAGCGCCTCGCTGCCGTCCAGGTCCGGCAGGCCCAGGTCCAGGATCACCAGGTCACAGCCGACCTGGGCGACCTCCCGCAGCGCCTCAAGTGCCGTGCCCACACTGCGGACCGCATGACCGGTGTCGGTCAGGTGCCGGATGAGGGCGGAGCGTACGAAGGGGTCGTCCTCGACCACGAGCACTGTTGCCATGGCCCTGCACGGTACGCCATCGGCGGGCAGTGGTCTGTACCTCGAGGTGGCCTCCGGACCTTGTGCAACTGCCCTGGCTGATAACGGGGCTGTCCGTCTGCACCGACCCGGGATACGGCAGGATGAGCGGACGATGCGGAACGGACTGGTACAGCTCGGCGCCTGGGCGGCGGCCACCGGGGCGGCGGTGGCGCTGTCCTGGCTCGGCGTGCACGCGGTGCTGACCGGCGCCGCGTTCGAGCAGCCCACGGCGCTGCCGCTGCCCTCCCCGAGGGTCGACGGCACGCCGCACACCGCGACCGCCACCCCGGACCAGGGCCGGCCGGCCACCCAGACCGCGGCCCCCTCCCCACCGGCCTCCCCGGCCGCCGCCACCACGACGACGACGCGCGGGCCGGCCGCCCCCACCGCGGCCACCGCCCCGCAGCCCACCCGCCGCCCCACGCCCACCGCCACCGCGACGTCCTCCGTGAAGAGCTACCCGGTGCCGGGCGGCAAGGTCGCCCTGGACATCCGCCCCGACAAGGCCTCGCTGGTCTCCGCCACCCCGGACCCGGGCTGGCAGATGCAGGTGTGGAACGGCGACCAGTGGATGCGGGTGGACTTCACCAGGGGCGAGCAGGCCAATTCGGTCTTCGTCTACTGGAACGGCCACCCGCCCGTGGTCGAGACGGCCATCCGCTGAAACCGCCTCACCAGGCCTCGAACGGCAGGTACCCCGGCAGGTACGGCCCGGCGTAGCCGGACCGGTCGACCAGCGTGTGCCTGGTCCCGCCGGGCACCCCGATCGTCGCGAGCACCACCGTGCCGAAGCGGTCCCGCGCCTCGTACGGCTCGGCCAGCGACAGCGCGCCCCGGTCCACCGCGTAGTCGTAGGCGTAGTAGACGTCCGGCACGCTCACCGCGAGGTCCAGCACCCCGTCCCCGTGCCGGGCCAGGTACCCGGCCAGTTCCCGGCCGCGCGGGCCGATCACCTGGACCAGCGAGGTGAGCACGATCCGGGTCCCGGGCGCGTCGAGCACGTACGAGACCGTCTCCGGCTCCCCGGTCTCCGGCCCGGCGTACGCGCTGCAGCGCAGCCCGAGCGCGGCGGCGTAGCGGCGGGCGGCCCGCTCGGAGTCGCCGACCGCGAAGACCACCGCGTCGGTGCGGCCCGTCGGAAGGGGGTGGGGCTCTCCGAGTCCCGCGGCGAGCAGGACGGGTTCGGCGGCGGTGTCGGTCATGACGGCCCTCCCGGTAGACGTACGGGACCACGGTGGGTGCGACCACGCGCCGGGGTGGGGCCCGGTGCACGGGGTTGTGGCTGGAGGGTGGCGCCGAGCCGACCGGCGCGCAACTGTTCCGTTTCCTCCTGGTCAAGCTGTGCGCCGGGGCGGGAGAATCAGCGGCGCCGCTGTACAGAATGCCCACCGGAGGACGGAGCCGCGATGCCCACCGCCCACTCCCCGAGCTCCCCCGGCTCGCCCAACTCCCCCGCCCCGCAGGGTGCTTCGGCAGGCGCCGGGCCGGTCGGCGGGAACGACGCGATCGACGCGCTGGACGGCCGGCTGATCCGGCTGCTGGCCGAGGAGCCCCGGATCGGGGTGCTGGAGTGCTCGCGCCGGCTGCAGGTCGCCCGGGGCACCGTGCAGGCCCGGCTGGACCGGCTGCAGGCCAAGGGGGTGATCGGCGGCTTCGGCCCGGAGGTCGACCCGGCGGCGCTCGGCTACCCGGTGACGGCCTTCGCCACCCTGGAGATCTCCCAGGGCCAGGGCGCGGACGTGCGGGCGCACCTGGCGAGCGTGCCGGAGGTGCTGGAGCTGCACACCATCACCGGGGCCGGGGACATGATGGTGCGGATCGTAGCCCGCTCCAACGCCGACCTCCAGCGGGTGATCGACCGGGTGGTGGGCTTCGACGGGATCGTCCGCTCGTCCACCGCCATCGCGCTGGAGAACCCGGTGCCGTACCGCATCCTGCCGCTGGTGGACCAGGCCGCGGCCGAGTAGGCCGCCGTCTACTTCGCCTGGTACCGGCAGGGGGAGGTCGAACTGGTCGACGCGGCGCCCGCCCCCGGCGCGCCGCTGATCGACCCGGACCGGTTCCGGATCGGCGCGCACGCCCACTCGGCCGGCAAGACCCTGCTGGCCCTGATGTCCGCCGAGGAGCGCCGGGCGCACCTGGCCCGCTACCCGATGGTGGCGTTCACCCCGTACACCCTGCGGGAGCCCGCGCACCTGCCGATGCTGCCCCGGCAGGGGCCGCAGCGCGCCGCCCCGATCACCCAGTGTCAGGAGTACGCGCTCGGCACGGCCGGGGCGGCGGTGCCGATCGTCGCGGGCAACGGCATCGCCGCGGTCTCGGTCTCGCTGCCGATGGCCCAGGCCCACCGGTTAGCCGGGATCGCCGCCCAACTGCGGACCCGGCTGAGCGACGACGTCGCCTCGGTGGCCTTCGGGCTCTGACCGGCGGCCGGTCCGGTCAGCAGCCGGGGACGCTGCCGCCGCTCTTCAGCGCCTCCAGCGCCGAGACCGCCTCGCCGAGCGTGCCGACCGGCACCAGTCGCAGCGTCCCGGGCGTGTTCACCTTGGCGTCCGTGCACTCGTCCCTGGGCAGCAGGAACACCGTCGCGCCGTCCCGGGCGGCCGCCTGCGTCTTGAGCGGGACACCGCCGACCGCGCCGATGACGCCCTGGTCGTCGATGGTGCCGGTGCCCGCGATCTTGAGCCCGCCGGTGAGGTCGCCGCCCTTGCCGTCACCGGCGAGCTTGTCGATGATGCCCAGCGCCAGCATCTGACCGGCGCTCGGGCCGCCCACGTCGCCCAGGTCGACCTTGACCTTCACCTGGTCCGGAGAGAGGTGGAGGTAGCCGAGCGCGGCGGCGGTGGCGCTGTTCTGCGACTCGACCATCTGCTGGGCGGTCTGTTCCTCGGCCTTGGCCGGGTTGCCCGGCGGGTAGACCGTGTCGGTCGGGCGCACCGCCTCGTCCTGGTCGAACCAGGCCCGCAGCGCGCGCCAGAACCCGGTCTTCTCCCCCGGGTTGGTGGCCGAGATGGTGACCATCCGCAGCTCGCCCTCGGTGGCGCGCAGCGGCGCCCCGGTGATGGTGAGGACCGGCTTGTCCTGGTACGTGCCGAGGGTGTCCGCGGTCAGCCCCGGCCAGGTGAGCGTGTACGGCAGCGGGACGAAGGCGGTCACGCCGAACAGCGCGGCGACCAGCACCCCGCAGAGGGTGAGCGCGCGGGTCCGCGGGGAGGTCAGGGCCTTGGGCAGCTTGGTGTCGGACACAAGGGGAATCCAAACACACCTCGGGGCCTACCTCAGTGCGTCGGCCACCTCGGTCGCCGCCTCCACCACCCGGGGGCCGACCCGCTCGGGCACCAGCCCGTTCAGCATCACCACGCCGACGCTGCCCTCGATGCCGCTCAGCCCGATCAGCGCGGCGGCCGCACCGCTCGCCCCGGACTGCTCCTCCGCACGGGTGATCACGAAGCCCTGCTCCGGCCGGCGCTGGCTGGGGAAGGTGCGGGCCTCCAGGATCGCCCGGCCGGCGGCGCTCTCGCCGAGCGGGTGGCGCAGCCCGGTGCGGTAGGCGACGTGGAAGTCGGTCCAGCTCGGCTCGACCACGGCGACGGCCAGCGCCTCGTTGCCGTCCACCAGGGTCAGGTGGGCGGTGGCGCCGAGGTCCTCGGCCAGGCTGCGCAGGGCCGGCAGCGCGGCCTCGCGCAGCAGCGGGTGCACCCGGTGCGCCAGGCGCAGGACGCCCAGGCCCACCCGGGCGCGGCCGCCGATGTCCCGGCGGACCAGGCCGTGCTGTTCCAGGGTGGCCAGCAGCCGGTAGACGACGGTGCGGTTGACGGCCAGTCGGGCGGCCAGCTCGGTGACGGTGAGCCCGCGCTCGGAGTCGGCGAGGAGTTTGAGGACCCGGACGCCACGGTCCAGGGTCTGGGAGGTCTCGGCAGTCACGACGGGCATCCTTTCCGCGGCGCTCGCGGGGCAGGCGGCGCCGGTCCGGGTTCGGTGTCGCGCGCAGGTGGGTGGCCGCGCTCGGACCGCGCGGTGTCGTCCTTGACGTGCGTACGGTCCTGCGGCGCCCGTCCCGTGGGGATTGCCCGGTGGAAGAGCGTGGGGGAAAGGTAGTGAAGGAAGTGTCGTGACGGAAGTGGTTGTCCAAAATTCGGTCGTGATCGACACCAACAGCGCGACGAAACCGGGGCAGAAACACCCATTTCGCCGGGCCCGTCAGGACGTGGTTCCGCCCCCGGTCCGAAGTCCGGACACACCGGGGCGGACGGCCCGGGCGAACGGGCCGGGCGAACGGGCCGGGGCGGGCGGACCGACTCGCGGCCGCCCGCCGTACCGTTCCGGTGGCTACTTCGCCCACTCGCGGATCTTGGCGATCCGCGCCTTCAGCTGGTTGGCGGTGGCCTGCGCGGTCAGCGGGCCGCCGCACTGGCGGCGCAGCTCGTTGTGGATGGTGCCGTGCGGCTGGTTGGTGCGGTGGTGCCAGGCGGCCACCAGCGCGTTCAGCTCCTTGCGCAGCTCCCGCAGCTCCTGGTGGGTGACGACCGGCCGCTGCTCGGCCGGCAGCTCCAGCAGGTCGGCCTCCTCGGCGGGCTTGCCCTTGCTGCGCTGGATCTGCCGGTGCTGGCGCTTCTGCAGCAGCATCTGCACCTGGTCCGGCTCCAGCAGGCCGGGGATGCCGAGGTAGTCGTCCTCCTCCTCGCTCCCCGGGTGGGCCTGCATGCCGAACTCCATGGCGTTGTACAGCACCCGGTCGAAGACCGCGTCGGAGCCGATCGCCTCGTAGGAGAACTCCTCGCCGCCCGCGCCGTCCGGCCCGTCGTTGGCCCGCTCGGCCTCGGCGAGCAGCCGGTCCTCCTCGTCGAAGAGACCCTCGCCCTCCTTCTTCGGCCGGTCCAGCACGTGGTCGCGCTGGAGCTCCATCTCGTTGGCGAAGCCGAGCAGCATCGGGATGGTCGGCAGGAACACCGAGGCGGTCTCGCCGCGCTTGCGGGCGCGCACGAAGCGGCCGACGGCCTGGGCGAAGAACAGCGGGGTGGAGATCGAGGTCGCGTACACCCCGACGCACAGCCGCGGCACGTCGACGCCCTCGGACACCATCCGGACCGCGACCATCCAGCGCGAGTCCCCGGCCGCGTAGTCGGAGATCCGCTTGGAGGCCTCGGTCTCGTCGGAGAGCACCACGGTGGCCTTCTCGCCGGTGATCTCGCGCAGCATCTTGGCGTAGGCGCGCGCGGTGTTCTGGTCGGTGGCGATGACCAGCCCGCCGGCGTCCGGGATCGCCTTGCGGACCTCGGACAGCCGCCGGTCGGCGGCCTGCAGCACGGCGGGGATCCACTCGCCCTGCGGGGCCAGCGCGGTGCGCCAGGCCTGGGCGATCAGGTCCTTGGTCATCGGCTCGCCGAGCCGGGCCTCCAGCTCGTCGCCGGACTTGGTGCGCCAGCGCATGTTGCCGCTGTAGCTGAGGAAGATCACCGGGCGGACGACGTGGTCGGCGAGCGCGTGCCCGTAGCCGTAGGTGTAGTCGGCGACGGACTTGCGGATGCCGTCGCCGCCGGCCTCGTACTGGACGAACGGGATCGGGTTGGTGTCGGAGCGGAACGGCGTCCCGGTCAGCGACAGCCGGCGGGTGGCCGGCTCGAAGGCCTCGAAGCAGGCCTCGCCCCAGGACTTGGAGTCGCCGGCGTGGTGGATCTCGTCCATGATCACGAGGGTCTTGCGCGCCTCGGTCCGGTTGCGGTGCAGCATCGGGTTGACCCCGATGCCCGCGTAGGTGACCACGATGCCGTGGTAGTCCCGGGAGAGCGGGCCGGAGGAGTACGCCGGGTCGAGCCTGATGCCTATCCGCGCGGCGGCCTCGGCCCACTGCTTCTTCAGGTGCTCGGTCGGCGCGACGACGGTCACCTGCTGCACCAGGTGGTTGTGCAGCAGGTACGAGGCCAGGGTGAGCGCGAAGGTGGTCTTACCGGCGCCCGGGGTGGCGACCGCGAGGAAGTCGCGCGGCTGCGTCTCGATGTACTTGTCCAGCGCGCCCTGCTGCCAGGCCCGCAGCTTGCCCGCGGTGCCCCAGGGGGCGCGGCCGGGGAAGGCCGGCGAGAGGTGGTGCGAGGCGGCGGGCCCGGAGCCCCGGGCGGGGCCCTGCGGCTCCGGCACGTCGGAGAACAGGGGCATCGAGGAGGCGGCGGCAGTACTCACGGTCTCCGAGGGGGATCATCGCAGGTCAGAGGCGGTTTTTCAGCCCCGTCCCGCGGTCGGGCGGCGATCGGACAACCCGCCCAGCGTACCGGCCCGGCGCCGCCGGGGCGGCCAGGCGAGGCTCCGCGCCGGGCCCGGGCGGCCGGAAACCGACGTGACGCGGATCACATCCGATCGGATCCGAAACCGGGTAATCACGGCCGGTCCCAGGACTCTCACCAGGGTGAGGCCGTCCCGACCCTCCCCCCTGCCGACCGGCCTCACACCGACCCGAAGGGACTCGCCGTGCACACCCCCACCGAAGAGACCGTCCAGGCCCGCCTGATCCTCTCCCCCCACCGCTCCGTCCGGCTGCGGGTCGTCCTGACCTACCGGCCGGAGGACCCGCTCGCCGTCCGGATGGCCTTCCCCGCCGAGTTCTCCCTGGACGGGCCGGCGGACGGCGGCCCGGGCGGGGAGGCCGCCGACGACATCGTCTGGATCTTCGCCCGCCAGCTGCTCTCGGCCGGCCTGGAACTGCCGGCCGGTGTCGGCGACGTCCACATCCGGCCCGCGCTCGGCCGGCGCACCATGGTCGAGCTGCGGGCGCCGGAGGGCACCGCGCTGCTCCAGTTCGACACCACCGACCTGCGGCGCTTCCTGTGGCGCAGCCGGCTGCTCGTCCCCGAGGGCGAGGAGCACCTGTACCTGGACGCCGACCGCGCGCTCGCCGAGCTGCTCGGCTGAGCGGCGGACCGGCGCGCGGCGGCCGGCGTCCGGAGGCGCCCCCGCGCTTCCGGCCGCCCCCCGGGTCCGGGGCCCCGGTGCCCGTCCGGCGCCGCCGCCCTCAGCCCGACAGCCTGCGCATCAGCCGGACGCCCTGCGCCGGCGTCAGGTGCGGCAGGTACGCCTTGCCGATCGCCCTGGTGATGCTGGGCAGCGCGGCGGGGTCGGGGTACGCCATGTACATCGGCCGGTACTCCGGCTGGAACTTCGCCTTGAACGCGAGCAGCGAGCGGAAGCCGTACACCGGCTCCAGCACCCGGCCCATCCAGTCCAGCATCCGCTGCAGGCCGGTGGGCCCCTCGTCCTGCCCGGAACGGGCCAGCGGCGCGCCGGAGAGCGACAGGAAGCGCGCGCCCTCCTCCTTGAAGCCCAGCGCGGCCGAGGCGATCAGGAACTCGTTGACGCCGCGGAAGCCGTCCGAGCGCCGGCGCATGAAGTCCAGCGTCCAGCCGACCGGCACGCCGTCCTCGTACACCGGCATCCAGCTGGTCAGCCCGTGCACGACGCGCTGCTCGTCCACCGCGATCAGCACCCGGACGTCCGGGTCGTCCAGCTCCTCCAGCCCGCCGAGCGTGAAGCCCATCTCGGGCAGGCCCTTCTCGGAGACCCACTCCTCGGAGATCGCCCGGATCTGGTCCCGCAGCGCGAGCGGCGCCTCGTGGTAGGCCCACCACTCGGCGGTGATGCCCTGCTTGCCGGCCTTGTTGAGCGCCGTCCGGATGTCCTGCCACTTGCGGCCGGTGAAGGCCAGCTCGGGCAGCGCGACCACGGTGTCCTCGGCGACCTGCACCGAGCGCCAGCCGAGCTGCCCGGCGGCGGCCCTGGTCTGCGGGGAGACGCTGTAGAGGCACGGCGTCCAGCCCCGCGCGTCGCAGTACCGGGCGAAGCCGGCCACCGCCCCGGCCCGGGCCTCCGGCGCGCCGAACGGGTCGCCGGTGGTCAGCGCCACGGTGCCCAGCACCCGGTAGGCGACCGCCGCCCGGCCCTCCTCGTCGAACCAGTAGTGGTTGCCGTCCCAGGTGGTGATGAACGACAGCGTCCCGCCGCCGTGCGCGGTGAGCAGCGCCCTGGCCCGGGCGGCCGCCGCCGCGTCGGTGTGCACCACCGGCCGGCGGAAGGCGAGCAGCAGCGCGCTCAGCGCGACCACCCAGAACGCCAGCCCGCAGTACGTCTCCAGGAGGAGCGCCACCGGGCCGACCGCGATCGGGTAGTCCGGCGTCAGGTCGTTGTACGCGGGCGGCAGGAACTGCGCCGGCAGCCCGTGCAGCAGCCTGCGGAAGGTCGCCCCGGGCTCGAACTGGTCGGCCGCGAGGACGCCGAGCCCGGTGTACGCGGCGGAGGCGGCCAGCGCGGCGCCGCCGGTCAGCGCCGCCAGCCGGCGCACCGACCGGCCGGACAGCCGCAGCCGGAACCGCTGGCGGTTGGCCAGCAGCAGGCCGATGGTCAGCAGCGGCAGCAGCAGCGCCTCGACGAAGTACTGGACCGCGTCGCCGCCGACCGGGCCGGAGCCGAGGTACAGCCAGCACAGCAGCCCCGCCCAGAGCAGCTCGGTGGCGATGGTGACCCGCCAGGCGAGCCGCAGCCCCCGGCGCAGCCCCTCGGCCAGGACCAGCAGCAGGGCCGGGAAGACGGCGGCCATCAGGCGGCCCGGGGTGTCGAAGATCCGCTCCACGGCGTGCGCGCGGGCGCAGTCGTGCGCCGAGACCGCGCAGAGGTCGGCCACCTCGTCCGGGCTGAGCCGGTGCGAGAAGTACAGCTCGGAGAAGGTGTTGAACGGCCCGCTGGCGTTGTCGTACAGCGAGGCGATCAGCGGCCCGAGGGCGGCGGCCACCAGGCAGACCGCCACCAGCACCCGGGTCTCGGAGTGCGAGGAGCGGTGGGTGCGCAGCCGCAGCCGGCCCCGGCCGAGCAGTGCGCCGACGCCCAGCCCGACGAGCGCGGCGGCGCACCGCTGGACGCTCTGCAGGTGGCCCACGTAGAGGGTCATGACCAGCGGGACGAGCAGCACCAGCAGGTGCAGCCGGCGGCGCCAGAGCACGGTCAGCCGGTAGCCGAGCACCCCGGCCAGGGTGAACAGGCCGATGGCGGGGCCGACGGCGGTCTGGTCGGCCACCGAGGCGGTCCACTGCTCGCCGACCCGGGAGCCGACCGCGATCAGCCCGGCGCCGAGCAGGGTGCCCGCCAGCTGCCCGCCGACCAGCACCGCGAGCGTGCGCACCCGCCCGAGCCGGTGCTCGGCGGCCGGGCCGACCAGGAGCAGCAGCAGGCTGGTGAACACGTACGAGCCCGCGCCGGAGCACCAGAACAGCGAGGTGAACGGCGTCCACCAACGGCCCTCGGCGAGGGTGGGCAGGCCGACCCCGACCCGGTCGAGCAGCCGCTCCGACGGCCCGTGGGCCAGGCTGCCGGTGGCCGCGCCGAGCGCCCAGAGCCCGGCCAGCAGCACCAGCGTCAGCGGCGCCGAGCGCAGCCACCCGCCGAGTGCCCGGGCCGCCCGGCGGGCCCGCTGCGGGCCCGGCTCCGGCGTCCGGGTGACCGGGCCGCGGTCCGGCCGGTCCGCCTCCTGTTGGCGCTCGCCGACGACGGCGGGCGCGGTGCCGACGCCGATCACCTGATCAGCCCGGTCTGCTGGGCGAGCCAGGGGATCTGCTGGACGATGCCGGGGCGGAACACGACCCAGCCGTGGTCACCCGGCATCAGCTCGAACTTGGCCTTCATCCCGGCCGCCTTCACGGACTTGTAGACCTCCTCCATCTGCGGCCGGAACTCGGTGTCGTTCTTGCCGACCACCATGGCGACGGCGGTGTCCGGGAACCGCTTGCGGGCCATCACCTGGACCGGGTCGACGGCGTCGAACTTCGCCTCGTCCCCGTCGTAGGCCGCGTTGACGGTGTCGGCCCGGGTGCCCAGGGTGGGCTCCAGCTGCCCGGACATGTCGAGCACGGTGCCGAAGACGTCGGGGGCGTTGACGCCGAGCTGGAGCGCGCAGGTGCCGCCCATCGAGGCGCCGCCCACGGCCCAGGACTTCCGGCCCTGGGCGGTCTGCAGGTTCTGGTGGATCCAGTCGGGGACGTCCTCGGCCAGGTAGGTGTGCACGTTGGCGATCTTGGAGTCCAGGCAGAGCGTGTTGGCCCAGGTCGAGCCCAGCTGATCCGGCATCACCACGATCGGCGCGAGGCCGCCGTGCTCCTTCGCGAAGTCGTCCATCGCCTCGTTCACCTGCCCGGAGAGCACCCAGTCCCCCGGGATGCCGGGCTGGCCGCTGATCAGCATGACCACCGGCAGCAGCGGGCGCGGGTTGGCCTGGTAGGCGGGCGGCAGGTAGACGTACGCGTCGCGGGCCTGGAAGCCGGACTTGGTCCCGGGGATCGGCACCACCGAGACGGTGCCCTTGTCCGGCAGGTCCGCCGGGGGCTTCCAGACCTCGGAGAGCACCTTGTCCGCCGGGGCGGCGGCCGTCCGCGCGACCTTGGGTGCGACCAGGTCGTCGGTCTTGGTCAGCCACGGCGCGAGCATCACCCGGCCGCTCGGGAACTGCCCGAACCCGATGTTGATCTCGGAGGCGGCCATCAGCAGCACCAGCGAGCTCAGGCCGAGCGCGAGCGCCTTGCGCCGCCAGGCCAGTCGGCGTATTCGCCAGCCGGCCAGGCAGAAGCCGAGCAGGGCGACGGCGATCCACCAGGTGACGTACTCGGGCGTGCCCTCGGGGAAGGGGTGCCACCAGCCGTCGACCACGACGTCGAGCAGCAGGCTCAGGGCCGCCGCGGTGAACAGGGCGGCGGGCAGCCGGAAGCGCCACCAGCTCCGGCTCCGGCCGACGGCGAGCGCGAGCAGCGCGACCCAGCCGACGACGTACACGGCGTACGGAATCGGGCCGTGGGTGAGCGGCCAGTCGATCGGGTTCCAGCGGGTGGCGAGGGTCAGCGTGGTCATGCGGGTTTACCCGGCCGGGTGGTGTCGGCCAGGAAGCCGTAGGCGACGACGTTGCCCTCGTAGCCGTGCTCGTCGCTGTACGCGCCGCCGCAGGTGATGACCCGCAGCTGTGCGTCGGCGGCCTGGCGGTACACCCGGTCGTCCGGGAAGTCCTTTCGGTCGTGCACTTCGATGGCGTACAGCTGGTAGACGGCGACGGCGCCGTCCGCGCGGACGATCTCGATCCGGTCGCCGCGGCGCAGTGCTCCCAGATGGTAGAAGACGGCCGGGCCTGCCTTGTTGTCGACGTGTCCGGCCAGGATGGCGGTGCCGCGCTGCCCGGGGCTGGCCCCGCCGCGGTACCAGCCCGCCAGGTTGCGGTCCGCCTCGGGCGGGGCCTGGAGGTGGCCGCGGGAGTCGAGGCCGAGCGTAGTCACCGGGGCGTCCAGCCGGACGACCGGGATGCGGATCCGGATGGGGTCGGACGGGCCGAGCGGCGGAACGACGGAGACCGGGGCGAAGCCGGACAGGGCCTGCGCGACGCCGGGGACGGGCGGCGGCGCGCCCGGTCCGCCGTCGTGCAGCAGCCAGGCGCCGAGCACCAGCGCGGCACCGGCCGCCAGGGTGCCCGGCCACGGGCCCCTGCTCTGCTGGACGCCCACGGGCGCTCCCCTCTGCCGACGGATTCCCGATCCTGGGAGTTCCCTGGGAACAATTCAATCCGATCGGACCTTAAAGCACGTCCATACGACGGTCGTACCGACACCCGCCGATCGGCAGGGCCACCGGTCCGATCACTGCGCCGAGTGGGTGCCCCGTGACGGAACGCGACGGCCGGCCCCCAGGCGTCGACGCCGCCCGGACACCTCGGCATGAGCTTCGACGGCGGACGGGGTCGATCCGGTTGCGTCAATCAGGCGATCGATTACGACCGTCCGTGGAGCCTCTCCGACCGATCGAGCCCACATGCCATGCTGACCCGGTCACGGGTTCTATCACCCCACTCGTCCGACCGGACTTTCGCACGCCTGTACGCATGCTGAACGCCTCATGAACGGAGTGACCATGGACGCTCTCTCCCGCCGAACCCTGCTGGCCGCCGGAGCGGCCACCGCCGCCACCCTGGCGGCCGGCTGCGGCAGCAACAGCGTCGGCGGCGGAGAGCGGGCGACCGGCGCCGGGTTCCCCGCCGCCGTCCCCACCAGCGACGCGGCCACCACCCGGGGCGGCATCCCCGCACCCGCCCCCAAGCCGCAGGCCGCCCTGATCGGCGACGGCTCCACCTCCGACACCGGCGCCCAGCCCCACCAGCCCGTCCCCGAACGCCTCAAGGCCGGCGAGCGCCCGCCGCAGTTCGTGGTCTTCTCCTGGGACGGCGCCGGCGAGCTCGACAACGGCCTGTTCGCCCGCTTCCGCCGGCTGGCGCGGGAGCACAACGCGTCGATGACCTTCTTCCTCAGCGGCCTCTACCTGCTGCCCGAGTCCAAGAAGGACCTCTACCGCCCCCCGCAGCACAAGGTCGGCGCCTCCGAGATCGGTTACCTGAGCGACCAGCACATCCACGACACCCTGGAGAACGTGCACGCGGCCTGGCTGGAGGGCCACGAGATCGGCACCCACTTCAACGGCCACTTCTGCGGCTCCACCGGCGTCGGCAAGTGGTCCCCGGAGGAGTGGGACAGCGAGATCCAGCAGGCGATGGACTTCGTGACCAACTGGCGGACCAACACCGGCTTCACCGACCTGCCCGCGCTGCCCTTCGACTACCGCAAGGAGCTGATCGGCAGCCGCACCCCCTGCCTGGAGGGCCAGCGCAACCTGCTGCCCACCGCCGTCAAGCGCGGCTGGCGCTACGACAGCAGCGGCAACGGCACCCAGGTGTGGCCGCAGAAGATCCAGGGCGGCGCGCTCTGGGACCTCCCGCTGCAGTCCATCCCCTTCCCCGGGCACACCTTCCAGGTGCTGTCGATGGACTACAACATCATGTACAACCAGTGCGGCCCCAACACCAAGGCCGACCCGGCGCTCCACCCGGGCTTCCAGACCCAGGCCCGCGACTCCTACCTGATGGGCTTCGACCGCACGTACAACAGCAACCGCGCGCCGTACATCATCGGCAACCACTTCGAGGAGTGGAACGGCGGCATCTACATGAACGCCGTCGAGGAGGTGCTGAAGAGCATCGCGGGCAAGCCCGAGGTCCGGCTGGTCTCGTTCCGCCAGCTGGTGGACTGGCTGGACGCCCAGGACCCGGCGGTGCTGCGCAAGCTGCAGAGCCTCGCCCCGGGCCAGTCGCCGGCAGGCGGCTGGGGGAGCTTCCTCGGCACCCCGGCGGCGCCGCCGGTGCCCTCCGCCGGCGCCACCGCCTCCGCCGTCGGCTGACCGTCAGGCCTTGCGGACCCGGCCGGAGACCAGCGCGCCCAGCAGGGCCACCCCGGTCATGGTCAGGAAGATCACCGCGAAGGCGCCGGTCGAGCCGGCACCCTCGACGCCCTCGTGGGCGGCGGCCACCGAGCCGCCGCCCAGCGCCGCGAAGAGCACCCCGGACAGGCCGACCAGCAGCACGTTGCCCAGCGCGTCGCTCATCTGCAGCGAGGCCGAGTTGGCCCCGGCGTCCTCCGGCGTGGACAGCTTCATCATCAGGACGCTGACGCTCGCGACCGTCAGCCCCATCCCGATCCCGCCGACGCCCCAGGCCACCGCCGCCGCCCAGGCCGGCACCGCCGGGACCAGCACCAGCGCGGCGCCCGCGATCGCCACCGCGGTCAGTACGAACCCGCCCCGGATCATCGCCTCGCGGTAGCGCTCGGCCCCAGGCCGCCCCTGCAACCACGAGCCCAGCGCCCAGGACAGGCCGCCGCTGGTCAGGGTGAGCCCGGCCAGCGTCGGCGACAGGCCGCGCTGGGTGACCATCATCAGCGGGATGAACGACTCGGCCGCGAAGAACGCCCCCGCGGCCACCCCGCGCAGCAGGATCACCGTGGGCAGCCCGCGCCCGGCCCGCAGCGTCCCGGTGGGCAGCAGCCCCAGCACGGCGGGCAGCAGCAGCGCCGCCCCGGCCGCCGCCGGGAGCAGCCCGATCAGGTCCAGCCGCTGGCCCGCGTACTGCAGCAGGCCGGCCCCGAGCGCCGCCATCGCGGCCAGCACGGTGCGCCGGCGGTCGAAGTCCGCGCCCTTGAGCACCGGGTGGTCCCGCTCGGAGCGGGCCAGCGCCGGGCCCATCACCGCCAGCGGCAGCAGGATCAGCACCGGGACGGCCAGGAACACCCAGCGCCAGCCCAGGTGCTGGGTGATCGCCCCGGAGACCACCGGGCCGACGATCGAGGGCAGCACCCAGGCCGAGGAGAAGGCCGCGAACACCGCCGGGCGCAGCCGCTCCGGGTAGGCCCGGCCGACCACCACGTACAGGGCGACGATCACCAGTCCGCCGCCCAGGCCCTGGATCGCCCGCCCGGCCACGAACACCCACATCCCCGGCGCCGTCCCGGCCACCACCAGGCCCATGCCGAACACCGCGATGCCGGTGAACAGCGGCTGGAGCGGGCCGCGCCGGTCGCACCACTGGCCGGAGACGACCAGGGCGAACAGCGTGGTGGTGAAGTAGCCGGAGAAGGCGAAGGCGTACAGCCCGATGCCGTCCAGCTGACGGGCCGCCACCGGCATCGCGGTGTTGACGGCCGTCGCCTCGAAGGCGAGCAGCAGGACCACCGAGACGATCCCCAGCGTCAGCGCCCGGTAGCGGCCGCTGAGCACCCCGCCGCCGGGGTCGTCATCGAGGGGTATCGGCGCGGAGTCGACCGAGGTGGGGGAGGCAGTGGTCATGGGTGACATCGTAAGGGCCGTCTTCGTCCGTGACCCCTGACCGGAGTTGGTGACCAGCTAGGTCTCAGGACCTAGGCCCGAGGTCAGTGCAGCACCTTCAGGCCGACCACGCCGGAGACGATGAGCAGCAGGCAGCCGATCCGGGCCGCCGTCACCGCGTCCCCCAGGACGGCCATGCCGTAGAGCGCGGTGCCGACCGCGCCGATGCCGACCCACACCGCGTACCCGGTGCCGATCGGAATGGTGCGCATCGCGTACGCCAGCCCGCCCATGCTCAACAGCAGGGCGACGCCGAAGACGAGGCTGGGGACGAGCCGGGAAAAGCCCTTGGACGACTCCAGGGCCACCGCCCACACGGTCTCCAGGACACCCGAGACGATCAGAACGAGCCAAGCCATGACGGCCGTACCTCCGCAGTCCACAGCGGCCGGATTGCCGCTGAACTGCGCCGTCTTGTCGTCACCGGGTACGACGCGCTCGTCCGGGGTGGCCGGACACCGGCCACCTGGCTCCGACGGTAACACAGGTTGCCATACAGAATTTACATTCCGCCGTTGACGGCCCCCCACGTATTCCGCCACTATGAATTCACTGGCCGTGTGCCCGAGTGGCTTAGGGAACCGTCTGCAAAGCGGTGTACACGGGTTCGATTCCCGTCATGGCCTCACTGGAAAAAGGAATTGCCGGTCGACATTCCGTCGATCGGCAATTCCTTTTCAGGCGTTTCCGGGGCGGTCGGCGCAAAGCCGCCCGCCCCGGTCCGTCAGACCGCGACCGCGTCCTCCGGCCGGATCGGCAGCCGGCCGACCGGCAGTCCGGTGGCGGCCCGGACGGCGGCGGCGACGGCCGCCGGGGCGACCACCGCGGGGACGGCGCTGACCGCCTTGGCGCCGAAGGTGGCGACCACGTCCCGCTCCTCCAGCAGGGCGGCGATCCGCACCTCCGGGGTGTCCAGGGCGGTGGGCAGCCGGTAGCCGGTGAGCGAGGGGTTCTGCAGCACGCCGCCCTCGGTGCGCAGGTCCTCCAGCAGGGCCAGGCCGACACCCTGGGCCACGCCCGCCTCGATCCGGTCCTCGATCTGTCGCGGGTTCAGCGCCCGGCCGACGTCCTGGGCGACCGTCATCTCGACCACCCGGACGGCGCCCAGCTCGATGTCCACGTCCACCACCGCGCGCATCGCGCAGAACGCGATGGACACGAAGGCGTCGCCCTGCCCGGACTCGTCCAGCGGCTCGGTGGGGTGCGGGCGGCACTGCGCGGTCGCCCAGAGCTCCTTGCCCTCCAGCGCCTCGGCGACCGGCATGCCGAGCACCCCGTCGTACGAGGTGATCTTGCCGTCGGCGATCTGCAGCAGTTCCACCGACATCCCGAAGTTGGCGGCGATCGGCTGCAGCAGCTGGTGGCGCACCATCAGCGCGGCGCGCTCGACGGCGCCGCCGGAGACCCAGGTGTGCCGTCCACGGGCGGAGGGCCCGGCGATCGACTGGTCGCTGTCGGCCGGCGCGATGTACACCTCGCTGACGCCCAGCACGGTCTGCACGATCTGCCGGGCCAGCGTGGCGAAGCCCTGCCCGGAGTCGACGGCCGCGCAGATCACCGTGGCGTGGTCGCCACTGACCCGCACGGTGGCCGTGGAGACCTCGTCCTCGCCCTCGGCGCCGAGCATGTGCACCATGCCGACGGCGTAGCCGATCCCGCGCCGCACCGCCGCCGGATCGCCGGCGCCGCCGGGCCCGCCCGGCAGCAGCCACTCGGCGTCCGGGTCGTCCACCGGCAGGGCCGGCAGCGGCTCGGCCGCGACGGCCTCCAGCAGCGCGCCCACCGGCGCCGGGCAGGTGACGGCCTGTCCGGTGGGCATCGGGTCGCCGGTGGCCATCGCGTTGCGGCGGCGGATCTCCACCGGGTCCACGCCGAGCCGGGCGGCCAGCTGGTCCAGCTGCGACTCGTAGGCGAAACAGGCCTGCAGTGCGCCCTCGCCGCGCATCCGCCCGGCCGGTGGGTTGTTGGTGCGCACCGCCCAGGCGTCCACGAAGACGTTCGGGCAGACGTACGGGCCGACCGAGAAGGCGGTGGCGGCGGCCAGCGCCTCGGCGGAGACGTCCGCGTACGCGCCGCCGTCCAGCAGGATCTGCGCCTCGACCTTCACCAGGGTGCCCTCGGCGTCGGCGTGGTGGCGGTAGCGCAGGAGCGCGGGGTGGCGCGAGGTGTGGGTCTGGAAGGACTCCTCGCGGGTGAGGGTCATCTTCACCGGGCGACCGGTGCGCAGCGCCAGCAGCGCCAGGGTGACCTGGAAGGAGATGTCCTCGCGGTCGGTGGTCGCGCCGGGCACGCCGGTGACCACCAGCCGGACCCGGTCGGGCTCCAGGCCGAGGCAGGCGGCGGTGCGGTCGCGGTCCCCGTGCGGATCGGTGGAGGACAGGTGCAGTTCGACGCCGCCGTCCGGGCGCGGCACGGCCAGCCCGGCCTCGGCGCCGAGCGGGGCCGGGTCCTGCCGGCCGACCTGGTAGAGGCCCTCGACGACGATCTCGCCGACCGCGTCCGGGTCCCCGGTGCGCAGCGGCAGGTGGCGGAACAGGTTGCCGTCCGGGTGCAGCGCCGGGGCGGTGAAGGCCTGCTCGGGGTCGGTGACGGCCTCCAGCGGCTCGTAGTCGACCGCGATCAGGCCGACCGCCAGCCGGGCGGTGTCGGGGTGGTCGGCGGCCACCGCGGCGATCGGCTCGCCGTGGTGGCGCACCACGCCCGCGGCCAGCACCGGCCGGTCGGCGACGATCGGCCCGGCCGGGGCGCCGTCCGGGCCGCCGTCCGGGCCGGGCGGCAGGTCCGCGGCGGTGACCACGGCGTGCACTCCGGGCAGCGCGAGCGCGGCCGAGGTGTCGATGCCCCGGATCCGGGCGTGCGGGTGCGGCGAGCGCAGCACCGCGCCCCAGAGCAGCCCTTCGGCCCACAGGTCGGCCGCGTACGGGTAGATGCCGAGCGCCTTGGGCAGCGCGTCGCTGCGCAGCGGTGAGCTGCCCAGGCCGAACGGCTCCGGTGCGCCGCCCTCGCCGCCGTCCTGCTGGAGTGCTGCGCCGATGTCGGTAGGCGACGTCATGATGCGTGGTCGTCCTCGGTGAGCCGGATGCCGTGGGCGGGGGTGGCGCCGTACGGGACGCCGGCCGGGGCGGTGCCCTCGGCCGGGGCGCCGTGCGGGGGCGTGGCGACGTACGGCGTGCCGTGCGGGGGCGTGCCGTCGAAGGCGGTGCCCGGCAGGGGCGTGCCGTGCGCGGGGGTGGGCTGGTAGACCGGGGCGTCGTCGTACCCGGTGTCGTAGCCGCTCTGCTGCGGGTAGCCGCCGGGCACGTAGGTGCCGTGGGCGGGGGTGCCCTGGTACGGCTGCTCGGGGTAGCCCTGCGGCGGGTAGTACACCTGGTCGTCGGCGGTCTGGGCGGGGATGCCCTGGACCGGCGTCAGGACGGCGGTGTCGTACACGCCGCTGTCGTAGCCGCCCGGCCCGTCGCCGTACGGCTCCCCGGCGCCCGCCGGGGTCTGCTCGGCGGGCGGCTGCGGGACGTGCTCGATCCAGGCGTCGGCGTCGGTGTAGACCGGCGGTTCGACGGCGGCCGCGGGTTCGGCGGCCGGCTCCTCGGCGGGGCGGTCGGCGGCGGGCTGGTCGGCGGCCGCGGCCTGCTCGGCCTGCTCGGCGGTCTCCTCCGCCTCCTCGACGTCCGAGGCGCGCCCGTCCGCGATGCTCTGGACGGCGGCCAGCACGCCCCGGTAGCCGGTGCAGCGGCAGAGGTTGCCGCAGAGCGCCTGGCGGGCCTCGACCTCGGTCGGGCGGTGGTTGCGCTGGAGCAGGTCGTGCACGGCCATCGCCATGCCGGGGGTGCAGTAGCCGCACTGCACCGCGCCGGACTCGGCCAGCGCCTGCTGGACGTCGCTCGCGCCGCCGGCGGCCGACAGGCCCTCGACGGTGTTGATCTCGCTGTCGGCGGCCAGGGCGGCGGGCACCAGGCAGCCGGCCACCAGCTGGCCGTCCACCTGCACCGAGCAGGCCCCGCACTCGCCCTGCTCGCAGCCGTCCTTGGCGCCGGCCAGGCCGAGCCGCTCGCGCAGCACGTAGAGCAGGCTCTCGCCGATCCAGGCGTCGGTGACGGGCCGTTCGAAACCGTTGACCCGCAAGGTGTACGAGGCGCACGGGCGCAGCTCGCGGCTGACCTGCGGGGTGAGGCCGAGCGGGTCGGCGTCGAGGGTCTCGTTGGGGTCTGTGGTCACTTCAGCGCCCTTCCCAGTGCCCGTCGGGCCAGCACCGATACGGTACGCCGCAGCCGAACGGCGGCCGCGCTCGGCCCCTCGGTCACGGCCTCCCAGGCGCCTTCGGCGCCGTAGCTGTCGGGGACGCACGCGGCGGCCACGTACTCGCCGAAGGCGGCGGTCGCGGCCGGGTCGATCTCCCTGCTGCCGTCCCAGTCGATGCAGCCGGCCACCCAGGCCTCGGCCTCCAGCGGGCGCAGCGGCACCGGGGCGACGGCGCCGACCGCGCAGCGCACGGCGCGCCGGGCGGGGTCGAGGACCAGCGCGACGGAGGCGGTGGCGCGGGCCGGGCCGCTGCGGCCGGTGGCCTTGAGGAAGACCTGCGGGGCGTGCAGCAGCGGGACGCGCACCCAGGTGAGCAGTTCGCCGGGGCGCACCGGGTCGAGGCCGGTGAGCAGGTGACTGACCGGCACCTCCCGGCTGGCGCCGGCCCGGGCGAGGGTGACGCTGGCCTCCAGGGCGGTGAGCACCGGGAGGGTGTCGCCGGCCGGGGCGGCGGTGACGATGTTGCCGCCGAGGGTGCCGACGTTGCGGACCTGCGGCGGGCCGGCCGTGCGGGCGGCGTCCGCGAGCGCGGGGATCAGCGCGGCGAAGTCGGGGCGGTCCATCCGGGCGTGGGTGAGTCCGGCGCCGAGGACGGCGGTGCCGCCGTCCTCGTAGCGCCAGCCGCGCAGTTCGGTGATCCGGCCGAGGCCGACCAGGGCGGCGGGGCGCAGCCGCCCGGCGTTGACGGCCTCCATCAGGTCGGTGGCTCCGGCCACCGGTACCGCGGCCGGGGTGGCGGCCAGCGCGTCGACGGCCTCGTCGAGGGAGGCCGGCAGCATGATCGTCCGGTTCACCTGGGTCCCACCGTGCTCCACTTGCTCATCGATCGCCTGCCGCCCGCGGCCTTCGGCCGTGGTGTCCGCGTCAGCAGCCCGGCCTGGCCCGTAGGGTACGGGCGATCGGGCCGGGTTGGGCAACTCTGGCACACAATGCTCGATGATCATTTCGGGGTCGGTGAACGGGACTGCCCGATTGGGACGGATACCGGGCGGTATCTGCCCCGACCCGAATCGGGCCAGGGCAGATGTTCATCTGTTCTTGACGTCGGATGACCACTCAGAAGTTCCCGGGACGTGACAACCGCCGCACTCAGCGCACCGGCGGCGGGCCCTCGATCGGCCGGCCGGCCACGCCGGGCCGGCGCTGCCAGGGGTGCGGACCGTCGGCCGGGCGGTACTCGACACCGAGCGCGTCCAGCACCTTCAGGTGCGTCTCCAGCCGGCGCTCGAAGCCCGCGTAGTCGCGCTCGGCCGGCTCGGTGGGCAGATCGGACCAGGCGACCTCGGCGAAGGCCACCAACCGGGGGAAGGCCCGGTAGTCGATGTCGCGGGCGCTGTCCATGAACTCGCTCCACAGGTTGGCCTGGGTGCCGATCACGTGCCGGGCGGCGGTCTCGTCCAGCTGCCCGGGCACCGGCTCGAAGCGGTAGACGTCCTCCAGCGTGCGCACGAAGCCGACCGGGATCGGCTCGTCGGGGCCGTCGGCCTGCCGGTGGTCGAAGTAAACGTGCTGCTCGGGGCACATCACCACGTCGTGCCCGGCCTCGGCGGCGGCCATCCCGCCGCCGAACCCGCGCCAGGAGGAGACGGCCGCGCGCGGGGCCAGCCCGCCCTCCAGGATCTCGTCCCAGCCGATCAGCCGGCGGCCGCGCTCGGCCAGCCAGCGGTCGAAGTGCCGGATCACGAAGCTCTGCAGCTCGTCCTCGTTGGCCAGGCCGAGCTCGCGGATCCGCGCCTGGGCGGCCGCGCTGTCCTTCCACTGCTCCTTGGGGCACTCGTCGCCGCCGAGGTGGATGAACTCGGACGGGAAGAGCTCCAGGACCTCCTCCAGCACCCCCTCGAAGAACCGCAGGGTGTCCTCGGAGGCGTTGAGCACGTTGTGGCTCACCCCCCAGTCCGTCCAGACGCCGAGCGCGGCGGTGTCCGCCACGTCGGTGTTGCCCAGCTCGGGGTAGGCGGCGACGGCGGCCTGAGTGTGCCCGGGCAGGTCGATCTCCGGGACGACGGTGACCCCGCGCGCGGCCGCGTAGGCGACGATCTCGCGCAGGTCGTCCTGGGTGTAGTAGCCGCCGTGCGGGCGGTCGTCGCGGCGCTGGCCGGCCCGGTAGCCGACCATCGAGCGGTCCCGCCAGGCGCCGCGCTCGGTCAGGCCCGGGTAGCGCTTGATCTCCACCCGCCAGCCCTGGTCGTCGGTCAGGTGCAGGTGCAGCACGTTGAGCTTGTGCGCGGCCAGCAGGTCGACGAAGCGCAGCACGTCCGACTTGGGCAGGAAGTGCCGGGCGACGTCGAGCAGCGCGCCGCGCCAGCCGAACCGGGGGGCGTCCGCGATGTCCGCGCCGGGCAGCACCCAGCCGGTGCGGCGCAGCGGGGAGCGGCGGTAGGCGTCCGGGCCGAGCAGCTGCCGCAGGGTCTGCGCGCCCCACAGCGCACCGGCCGGCCCGCCGGCGGCGATCAGGGCGTGGCCGGGGCGCACCGCGATCCGGTACGCCTCGGCGGCCAGCGCGTCGTCCTGGACCAGCTCGACGCCCGCACCCGGCCGGCCCGGGCCGAACGGCAGCCCGGTGGCCGCGGACAGCGCGGTGCGCAGCCACCGCTCGGCGTCGGCCAGCCCGGGCGGCGCGGTCAGCGTGGTGGTGGCGTCGAGGGGGAAGTCCTCGTCCGGGCGGCGGACGGCACTCGAAGGCACGGGAATGAGGTCCATTCCGACATCCTGCCCCCGCCCTGGACGACTGGCATAGACCACTTCGGAAACGCGGCAGTATGCAAAACGGCGCTGTGCACGACGACGCCGTGCACCTGCGCGGAGCGGCCGGTGCTACTTGTTGCCGTTGTCGTCCCCGCCCTGCGGCTTGCCGATGCCGTCGTAGATCTCCTTGCACATCGGGCAGACCGGGTACTTCTTCGGGTCGCGCCCGGGCACCCACACCTTGCCGCAGAGCGCCACCACGGGCGATCCGGAGAGCGCGCTCTCCATGATCTTGTCCTTCTGGACGTAGTGCGCGAAGCGCTCGTGGTCGCCGTCCCCGTGGGACACCTGCGGGACGGGCTCGACCAGGGTGCCGGTGCCGAGGCCGCGCTCGGGCTCAAGAGTGCTCATAGGTGCCAAGTCTATGGGCGCCCCGCGAAACCCGGCCAGTGTCGCGCCGACGGGCCGTGCGTCAGTTCAGCGTCGGGTCGTCCGGGTAGGTCGCCAGCAGCGCGAGCGGGCCGCGCTGGCGGCGCAGCACCGAGCGCCACAGCCGCTCCGGCTCCGGGCTGGAGATGTCCCCCGGCTCGCAGTCCACCAGGTACCAGGCGCCGCTCTCCAGCTCCGTCTCCAGCTGGCCGGGCGACCAGCCGGCGTACCCGGCGAAGATCCGCAGCCCGCCCAGCTCGCCGGCCAGCACCTCGGGCGGCGCCTCCAGGTCCACCAGGCCGATCGCGCCGTGCACCCGCCGCCAGCCGAGCGGCTCGCCGGTGCCCGGCTCCCCCGGCGCCACGGCGAGGCCGAGCGCCGAGTCCAGCGCCACCGGCCCGCCCTGGAACACCACGGCGGGCTGCCCGACCAGCCGGCCCCAGCCGTCCAGCACGCTGCCCACCTCGACCGGCGTCGGCCGGTTGAGGACCACGCCGAGCGCCCCCTCGACGTCGTGGTCGAGGAGCAGCACCACCGCCCGGGCGAAGTTCGGATCGGTGAGCAGGGGCGTCGCGACGAGCAGACGGCCGGTGTGGGACCGTCCTGCGTGCGAATGGGCCGCCGTCATGCCACACATGATCCCGCAGAACGGCCGGGGTCGGACACCGCAACGCTCGAAACTTCCACGCCCGACGAACACCCGTACGGCCCCTCCGGCGGGCGGGACCGGACCCGGAGAGAGCACCATCACGGGAGAGGCTCACGGGAACCATCGGCACGCCCACTACCATCTACGGATGGTGGACGCCCTTTCTACGGTGCCGACTCGGTTTCGCCGGGGGCCCGAACGCGCCCGTACCAACCGGTCCACCACCGGCTCTCTACCGGAGCCCCTTCCCACTCCTCTGGCACCCCGGATTGCGAGAACGATGACCGACGACGTCCTGCTGGTCCACGGCGGAAACCCGCTCGAAGGCGAGATCCGCGTCCGCGGTGCGAAGAACCTGGTGCCCAAGGCCATGGTCGCCGCCCTCCTCGGCCAGGGCCCCAGCAGACTGCGCAACGTCCCGGACATCCGCGACGTCAAGGTGGTCCGCGGCCTGCTCCAGCTGCACGGGGTCACCGTGCGCACGGGCGACGAGGACGGCGAGCTGATCCTCGACCCGTCCCACGTGGAGAGTGCGAACGTCGCTGACATCGACGCGCACGCCGGCTCCTCGCGGATCCCGATCCTGTTCTGCGGCCCCCTGCTGCACCGCCTCGGCCACGCCTTCATCCCGGGCCTGGGCGGCTGCGACATCGGCGGCCGCCCGGTCGACTTCCACTTCGAGGTGCTGCGCCAGTTCGGCGCCACCATCGAGAAGCACCCGCAGGGCACCTACCTGGTCGCCCAGCAGCGTCTGCGCGGCACCAGGATCGAGCTGCCCTACCCCTCGGTCGGTGCGACCGAGCAGGTGCTGCTCACCGCCGTCCTCGCCGAGGGCGTCACCGAGCTGCGCAACGCGGCCATCGAGCCGGAGATCGTCGACCTGATCTGCGTGCTGCAGAAGATGGGCGCGATCATCACGCTGGGCACCGACCGGACCATCCTGATCACCGGCGTCGACGAGCTGGGCGGCTACACCCACCGCGCGCTGCCGGACCGCCTGGAGGCCGCCTCCTGGGCCTGCGCGGCGCTCGCCACCAAGGGCGACATCTACGTCCGCGGCGCCCGCCAGCTGGAGATGATGACCTTCCTGAACACCTTCCGGAAGGTCGGCGGCGCCTTCGAGGTGGAGGACGAGGGCATCCGCTTCTGGCACCCGGGCGGCGAGCTCAAGGCGATCGCCCTGGAGACCGACGTGCACCCGGGCTTCCAGACGGACTGGCAGCAGCCGCTGGTGGTCGCGCTGACCCAGGCCACCGGGCTGTCCATCGTCCACGAGACGGTGTACGAGTCGCGGCTCGGCTTCACCGGCGCGCTCAACCAGATGGGTGCACACATCCAGCTGTACCGCGAGTGCCTGGGCGCCACCCCGTGCCGCTTCGGCGCGCGCAACTTCCTGCACTCGGCGGTCGTCTCCGGCCCGTCCAAGCTGATGGGCGCCGAGCTGGTCATCCCGGACCTGCGCGGCGGCTTCTCGTACCTGATCGCGGCGCTGGCGGCCGAGGGCACCTCGACCGTGCACGGCATCGACCTGATCAACCGCGGCTACGAGAACTTCATGGAGAAGCTGCGCGACCTGGGCGCCCACGTCGAGCTGCCGACCGAGCAGCTGGTCGACGCCTGATCACCGGGGCCGGAAAACCGAGCGGCCGGGCTCCCCAGTGGGGAGCCCGGCCGCTCGGGCGTTCAAGGGGCGGTTCAGCCCTTGGCGGCTTCCTTGAGCTTGGAGCCGGCGCTCACCTTGGCGCTGTAGCCGGCCGCGATCTGGATCGGCTCACCGGTCTGCGGGTTGCGGGCGGTGCGGGCGGCACGGTGGGTGCGCTCGAAGGTCAGGAAACCGGGGATGGTGACCTTCTCGTCGCCCTTGGCGACGACCTCGCCGACGATCTCGGCGAACGCGGCCAGAACGGCGTCGGCGTCCTTGCGGGTCACCTCGGCGCGCTCGGACAGCGCGGCCACCAGCTCACTGCGGTTCATGTGTACTCCTGTGGTCTGTTCGCTTGCGGTGTGCGGGGGCCCATCGGTACTCCCACCGGGGGGCACCCGGATGGGCCGCAGGTCCGCACACTGTGCTCATGCAGGCATTGCGTGGTCGCAGGCCGGGTCCGTACCCGATGCCGCGCGCCGGTGCCGTCGAAGGCCCGTCCGCCTGCCTGGATACGAATCCTGCCCCGACCGGCCCCGAGAAAGCCAATCGGGCCCCGGCCGCGACACCCGAACAAAGCCCGCCCGTTGGAGGTGTGACGCTCCGTCGGCTCCGGCGGACCGGGCGCGGGCGGCGGTCGGGAGGACGCGCCGGAAGACCAGGGGGACGTTCCGTACTTGTCGGACACGCCTGCCCCGTGCAGGGCTACCGTACGCCCTAGGCACGACAAGCCCAAACACGCCCCTCGCCCTTGTGTCGCAAGGGTTCGGGGCGGACTTGGGCGGGCATGTCCGCTATTCGGACATTTGACCGACCGGCGACACGCCGGCGACCGGTCCGGTCAGAGCTTGACGGTGGGGAAGGAGGACGCGTCGAGCGTGCCGACGATGCCCGGGGTCGGACGGGCCGGCTCCGTGTTCTCCTGGACGCCGGCCAGCGCCGCCTCGCGCACCGCCGAGGCCACCGTCTTGGCGACGTCCTTGTGGAAGACGCTCGGGATGATGTAGTTGGCGTTCAGCTCGTCGTCGCCGACGGTGGTGGCCAGCGCCCGGGCGGCGGCGATCATCATCTCGGTGTTGACGGTGCGGCTCTGGGCGTCCAGCAGGCCGCGGAAGACACCCGGGAAGACCAGCACGTTGTTGATCTGGTTGGGGAAGTCGCTGCGGCCGGTGGCGACCACGGCGGCGGTCTGCCGGGCGATGGCCGGGTCGACCTCCGGGTCCGGGTTGGCCAGCGCGAAGACGATCGAGTCCTCGGCCATGGTGGCCAGGTCGTCGCCGTCCAGGACGTTCGGGGCCGAGACGCCGATGAAGACGTCGGCGCCCGCCACGGCCTCCTTGAGGCTGCCGGTGCGGCCCGAGCGGTTGGTGTGCTCGGCGATCCAGCGCAGGCTCTCGTTGAGGTCCTCCCGGCCCTGGTGGACCACGCCGCGCACGTCCGCCACGGTGGCGTGCTCGACGCCGGCCGCCAGCAGCAGCTTGAGGATCGCGGTACCGGCGGCGCCGGCACCCGACATCACCACCCGGATGTCGCCGATCTCCTTGCCGACCACCTTGAGCGCGTTGGTGAGGGCGGCCAGCACCACGATCGCGGTGCCGTGCTGGTCGTCGTGGAAGACCGGGATGTCCAGGGCCTCGCGCAGCCGGGCCTCGATCTCGAAGCAGCGCGGCGCGGAGATGTCCTCCAGGTTGATGCCCGCGAAGCCGGGGGCGATCGCCTTGACGATGGCCACGATCTCGTCGCTGTCCTGGGTGTCCAGGCAGATCGGCCAGGCGTCGATCCCGGCGAAGCGCTTGAACAGGGCCGCCTTGCCCTCCATGACCGGCAGCGCGGCGGCCGGGCCGATGTTGCCCAGGCCCAGCACCGCCGAGCCGTCGGTGACCACGGCGACGCTGTTGCGCTTGATCGTGAGGCGGCGGGCGTCCTCGGGGTTCTCGGCGATCGCCATGCAGACCCGGGCGACGCCCGGGGTGTAGATCATGCTGAGGTCGTCACGGTTGCGGATCGGCAGCTTGGACGACATCTCGATCTTGCCGCCGAGGTGCATCAGGAAGGTGCGGTCCGAGACCTTGCCGATCGACACGCCGTCGATCGCCCGCAGCTTCTCGACGATCTCCTCACCGTGCGCGACCGAGGAGGCCGCGACCGTGACGTCGATCCGCAGCGCCTCCAGGCCGGAGGCGGTGACGTCGAGACCGGTCACCGAACCGCCGGAGGACTCCACGGCCGTGGTGATCGCACTGACGGCGTTGCCCCGGGCCGGGACCTCCAGCCGCACCGTGATCGAGTTGGAGACACTGGGCACCGTCGCCATCGACGCTTCCTTCTTCCGTCCGTGCGGCAGGTTCAACGTTTTGTTGAAGGCATCGCCTGCGCATGCTAGACCTCGATCGTCGCACCTTCCAAGGGGTAGCCAGAAATAACGTTCATTGAGTGTGCGGATCCGACAACTTCTTGCCTCTCCGGGCCGATGCGTTACATTGGACGGGACACCGGCTCGATCCAAGCCCCCGGGCCCAACCTTCGTCCCTTCGAGGGACCACTTGCCGCGAGGCGAGCATGGCGGGTCGGTGTCACTAACGTCTGAAGGCCCCTCACCAAGCGGTGAGGGGCCTTCTTCGCGTCGCGGACCGGCCGTCAGCCGTGCAGCAGCGCGGGCACGCCCGCCGCGTCCGGCAGGTCGTCCGGGCCGGACAGCACGGTCAGCCGCTGGGTCGCCCGGGTCAGCGCCACGTACAGCACCCGCAGGCCGGCCTCCGACTCGCCGGCGATGCCGGTCGGATCGGCCACCACGGTCGCGTCGTACTCCAGGCCCTTGGCCTCCAGACTGCCCAGCGCCACCACCCGCTCGCCCAGGCCCTCGGTCCAGCCGGCCGCCTCGGCCCGGCGGTCCATCGGCACCACGATCGCCACCGTGCCGTCCACCTCGGTCAGCAGCCGCTCCAGCTCGGCCCGGGCCGCCGCGCCGAAGGCCTCCGGCGCGGGATCGGTGACGGCCGCGAAGCGCGGCTCGACGCCGACCCTGCGCACCGCGCTCGGCGACGGGGTGCCCGGCGCGGCCAGCGCCAGCACCTTGGCCGCGACCTCGGCGATCTCGGCCGGGTTGCGGTAGTTGACGGTCAGCGTGAAGCGGCGGCGCGGCTTGCCCGACAGCACCTCGTCCAGTGCGGCCTGGGCCTCCTGCGGGAACGGCCAGGAGGACTGCGCCGGGTCGCCGACGATCGTCCAGGTCGCCATCCGGGCCCGGCGGCCGATCATCCGCCACTGCATCGGGGTGAGGTCCTGCGCCTCGTCCACGATCACGTGCGCGTACTCGGTGCGCTCCACCGGCACCCGCTCGCGCTGGCGGGAGCTGCGGTCGGCGAAGGTGGTGACCTCCTCCAGCCCGCTCAGCAGGTCCACCGCGTCCACCTCGCGCACCTTCGGCCGGGCCGCCTCGCCGAGCAGCACCTGGAGCTCGTCCACCAGCGCGACGTCGTGCGCGGACAGCGCACCCTCGCCCCGGTGGGACAGGTGGCGCCAGGAGGCGGCCAGCAGCCTCGCCTCGTCCGGGGCGACGACGCGGCGGGCGATCCGGTTGGTGTGCCGGTGCTGCTTGAGCGTGGCGAGCACCCGGCGCGGGGTGAGGGCGGGCCACCAGGCGTCCAGGAAGTCCAGGAACGGCGCCTCGTCCGAGACGTACTCGTCGAAGGACTCCTTCTCCTCCTGGCGCTGCTCGCGGGCGTAGTGGTCGGCGGGCTTCGGCAGGTGCCGGGTGGCCTCCTGCCACAGGGCGTCCAGCAGCAGCCTGCGGGCCCGCGGGCGCAGCAGGTTCAGCGGGGTGCCGCCGGAGCCGATCACGTTGCCGCGGACGGCCTTGAGGCGGGCCGCGTCCAGCTTGAGCACCTCGCCGCGGGCGACCACCTTCAGCTCCTGCGGCGCGCCCAGCTCCAGCGCGGCCCGGGCGGCCCGGCGCAGCAGCTGCACCATCCGGGCCGAGCCCTTGACCCGCGAGGCCTCCGGGCTGTCGTAGGTGCCCGCCTCGATGCCGTCCACCAGCGAGCCGACCGCGCGGATGGCGACCTGCCCCTCCTCGCCGAGCGAGGGCAGCACGCCCTCGGTGTAGGAGACCAGCAGCGGGGTCGGCGAGACCACCAGGATGCCCCCGGCGTAGCGGCGGCGGTCCTGGTACAGCAGGTACGCGGCGCGGTGCAGGGCCACGGCGGTCTTGCCGGTGCCCGGGCCGCCGGTGACGAGCGTGGCGCCGGCGGCGGCCGCGCGGATCACCTCGTCCTGCTCCTTCTGGATGGAGGAGACGATGTCGCGCATCGAGTGACTGCGGGCGCGGCCGAGCGAGGCCATCAGCGCACCGTCGCCGACCACGGCCAGCTCCCGGCCGTTCAGGGTCGGGGTCAGGTCGGGGCGCAGCAGGTCGTCCTCGACGCCGATCACCCGGCGCCCCTTGGAGCGGATCACCCGGCGGCGGATCACCCGGCCCGGCTCGACCGGGGTGGCGCGGTAGAACGGCGCGGCGGCGGGCGCCCGCCAGTCGATCACCAGCGGGCCGTACTCGGCGTCCAGCACGCCGAGGCGACCGATGTGCAGGGTCTCGGCGACGGCCGGGTCGGCCGGGTCGAGCGGGGTGTCGGAGGGAATGCCGTGCTCCTCCGGGGCATCCGCCCGCTGGAGGTCGATCCGGCCGAACAGGAAGTCCTCGAACTCGTTGTTCAGGCGCTGGAGGTGCGCACCGGCCCGGTAGACCTGGGCGTCCCGCTCGGCGAGTGCGCCGGGGGTGCCGACGTGGACCCGCTTGGCGGCGTCCTCCAGGATGTACTCGGCCTCGGCGAGCTTCTCCTCCAGCCGGTGGTAGACGGTGTCGAGGTGCTGCTGCTCACCGGCGATCTCGCGTTCGCGTACGGTCTCGTGGTCGGTGGCGGCGGTGGTGTCCGTGTTGCTCTGCATGGCCTCGGTGGTAGCGACGGAATCCGGCTCCGGAAAACGAGCGGACGGATGATCCTACGCCCCGGCCGGTGCCGCGCGCCGCATCGGGACGGCGTCGGAGACGCATCGGAGCCGCATCGAAACGGACACGGCCCCGGTGCGGCGGCAGCACGAAGGCCGCCCTCCGCTGAGCGGTGGACGGCCTTCACTGTGAACATGGGGTGGTGGAGATGCCGGGAATCGAACCCGGGTCCAGTGGAGTTAATTCAGGGCTTCTCCGAGCGCAGTCCGCTGTGCTTTTCTCGGCCCTGGCGGTCACACGGACAAGCCGCCAACAGGCCCAGCTGCTGTTTGATTTCCCATCCACCCTCGCAGCCCGGGCGGACGGTTGAGTTCCCTAGATTATGCCAGGGTCCGGGTCGGGAACTCCCCGGTCTGACACCCAAGCGCTATCGGTGCTTATTAGGCAGCGAGAGCGAACTGCTGGGAATCGCGCTTAGAGTTGGCGATTATTTTTTTGCGACACGTGGTTAACGAGATCATTGCCGCGTTCCTCGGCTCGCTTCCCCTGTTTCAACATCCCCTGTCGAAACCGATCATCCCCATGTTTTGTTGAGAAACAGCCGGACGGCGACCGTCCGTGTTGCTGGCGCCATAGTACGCGAGGCGACGGGTGAGGGTCCAGCGGATTAACGCTGGCGCCGCCGGGCGGCCGCCACCGCGCGGGCCGTCTCGCGGGTGTCCTGCTTCTCGCGCAGCGTCTGCCGCTTGTCGTACAGCTTCTTGCCGACGGCGAGCGCGAGTTCGAGCTTCACCCGGCCGTCCTTGAAGTACAGCGAGAGCGGGATGAGCGTGTGGCCCGCGTCGCGGACCTTGGTCTCGATCTTGCGGATCTCCATCTTGTGCAGCAGCAGCTTGCGCTTGCGCCGGGCCGCGTGGTTGGTCCACGTCCCCTGGGTGTACTCGGGGATGAACACGTTGTCGATCCAGGCCTCGTGGCCCTGGATGTAGGCGTAGCCGTCGACCAGGTTGGCCCGCCCCTCGCGCAGCGACTTCACCTCCGTGCCGGTGAGCACCAGGCCGCACTCGTAGGTGTCGAGGATCATGTACTCGTGTCGCGCCTTCTTGTTCTGCGCGATCAGCTTCTGTCCGGTTTCCTTTGCCATAGCGCGGCCATTCTCGCACTTCGGCCCGTGCGGGGCAGCCCCTTTAGGCCCGGGTGCCGAGCCCGGCCAGCACTCGCAGGGCCAGCGCGTCGGCGTCCTCGCCGCCGGTCGCCGGGACGTCCGGGGCCAGGCCGGCGCCCTCCGGGGAGCGGCCGGCCGGGGTGTAGTAGCGGCCGACGGTCAGCTCCAGCACGGCGCCGTCGGCGAGCCGGCTGGGCTGCTGGACGGTGCCCTTGCCGAAGGTCCGCGAGCCCACCACCACGGCGCGGCTGCGGTCCTGGAGCGCGCCGGTGAGCAGTTCGGCGGCGCTCATCGTGCCGCCGTCGACCAGCACCACCAGCGGGGTCCGCTGGTCGCCTCCGGGCGGGGCGGTCAACTCCCGGGTCTCGCCGCGCTCCTGGTAGGAGCCGACCGGGCCGCCGTCCAGGAAGATCCCGGCGGTGCCGGCGGCCTCCTCGACCAACCCGCCCGAGTTGCCGCGCAGATCGAGCACCACGCCGGTGTGCGGGGCGCGCAGCGCGGCGCGCACCTGGTCGGTCACGCCGCTGGTGAAGGCCCGCACGGTGATCCGCAGCGCGCCCTTCTCCAGGTGCACGGCGGTGACCTGCTGGCTGTCCAGCAGGACGCGCCGCAGCCGCAGTTCGCGGACGGCGCCGTCGCCGCGCCGCACGGCGAGGGTGACCTCGGAGCCCGCCGTGCGCTCGCCGTCCCGCCCGCGCAGCCGGGCCACCACCTCGGTGACCGGCAGACGGTCGGCCGGGTCCTCGTCGATCCGCAGCAGCCGGTCGCCGGCCGCGATCCCGGCCGCGGCGGCGGGCCCGGCGGGCGCGACCTGGGAGACCGTGGTGACGCCGTCCTCGCCGCGGCCGACCGAGAGGCCGACGCCCAGGTAGCGGCCGTCCAGGCCCTGGCTGAACTCGGCGTACTCCTGGGCGCTGTAGTACGCGCCCCAGCGGTCGCCGTTGGCTCCGAGCAGGTGCTCGGCCTGCTGCTCGGACAGCGCGGTGCCGGCCGGGTCCGCCGGGAGGCCCACGGCGGACCCGGCGACCGGGCCGGCGTCGGCGGACGGGCGCCGCGGCGGACCGCTCGGGTCGCCCCAGGCGCCGGTGGCGGCCCCGGCCATCAGCACGGCGCCGAACACCAGGCTGAGGGTGGCCACCTGACGTGCCCTGCGCGGAGTTTGCAGCATGGCATCGGAGTGTAGACACCGCGTCGGGCACGACGGGCCGGAACGGCGGACGGGAAACGGCGGCGGCCCCGGACGGCGCAGTGCCGTCCGGGGCCGCCGGGCCCGTCGGGGTCAGACCTTGAGGTACTTGCGCAGGGTGAAGAACGCCGCCACACCGGCCATGCCCATACCGACCACGATCAGCAGCGGTATCACCGCGAGCACCGAGCCGAGGCCGATGAAGTGGATGAACTGCACCCGGTCGGCCAGCCAGTTCTGGACGAAGAAGTGCCCGCCGACCAGCAGCCCGGAGGCCATGATCGCGCCGAGCAGCGCGGAGAACGCGGCCTCGGCGATGAACGGCATCTGGACGTAGAAGTTCGAGGCGCCGACCAGGCGCATGATGCCGGTCTCGCGCCGCCTGCTGTACGCCGACACCCGGACGGTGTTGACGATCAGCAGCAGGGCGACGAACAGCATCAGCACCATGATCACGAAGGCCGCCGTCTGGAGGCCGTTGAGCAGGCCGAACAGGTTCTCCAGGATCTTCCGCTGGTCCTCGACCGACTTGACGCCCGGTTTTCCGGCGAAGGCGCTCTGGATGACGTCGTACTTGGTCGGGTCGTTGAGCTTGACCCGCCAGGACTGCGGCATGGCGTCCGGGCCCAGGACGGAGATGAGCGGGTTGTCCGGGTTCATCTCCTTCCAGTGCTTGTACGCCTCGGCGGAGCTCTCGAAGGTCGACGACTGGACCACCGAGTCCATCTTGTCCAGCTGGGCCTTGATGTCCTGCACCTGCTGGTCGGTGGCCGCGCCCTTGTCGCACTGCGGCGAGTTGCGGGCGTCCGACTTGGTGCAGAAGTAGATGCTCACCTCGACCTTGTCGTACCAGTACCCCTTCATGGAGTTCACCTGGTCGCGGACCAGGAGCGAGGAACCGGCGAGGGCGAGGGAGAGCGCGACACTGACCACGACCGCGATGGTCATCGTCAGGTTGCGGCGGAGACCCACACCGATCTCCGACAGGACGAACTGGGCACGCATGCGGGTAACAACTCCAGGGTCGGTACTGCTGGTCTGTCGACGCGGGCGGACGGCCCTACAGGTTCAGCGCCGGTCGGTCAGTGCTGGTATCCGTAGACGCCGCGGGCCTGGTCGCGGACGAGCAGCCCCTTGTCGAGCTCGATGACGCGCTTGCGCATCTGGTCGACGATGGCCTGGTCGTGGGTGGCCATCAGCACCGTGGTGCCGGTGCGGTTGATGCGGTCGAGCAGCTTCATGATGCCGACGGAGTTCTGCGGGTCGAGGTTGCCGGTGGGCTCGTCCGCGATCAGCAGCATCGGGCGGTTCACGAACGCGCGGGCGATCGCCACGCGCTGCTGCTCACCACCGGAGAGCTCGCCCGGCATGCGGTCCTCCTTGCCGCCGAGGCCGACCAGCTCCAGCACCTCGGGCACCACCTTGTTGATGGCGCTCTTGGGCTTGCCGATCACCTCGAGCGCGAAGGCGACGTTCTGCGCGACCGTCTTGTTCGGCAGCAGGCGGAAGTCCTGGAAGACGGTGCCCAACTGGCGGCGCATGTGCGGCACCTTCCAGTTGGACAGCTTGCCGAGGTCCTTGCCCAGCACGTGCACCTCACCCGTGCTGGGGCGCTCCTCGCGCAGGCACAGGCGCAGGAAGGTGGACTTGCCCGAGCCGGACGAGCCGACCAGGAAGACGAACTCGCCCTTCTCGATCTCCAGCGAGACGTTGTCCAGGGCGGGACGGTTCTGCTTGGGATAGGTCTTGGAGACGTTGTCGAATCTGATCACGGCTGCATCACGGAGGCCATCCTAGGCGGCGCCAGTCCTCGGTCCATCCACCCCGGGCGCCCGGCCCTGGGGCGGGCGATGGGAGCGGAAAGGGCCGCTCCCGGTCTGGGACCATACGCGAATCGACGGTCGGCGCGCAGGGTCGGTCCGGGACGGCCGTCGAAATCTGGGGGACAATGTCCGGCTATGCCCCGAAAATTGCGAGGCATCTCACAGCCCGGGAGCCGGAACGGTCAGAACCTGGCAGAGTGGAGGTGGCGTCCGCGTTCGGGCGCTCCCCCGCACAGGGCAAGAAGAGGAACCAAAGCCCCGTCCGGTGCGTTGGCTGTAGCAGCGAGGAGGAGATCGCATGACCTGCGACCATCTGGTGTGCGCCAACTGCAACGGCCGCGTGAGTGACGGGCGTTGCCCGGTCTGCCGCGCCAACCGGGCCCGGCTGCAGGAGCAGCAGGGACCGTTCGCGGCGCTCTCCCCCGCGATGCTGCTGGCCCTGCTGGCCGGTCTGCTCGCGGTGGCGCTGATCGCCCGGCAGGCACTGGCTTGAGTCCGCTCACCCCGTCCGAGACCTACCGCAAGGGCCCCCGACCGATCCGGTCGGGGGCCCTCTTCGCTGTCCGTGCCTGGCCTGCGCCTACTGCGCGGCGGTCTCCCGCTGCTTGCGCCACCGGATGCCGGCCTCGATGAAGCCGTCGATGTCGCCGTCCAGCACGCCCTGCGGGTTGCCGACCTCGTACTCGGTGCGGACGTCCTTGACCATCTGGTACGGGTGCAGCACGTAGGAGCGCATCTGGTTGCCCCAGGAGCTGCCGCTGTCCTTGAGCGCGTCCATCGCCGCGCGCTCCTCCTGGCGGCGCCGCTCCAGCAGCTTGGCCTGGAGGACGTTCATCGCGGACGCCTTGTTCTGGATCTGCGAGCGCTCGTTCTGGCAGGAGACGACCACGCCGGTCGGGATGTGCGTGATGCGCACCGCCGAGTCGGTGGTGTTGACGCCCTGGCCGCCGGGGCCGGAGGCGCGGTACACGTCGATGCGCAGGTCGCCCTCGTCGATGTCGACGTGGTCGGACTGCTCGACGACCGGGAGCACCTCGACACCGGCGAAGGAGGTCTGCCGGCGGCCCTGGTTGTCGAACGGCGAGATGCGCACCAGACGGTGGGTGCCCTGCTCGACCGAGAGCGTGCCGTAGGCGTACGGCGCCTTGACGGTGAAGGTCGCGGACTTGATGCCGGCCTCTTCGGCGTACGAGGTGTCGTACACCTCGGTGGCGTACCCGTGCCGCTCGGCCCAGCGCAGGTACATGCGCATCAGCTGCTCGGCGAAGTCGGCGGCGTCGACGCCACCGGCCTCGGCCCGGATGTTGATGAGCGCCTCGCGGGCGTCGTACTCGCCGGACAGGAGGGTGCGGACCTCCAGCTCCTCGACCGCCTTCTGGACGGAGACGAGCTCGGCCTCGGCCTCGACGCGGGTGTCCGCGTCGTCCTCGGCCTCGGCCAGCTCGAACAGCACGCCCAGGTCGTCGATGCGGCTGCGCAGGCCCTCGACCTTGCGCAGTTCACCCTGGAGGAAGGAGAGCCGGCTGGTCACCTTCTGCGCGTTCGCGACGTCGTCCCACAGGTTGGGGGCGGCTGCATCCTCCTCCAGGACCGCGATGTCGGCCCGGATCTTGTCCAGGTCGAGGACTGCCTCGATCGACCCCATGGTCGTTTCGAGGTTCTTGAGCTCTTCGGAAGGATCGACGGCTGCCACGCCCCCAGGGTAATGGTTCCGGGGGTGGTCCTGACGACACCGGGGTCCACCGACCCTCCGGGAGCGGCCCGACGGCCCGCTACGGCGCCCGCGGGGCCGTGCCGGACACCGCCGGACGGGCCCGATGGCCGGCGTCCGGCGCGGTGGCCGCGAAGGCCGTCCAGGCCGCGGCGGCGCCCGCCAGCAGCAGGACGGTGGCCAGCAGGACGGCCAGCAGCCGGCGGCGGCGCAGCAGTGCCTGCCGGTCCCGGCGGTGCCCGGCGCCCGGGGCGGTGCGCTGGGCGCGGGACTCCGCGGCGTACGCGGCCAGCTCGTCCGCGGAGGGGCGGCGCAGGCTGGTGTGGGTGTCCCGGGTGGAGTCGGGGGCGACGCCGGGCACCAGCGGGACGGCCGGGCCGCGGCGGCGCTTGTGGACGCCCGGGCCGGCGTCCACCTCGGCGTACACGGCCTCGCCGGGGGTCAGCGCCTCCTCGGCCGGGGCGCGGCCCTGGGAGGGGACGGCCAGCACCGGCAGGCCGGCCAGCGAGGGCAACTGCTCGCGCAGCCGGGCGGCCAGCTCGGCGGCCCGCAGCCGGGAGGCCGGGGCCTTGGCCAGGCACTCGGAGATGATCCGCCACAGCCCGTCCGGCAGGCCGGGGATCGGCGGCACCTGCTCGGTGACGTGCCGGCGCAGCACCGCGCCGGTGTGGCCACCGCCGAACGGGGTGAAGCCGGCCAGCAGCTCGTACAGCACGGTGGCGAGGGCGTAGATGTCGACGGCGGCGCGCGGTTCCAGGCCCTCGATGATCTCCGGGGCGAGGTAGTCGGGGGTGCCGATGATCCTGGTGGCCCGGGTGCGGCGCGGGGCGTCGACCAGGCGGGCCACGCCGAAGTCGGTGAGCTTGGCGCGCGGGGCGCCGCCGGGCCCGGGGGCGGCGGCGAGGTCGAGCAGGACGTTCTCCGGCTTGACGTCGCGGTGGACGATGCCGGCCGCGTGCGCGGCGGCCAGACCGTCGGCGACGTCCGCGATGACCGAGGCGGCGGTCTGCGGCGGGAGTGCGCCGTCGCGCTCCAGCCGGGAGCGCAGGTCGGTGCCCTGGACCAGCTCCATCACCAGGGCGAGGTCACTGCCGTCCACGACCATGTCGCGCACGCCGACCACCCGGGGGTGGTCGAGGCTGGTCAGCGCGGCGCGTTCCTGGACGAAGCGGCCGACCAGCACCTGGTCGGCGGCCAGGTCCTCGCGCAGCAGCTTGACCGCCACCGGGCCATCGGGCCCCTCACCGAGCCAGACCGTCCCGGCCGAACCCCGGCCGATCACCTGGTGGACGGTGTACCGGCTGCCGATCTTGCGTGCCAATGCTGCTCCGTGGGCGGCGCGGGAGCGCGCCGGGGGTCCGGTGCGCTCGGTGGGGCGGGACAACAGCGACCAACCTACGCGCCCCGACCCCCCGCGCGGGCCGCCTGAGGGCCCCGGGCGGGCAGTCTCGGGCGAGAAATCTCCGGAATTGTCGACAAATCGTCAATCCCGCCGCCCGGTCCCGGTGTCGGGCGCGAGCGGGGCCCGTACGCCGGGCCCGACCCTGCGTCAGATCTACGAGCCGCCGAACAGCGCGTTCGCCCAGTCGCGCACGGTGTTGAACCAGCCCTGGACGTTGTCCCAGTAGTGCGGCAGCGGCGTGAAGTTCCACAGCGCCACCCCGGCCACGGCCAGGACCAGCAGCACCATCAGGCAGCCCTTGAGGCAGCCGAGCCCCGGGATGTACATCCGGTTGCGGCTGCGCGGGCGCCGCTCGCGCGGCGGGGCGGGCTCGCGGCGGGCCTGCTCGCGCGGCTCCTCGCGGTGCTGCGGGGGCTCGCGGTGCTGCGGCGCCGGCGGCTCGCTCCGGCGCGGCACCGGGGTGGGCGGGGGCGGCGGCGGGTAGCCGCCCTGCGACTGCCCGTACGCCGCCGGGGCCGGCCGGTAGCCGCCGGGCGGCTGCGGGCGGCCGCCCTGGTACGGCGGCGGGGCGACCTGCGGGCGCTGGGCGTACCCGGGCGGCGGCGGGCCCTGGCGTCGCTGGTCCGGCTGGTAGCCGGCCGGCGGCTGCGGCTGCGGCTGCGGCTGGTAGCCCGGCCGGCCGCCCGGCCCGGCCTGGTAGGGCGGCGGGGCGACCTGCGGGTCCTCGAAGTCCTCCGGCCCGAAGTAGCCGACCTGGGTCTGCTGGTTGCGGTCCCGCGCCGCCCGCAGCTGCGTCTGCCACGGGTGCGGCGTCTCCTCCTTCGGCGCGCCCGGCGCGCCCGGCGGGGGCGGCGGCACGACGGTGGGCGGCATCACCTGGGTGCGGTCCGGGGCACCGTACGGCGGGGCGGGCGGCGGCTGGGTGCTCATCACCCGGGTCGCCGCGGCCGGGTCGTAGTGCGGGGCGCCGGGGCCCGCGGGCGGCATGCCCGGGGCGGTCGGCGGCAGGTCCGGGACGGCCCCGGCGGCGCTCGGGACGGCGGTCGGCCGCGGGTCCGGCAGGAGCAGCGCGCCGACCGCGAGCGCCTCGTCCACCGCCGCCGGGGAGGCGTGCACCCCGACGCCGGCCGCCACCACCCGCAGCGCGCGGGCCAGCGAGGTCGCGCCCGGCCGCTGCGCCGGGTCCTTGCGCAGGCAGCGCTCGATCACCGTCCAGAGCGGCTCGGGCATGGTGCTGGGCCGCTGCGGCTCCTGCGCCAGGTGGGCCTGGAGGACCGCGAGGGCGCCGTCGCCCTGGAACGGCTGGCGGCCGGTGACCAGCTCGTACAGCATGATCCCGGCGCCGTAGACGTCCACCGCGGAGGTCTGCGGGCGGCCCTCGGCGGACTCCGGGGCGACGTAGGCGGGGGTGCCGACGAACTCGTGGGTGCGGGTGATGCCCGGGGAGTCGGCCAGGCGGGCGATGCCGAAGTCCGTCAGCAGCGGGTGCATCTGCTCGGTGCCGTCCACCAGCACGGAGGCGAGCAGCACGTTGGCCGGCTTGAGGTCGCGGTGGACGATCCCGTCCTCGTGGCTGGCCGCCAGCGCGTCCGCGACCTGGGCCATCAGCAGGGCGCCGGCGATCGGGCTGAACGGGCCGTTGGCCCGCAGGTAGCGAGCCAGGTCGGGGCCGTCGACCAGGTCCATCACCAGGGCCAGCAGCTCGCCCTCGACCACCAGGTCGCGGACCCGGACGATGTTGGGGTGGGTCAGCCGCAGCAGCAGCGAGCGCTCGCGCAGGAAGCGCATCACGACGTCCGGGTCGGCCGCCAGTTCCTCGCGCAGCACCTTGATCGCCACCAGCTGCCCGGGCTCGCTGCCGGGCACCTGGACGTCGGGGCGCACCCGGCCGCGCCAGACCGTCCCGGTGGCACCCCGACCGAGGGTCTCCTCAAGCAGATACTTGCTGCCGACTGGCCGCACCTGTCGCACTCCTCGTCGTGCCGCCCGCGCGGGGCGCTCCTCCGCCGGTGCGGTGAGCCTGCCGGGCCCGTGTCTGCGGCCACTCTAACGGTGTCCGTTCAGGTTTTTGAGGCGACCGGCAGGCCATCCCGGAGGGGTTGGGGGACATCCCCTAGGGGACTTCCCGGACCCGTTCGACGGGCCCGCCGACGGAGCCCTCGCGGCACCGGTTGACCTGACCCTCCGTCGCCTCCACCATGGCGATGATCGCAAGATCGTCAAATCCGGTACGGTGCGCGGACTGTCCGTGACGGATGGCAGGATGGACACTCGCCACTCGTGTGGCCCAAAGGGTCGCCGCGGTCGCCCCGCGCGCCCGCGAGGACACCGGGCAGCGGTACCAGGCTTCACACCAGCAGAAGGGACCCGCGGGCGAGATGCAGATCCGGCTGACCGTCCTCCGACCGCGCAGCGGCCCGACCGCCGCCGGCTCCGCCATCCCCTACGTGGACGTGCTGGTCACCGCGCCCGTCGGCACCGCGCTCGGCTCCCTCGCGGGCGCCCTCGCGGGCGCCGTCGGCGTGCGCGGGCCCCGGGCCGCCACCCATGTGCACCTGTACGCCGGGGCGCACCGGGTGGACGAGCACACCCTGCTCGGCCACCCCCCGCTCCTCGACGGCGCCGTCCTCAGCCTCAACGAGCCCGACCCGACCGCCGACGACCCCGACGACACCCCCGCCGCCGCCGAACTGCGCGTGGTCGGCGGCCCGGACGCCGGCGGGGTGCACCGGCTGCACGGCCGGGAGATCCGGATCGGCCGCTCCGGCGAGGCCGACGTCCCGCTCGACGACCCCGACGTCTCCCGGCTGCACCTGGCCCTGCACCTCGCCGACGACGGCAAGGTCACCGTCCGCGACCTCGGCTCCACCAACGGCACCACCCTGGACGGCCGGCTCGTCCCGCCCGGCGCACCCGAGGAGGCCGTCCCGCTGGACGCCGGCGCCCTGCTGCGGATCGGCGAATCCACCCTGCAGGTGGCCGTCCCCGCCCCGGCCGACAGCCCCGGCACCGGCCGCGCCGCCCTGCCCGACGGCCACGGCCACCTCCAGCTCGCCGCCCCCGGCCCGGTCCGCCCCGCCCCGCCGGTGGCCGAACCGCCCGCCGCCCCCGAACCCGCCCCCGGCCGCGGCCGCGGCCTGCTCTCGCTGCGGCTCGGCCGCACCGCCGAACCGCCCGGCCAGGAGAGCGCCGAGCGCCACCACACCGCCGTCCGGCTCCGCCAGGCCGCCGCCCAGCGCGAACGGTGGCCGGATCTCGCCACCCTGCTGCTCAACGCCGTCGGCCCCGGCCCCCGGCTCTGGGAGCGCGGCCCCGGCCATCCCGACGCGCTCACCCTGCGCCTGGGCACCGCCGACCGCCCCGGCGGCCCCGGCACCGCACCCGGCACCACGCTGCCCGCCGTCCCCGTCACCCTCGACCTGCAGACCGCCGGCAGCCTCGGCCTCAGCGGCCCCCGGGAACGCCTGGACTCACTCACCCGCGCCGTCGTCGCCCAACTCGCGGCCCTGCACCCGCCGACCGGCCTGAGCCTCGTCGTCGTCGACGCCGACCCGGGCCGCGCCCCCGAGGAACGCACCGACACCTGGGCCTGGGCCCTGTGGCTGCCCCACCTGCGCCCCGCCGAAGGCCAGGACTGCCGCCTGCTGCTCGGCCTCGACGACGAACAGGCCACCGCCCGGCTGACCGAACTCACCGCCCGGCTCAGCGCCCCGACCGGCCTCGGCGGCCACCCCGCCACCGTGGTCGTGGTGGACGGCCGCCCGGCCACCGAGACCGCCCGGCAGGCGCTCGACCTGCTGCTGCGCCAGGGCCCGGCCGTCGGCATCTTCCCGATCTGCCTCGCCGAGCAGCCCGAGCTGCTCCCCCGCGGCCTCGGCGCCACCGCCCTGATCACCGGCGAGGTCGGCACCCAGCTCTCGCTCGACCGCCCGGTCGCCCGCGGCCGGGAGACCCTGCACGAGGTCTCGCTGGACGCCGTCTCCGACGTCTGGGCCGAACGGCTCGCCCGCGTCCTCGCCCCGCTGCGCGAGGCCGTCCCGGCCGCCCGCGGCCCGCTGCCCGACGCCCTGCGGCTGCTCGACCTGCTCCAGCTCGACACCGTCACCCCCGCCAAGCTGTCCGCCCGCTGGGACGCCCACGCCGGCGGCATCGGCGCCGCCACCGCGCTGCTCGGCACCACCCGGGACGAGCTCTGCACGCTCGACCTGGCCGACCCCGAACTCGCCCTCCCCTCCCCCGACCCGGGCGGCCCGCACCTGCTCATCGGCGGCGCCCGCGGCTCCGGCAAGACCGAACTGCTGCGCACCCTGGTCGCCTCGCTCGCCGTCTCCGAGCGCCCCGAGCGGCTGGCCGTCACCCTCATCGAGGGCCGGGCGGCGGAGGACGGCCTGGACGGCTGCACCGAGCTGCCGCACGTCACCGGCCGGGTGAACGCCGCCGCCGACCCGCGCGCCGCGCTGCTCGCGGCCGAGGCGCTGGAGGACGAACTCGCCCTGCGCGAGCGGCTGTTCGACGGCCTGGACTTCGCCTCCTGGCACGCCGCCCGGATCCTGGACGGGCAGCACGGCGCCGCGGACGCGGAACGCCCACAGGTGCCGGTGCCCGCCACCGTCGGCGCGGCCGGCTCCGCCGCCTCCCCCACCCCCAGGATCATCCAGCCCCGCAGCGGCGACGCCCCCCGCCCGGCGGCCGCCCCCGTTCCGGCCCGCCTGGTCGTCGTGGTCGACGACTACGACGCCCTGCTCGCCCCCACCTCCCCGGCCGGCCGGCCGCTCGCCCGCGCGCTCGCCGCCGTCGCCCGCCGCGGCGGCCCGCTCGGCGTCCACCTCGCGGTCGCCACCGGCCGTCCGGAGGAGAGCGCCGGCACCGAGGTCGACGAGGCCGCCCTGCTGCGGATCGCGCTGCGCACCGAGGACCCGGCCGACTCCGACCTGCTGATCCACCTCGGCGACGCGGCCGCCCTCCCCGAGGACACCCCCGGCCGCGGCTACCTGCGCCTGCCGGACGGCGGCGTCACCGCCTTCCAGACCGCCCGGATCAGCGGCCGCATCCCGCGCACCGCCACCCTGCGCCCCACCGTCGTCGCGATAGACCCGCTCCAGCTCGGCGCCCCGCCCGCCCGCCGCCCGGTCCGCGAACTCGGCAACGGCCCCACCGACCTCGCCCTCCTCGCCAGCGCCCTCCAACGCGCCGCCGCCCGCTGACCGGGTCGCGGCGCCCGCCCACCCCGGCCGCCGCACCTGCCCGTCCGTCGCCTTCCGGAGGCGACGGACGGCAGCGGCCGGCTAGGGCCTGTCGGCGAGGCCGCGGGTGTAGTGGGCGGCGGCGAGGACCGAAGCCATCAGCTCGGAGTCGAGCACGGAGGCGTCCGCCAGCCGGGTGGCCGACGCGTGGGCGCCGAGCAGTGTCTTGGTGACCCGCAGCGCGGCCTCGGGGCGGCGCGTGACGGGCCTGGTCCACTCGGCCACCGCCGCATCCAGGTCCTCCTCGGGGACGACGCGCTGCAGGATGGCGAGCTCACGCGCCTCCACCGCGCCGACCGGGCGGCCGGTGAGGACGATCTCGCGGACCCGGGCCGCGCCGACCTCGTGGATCAGGCGGGGCAGCAGACCGCCCCAGGCGACGGGCAGGCCCAGGGCCAGCTCGGGCAGCCGGAAGACGGCGTTGTCGGCGCCGACCCGCAGGTCGCAGGCGAGCGCCAGGGCGAAGCCGGCGCCGGTCGCCCGGCCCTGGACCCGTGCGACGGTCACGGCGGAGCTGTTGGTGAGGGCGTCGCAGACCCTGCGGGCCTTGTCCCCGTAGCTCCGTATGCCGCCGCCGGTCGGGTCCTCGTCCAGACCCGCGAAGAGTTCGTCGCGGTCGCCGCCGAGGCAGAAGTCCCGGCCGGCCGCGGACAGCACGATCACCCGCACGGCCGGGTCGGGTACGGCGAGGACGGCGAGGAGTTCGTCCAGCATGGCCGCGGTGACGGCGTTCCCGGTCCCCGGGCTGTCCAGCTCGACGTGGAGCACCGCGCCCCGGAGCTCGGAACGGACCGTAGGGGCCGGCGCGGGCTCGGCGGCCGGCGCGGGCTCGGGGACGGACCCGGGCTGGGGGTACCAGCCGGTGGGCGCCGAGGGGTACGGGACGTACGGGGGCTGCATCGCGTGCGACGGGTACTGGGGCACCTGCGGGGAAACGTTCATGCGGACACTCTCAGGGACGTCACCCGGTGGAAGACCATCCGGGGCGCGTGCTCCGGCGGGCTCACCGCCCGCAGGGTCGGGAAGCGCCCCAGCAGCTGGCCGAGCAGGGCGCGTGCCTCCAACCGGGCCAGGCCCGCGCCGAGGCAGTAGTGGGCGCCGCCGCCGAAGGTGAGGTGGGTGCCCCGGCGGAGCACGTCGAAGGCGTGCGGGTCCGGGTTGCGGCGCGGATCGCGGTTGGCCGCGCCGTACATCACGTGGACCATGGTGTCCTTGGGGAGGGACACCCCGGCCAGCACGGTGTCCTCGCCCGCGACGCGGCTGTTGACGCGGATCGGCGGGTCGTAGCGCAGCGCCTCGTCGATCGCCTCGTCGACGTGCTCCGGCCGCTCCCGCAGCCACTCCCACGTCCCGGGCGACCGCAGCAGCTGCCACACCAGCGAGGAGAGCAGCGTCGCCGTGGTCTCCAGCGAGGCGATGGTGACGAACATGGTGAGCTGGTAGACCATCCGGTCGGTGGCCTCGCGGTCGCCCTCCAGCTCGTCCCAGGTGCGGATCCAGCCGGCGATCACGTCGTCGCCGTCCTTGTCGCGCCGCTCCCGGACGAGGCGGGTGAAGTACTCGCGCAGGTCCATGGTGGCCTGCTCGGAGACCGCCAGCTGGCTCTTGGTGGGCAGCAGCTCCTGGGCGTGCACCTGGTTGTGGGTCATCGTCAGGATGTGCGGGTGGTCCGCCGGCGCGATGTCCAGCCAGCGCCCGACGGTGCCGATCGGCAGCTGCTCGCTGACCACGTCGGCGAAGTCCGCCTCGCCGTCCGCCCGTATTCGCTCGGCCAGGCGGTCGAGCAGTTCGGTGGCGTCGGCCTCGATCTGCGGAGCCATGTCCCGCAGGGTGTTCCGGTCGAAGAGGTTCCCGAGGCTGCGCCGCTGCCGGGTGTGCTCGGGGGCGTTGAGCCGGGAGAGGGTCCGGCTCATCTCCTGGGTGGCGACGGCCTCCCAGCGCTCCGTCCCGGTCTGCCGCTCCTGCCAGGCGAAGTCGGGGACGAGCCAGGTCCTGCCGCGCAGGACCTGGTCGCACGCGTCGTAACCGGTGACCAGGTAGCCGCCCCAGGGCGCCGGGACGAGATCGCCCAGCGCCCGCAGCTCGTCGTAGACCGGGCTCGGGTCGGCGAGCCCCTCGGCCGACCGCAGCCGCCGCAGGAGCGGCACGGCGGCACGGCGGTCGACCCTTCCGTCAGGACGCTCCGGATCCGCAGGGCGGGCTTCCAACATGGCGGTCACACGGGGCTCCTTGCGCGCGGGCGGGCAGTACGGCGGCGATCTACCCAGTACCAGTGCGCTCAAGCGTCGATCCGTGTTGCCCCCGTCACGTGCCGCGCCGCCGTCACACCCGGTTCACCCAGCGGTGGCCGAGCGGATTCCGACGGCGCGTCGGATCGGAGCCCAGGACGTCTCAGATCCGGAAGACGTCCAGGAAGGAGCTCCACCACCCCTTCTTCTGCGGGGCCCGGACCGGCTCCGGGGCGGTGACCTGCGGGTGCGCCTGCGCCGCCGCGGAGCCGCCCGGCGACCCGCCCGGTGCGGGGTCCGTCCGCACACCCGGCCCCGTGGTACGGGCGGGCGCCGGGGTGAACCGCACCGGCAGCGAGACCAGGCCGCGCTGGAACGGGCCCGGCCGCCACTCCACGCGCTCCGCGGGCACCGCGAGCGTGACGTCCGGGAGGGCGTTGAGCAGGCACTCGATCGCGCTCAGGGCGATCAGCTGGGCCGGGGACTTGGCCGGGCACGCGTGCGGGCCGGCGCCCCAGGCCAGGTGGGCTCCCTTGCTGAGGGTCAGCCGGGCGTCCGTCAGCGCGGGGTCGCTGTTGGCGGCGGCGAAGCTGATCACCACCGGGCTGCCCGCGTCCATCGGGACCCCGCCCATGTCGAGGTCCTGCATCGGGTAGTGCGTCGCGTAGTTGGCGATCGGCGGGTTGTTCCACAACACGTCGTCGAGGGCGTCCTCGATGCGCAGCCCGGAGCCGCCCTCGCCGGACAGCAGCAGGAGCAGCGCGTTGCCGATCAGGTTGCGCTCGGGCTCGACGCCGGCCCCCATCAGCATGACCAGCTGGTCCTTGAGCTCTTCGTCCCGCAGGCCGGCCGGGTGCTGGATGAGCCACGAGGTGATGTCGTCGCCCGGCTGACGGCGCTTCAGCGCGACCAGGTCCATCAGGCAGGACGTCAGGTCCTCGTTGGCCTGGATCACGTCGAGGCCGTCGAAGAGCGCGGACATGCTGCGGGTCAGCCGGTCGCCGATGTCGGCCGGGCAGCCGAACAGCTGGTTGAACAGCAGCAGCGGCAGCAGCTTGGCGTAGTCGTTGAGCAGGTCGGCCCGGCCCAGCGGACTGAACTGGTCGATCAGGTAGCCGGCGATCCGCTCGACGTGCCGGTTGAGCCGGTTGTCGTTGAGCCGCTCCAGGCTCTCGGTGACGGCCTTGCGCAGCCGCAGGTGCTCGGCGCCGTCCGTGAAGAGGCAGTTGGGCCGGTAGAACATCATCGGCAGGACGGGACTGTCCAACGGCACCCGCCCTTCGTTCAGCGCCGCCCAGCGCCGCGAGTCCCGGGCGAACATCCCCGGGTTCTGCAGCACCCGCAGAGCGGCCTCGTGCGAGGTGACCAGGGTGGCCTCCACGCCCGGGGCCAGCTCCACCGGCGCGGCGGGACCGTTGGCGCGCAGCTTGTCGTAGACCGCGCCGGGGTCGGACGAGAACATTTCCCCGTAGAGCGGTGTGCTCACGCCGACGTGCATCGGGCAGCCCGGCGGAGGCGACTGCGGGGCGGGTCGCTGCGGAGAATCCATGGGTCGTTCCTTGGAGGTGGCCCCGGGCGGGTGCGGACCCGGGAGACGTGAGCGGGGGGAGGCGTGGGGGGGAGGTCAGGAAGCGCGGTCGAGCAGGTGCCGGACGAGCGTCAGCAGGGCGTTGGCCGAGGAGCGCTGGTCCCGCGCGTCGCAGAACACCACCGGCGTGTGCGGCAGCAGGTCGAGCGCCTCACGCAGCTGCTCCTCGGTGTACTCGCTCTGCCGGTCGAAGCTGTTGACCGCCACGGCGTACTCCAGGCCGTACCGCTCGATCAGGTCGATGACCGGGAAGGTGTCCGCGAGACGGGTCGGGTCGGCCAGCAGCAGCGCTCCCAGCGCTCCCCGCGCCATGTCCTCCCAGAGCTGCATGAACCGCTGCTGCCCCGGCGTGCCGAACAGGTACAGCACCAGGTCGTCGCCGAGCGTCAGCCGGCCGAAGTCCAGGGCGACGGTCGTGGTCTTCTTGTCCGGTACGCCGCGGAGGTCGTCGACGCGGGTGGACGCCTGCGTCATGCTCTCCTCGGTGCTCAGCGGGGCGATCTCCGACAGGGCCCCGATGAGCGTGGTCTTGCCGACCGCGAAGTGCCCCACGACCAGGATCTTGACAGCGGTCGTCACCGCGCCCGGGACGTAGATGTCCTCAGGCGAACCGGCGTTGAAGTCCATGCAGTACCTTCTCTAGAAGTCTCGGATCCGGGACCTGGGCCGGCGGCGGGGCCGACCGGCGCAGCAGCCGTCCCTCCCGGATCAGGTCCGTCAGCAGCAGCCTCACGACCCCCACCGGCAGCTCCAGCCGGGCCGCGACCTCGGCCACCGAGAGGTAGCCGCCGGAGCACAGCTCCCAGATCGCCCGGGTCTCCGGGCTGGGCAGGGCGGGGAGGCCCTGCTCGGGTCCGACGGTGACCAAGGTGATCAGAGACAGGTCGTCCGCACTCGGCAACTCGCGCCCGCCGGTGATGACGTAGGAGCGGATGAACCCGCCGGTGACCCGCTGTTCCTCGCCGCCGACCGTCATGAGCCGCTGAGCGTGCTCTGGCGCGGCGCCGCCGACATCGCCCGTCCGAGTGCGCCCACCTGCTGCTGCATCCGGAAGGACATCGCCTCCATGTCGACGTCGGGGGCGGCGGAGGCCGCCAGGTAGGCACCGCTGCCGGCCGCGATCAGGAAGATCCAGCCGTGGTCGTACTCCAGGAGGGTCTGGCGCCAGGCCCCGCCGCCTCCGCCGACGAACGGGGCGACCGCGCGGCTCAGCGACTGCATCGAGCTCATCGCGGCGGCGTTGGTCTCCGCCTCGTCACGGCCTATCTCGCTGCACCTTTCGAGCAGGAGGCCGTCGGCGGAGACGAGGATGGCGTGCCGGGCGCCGGGTACCTGGAGTACGTCGTTGAGCACCCAGGAAAGATCACGGCTCACTGGATCTCGGTTCCTTCCGTGGTCATGGTGTTACGCCCGGACAGCGTGCCGCGCTGGAACGCGCCGAGGCGGGACGGCGTGTGCTGGCCGGTGCTCCGCACCGGCTCCTCGGCCCGACCGGGGTCCTGCGGGGAGGGGACGACCGACACCGGGCGCTGGCGACGGCGTCGGGGCAGCAGCCCGTCCGCGGTCGTCTCCGGCTCCGCCATCGCCGCCGGCACCGGGGCCAGGGGCGCCGCCGGTTCGGGCAGCGACACGAGCCGCTGACCGGAGGCCGGCGCCCAGGCCGGAGCGGGCTGCTCCGCCGGCGCGGCCTGGTGGTCGCCGTGTTCGGCGGCGACCGGGGCGGCGACCTCGCTGCTGAGCAGCTCGGCCGGCAGCAGCACGACGGCCCGCACGCCCCCGTACGGGGAGACCGAGTCGACGGAGACCCGGAAGCCGTAGCGGGCGGCCAGCATGCCGGAGACGGCGAAGCCGAACTTCGGCGGGTTGCCCAGGCTGGTGAGGCTGATCGGCGCACCCGGGTTCAGGAGCACCGCCGCGCGGTCCTTCTCCTCCTGGCCCATGCCGAGGCCGGCGTCGTCGATGATCAGGCAGACCCCGGTGGGAACGGCCTGGACGCTGACCTCCACCGGGGTGTCCGGGGCGGAGTAGTTGGTCGCGTTGGCGAGCAGCTCGGACAGCACGACGGCGACCGGCTCGACGACCTTGCTGGCGAGCGAGACGCTGATCCGGGAGTGGATCCGCACCCGGTCGAAGTGCCGGATCCGGCCCTGGGCGCTGCGGACCACGTCGTAGACCGAGGCCACGCTCTCGCGGCGGCCCAGCCAGCCGCCGCAGAGCACCGCGATGCCCTGGGCGCGCCGGCCGAACTGGCTGTTCGAGTGGTCGACCGTCATCAGGTCGGCCAGGATCTGCGGGCTGTCGCCGTACTTCCGCTGCACCTTGTCGATGACGACCTGCTGCTCGTCGGCCAGGCCCTGCAGCGTCCGCATCGCCGCCTTGAGGACGGCCTTGGTGTCCTCCTCGGCGTCCCGGCGGACGTCCGCGAGCTCGGACGCGTGCTGGCCCTGCATGCGGTCGTACAGCGCGCCGAGTTCGTCGTGCTGCCGCTGCGCCAGGGCGCTCGCCTCCTCCAGGGAAACGTTTCTCCGCCGCAGGGCGAGGTTCGTCCTGCGGGCTTGGAGGGCCGCTCCGACGGCTGCGAGCATCACCACGATGAAGACCCAGAAAAAGGGTTCCTGCACAAATGACGTCATGAAACTCTCTTCAGGTGGCATCGCGTGGAGCCGCTCCGGGCCCCGATACGCGAATGGGACTGGCGGCCCGAAGCTCTCCGAAAGCCACCTGATGTCACATCACATCGAGGTGCTTTCCGGCACGAGACCTGCGGCGACGCCTATCGCGGGGTCAGCCTACTGCAACTCATGCCAGGTCAGAACAGCTACCAAAAAGGGCAGTTGGGGCGAAATTCCGCGCCCCGTCGGGAACTCCGGTGAGCATTGGCGGAGTTCGTGATGTCGCGTCAACCGCAGGGGCACACTCCGGCCACCTCCGGTTCGCGCGCAGAGTGATTCCCCCGTCACCCTCCGGAATCCGCCGCCCGCGGGCCCGCCCACGCAAAACGGCGGGCCCGCGTCCGAGAGGACGCGGGCCCGCCGGGAAGGAGCCGTCCGTCAGCGCATCGAACCGGTGCGCAGGAGGGTGCGGATGACCCGCATCGCGACCGAGAGGCTGGACAGCTCGTAGTTGTCCGAACCCCTTATGTCGTCGAGGGTGCTCTTGGCGCGGTTCAGGAGGGTCGCGTTGAGGTCCGCCCAGGCGGTGTAGCGCTCCTCCGGGGTGGCGCCGTCGGGGCCGCAGGCGAGGATGTCGGCGGTCAGCGCCGCGTGCGCCGCGAAGAGGTCCTCGCGGATCGCGGCCCGGGCCATCGACGACCAGCGGTCGGTGCGGGGCAGCTCGATGATGCGGTCGAGCAGGTGGGTGATCTGGAGGCGGTCGGCGAGGTCGTAGTAGAGCTCGGCGACGTCCGCGACGTCCTTGTCGGCGCGGTCCGCGACCTCGCTGATGTCCAGGGTCGGGAAGGTCGAGGAGAGGCCGGCGATCCGGGTGGCCAGCTCCTCCGGCACCCCCGCCGAGGCGAGCTCGTTGTAGACGGACTCGTACCAGACCAGGTCGTCGCCGCGCAGCGGCTTGGGCAGCGAACCCCAGACCTGCTTGACCCGGTCGTGGAAGAACTCGATGGTGGCGGCGATGTCGAGCGGCTGGCGGCGGTTGTTGAGCATCCACCGGGTGGCGCGCTCGACCAGGCGCCGCGAGTGCAGCCGCATCCTGGTCTGGACCCGGGCCGGGACCTGGTTGTCCAGGCCCTCGATCTCGGCCCAGATCCCCTCCAGGCCGAACACGGCCCGGGCGGCGGTGTGGGTCCGGGCGATCTCCTCGTAGGTCGCGCCGGTCTCCTCCTTCAGCCGGAAGGCGAAGGTGCAACCGCCGCGGTTGATCGTGTCGTTGACGATCAGGGTGGTGATGATCTCGCGGCGCAGCGCGTGGTTGTCGATCGCGTCGGCGAACCGGGCCCGCAGCGCGCTCGGGAAGTACTCGTGCAGCGCGGTGCGGAAGAACGGGTCGTCGGGCAGCGAGGTGGCGAGCAGCTCGTCGGCCAGCGTGATCTTGGTGTACGCGAGCAGGACGGACATCTCCGGCTGCGACAGGCCGCGGCCGTTCTGCTGGCGCTCGCGGATCTGGCGCTCGGTGGGCAGGAACTCCAGCCCCCGGTCGAGCTGGCCGGCCGCCTCCAGCCGGTTGATCATCCGGGAGTGGACGTTGACCATGCTGTGCGCCTGGGCGACGGCGTTGGCCAGCACCACGTTCTGCGCGTAGTTGTTGCGCAGCACCAGGTGGCCGACCTCGTCGGTCATCTCGGCGAGCAGGACGTTGCGCTGCTTGACCGTCATGTCGCCCTCGGCGACGACCTGGTTGAGCAGGATCTTGATGTTGACCTCGTGGTCGGAGGTGTCCACGCCGGCCGAGTTGTCGATGGCGTCGGTGTTGATCCAGCCGCCGGTGCTCTCGGGGCCGCCGACCGCCGCGTACTCGATGCGGCCGAGCTGGGTGCAACCGAGGTTGCCGCCCTCGCCGATGACCCGGGCCCGGACCTGGTCGCCGTTGACGCGGATGGCGTCGTTGGCCTTGTCGCCGACCTCGGCGTTGGTCTCGGCGGAGGCCTTGACGTAGGTGCCGATGCCGCCGTTCCAGAACAGGTCGACCGGCGCCTGCAGGATCGCCTTCATCAGCTCGGCCGGGGTGAGCCGGGTGACCTGGACACCGAGCGCGGCCCGGACCTGCGCGCTGAGCTGGATCGACTTGGCGGTGCGCGGGAAGACGCCGCCGCCGGCCGAGATCAGCGACTTGTCGTAGTCGTCCCAGGAGCTGCGGGGCAGCTCGAAGAGCCGGCGGCGCTCGGCGTAGGAGGCGGCGGCGTCCGGGTTCGGGTCGAGGAAGATGTGGCGGTGGTCGAAGGCGGCGACCAGGCGGATGTGCTCGCTGAGCAGCATGCCGTTGCCGAACACGTCGCCGGACATGTCGCCGATGCCGACGACCGTGAAGTCCTCGGTCTGGGTGTCGTGGCCCAGCTCGCGGAAGTTGCGCTTGACCGACTCCCAGGCGCCGCGGGCGGTGATGCCCATGCCCTTGTGGTCGTAGCCGGCCGAGCCGCCCGAGGCGAACGCGTCGCCCAGCCAGAAGCCGTACGACTCGGCGACGCCGTTGGCGATGTCGGAGAAGGTCGCGGTGCCCTTGTCCGCGGCGACGACGAGGTAGGTGTCGTCCGCGTCGTGGCGGACCACGTCGGCCGGGTGCACGACCTCGCCGCCGACCAGGTTGTCGGTGATGTCGAGCAGCGCGGAGATGAACGTCTTGTACGAGGAGACACCCTCGGCCAGCCAGGCGTCCCGGTCGACCGACGGGTCCGGCAGCTGCTTGGCGACGAATCCGCCCTTGGCGCCGACCGGCACGATGACGGTGTTCTTGACCATCTGGGCCTTGACCAGGCCGAGGATCTCGGTGCGGAAGTCCTCGCGCCGGTCGGACCAGCGCAGACCGCCGCGGGCGACCTTGCCGAAGCGCAGGTGCACGCCCTCGACCTGCGGCGAGTAGACCCAGATCTCGAACGCGGGGCGCGGGGCCGGCAGGTCCGGAATGGCCTTCGGGTCGAACTTCATCGACACGTAGGAGTGCCACGCGCCGGTGCCGTCGTGCTGGAAGAAGTTGGTCCGCAGGGTGGCCCTGATGAGGTGCAGGAAGGAGCGCAGGATGCGGTCCTCGTCCAGCGACACGACCTCGTCGAGCGCGCCGGCCAGCTCCTCCAGCATGCCCTCGGTCAGCTCCAGGGCGCCCGAACGGTGGCTCGGGCTGAGCCGGGCCTCGAACAGGTTGACCAGCAGGCGGGTGGTGTGGGTGTTGTTGCGGAGCGCGTCCTCCATGTAGTCCTGGGAGAACGTGGAGCCCGCCTGGCGCAGGTACTTGGCGTACGCGCGCAGCATCATCGCCTGCCGCCAGGTCAGCCCGGCGGTGAGGACCAGCTCGTTGAAGCGGTCGTTCTCGGCCTTGCCGGTCCAGGTGGCGGCGAAGGTCTCCTGGAAGCGCTCGCGGGCCTCGTCGGTGAGCTCGGTGGCCTCGCGCAGCTTCAGGCCGAAGTCGTACACCCACGCGGTGGTGCCGTCGGAGCGGCGCAGCGCGTACGGGTGCTCGTCGAGCACCTCGACGCCCAGGCGCTGGAGCACCGGCAGGACCTCGGTGAGCGAGATCGGGCCGCCGACCCGGTAGATCTTGAAGCGGCGCTCGTCGTCCCCGGCGCCGACCGGCTGGTACAGGTTGAGGCGGAAGTCGCCCTCGCCGTGCAGCGACTCGATCTGCTTGATGTCGGAGACGGCGGTGCGCGGCGGGAAGTCGGCGCGGTAGCCGTCGGGGAAGGCGTTGGCGTACTTGTGGCCGAGCTCGGCGGACTTCTCCTCGCCCAGCTCGATGTGCAGCTGGTCGTGGAAGCCGTCCATCCAGAACCGGGCGGCCTCGGCCAGGCGGTTCTCGATCCGCTCGATGTCGGAGTCGGTGAGTCGCGGCAGCGCGGTGCCGGGGGCGACCCGGACGACGAAGTGCAGACGGGTCAGCACCGACTCGGTGGCGTACACCGTGTAGTCGATGGTGGCGCCGTGCAGCTCCTCCTTGAGGATGTCGGTGAGCAGCAGCCGGATCCGGGTGGTGTAGCGGTCGCGCGGCAGGTAGATGAACGCGGAGAAGTAGCGCCCGTACTCGTCCTGGCGCAGGAAGAGCCGCAGCTTACGGCGCTCCTGCAGGTAGAGCACGCTGGTGGCGATGGAGATCAGGTCGGCGGCCGCGGTCTGGAACATCTCGTCCCGCGGGAAGGTCTCCATGATCTGCAGCAGGTCGCGGCCGTCGTGGCTCTCGCTGGAGAAGCCGGAGCCGTCCAGCACCTCCTGGACCTTGCGGCGCACGACCGGGATCCGGGTGACCGACTCGGTGTACGCGGCGGAGGAGAACAGGCCCAGGAAGCGGCGCTCGCCGGTCGGCTCGCCGGCGGCGTTGAACTTCTTGACGCCGACGTAGTCCAGGTAGGCCGGACGGTGCACGGTGGAGCGGCTGTTGGCCTTGGTCAGGACGAGCAGCTTCTTCTCGTGGGCCTTGGCGCGGACCGGCGCGGAGAGCCGGCCGAAGGCCTCGCTGACCGCGTGGTGGTCGTCGTCGTGGCCGCGCGGGTCGGAGCGCAGGATGCCCAGGCCGGTCCCGGCGACGGCCTTCAGGACCTCCTCGCCCTCGTGCTCGACCAGGTCGTACTCGCGGTAGCCGAGGAAGGTGAAGTGGTTGTCGGCGAGCCAGCGCATCAGCTCCCAGGCCTCGCCGACCTCCTGCTCGGGCAGGCCCGCCGGGGGCTCCTCGGCCAGCTCGTCGGCCAGGCGCAGCGCGCTCTCGCGCATCTTGCCCCAGTCCTCGACGACCTCGCGGACGTCGCCGAGCACCCGGCGCAGGTCGGTCTCGATGCCGCGCAGGTCCTCGCGGTCGGTCTCGCGGTCGATCTCGATGTGCATCCACGACTCGACGGTCGCGTCGGCGGGCCACTCGGCACCGGCGGCCTGGCTGCGGGAGCAGGCGTCGACGTCCAGGATCTCCAGCAGCTTGCCGGTGATGTCACGGCGGACGAGCAGCTGGGGGTGGATCACGATGTGGATCGCGCGGTCCTGGCGGGACAGCTCGTTGGTGACGGAGTCGACCAGGAAGGGCATGTCGTCGGTGACGACCTCGACCACGGTGTGGCCGCAGGACCAGCCGTTCTCCTCCACCGAGGGGGTGTACACCCGCACCTCGGCGGTGCCCTGCGGGCGCTTGAGGCCCAGCCGGTAGTGGGAGGCCGCCGCCCCGTACACGTCGACCGGGTCGCGGTCGACCAGGTCCTCGGGCGCGGTGTGGAGGTAGTAGTGGTGCAGGTACGCGGTCAGAGCGCCGTTGCTCAGGCCTTCCCCCGGCGCCGCTCCCCCCACCTGGCTGTTCTCAGCGGCTGCGGCTGCCTTCTTGAGCAGTTCGGCCTTGGCTGCGTCCAGCTTGGTCTGCATGACTTCTTGGCTCCTGTCGCGCGCCGTTGCGTGACTCGGTGGTGTGTGGATGAACACCGACGGGTCACTCGCAATCCTGCCGCACCTTCCGACTGAAAAGGCTTCATGGCGCGCATGAAATTCCTCAGCAGTGGGTAGGACGTTTCGTCCTGCGGAGCCACCCGACGACGCCAGCCAGCCTAACCGGATCAATCGAAGGTGGACAGGGACAGGGAGGCGCAAACTCGCAGGATGATCGGTCCGTCCTGGACACCATGTCCAAACCGGAGCGTCAGGTTCACTCTCAGCCCATATGCGGGTAACCGTGGTGGGTCGACGGCACGAAGGTCTCCTTGATCGCGCGGGCCGAGGTCCAGCGCAGGAGGTTCGTAGCGGCACCCGCCTTGTCGTTGGTCCCGGAGGCCCGGCCGCCCCCGAAGGGCTGCTGGCCGACGACCGCACCGGTCGGCTTGTCGTTGATGTAGAAGTTCCCCGCGGTGAAGCGCAGCTCCTCGACCGCCTGGGCGATGGCGTAACGATCCTGCGCGATCACCGAACCGGTCAGGCCGTACGGCGCACCGGAGTCGACCCGGCGCAGCACGTCCTCCCAGCGGGCGTCCTCGTAGACGTGGACGGCCAGGATCGGACCGAAGTACTCCGTCCGGAAGATCTCGTTGCGGTAGTCGGAGGAGACCAGCACGGTCGGCCGGACGAACCAGCCGATCGCGTCGTCGTACTGGCCGCCCGCCGCCAGCTCGATCGTCGGATCGGCCTTGGCCCGCTCGATGGCGTCCCGGTTCTTCTCGAAGGCGCGGCGGTCGATCAGGGCGCCCATGAAGTTGGAGAGGTCCGTGACGTCGCCCACCGTGAGCGCGTCCACCTCGGCCAGCAGCTCGTCCTTGATCTTCTGCCAGAGGCTGCGGGGCAGGTAGGCGCGGGAGAGCGCCGAGCACTTCTGACCCTGGTACTCGAAGGCGCCGCGGACCAGCGCCGTCTTCAGGATCGCCGGGTCTGCCGAGCGGTGGGCCAGCAGGAAGTCCTTGCCGCCGGTCTCGCCGACGATCCGCGGGTACGTCCGGTAGCCGCCGATGTTGGCGCCGATGGTCTGCCAGAGCGACTGGAAGGTGGCGGTGGAGCCGGTGAAGTGCAGCCCGGCGAGCGCCGGGTCGGCGAGGGCGACCGCGGAGAGCTGGAGGCCGTCGCCGGTGACCAGGTTGACCACCCCGGGCGGCAGGCCGGCCGCCTCCAGCAGCCGCATCAGGTGGTACGCGGCCAGGGTCTGGGTCGGCGCGGGCTTCCAGACCACGGTGTTGCCCATCAGCGCGGGCGCGGTGGGCAGGTTGCCGGCGATCGCGGTGAAGTTGAACGGCGTGACCGCGTAGACGAAACCTTCCAGCGGGCGGTGGTCCACCCGGTTCCAGACGCCAGGTGAGGAGATCGGCTGCTCGGCCAGGATCTGCCGGGCGAAGTGGACGTTGAACCGCCAGAAGTCGATCAGCTCGCAGGCGGAGTCGATCTCGGCCTGCTGCGCGGTCTTGGACTGGCCCAGCATGGTGGCCGCGTTGAGGGTCTCCCGCCAGGGCCCGGCCAGCAGGTCGGCGGCGCGCAGGAAGACCGCCGCCCGGTCGTCGAAGGACAGCGACCGCCACTGCCGGCCCGCGGCGAGCGCCGAGTCCACCGCCGCGCGGGCGTCCTCCCGGGTGGCGTTGCCGAGCACCCCCAGCTTGGCGGCGTGGTGGTGCGGCTGGACGACCTCGATCCGCTCACCGCCGCCGAACCGCTGCTCGCCGCCGATGGTCATCGGCAGCGGGATCTGCTCGGCCGCCAGCTCGTCCAGCCGCCGGACCAGCCGGTCCCGCTCCGGACTGCCGGGCGCGTACCCCTGCACCGGTTCGTTGGCCGGGTGGGGTACCTCGGTGACTGCGTCGATCGGCATGGCGGCTCCGTCCTGCTGGCTGCTCGGTGGCAGGGCCCGTCCTGATCCACCCGACAGGCCCCAGGACAAGCCCTAGTCCAGCCTGACCAGCGACCGCGCGATCCGCCCGTTCAGACACGCGGACGGCGGACGTGGCGCCCGCCACGCCCACCGGGGCCGGTCAGGGCCGCCCCAGCCGCCCGGCCAGCTCGACCGCCTCGGCCAGGCTGTCCACCACCGGCACGCCGAGCGGCTCCAGCTTCTCCCGGGTGTGCGAGCCGCCGGCGTAGAGCACCGCGTGCGCACCCGCGCTCAGCGCCGCCAGGGCGTCGTCCGCGGCGTCGCCGATCAGCACCGTCCGGGCCGGGTCCACCCGCTCGCCGAGCGCGGCCAGGTGCCGGGTCAGGTGCTCCGCCTTCTGGCCGCCGGACGGGCCGCTGCGGCCGTCCACCCGCAGGAAGCTGCCGGTCAGGCCGAAGGTGTCGACCAGCGGCAGCAGCTTCTCGTGCTCGTACATCGACAGCAGCGACTGGCTGTGCCCGGCCTCCCGCCAGCCGTCCAGCAGCTCGCGCGCGCCGTCCGTCAGCCCGCAGGCCGGGCTCAGCTCCCGGTAGCGGTCGTGGAAGGCGTCGTCCAGCCGCAGCCACTCCTCCTCGGACGGCGTCCTGCCGAGCAGCCGCCGGTAGAACCGGGGGATCGGGATCTCGTACTGCTCGCGGTATTCCTGCATGGTCATCGGCCCGACGCCGATGGTCGCGAACGCGGCGTTGCTCGCGCCGAGCACCGCCTCCATGTCGTGGAAGAGCGTGCCGTTCCAGTCCCAAACGATGTGAGTACGCACGCGGGGAACGGTAGCCCCGACCACCGACACGCCGGTAGGACGGGGCTCACCCGCGCGCCTCGCCCACTGCCAGGCGGTCAGGCGGTCAGGCGGTCAGGCCAGCAGGCGGTCAGGCCAGCAGGCCGGGGATCTCCTGGGTGGCGAACCAGAGCAGGTCGTGGTCCTCGGCGCCGTCCACGGTGAACTGGGCGTCCTGGTCACCCGCGTCGGCCGCGGCCACCGCCGCCACCGCCGCCGCGACGTCCTCGACCACCTCGCCGTCGGCGACGTCCGCGTGCACCGCCGCGGCCTTGGCGAGCCGCACCGGGTCGGCCAGCACCACGCGGCCGAGCGAGGCCTGGTCCTGGTACTCGTCGCCGGGGAAGGGCCGGACGGCGGAGTCGGCCACGTCCAGGGCCACCACGACCCGGCGGCGCGGGGCATCCGGGTCGGCGGCCAGCAACCGCAGGGAGGACTGCGCGGCCCGGTTCAGCGCCGCGTACTCCAGCTCCTCCAGGTCGTCACTGACGTACCACTCGCGCAGTGCGGGCGTCACGGCGTAGGCCGCGGACTGCTCCAGGGCACCACCCGGGTGCGCCGCCGCCAGGCCGTTCAGGGTGGTGGGCACGTACACGCGCATCGGTGGCACTCTCCGGTTCGTCCTGCGGGGGTTCGTCCAGCGGGGGTTTGTCCAGCGGCTCCGCTTCCAGCGCCCCCAGAATAAGCGCCGCCGGGCCGGGCGTGATCACCTCGGCCCTGCTCACCGGGCGGCCCGCAGGGCCTCCCGGCTGCTCCGCAGGGCGCTCTCCAGCACCGTGTCGCGGCGGGCCGGGTCCATCATGTTCGGGCCCATCACGGCGAGGTCGGCCGGCGTCGGCGCGAGCAGCCGCACCCGGACGCCTTCGGCCCGCAGCAGCGCGGCCTCGCGCAGCAGCTGCCGGGTGACGGCGCGGCGGTAGCGGCTGACCAGCTGGGCCAGGACGCCGCGTGGGCGGTCCCGGTCGGCGCGCCACTCGCGCAGCCCGGCCAGGGTGCCGCGGGCGGTGCCGCCGGCTCCGTCGGCTCCGTCGGTACGGTCGGCGCGCGGGCGCAGCCGCAGGGCCATCGGGGCGAGCACGTACACCTCGTCCAGACCGCGGCCGAGCAGCAGGTCGGCGTTGGTGGCGGACCAGCAGCCGCCGTCCACGTACGCCGAGCCGTTCAGCCGCACCGGGGCGAACCAGCCCGGGATCGCGCAGGAGGCCATCACCGCGTCGGCGACCGCGACCACCGGGGCGTCCGGGTCGCCGAAGACCACCCGGTGGCCGTTGCGGTAGTCCACCGCCGCCACCCGCAGCGCCGCGGCCCCGGCGCCACCGTCCGCGTCCGGGAGCGGCCAACCGCCCGGGCCGAGCAGGCCGCGCACCAGCTCGCCGACCGGGGCCAGCGAACCCCGGCCGTGCGGCGCCATCGCCGACACCATGGTCAGCAGCGGGTACTCGCGCGGGTGCCGGACGGCGTCCCGCAGCAGGCCGGGCGAGCCGATGCCGGCCCGGGGTCGGGACGGCAACGCGCCGCCGGCGGCCGTGTCGTAGTCGAAGGCCACTCCGGCCAGCGGGCCGTCGGTGACCGGCAGGCCGCGCTGGTGGTCGCGCAGCTGCTCGACGCGGACCCCGCCGACCAGCATCGCGCCGAGGATCGAGCCCGCCGAGGTGCCGAGCAGCACGTCGGCGCCGCCCGGCCGCCAGCCGGTGGCCTCCTCGACGGCGCACAGCGCGCCGACCGTCCAGGCCGCGCCGAGCATCCCGCCGCCGCCCAGCACCAGCCCGCGCCGCGGCGCCTCCCCGGCGGGCGGGGCGGTGCCCGCGGCCGCCGGGGCCGGCACCGCAGCTAACCGTGTCGTCATGGCGGCCGCCCGTCGTGGTGGGGGCGGCTGGCCCGCTCCCCGCAGTTCCCGATCAGGATCCGATGGTGCGCGCGGACGGCCGGGCTACGCAACGGGGGCGGCGCCGCAGGACACCCGGTCCGGCGCATCGGACCGTCCTCTTTCGGACCGTACGACCCGTCCGCGCACGTCAACCGGGCGCCGCGCGGTGGCGCGACGGACCCGTCACCGCACTGACCTGTTCACCCGGATAGGTGAACCTTCCGGCTGGTCCGGGGGTACTCGCAAAAGCCCTTGCCGCCCCGCGCGGAGCACCGCTAGCAAGGACCCGTCCGTACCCGCACCACCACGCCGAGGAGCCTCCGTGACCGCACCGCTCACCGCCCGCCCGCACCGTCGGCCGCGCACCGCCGCCGGCCAGCCCCCGACCGCCCACCACCCGGTCGCCCACCACCCGGCAGGTCGGCACCCGGCCGGGCGCCGACCGCGCCACCCCCGTGCCACCTGTACGGGCGCGGGCGGCCACGACCCCGGGGCGCTGGCCTCCCGCTTCGCCCACCAGCTGGTCGAGGTGCTCACCGGCGCCCGGCCCTCCGGCCAGCTGATGCGGCACACCAGTCTGGACGGCTACGGGCAGCTCGCCTCCCTGGTCCGGGCCGGCGCGCTGCGCCGCGGCGGCGTCGCCGACCGGCCCCGGCTCGGCCCGGTCCACGACCGGTCGCCCTCGCCCGACGCGGTCGAGGCCTGCGTCCGGGTCGACCTCGGCCGGCGGCACCACATGGTGGCCTTCCGGCTGGAGCAGCGCGGGACGGCCGGGCAGTGGCAGTGCACCGCCGTGGAGGCCCGATGACCAGCCCGGCCATCGCGGTCCGCCCGACCAGGACCTCCGGCACCACCAGGACGGCCACCACGGCCACGCGGCGGCACGGGACGCACGGGACGGCACAGGGCGCCGCCCCCGTCCGGGAGCGGCGCCCTGTGCGGCGTCCTGCGGCCTGCTCAGCCCTTGCGGCGGCGGCCCTTGGCCGACTTGGCGGCCTTGCGCCGCTCGGCGCGGGTCAGCCCGTCGCCCTCGTCCTCCGGCGCGAGGTCCTCGAAGTCGCCCTCGATGACACCGCCGCCGACCTCGTCCGAGGGGGCCGTGTAGTGCAGCCGCTGCGGCTTCGGGGCCTCCAGGCCCTTGGCCTTGATCTCCGGGCGGGCGGCGTCCTTCTCCAGCTTGTCGAGCACCACCTGGGCGTCCTCGACCGGGACCTCCTCGACCTGCTGCTCGACCTGGACCTCCAGGTTGAACAGGTAGCCGACGGACTCCTCCTTGATGCCCTCCATCATCGCGGTGAACATGTCGAAGCCCTCGCGCTGGTACTCGACCAGCGGGTCGCGCTGCGCCATGGCCCGCAGGCCGATGCCCTCCTGGAGGTAGTCCATCTCGTAGAGGTGCTCGCGCCAGCGGCGGTCCAGCACCGACAGCACGACCCGGCGCTCCAGCTCACGCATGATCTCGGAGCCGAGCTGGTCCTCGCGGGCACCGTACTGGGCCTGGATGTCCTCCTGGACGACCTTGATCAGGAACTCGGAGGTCATCCCGGCGGAGCCGCCGGCCTCCTCCTCCAGCTCCTCCAGATCCAGGGTGATCGGGTAGAGCTGCTTGAGCGCCGTCCAGAGCTTCTCCAGGTCCCAGTCGTCCTCGAAGCCCTCGCCGGTGGCCGCCCTGACGTAGGCCTCGACGGTGTCGTCCATGAAGTGGCCGACCTGCTCCTGCAGGTCCTCGCCCTCCAGCACGCGGCGGCGCTCGCCGTAGATGACCTCGCGCTGGCGGTTCAGCACCTCGTCGTACTTGAGGACGTTCTTGCGGATCTCGAAGTTCTGCTGCTCGACCTGGGTCTGCGCGGAGGCGATCGCCCGGGTGACCATCTTGGACTCGATCGGCACGTCCTCGGGCACGTTGGCCATCGACAGCACGCGCTCGACCATGCCGGCCTTGAACAGGCGCATCAGGTCGTCACCCAGCGACAGGTAGAAGCGGGACTCGCCCGGGTCGCCCTGACGGCCGGAGCGGCCGCGCAGCTGGTTGTCGATCCGGCGGGACTCGTGCCGCTCGGTGCCGAGGACGTAGAGGCCGCCGGCCTCCTTGACCTCGTCCTGCTCCGCCTTGACCGAGGCCTTGGCCTTCTCCAGCGCGGCCGGGAACGCGGCCTCGTACTCCTCCGGGGTCTCGGTCGGCGTGAGCCCGCGCTGCGCCAGCTCGGCCGCCGCGAGGTGGTCGGAGTTGCCGCCGAGCATGATGTCGGTACCGCGGCCGGCCATGTTGGTGGCGACGGTCACTGCGCCCTTGCGGCCCGCCTGCGCGACGATCTGCGCCTCGCGCTCGTGGTGCTTGGCGTTCAGCACCTCGTGCGGGATGCCGCGCTTGCGCAGCTCCTGCGACAGGTACTCGGACTTCTCCACCGACACGGTGCCGACCAGCACCGGCTGGCCCTTCTCGTGCTTCTCGGCGATGTCCTCGACCACGGCGGCGAACTTGGCCGGCTCCGACTTGTAGATCAGGTCGGGCTGGTCGATGCGCAGCGGGTCCTTGTTGGTCGGGATCGGCACCACGCCGAGCTTGTAGATCTGGTGGAACTCGGCGGCCTCGGTGGTGCCGGTGCCGGTCATGCCGGCGAGCTTGCCGTACAGCCGGAAGAAGTTCTGCAGGGTGATGGTGGCCAGCGTCTGGTTCTCGTTCTGGACCTCCACCCCCTCCTTCGCCTCGATCGCCTGGTGCATGCCCTCGTTGTAGCGGCGGCCGGCCAGGATGCGGCCGGTGTGCTCGTCGACGATCATGACCTCGCCGTTCATCACGACGTAGTCCTTGTCCGCCTTGTACAGCTCCTTCGCCTTGATGGCGTTGTTCAGGAAGCCGACCAGCGGGGTGTTCACCGACTCGTACAGGTTGTCGATCCCGAGGTAGTCCTCGACCCGGGTGACGCCCTCCTCCAGGATGCCGACGGTGCGCTTCTTCTCGTCGACCTCGTAGTCGCGGTCGATCTTCAGGCGCAGCACCAGCTTGGCGAAGTCGGCGTACCACTTGGTCGCCTGGTCGGCCGGGCCGGAGATGATCAGCGGGGTACGGGCCTCGTCGATGAGGATCGAGTCGACCTCGTCGACGACCGCGAAGTTGTGGCCGCGCTGGACGAGTTCGTCCTTCGACCAGGCCATGTTGTCGCGCAGGTAGTCGAAGCCGAACTCGTTGTTCGTGCCGTACGTGATGTCCATCGAGTACTGGTGCTTGCGCTCGGCGGGCGTCATGTTGCCCAGGATCACGCCGACTTCGAGGCCGAGGAAGCGGTGCACCCGGCCCATCCACTCCGAGTCGCGCTCGGCGAGGTAGTCGTTCACGGTGATCAGGTGGACGCCCTTGCCGGTGAGCGCGTTCAGGTACGCGGGCAGGGTGCCGACGAGGGTCTTGCCCTCACCGGTGCGCATCTCGGCGACGTACCCGTGGTGCAGCGCCGCGCCGCCCATGAGCTGGACGTCGTAGTGCCGCTGGCCGAGCACGCGCTTGGCGGCCTCGCGGACCGTGGCGAAGGCCTCGGGGAGGATGTCGTCCAGGGTCTCGCCGTCCGCGAGCCGCTGCTTGTACTCGTCGGTCAACGCGCGCAGCTCGGCGTCGGTGAGGTTGACGAAGTCCTCTTCGATGGAGTTGACCTGGGCAGCAATCCGCTGCAGCTTGCGAAGGATCTTGCCTTCGCCGGCGCGCAGGATCTTGTCGAAGACGGACACTTGAGCGGGCTCCTTGCCTGTATTGGCACTGGACGACTGCACGGGGGGTCCACCCCACCGCACGGGCCATCGTATGCGAGGAGTCCAATGCCCCGGGAGGTGCGTCAGCACGGTATTCCCGTGTCACCCGCACGAGCACTTGATCCGATAGCACCGCCCACCGGGGCAAACCGGTCAACCGGCCGAGGAGTTGGCTCCATAATCGGATGCCGGAATTCCCCCTCCCCCGGAATAATCCGCCCATGGAAGAGCCCCGTACCGAGCCCGTCACCCTCACCACCGACCGCCTCGTCCTGCGGGCCCCGCAGGAATCGGACGTCGACGCGATCTCCGCCGCCTGCCAGGACCCGGAGATCCAGCGCTGGACGGTGGTCCCGAGCCCGTACCGGCGCGCGGACGCCGAATACTTCGTCCGCGACCTCGCCGCGAACGGCTGGCGCACCGGCGAGAACCGGATCTGGTGTGTGTTCGAGCGCAGCTCCGGCGCCCTGGTCGGCTCCCAGGGCCTGGTACTGCGCCCCGGCGACCCGGGCTCCGCCGAGGTCGGCTGGTGGGCGACGAAGGAGTTCCGCGGCCGCGGCTACACGGTCGAGGCCGCCCGCGCGGTCGCCCGCTACGGCCTGGCCGGGCTCGGCCTGCGCCGCCTGGAGTGGCAGGCCTACGTGGGCAACGAGGGCTCCCGCGCGGTGGCCGAGAGGGTCGGCTACCGCTTCGAGGGCACCCTGCGCGCGTACGCCGAGCAGCGCGGCGTCTTCCGCGACGCCTGGATCGCCTCGCTGATCGCCTCGGACCTCCCGGACCTCCCGGACCTGCGGCCCTGACCCCTCGGCGCCGCGCCCCGGCCGGTTGTCGGTGCCCCGGGCTACCCTCACCGGCATGACCGCCCTGCCTGCCGCCGGCTCCCCCGCCGGCCCGCCGCCCGCCACCGTCCTGAGCGCCGACGAAGCCCGCCGGATCGCCCTCCGCGCCCAGGGCCTGCTCGGCGCGCCGGACCGCCGGGCCGGGGTGCGCGGGGTGCTGCGCCACCTGGGCGCCGTCCAGTTGGACACCATCTCGGTCCTGGCCCGCTCGCACGAGCTGGTGCCGTACGCGCGGCTCGGCGCGGTCGGCCGCCCGGCCGTCGAGGCAGCGTACTGGGGCGCGGGCGCGAGCTTCGAGTACTGGTCGCACGCGGCCTGCATCCTGCCGGTCGAGGAGTGGCCGCTGTTCGCGTTCCGGCGCCGCCGCTACCGCGGCCGGGGCCACCTCTGGGGCCACCAGGTCACGCCCGAGACGTACCGTCACGTGCTCGACAAGCTGCGCGCCGAGGGGCCGCTGACCTCCACCGAGCTGGGCGGCGCCAAGAGGACCGCCGAGTGGTGGGACTGGTCGGACACCAAGATCGCGGTCGAGCGGGCGCTGGCCTTCGGCGACGTGGTCTGCACCGAGCGCCGGAGCTGGAAGCGCGTCTACGCGCTGGCCGAACAGGCCATCCCCGACGCACTGTTCGGGCAGGACCTGGCCGACCGGGAGTGCGTGCGCACCCTGGTCGCCCAGGCCGGAGCCGCGCTCGGCGTGGCCACCCGGACCGATCTGCTGGACTACCACCGGCTGCGCGCCGAGGAGTTGGACCCGGTGCTCGCGGACTGCGGGCTCGTCCCGGTCGAGGTGGCCGGCTGGGGCCCGGACGACGCCCCGGCCCCGGCCTGGGCCGACCCGGCCGCGCTGGCCGCCGCCCCGCGCGGGCGCCACCGCACCACGCTGCTCTCGCCGTTCGACTCTCTGGTCTGGGACCGTGCGCGCACCGAGCGGATCTTCGGCATGACGCACCGGCTGGAGGCCTACACGCCCAAGCACAAGCGGGTGCACGGCTACTTCGCGATGCCGCTGCTGGCCGGCGGCCGGCTGGTGGGCCGGGTCGACCCGGCCCGGGAGGGGCGCACCCTGGTGGCCCGTCAGGTCTCGCTGGACTCCACCCGGCATGTCGAGGCGCTCGCGGCGGCCCTGCGCGAGGCGGCCGCCTGGGTCGGCTGCGACGACGTCCGGATCGAGGCCCTGCACGATGAGCGGCTGCGCCCGGCCCTGGAGAAACTCCTCGCAGGCTAGGGGGTGTCCGACGGACACTCCCTGAAATCCGGGCGCCGCCCCGGTCACCCTATTTCGAGGATCTTCTCGCGCATCGCGTACACCACCGCCTCCATCCTGGAGTGCAGTTGGAGCTTCTCCAGGATGTTGCGCACGTGGTTCTTCACGGTGTTCTCGCTGATGAACAGCTCCTTGGCGATCTCCCGGTTGTTCATCCCGGTCGCCACCAGCTTCAGCACCTCCAACTCCCGGTCGGTGAGTCGGGGTGCGGGCACCAGGTCCCGGTCGTCGGAACGGCGCTGGATCATCGACTTGAACTCGGTGAGCAGCTTGGACGCCATCGACGGGCTGATCTGGGACTGCCCGTCGGCCACCGCTCGGATCGCGGTGGCGACCTCGTCGGTGGAGATCTCCTTGAGCAGGTAGCCGGTGGCCCCCGCCTTGATCGCCTCGTAGAGGTCGGCCTCCTCGTCGCTTATCGTCAGCATGATGATCTTGGTGCTGGGCGCCACGTCCTTGATCGCGGTGCACGCCTCGATCCCGCTGCGACGCGGCATCCGGACATCCATCAGGATGATGTCGGGCAGCAGGTCGGCGGCCTTCAGCACGGCCTCGGCACCGTCGCCGGCCTCGCCGACGACCTTGATGTCCGGCTCCTCCGCGAGCACGATCTCCAGCCCCCGGCGGAACAGCGCGTGGTCGTCCACGACCAGCACGCGGATCGGCTCACCCCGGTGCGGCGCGTACGCGGGTTCCTCCTCCGGTCCTGGTGACAGTCCGGTGACCGGCCCCGTAGCGGGCCCCAGCCCGAAGTGATCCCCCATCCGCTCCTCCCCCTTCGCGGGACGTCGTGCGCCAATCATTCCACGCCCCGCAGCCCTCAAGGTCACGCTCCGGCGCCGATTGTCCCGCTTCGGGTGACCCCTCGGGCCGGCCCTCGACCTCCGTTCGAGTCGCCCTGCCCCGAAACGCCGGTGACCCCGGCAGCCACGGCCGCCGGGGTCACCTCTCCCACATTGCTCGGACGGTCAGTCCTCGTCGTCGTTCGCGCCGATCGCCCCGCCCGCACCACTACCCGAGCCGGCCGACGCGTCGGTCTGCAGGTGGATGACGCCGTAGTGGTAGCCGTGACGACGGTAGACGACGCTCGGCAGGCCGCTGTCCTTCTCGACGAAGAGGTAGAAGTCGTGGCCGACCAGTTCCATCTCGTAGAGCGCCTGGTCCAGCGCCATCGGGGCGGCCGGGTGGGTCTTCTCCCGGACCACCAGCGGGCCTTCGCCCTCCACTTCCAGGGATCCCATCATGGTCTTGCGGACGGCCCCGTTGGTCTCGCCCTCCGGCGCCGTCGTGTCCGGCAGCGCAGCCAGCGCCGCGGTCGCCTCGGCGACGCTGATGGGGGTGCGGCCGCCGTTGCCGCCCTTGTGCACCCGGCGCCGGTCTGCGGACTTGCGCAGCTGCGCGTCGAGCTTCGCCGAGGCCAGGTCGAGCGCCGCGTACGGGTCGCCGGCGGCGGCTTCGGCCCGGATCACCGGCCCGCGGGTACGGAGAGTGATCTCCACCCGCTCGGACCGGTCGGCCTGCCGCGGGTTGTGCTCCTTGGACACCTCGACGTCGAGGCTGATCACCTTGCCGTCGAACTTCTGGACCTTCTCCAGCTTCTCGGCCACGTGCTCGCGGAACCTCTTGGGCACCTCGGTCTTGCGGCCCTTGACGACGATGTCCACGCAGAACTCCGATCCCTCGTGCTGACGCCGATCCGGGTGCTACCGGACCGGACTGAGACCCAGCTGGACCAGCCCATCCACTGCCGGCCCCCCGCCCCCGCCGCCAGCGGCGGGAAACGACTGGCCCTCACCTCACTTCCTCCCCACCAGGGACGGTTGAAACCCCCTGTGGGCTTATCGAACACCTCACACGGGCTTTTCGCCTCCCCGGGCGAGGCCACGGGTATGACCCGATACTGCGGGCAGGGCGGTCAAGCTGTTCCACCCTCTCTACCCTCCTGCGAGTGAAGCATGGGTAAATACCTGGACAACACCCCCCGTACGGCGCATCCTTTGCTCACTCTCCGTGCCTGCCGCCGCCAGGAGCAGCCGTGCCGCCCTCCCCCACCCCCGTCCGTCCGCCGTCCGCCCAAGGGCCGTTCGGCCACGCACTGGCCGGGCTGCTGGACGTCCTGCTCCCCGCCCGCTGCGCCGGCTGCGGCACCGAACGGACCCAGCTCTGCCCGGCCTGCCGGCACGCCCTGGCCGCCGCCCGGCCCGGCCCCACCCTGCTGCCCTGGGCGCACGCCGCCGCCCCGTACGCCGACCCCGTCCGGCAGTTGCTGCTCGCCCACAAGGAGCGCGGCGCGCTGCGATTGGCCGGCCCGCTCGGCGAGGCGCTCGGCCGGGCCGTCCGCTCCGCCCTGGGGCCGCGCGCCGGGTCCGCGCCGCTGCTGCTGGTCCCGATGCCCTCGGCCCGCGCCGCCGTCCGCGCCCGCGGCCACGACCCGACGCTGCGGCTGGCCGGGGCCGCCGCCCGCGCGCTGCGCCGGGCCGGCCTGGACGCCCGGGCGGAGCCGCTGCTGCGGCACGCCCGCCCGGTCGTCGACCAGGCCGGGCTGGGCGCGGCCGAGCGGCGCCGCAACCTGCACGGCGCGCTGACCGTGCTGCCGCGCGCCCGGCGCGGCCTGGCGGGCCGTCAGCCGGTCCTGGTGGACGACCTGGTGACCACCGGCGCCAGCCTCGCCGAGGCGGCCCGGGCGCTGGCGGACGCCGGGCTGCCCGCCCGGGCCGCCGCCACGGTCGCCGCCACCGTGCACCGCACCGGCTGAGGCACCGGTCCGGGACAGGGCGCCGGCACCGGACGGCCCGGCGGAGCGTCAGCCCGCGTAGAAGAAGGAGCCGGCCTTGTCCGTCAACTGGACCTCCCGCCACTGACTGCCGATCAGGCGGTAGATCTTGCTGTTGCCCACCGCGAGCACCGAGGGCGCCTGGGCCAGGACGTTGCCCCGGGACTCGGAGGCCGAGACGGTGAGCATGCTCTCCCCGCCCTGCAGCTTGGCGTCGGCGTTCTGCGAGCCGTCGGTGCTGATGTAGTACAGCTGCTGGATCCGGTCGGCCTCCTTGCCGAGCACCAGCAGTTGGTCCGACTCCGCCCAGGAGACCGAGACGACGTCGGTGAGCCAGGGGGCCGCCCGGCGCAGGCCGGTGATCCGCGCGGTCGGTGCGTCCGGGGTCCCGCCGTGCACCACCAGGCCGAACAGCAACGAGCGGCTGGGCGCGCCCGCGGTCTTGACCACCAGGGCGACCCGGGTGCCGTCCGAGGAGATCCGCAGGGCCTGCACGGTCTGCCCCTCCAGCCCCTCGACCGCGACGGGGTACGCCCGGTTGCCGCGGACCATCACCACCCGCGGGCCCTGCGGGTTGCGGTCCACCACCCAGAGGTCGCCGCGGCCGTCCCAGCTGGGCGAGGCGAACCCGTCCTCCTTGCCGGCGGTCTTCACCGGCGAGGTGACCACCGGGTCGGGCATCGTCACCGGGCTGTCCGCCAGCGGCACCGAGTAGAGCTGGTGGCCGTCCCCGCTGATCGCGGCGGCCCGGGAGCCGTCCCGGTTGACGGCGATCTCGCCGAGCGGGGCCTTTCCGGCCGGCTGCGGCTTGCCGAGGGCGCCGCGCACCGATTCGCCGCTGCGCTGCTCGTCGGTGACCATCAGGACGCCGTTGTCGGCCCGCTGGTAGTACTGCTGCGCGGGCAGCGGCCCGGCCAGGGCGCCGGGGCCGGTGGCCGGCAGGTCGTTGCGGCTCGCGAAGCACGTGCCGCGCTGGCCCTTCAGCTCCAGCCGCTCGACCTGCCCCTTGCCCTGGTCGGCGAGGGTGTAGAAGAGCTGGGTCGCCATCCGCCGGCAGGACACCGGCTCACTGACGTCCACCCCGCCGAGCTGCACATGGGCGACCCGGCCGTCGTCGACGCTCACCCGCTCGACGGTGGCGCCGCTCGGGAAGGAGGTCCGGGCGACCGGCGCGAGCCAGGTCGAGGGCCCGGCGACCAGGGCCTTGGCGGCCGCGGTCAGCGGGTCCGTCCGGCGCCGCAGGTAGATCGGGTCGGGGACCAGCACCTGCTGGCCGGCGCTTCCGGTGGCGGTCGAGGACGGGTCCGGGGTGGTGTAGAAGTACCGGTCGACCTGGCGGTAGCTGTTGTTGAAGTTGGTCTCGTTCATGATCACGCCGGCCGGCAGCTTGTCGATCCGCCACTCGCCGTCCTTCTGCCGGACGAAGGTGAAGTCGGACGAGACGTCCTGCCGCCCGACCAGGACGTACGAGTGCCGCTCGTCGATCCTGGCGACCAGTGCCCCGGTCACCGTCCCGGAGATCCTGGTGTCGGCGTCGGTGACCTCCTGGCCGGCCGGGAGGTTCGGGGTGGCGGCGGAGAGCACCTGGACGCCGGCGTCCGGGTTCCAGTGCGCGGCGGCGTCCTCGGTGAGGTACTGACGCGCGGTCTCGTACCCCTCGTCGGCGGTCACCGCGTCCAGGAACCCGGTCAGCAGGGCACGCGGCTTGGCGCCCTTGGCCGGCGCCACCGGGTAGACCTTGGCCTGCAGGTTCTTGTCGGCGGCCCCCTGCGACAGCTCCACCTTGGAGATGCCGCCGGAGTCCGGCATGGCCGCGCAGCCGCTCGCCACCAGGGCGCCGAGCACCACGCCGGCCACCGCCACGAACCGCGGCTCAGTCCTGCTGCTCGTCCTTCGCACGCTGCGACCCCTCCAGGTCCGTCCCGCCCGTCACGTCCGGCTCCGCCGTCCGCTGCGCCACCGACGGCCGTCCGCGCGTCGGGTCCACCATCACCTGGGCGCCGGTGGCACCGTACCCGGCCCCCGCCGCCCGAACGTCCGAGGGGTCCGCACGCGGCCCCTCGGGCAGCCGGCGCTTGCCCACCGGGCCGATGTTCAGCACCCCGCCGAGCCCGCTGCCGAAGGCGTTGACCGGCCCCTCCGGCGTCTCCGTCGGCTCCTCGGCGGCGGTCATCGCGGTCGCGCCGGACGGGCTGATCGCCCGCCGGTACGGCATGCCGTAGGTGCCCAGGCCCCGGTTGTTGCGGGAGTCCTCCGGCTCCAGCCGGAACGGCGCCCGGCTGATCTCGCCGCCGCGGGTGCGCGGCAGGGTGAGCCGGAAGTGCGAGCCGCCACCGGGCTCGCCCCAGGCCTGCAGCCAGCCGCCGTGCAGGTGCGCGTCCTCGACCGCGATGGACAGGCCGAGGCCGGTGCCGCCGGTGGTCCGCACCCGGGACGGGTCGGCTCGCCAGAAGCGGTGGAACACCCGGGACGCCTCGCCCGGCTTGAGGCCGATGCCGTAGTCGCGCACGCCGACCGCGACCGCGCCGTCCGCCGAGCCCAGCCGGACCACCACGTCACGGCCCTCGCCGTGCTCCAACGCGTTGACCACCAGGTTGCGCAGGATGCGCTCGATCCGTCGGGAGTCCACCTCGGCGACGACCGGCTCGCCGTCGCCCCGGATCACCACCGCGCTGCCCTTGGCCTGCGCCAGCGGGTCGGCGGCCTCCACCACCCGGGCGACGATCTCGCGCAGGTCGACCGGCTCGCCGTCCAGGATCGCGGCGCCGGCGTCGAAGCGGCTGATCTCCAGCAGGTCGGCGAGCAGCGACTCGAAGCGGTCCAGCTGGCCCTGCAGCAGCTCCGCCGAGCGGGCCGCCATCGGGTCCAGGTCCTCGCGGCTGTCGTAGATGAGGTCCGCGGCCATCCGGACGGTGGTCAGCGGGGTGCGCAGCTCGTGCGAGACGTCCGAGACGAAGCGCCGCTGCACCCGGGAGAGCTCCTCCAGCTGGCGGATCTGCGCCTGCAGGGCGTTGGCCATCCGGTTGAACGACTCGCCGAGGCGGGCGATGTCGTCCGTGCCGGTGACCTTCATCCGCTCTTCCAGGTGCCCGTCGGCGAGCCGCTCGGAGATGCCGGCGGCCATCCGGACCGGGGTGACCACCTGGCGCACCACGACCCAGGCGATGCCGCCCATCAGGATCACCACGAACACGCCGGCGGTCGCCAGGGTGCCGGTGATCAGGTTGAGGGTGTCGGTCTCCTGGCCGAACGAGAACACGTAGAACATCTGGTAGGTGTTCCCGGCCGGGCCGACGAACTGCATGCCCAGGGCCAGCCCGGGCTCGCTCCGGTCGTCGACCCGGTGGATCCGGGCCGGCTGGTCGAACATCTGGCCGGGATCGGCGTAGACCTTCTCCCGCAGGCTGTCCGGGACGCTGCTGGGCAGGATGTCGCCCGAGTAGCGCGGCGCGAAGCCGGTCTCCGGGACGATGGCGTCGGTGCCGGAGGCCATCGCGATCACCGAGTAGACGGTCTGCCCGCTCGCGGCCAGGTCGTTGACCTGCCGCAGCAGCCAGGTGCCGGTCTCCTCGGTGGTGGGGTCGGGCGTGCCACCGACCCGCAGCCGCTGGTCCTTCGCCTCGTCGATCTTCTTCAGCTCGGCCTGGAAGCCGATCCGGGCCTGCTCGCGGGCGGCCGCCATCTTGGTGTCGAGCAGGCCGGTGCGCACCTGCGCCATCACGACCACGCCGAGCACCAGGACGACCGCGATGGACGCGAGCAGCGAGACCGCCACCACCCGCAGCTGGATCGACCGGCGGTACAGCACCGTCACCCGGCGCGCCGGACGCCGCAGCTGACGGGTCAGCATCGCGTACGCGGCCGCCCGGCGCCGACGGCGGGTGGTCGAGCTCAGCACGGACCCGCGAACGGCGTCGGCCCCGTCGGTCGCGGAACCCGACGGGGCTTGGTCGGACGGGTGCGTCACGTCAGCTGGGTCCGGCCTTGTAGCCGACGCCGCGGACGGTCACCACGATCTCGGGACGCTCCGGGTCCTTCTCGATCTTGGACCGCAGGCGCTGCACGTGGACGTTGACCAGGCGGGTGTCCGCCGCGTGCCGGTAGCCCCAGACCTGCTCCAGCAGCACCTCGCGGGTGAACACCTGCCAGGGCTTGCGGGCCAGCGCGACCAGCAGGTCGAACTCCAGCGGGGTCAGCGGGATGCCCCGGCCGTCCCGCTTCACCGAGTGGCCGGCCACGTCGATCACCAGATCGCCGATGGTCAGCTGCTCGGGCGTCGGCTCCTCGGCGCGGCGCAGCCGGGCACGCACCCGGGCCACCAGCTCCTTGGGCTTGAACGGCTTGGTGACGTAGTCGTCGGCGCCCGACTCCAGGCCCACCACGACGTCGACCGTGTCGGTCTTCGCGGTCAGCATGACGATCGGGATGCCGGACTCCGCCCGGATCTGCCGGCAGACGTCGATGCCGTCCCGACCGGGCAGCATCAGGTCCAGCAGGACCAGGTCGGGCTTGGTCTCCCGGAACGCGGCTAGCGCCCTGTCCCCATCCGCGACGAAAAACGGTTCAAAACCCTCACCCCGCAGCACGATGCCGAGCATCTCGGCCAGTGCGGAGTCGTCATCAACGACGAGGACGCGTCCCTTCATGAGTCCATCCTCTCATTACCGGATTGTGACCTGCCGCACAGCAGTGCCAATGCTCCACAACGGCCAACTCCCCCAGCCGGTTAATTCCGGCCATACCGGGCGAATACACCCCGCCGGAACGCCTTCGAACCGTCCGCGGCCCACCGCCCGGTCACCGGAGCGCCCCCGTTTCCGATCAGCGACCGGATACCCATGGGGCCGTTCCTGGCCCCATGGCACGATGGGCGCTGCGCGCGGGCGAAAGATCCGCCCGGAACCGCGCCCGTGACGCCCCTCCGAGGAGCAGTGATGACCGACACTCCGGGCTGGGCCTCGCCCGGCTCGTCCGAGCCGCCCCGCGACGACGCCCGGCCCCCGGCCGACGCGCCCGCCGCCGTGCCCGGGCCGTCGGCACCACCCCAGGGCACACCCGCCCCCGGCCGGCCGGGCTGGGGCCAGCAGGCACCCGGCGGCCCCCACCCGTACGGCTGGGGGGCTCCACAGAGCCCCAAGCCCGGCGTCATCCCGCTGCGCCCGCTCGGACTCGGCGAACTCCTCGACGGCTCCGTCGCCACCATCCGCAAGCACTGGCGGACGGCGCTCACCCTCTCCCTCGGCATCGCCGTCATCGAGCAGGCCGGCAACGTCGCCGCCAACCTGCTGATCAAGGGCAAGACCGGCGCCGCCACCCAGGTCACGATCATGCTGGCCTCGATGCCGCTGACGGTGCTGGTCAGTGTGGTCGCCACCGCGCTGCTCACCATGGTCGTCAGCCGCGCCGTCCTCGGGCAGTCCGCGACCGCCGGGGACGCCTGGCGCGACGCCCGTCCCCGGCTGCTGCAGCTGCTCGGGCTGACCGTGCTCACCGGCCTGATGTCCGGCGGCGTGGTCCTGCTCGGCTTCAGCCCCTGGTACTTCTACTCCACCGGCTCGGCGGGCGCGTCCGGGACGGCGGCCCTGCTGTTCCTCGTCGGCTTCCTGACCATCCCGGTCGGCCTCTGGCTGTGGATCCGGTTCAGCCTGGCCGCCCCCGCCCTGATGCTGGAGAAGCAGGGCGTGCTGACCGCGCTGTCCCGCTCCCGACGCCTGGTGCGCGGCTCCTGGTGGCGGATCTTCGGCATCTCCCTGCTCGGCGAGGTGCTGACCTTCATCGTCGCCATGGTCATCGCGATCCCGTTCCGCTTCGTCGGGCTCGTCCTCGGCTTCAGCGACTTCAACAGCCAGGTCGACGTCAACAGCGCGGCCGACCAGCCCACCGCGATGCTGATCACCACCGCGATCGCCGGCATCATCGCCGCCACCCTCACCATCCCCTTCAGGGCCGCCCTCGGCGTCCTGATCTACGTCGACCAGCGGATCCGCCGCGAGGCCCTGGACATCGAACTCGCCCGCGCCGCCGGCTCCACCGAGCCCGGCACCGCCGGCTGGGGCGACCAGTCCGGCCGAACCCCCGCGAGGCGCTGAACCGGATGCCTACCTGGGGGGACAGGCTCCTCGCCGCGGGCGGCGCCCCGGTCACCGTCCCACGTGACCCGGCGCGCGACGCCGCGCGCGACGAGCTGCTCAACGCGGATTACCACAAGCACGACCCGACCGTCCTGGAGCGGGTCATGACCTGGCTCAACGACCGGATCACCGGCGCGCTCGACGCCATCTCCGGCAACGGCACCAGCGGCACCACCGGCCTGGTGCTCTTCCTGATCGTCGCCCTGCTGATCGGCGCCGCGCTCTGGTGGCGCCTCGGCGCGCCCCGGCGGGCGGCCCGCACCGTCCTCGGCGTCTACGGCGTCGAGGGCCCGCGCAGCGCCGGCCAGTACCGGGCCGACGCCGAACGGCACGCCGCCGCCGGGCACTGGACCGAGGCCGTCCGCGAGCAGATGCGCGCCCTGGTCCGGGCCCTGGAGGAGCGCACCCTGCTCGACATCCGCCCCGGCCGCACCGCCGACGAGGCCGCCGCCGAGGCCGGCCGGGCCCTGCCCGAACACGCCGCCGCCCTGGCCGCCGCCGCCCGGACCTTCGACGACATCGCCTACGGCGAGCGCACCGCCGACCAGGCCGCGTACCAGCTGCTGCACGAGCTCGACCGGACCCTGGAACGCGCCCGCCCGGCCCTGGGAGGAGCGGCATGACCGGCACCACCCCCGCGCCACCCGCCCCCCGGTCGCCCGCGGACGCCGGGCCCACCAGCCCGCCCCCCGCCGGCCCCAGTCCCGGCCCCGCCGGGACGACCGCGACCAACCCCGCCGGGACGGCCACGACCAGCCTCGCCCTGACCGGCCGCGGCCTCTGGCGCCGGGCCCGCTGGTACCTGGTCGTCCTCGCCGTCCTGCTGATCGGCGCCACCGCCGTCGCCGCCATCGGCCAGGACCGCCGCTACCCGCCGCTCGACCCCCGTTCGTACGACCGGGACGGCGCCCACGCCGTCCTCGCGCTGCTCGAACACCAGGGCCTCAAGACCGACCTCACCACCGATCCCACCGGCCACCCGACCGGCGCCGACACCCTTGTCCTGCCCGAGCCCGACCTGCTCAGCCCCGCCGAACTGCGCGCCGTCGCCGCCGCCCGGCACAGCCGGCTCGTCCTCATCGCCCCCGGCCCCGCCGCGCTCAGCGCCCTGGCCCCCGGGATCCGCTCCTCCGAGGAGGACGGCGGCCCGCCCTACGCCTCCGTTCGCAGCACCGCCGCACAGTGCTCGCTCACCGAGGCCGTCCGGGCCGGCACCGCCGGCATCGGCGGGATGCTCTACACCAACGGAAGCCGGGGCGAGGGCTGCTACCCGCGCGGCCACGGCTACCCGCTGGTCAGCACCCCGGCCGTCGGTGGCGACGTCATCGTGCTCGGCACCGGCGCCTTCCTGCACAACGAGGAACTCGCCAAGGACGGCAACGCCGCGCTCGCCCTCGGCCTGCTCGGCTCCCAGCCCCACCTCACCTGGCACCTGCCCGACTACACCGCCCCGCTCGCCCAGGGCACCCGGGACAAGACCTTCGGCGACTACGTCCCGGACGGCTGGCGCTGGGCCGGCTACCAGCTCGCCGTCGCCGCCGTCCTGACCGCCCTCTGGCGCGGCCGCCGACTCGGCCCGGTGATCAGCGAGAACCTGCCCGTGGTGGTCCGCGCCGCCGAGACCACCGAGGGCCGCGCCCGGCTCTACCGCCGCGCCAAGGCCCGCGGCCGCGCCGCCGAGGCCCTGCGCCGGGCCACCGCGCACCGCCTCGCCCCGGCCCTGGGCGTCCCGCTCCAGGCCGGCGAGCCCGACCCCGACACCCTCTGCGCGGCCGTGGCCGACCGCCTCCCCGAGCAGCCCGCCGGAGACGTCCGGGCCCTCCTCTTCGGCCCGCCCCCGACCGACGACGCCGCACTGCTGCGGCTCGCCGACGACCTCGACGCCCTCGAAAGGCAGGTACGGAACCCGTGACCGAACAGGCCACCGCCACCCCCTCCAGCACCCCCGGCGCGGCGGCTGCCACCCCGGGCACCCCCGACACCGCCACCGACCCGCGCGCGGCGCTCACCGCCCTGCGCGCCGAGATCGGCAAGGCCGTGGTCGGCCAGGACGCCGCCGTCACCGGCCTCGTCGTCGCCCTGCTCTGCGGCGGCCACGTCCTGCTGGAAGGCGTCCCCGGCGTCGCCAAGACCCTGCTGGTCCGCACCCTGTCCACCGCGCTCAGCCTGGACACCAAGCGCATCCAGTTCACCCCCGACCTGATGCCCGGCGACGTCACCGGCTCCCTCGTCTACGACGCCCGCACCGCCGAGTTCTCCTTCCAGCCCGGCCCGGTCTTCACCAACCTGCTGCTCGCCGACGAGATCAACCGCACCCCGCCGAAGACCCAGGCCGCCCTGCTGGAGGCCATGGAGGAGCACCAGGTCACCGTCGACGGCGTGCCGCGCGCGCTGCCCGTCCCGTTCCTGGTCGCCGCGACCCAGAACCCGGTCGAGTACGAGGGCACCTACCCGCTGCCCGAGGCCCAGCTGGACCGCTTCCTGCTCAAGCTCGTCCTGCCGCTGCCCGACCGCGACCAGGAGTTCCAGGTCCTCTCCCGGCACGCCGCCGGCTTCGACCCCCGCGACCTCGCCGCCGCCGGCGTCCGCCCGGTCGCCGGGCCCGCGCACGTCGCCGCCGCCCGCGCGCAGATCGCCGAGCTGACCGTCTCCCCCGAGGTCCTCGCCTACATCGTCGACCTCTGCCGGGCCACCCGGCAGTCCCCGTCGCTGTCCATCGGCGTCTCGCCTCGCGGTGCCACCGCGCTGCTCGCGGCCTCGCGCGCCTGGGCCTGGCTCGCCGGCCGCGACTACGTCACCCCGGACGACGTCAAGGCCCTCGCCCTGCCCACCCTGCGGCACCGCGTCGCGCTGCGCGCCGAGGCCGAGATGGAGGGCGTCACCGCCGACTCCGTCATCCAGGCCGTCCTCGCCCAGACGCCCGCCCCCCGCTGAACCACCGCCCGTTCCCTAAGGAGCGCACCGCATGGCCCTCACCGGGCGAACCGCCCTGCTCGCCGCGCTCGGCACGCTCGTCGTGGGCCTGTTGCTGCCGTCCTGGGCCGGGATCGGCCTCGTCACCGGCACGGTCCTGCTCGCCGCCGTGATCGACCTGGCGCTCGCCGCCCCCGTCCGCAGCCTGCGGCTCGGCCGGGGCGGCGACACCACCGTCCGGCTCGGCGAACCCGCCTCCGTCGAACTGACCGTCACCAACCCCTCCGGGCGCCCCCTCCGAGCCAGGATCCGCGACGCCTGGGCCCCGTCCGCGTGGCGGCCCGGCACCGCCGAGGCCGCCTCCCGGCACACCCTGCTCGTCCCCGGCGGTGAGCGGCGACGAGCCGTCACCGTGCTCACCCCGACCCGCCGCGGCGACCACCACGCCCGCCGGGTGACGGTCCGTTCACTCGGCCCGCTCGGCCTGGCCGGCCGTCAGGGATCCCACGTCCTGCCCTGGACGGTCCGCGCGCTGCCCCCGTTCGCCAGCCGCAAGCACCTGCCCTCCCGACTCGCCCGACTGCGCGAACTCGACGGCCGCACCTCGGTCCTGACCCGTGGCCAGGGCACCGAGTTCGACTCCCTGCGGGAGTACCTGCCCGGCGACGACGTCCGCTCCATCGACTGGCGGGCCAGCGCCCGCCGCAACACCGTCGCCGTCCGCACCTGGCGCCCCGAACGCGACCGGCACATCCTCATCGTCCTCGACACCGGACGCACCTCCGCCGGCCGGGTCGGTGACGCCCCGCGCCTGGACGCCGCCCTCGACGCCGCCCTGCTGCTCACCGCCCTCGCCACCCGCGCCGGCGACCGCGTCGACCTGCTCGCCCACGACGCCCGCAAGCGCGTCGCGGTGGCCGGCAGCTCAGCCAGTGAGATCTTGCCGGCCTTCACCAACGCGATGGCCTCCCTGGAACCGGCCCTGCACGAAACCGACATGCGTTCGCTGGTCTCCACGGCCCTGAAGATGGCGCCGCACCGCTCCCTGATCGTCCTCCTCACCGGCCTCGACGCAGCCCCGGTCGAGGACGGCCTGCGCCCGCTGCTGCCGCTGCTCACCAAGCGCCACGAGGTCGTCCTGGCCTCCGTCGCCGACCCGCACCTGGACGCCCTCGCCGCCGGCCGCGGCACCCTGGAAGCCGTCTACGGCGCCGCCGCCGCCGAACAGACCCGCGCCGACCGCCGCGCCACCGCCGAGCGCCTCACCCGCCACGGCGTCACCGTCCTCGACGCCGCCCCCACCCAGCTCGCCCCCGCCCTCGCGGACACCTACCTCGCGCTCAAGGCCGCCGGCCGGCTCTGAACCTCCCTCCGTACAAGACCACTTGGAGCGTACGGGGGTGTTGCTAGCCTCTTCCGCATGATCGGGAAGGACCCCAAGCTCCGGATATCCAGCTTGCTGGGGCCAGGCGGCCCGCAGCGCGCTCTCATCGTCGCGAACTTCGTCAGCCGGGTGGGCAACGGGCTGTTCAACACCGCCGCGGTGCTCTACTTCACGCTGGTGGTGCACCTGCCCGCCGCACGGGTCGGTATCGGCCTCACGATCGCCGGGTTGGTCGGGCTGCTGGCCGGGATCCCGGCCGGGAACCTGGCCGACCGGTACGGGCCGCGCACGGTCTGGCTGACGGCCCTCGCGATGCAGGCCGCGACGATGGCCGCTTTCGTCTTCATCCACGGCTGGCTCACGTTCACGCTCATCGCCACCCTGGACCGGCTGGCAGCAACGGCGAGCGGCGCCGCAGGCGGTGCGCTCATCGCCCGTGCCAGCGGCGAACGCCCGGCCGCGTTCAGGGCGAAACTCCGCACGTTCGTCAACCTCGGCGTGGTCCTGGGCACCCTCGGCGCCGCCTTCGCCGTCTCGGCCAACACCCGCCCGGCGTACACCGCGCTCATCCTCGCCAACGCCGCCAGCTTTGCCTGCGCCGGCCTGATCGTCCTGATCCGCGTCCCGAACTACCAGCCCCTGCCCCGGCCCAAGGACCACCACCGCTGGGCCGTCCTGTCCGACCGGCCGTTCGTGTCCTTCGTCGCGCTCTACGGCGCGATGGGCCTGCAGTACCAGACCGTCTCCCTGCTGCTGCCGATCTGGCTCTCCGCCCACACCGGAGCGCCCCGCTGGACCGTGGCGGCGGTCTACGCGGTCAACAGCGGGGTATGCGTGCTGCTCCAAAGCAGGATCGGCTCCCGGGTGGAAACGCCGCGCCAGGGCGGCCGGGCGTTCCGCCTCGCGGGGCTGCTCTTCCTGGTCAGCTGCCCCTTGATGGCCCTGACCGCGGACGTTCCGGTCTGGATCGCGCCGGGGCTCGCCATCCTCGCCGTCTGCGTGCACAGTCTCGGAGAGGTATGGGAGTCCTCCGGCGGCTTCGCGCTCGGCTTCGGCCTCGCCCCCGACCACGCCCAGGGGCAGTACCAGGGCCTCTTCGGCATCGGCTTCGACGCCGGCCAGGCCCTGGCTCCGGCGGTCCTCACGACAGCGGTCCTCGGACTCGGACACGCAGGCTGGCTGCTGCTCGGCGCGTTCTTCGCGGCTCTGGGCGCGGCAGGCCCGGCGGTGGCCGCATGGGCGGAGCGCACTCGACGGTCGAGCCACGACACGGCCCGCGCGACACATGGTCAGCCCGACGAGGCCCCCCTTCCCGACAGAGCCTAGTTTCCGCCGGGTCTCAGTGGCTGGAGCCCTGCCCACCCCGAGCGCCAGGCCGTACTCCACAACGCAAAGAACCCCCATCCGGTTTCCCGGATGGGGGTTCTCTGTGAATGATTGTTCGGCGGCGTCCTACTCTCCCACAGGGTCCCCCCTGCAGTACCATCGGCGCTGTAAGGCTTAGCTTCCGGGTTCGGAATGTAACC
>NZ_JARXYZ010000012.1 GCF_029894125.1 Kitasatospora sp. MAA19
TCGCGTAGGACGTCGGTGAGTGACCAGTCGACGAACGGGGCGAGGGCTTGCTCGCAGCGGTCGATCCATTGGGTGAACACCGCGGAGGTGCCGAGGAGTTCGGCTCCCATGCCGGGCCACTGCGAGCCCTGTCCGGGGAACACGAACACCACCTTGCCCGGAGCGGCGGCGGTGTCGCGGACGACGGCGGGATGCGCCGTGCCGTCGGCGAGCGCTGCCAACGCCTCGGTGCGTTCCGCGACGCTCGCACCGAAGACCCCGGCCCGGACCCCGAAGTGGTCCCGGGCCACCGCGAGCGTGTAGCCCACATCAGCGGGATCCGCGTCCGGTTGCGCGTTCAGCTGTTCGCGCAGGCGCCGTGCCTGATCCCGCAGCGCGCGCTCGTCGAGGGCCGACAGCAGCCACGGGGCGTCGAGGTGCTGTTCCTCCGTCACCTGGTTCCGGGTGTCGGTGGGGGGTTGTTCGAGGATGACGTGGGCGTTGGTGCCGCTGATGCCGAAGGAGGAGACGGCGGCGCTGCGGGGGCGGTCGTGGGCGGGCCAGGGCTGCTGTTCGGTGAGGAGGGAGACGGCGCCGGCGGTCCAGTCGACGTGCGGGGTGGGTTCGTCGACGTGGAGGGTGCGCGGGAGGATCCCGTGCTGCATGGCGAGGATCATCTTGATGATGCCGGCGGCGCCGGCGGCGGCCTGGGTGTGGCCGATGTTGGACTTCACCGAGCCGAGCCAGAGCGGCTGTTCGCGGTCCTGTCCGTAGGTGGCCAGCAGCGCCTGCGCTTCGATGGGGTCGCCGAGGCGGGTGCCGGTGCCGTGGGCTTCGACGGCGTCCACCTCCCAGGGCCGCAGCCCCGCGTTGGCGAGGGCCTGGCGGATGACGCGTTGTTGGGAGGGGCCGTTGGGGGCGGTGAGGCCGTTGGAGGCGCCGTCCTGGTTGACGGCCGAGCCGCGCAGCACCGCGAGGACCGGGTGGCCCAGGCGCCGGGCATCCGAGAGTCGTTCCAGGACGAGCAGGCCGACGCCCTCGCCCCAGCCGGTCCCGTCCGCGCCGGCGGAGAACGCCTTGCAGCGGCCGTCGGGGGAGAGCCCGCCCTGTCGGCTGAACTCCACGAAGATGCCGGGGGTGGACATGACCGTGACGCCGCCCGCCAGCGCCATGCCGCACTCGCCGCGCCGCACCGCCTCGGCGGCCAGGTGCACCGCGACCAGGGAGGAGGAGCAGGCGGTGTCGATCGTGACGGCGGGGCCCTCCAGCCCCAGGGCGTAGGCCACCCGGCCCGACGCGACACTCGTCGTGGCACCGGTCAGCCGGTACCCGTCGGTCCCGTCCGAGGGTTCGTGCAGCCGCGGGCCGTAGTCCTGGGCCATCGCGCCGACGAACACCCCGGTGGCGCTGCCGCGCAGGCCCCGGGGATCGATCCCGGCCCGTTCGAGCGCCTCCCACGAGGTCTCCAGCAGCAGCCGCTGCTGCGGGTCCATCGCCTGCGCCTCGCGCGGGGAGATGCCGAAGAACGCCGCGTCGAAGTCGGCCACGTCGTAGAGGAACCCGCCCCGGGACGTCGCCGAAGCGGTCATCAGGTCCGGGTCCCAGCCGCGGTCGGCAGGGAACGCCCCGACCACGTCGCGGTCGTCGAGGAGCAGCTGCCACAACTGTTCCGGCGTCGACACACCACCGGGAAGACGGCAGGAGAGCCCGACGACCACCACCGGATCGTCGTCGCGCGTCGCCGGCCGGTGGACCCGCACCGGCTCGGTGACCGTCGTGCCCCGCATGCGCTGCGCCAGGTGCTCGGCCAACGCGACGGGCGTCGGATGGTCGAACACCGCCGTCGCGGGCAGCGCCAGGCCAGTGGCCTTGGCCAGGCCGGCACACACCTCCGCGCCGCCGACCGAGGTCAGCCGCTGCTCCCGGAACGGCGTCGTGTCCTCGACCTCCGCCGGGGTGTCCAGGCCCAGCACCACCGCGGTGTGCCTGCGCACCAGGTCGAGCAGGACCTCGCGCAGATCCGCGTCGCCCTCCTGCCGCAACCGCAGCGCCAGCGCGGACTCCGCGCCGGCCGCCTGCGCGTCCACGGTGTCGAGCCAGTGCCGAACGCGCTGGAACGGATAGGTCGGCACGGGCACCCGGCGTGCGCCGGTGCCGTCGAACAGCGTGGTCCAGTCGACGGTCGTCCCCGCGGTCCAGGCCTCCGCGACCGAGGCCGTCAGCCGCGCGAGCGAGCCGTCGTCGCGGCGCAGCGTCCCGATCGCGGTGACCGCCGCCCCGGACCGGTCGGCGGCGTCCTGGACGTGCACGGTGAGCACCGGATGCGGGCTCGGTTCGATGAACACCTCGTGGCGGCCCATCAGCGCCTCGACGGTCGGATGGAACCGCACCGTGTGACGCAGGTTCCGGCACCAGTACGCGGCGGTGAGTTCGGTGCCCGCCAGCTCGGTACCCGTCACCGTGGAATGGAAGGCGAGCTCGCCCTCGCGCGGAGCGATCGGGGCCAGGGCCTCGATCAGCTCGTCGGTGATGGTGTCGACGGAGGCCGAGTGCGAGGCGTAGTCGACCGGCACGCGGCGTACCCGTACTCCGTCGCCCTCCAGCTGGGCGAGCACCCGCTCAAGCGGTTCGGAGGGGCCGCTGATCACGGTGGACCGCGGACCGTTGAGCGCGGCCAGGCTGACCTCGGGGTACCCGGCGAGGAGGTCGCGCAGATCGTCGGCCGGCAGTGCGACCGACGCCATGCCGCCCTTGCCGGCGAGGTGACGGGCGATGATCAGGCTGCGCAGCGCCACGACCCGGGCCCCGTCGGAACGGGACAGGATGCCCGCCACGGTCGCGGCGGCGATCTCGCCCTGGGAGTGGCCGACGACCGCGGCCGGCCGGACGCCCAGCGCGGCCCACACGTCCGACAGTGCGACCATCACCGCCCACAGGGCCGGCTGCACCACGTCGACCCGCTCCAGGTCGGCGGGGCGCCCGTCGCGCAGCACCCGGTCGAGCGACCAGTCCACGAACGGCGCCAGCGCATCCTCGCACCGGGAGATCGATTCGGCGAAGACGGGCGAGCTGTCGAGCAGTTCGGCGGCCATGCCGGCCCACTGCGACCCCTGGCCGGGGAAGACGAACACCGGACCGGCGGTGCCCGAGGCCCGCCCGGTCACCACCGACCCCGAGGGCATCCCGGACGCGATCGCGACCAGCCCGTCGCGCACCGGGCCGACGGCGGCGCGGTCCGTCCCGAGCACGACGGCGCGGTGCTCGAACTCCGAACGCGTGGTGACCAGCGACCACGCCACGTCGAGCAGGCCCGGGTCGCCGTCGAGGGCGGACGCGAGCCGTGCCGCCTGGGCACGGAGCGCGCCGGCGTCCGCGGCGGAGAGCACCACGGGCGTCGGGGACGGGCCTGCGCCCGGGCCCTGCTCGTCCCGACGCGGCTGCGGCGGCGCCGCTACCGCGATGTGGCAGTTGGTGCCCCCGAGGCCGAAGGAGCTGACGCCGTACACCGCGTCGGCGGGCGCCGCCTCGACCGAGGTCTGCACGCGGAGGTTCAGTTCCGCCAGCGCGATCCGCGGGTTCGGGGTCCGGAACCCGGGGGTGGGGACGAGGGTCTTAGCCCGCGCGCACAGCGCGGTCTTGATGAAGCCGGCGATGCCCGCCGCGGCCTCCAGATGACCGATGTTCGACTTGATGGATCCGACCCGCAGTGGATCGTCCGCCGCTCGTGCCGTGCCGAGCACCGAGCCGAGCGCGGTGGCCTCCACCGGGTCGCCCGTCGGCGTGCCCGTTCCGTGCAGTTCGACGTGCACGACCGCCGCGGGGTCCACGTGCGCCCGGCGGTACGCCGCCCGGATGGTCTCCGCCTGGCCGTCAGCGGTCGGTGTCACCAGCTGGTCGCCGCCGCCGTCGTTGGTGACGGCGCTACCGCGGATCACGCAGTAGACGTCGTCGCCGTCGGCGAGTGCGGCCGCCAGCGGCTTCAGCACGACGGCGCCGCCGCCCTCACCCTGGGCGAACCCGTTCGCGCGCGCGTCGAAGACGTGGCACCGCCCGTCCGGCGACAGGGCTCCGAGCCGGTTGGCGGCGATGGCGTGATGCGGGGTCAGCCGAAGTGCGACACCGCCGGCGATGGCGATGTCGGATTCGCCGCGGCGCAGGCTCTCGGCGGCGAGGTGGACCGCGACCAGTGACGAGGACTGCCCGGCGTCGACGATGAGGCTGGGCCCCTTCGCCTTCAGGAAGTAGGACACGCGGTTGGCCACGATCGAGCGCAGGGAGCCGGTGAACGTGTGCGCGGTGATCGCCTCGGCGCCCCGGGTACGGACGAGCGTGCTGTAGTCGTCCGTGGCGACGCCGAGGAACACGCCGGTGCGGCTTCCCGCCACCGACCGTCCGGTGAGCCCGGCGTCCTCAAGCGCCTCCCAGCTCAGCTCCAGCATCAGCCGCTGCTGAGGGTCCATCATCGCGGCTTCCCGGGCCGGCACCCGGAAGAATCCGGCATCGAAGCCGGCGACATCGTCCAGGAACGCGCCGCGCCGGATGACGTGGGCCTCTGCCTCCGACAGGCCCGCCAGGGCGTCGGGCTCCCAGCGTCCGTCGGGCAGCGGTGCCTCGACGGTGGTCCCGGCCGTCAGCAGTGACCACAGGGCGCCGGGGCCGTCCGCTCCGGGAAATCGGCAGGAGATGCCGACCACCGCGATGTCACCTTCGTGGCGCAGCGACATCCACATCCTCCTTCATAGGGCACCGCGCACATCGGACCGAGTGCGTGAACCGGTCAGCGGGCGTGCGGGCGAGCCCGCATGAACGGTGATTTCGACGGCGTAGCCGGGACCGGGGCGGTCGGCGTTTCGTGCCATTCACGGATCGACCTGAGCCGAAGGTCGGGATTGCCTCTGCGCACTATGCCCCGCACCTATTGTTTCTACAAAATCGACTCTGATATGTGAAGTGAACCTTGGTACACGGACGGCGGATGACCTGGGGAATCGTCTCGTACCAAGGTTCACTTGACGCCTGCGCGAAATATCGCGTAGAACAAATTTCAACATCGACCGAGTGCGTCGGAGGAGTCCGACGTGAGCGTCTTCACACGTGCGCATTCGATGGACATGGGGGTGCTGAGTGCGCATTGAGCTGGACACCGACAAGTGCCAGGGGCATCTGCGCTGCATGGACCTGGCTCCGGAGCTGTTCGACTGCAATGACCTCGGTTACGGAACGCTGCTGTCGACCGGGCCACTGCCCGAGGAGCTGGAGCCGGTCGCGCGTCGCTGCGTTGCCAATTGCCCGGAACGAGCGATCACTCTCCGCCCCGTGGATATCCGGTGATGGCCGTGCGAGTGGAGAGATCCGGCTGGCGGTCGGGACGAAGAAGCAAATCTGACAGTGTCGGGAAGGGGTCGGTGTGATGCCGAATCTGGAGAAGACGGGCGACAGACCGGAATCAGAGGTCCGGGACAGCGTGGTCCGGGGCCCGCTGTGGTACGTCGCGGCGATATCCTCTGTCGCGTACTTCATGGTTCAATTCGACAATTCGGTCGTGAGTATCGCGCTGCCGTCGATCCAGCGCAGTCTCAGCCTGGATGTCAGCGGACTCCAGTGGGTCGTGAACTCCTACAGCCTGGCGCTCGCCGGGCTGCTGCTGCTGAGCGGTCGCCTCAGCGACCTGTTCGGCCGGCGGGAGGTCTTCCTCGCGGGGCTCTGGCTGTTCACCTTCGGCAGCGTGCTGGGCGGGTTCGCGCAGAACGGCTGGGAACTGGTGGCGGCGAGGGCGTCGCACGGAGTCAGCAGCGCGATCCTGCTACCGTCCTCGCTCGGCTTGATCATCGCCGCCTACCCGGAGAAGCACCGGCGGAACCGCGCGATCTCGATCTGGGGCGCGGCCAGCATCATCGGCGGGGTCACCGGTGCGGTGCTCGGCGGTGTGCTCACCCACCACTGGGGTTGGCGTTCGACCCTGTTCTTCTGCCTGCCGATCGGCTGCGTGCTGCTGGCCTTCGGTACCCGGACGCTGACGCGCCAGGTGGTGGCGGCGCGCGCCGGGATTCCTTCCCTGGACCTGCCGGGAGCGCTCTGCGTGGTGAGCTCGGTGACCGCTGCCGTGTACGCCACCATCGGTCTCAAGGACCACGCGTGGCTGTCCGCCCACACGATCCTCTCGTTCGCCGTCTCGATCGTCTTCCTGGTCGCCTTCCTGCTGATCGAGTCGCGGTCGAAGCACCCGATGGTGCCGCTGGGCATCTTCCGCTCGCGGACGATCTCGATGGCGAACCTGGTGTCGTTCGTGGCCACCGTCGCGATGGCCTCCCAGGTCATCCTCGTCGTGCTCTACATTCAGAAGGTGCTGGGCTACGACCCGCAGGAGGCGGGACTGGCCGAACTCCCCGGCGGTCTGACCACGTTCCTCGTCGCCATCCTGACCGCACGGTTCGTGAAGCGGATCGGTGCGCGACCGATGCTGATCGTCGGGCTGCTGGTGTACGCCGCCGGTGTCGTGTGGATCGCCCGCGTGCCCGTTCACGGTGACTACTGGGGCGCCATCTTCTTCCCGATGGAACTGTTGTGCCTCGGCATGGGTCTCACCATGCCGTGCCTGACGATCACGGCCACCGCCGGAGCCCCCAAGGACAGCGCGGGCCTCTACTCGGGGGTGGCCACGACGACGCGTCAGATCGGCAGCGCCATCGGTGTCGCGATGTTCACGAGCATCGCCGCGACGGTCAGCATGAGCGCCACCGGAAGCAAGCAGACCGTGCTCGCCTCCGGATACCGCACGGCACTGCTCGGTTGCGCCGGGGTTGCCGTCGTCGCCGCCGTGCTGGCGCTCGCGATCCCCGGCGAACGCCGGCAGACGGCCCAGGCGGACGCCCGGGTGGACGTCCAGGCGAACGCCTAGCAGTGATCGACCCGCAGGGCCCACGACCTGGTCGTGGGCCCTGCGGGCGCTACGGCGACCCGGCCGGCCGCAGGGCTACCGGGGCGCCGTGGCGGAGAACAGGTAGGTGGCGAACGTCATGTCGAACGCTCCGCCGAAGCGGTCGATGGTGCTGCCGATCTCGTCGAACAGGTTCTGCCGCACCTCGGCCGGCAACGCCGTGTGGTCGGTGTGCGTGTAGAGCTCGTCGAGCCACTGGTCCCGGGTGTAGGTCGCACTCCACGGAACCGACCTGGCCGGCTCCTCCGTCATGTGCTGGAACGCGCGGGGGGACCCGGTCACCACGCTGAAGTCGAGCGGCAGGTCGCTGGACCGGCTCACGGCGTAACCGAGGGTCAGCTTGGGGGAGCCGGGCGGGAGGACCCGCCGGTAGGCGTCCGCCAGGGCGTCCGCGAGATCATCCGCAGGGAACCCCGCACTCCAGAACAGGCAGAGCCGGCCGCCCGGCCGGAGCACGGAAGCCGCCTTCGCCGCGCTGCTGAACGGATCCATCCAGTGCCAGGCCTGCGCGCAGGTGACCCGGTCGAACTCCCGGCCGGCCGGGTCCCAGGTCTCGAACGGGACGACTTCGGTGGAAATGCCGTGCCGTTCGGCGACGGTGCTCATCCCGACGCTCATGTCGAGTCCGAGGACCTGGGCGCCCCGCTTCGCCATCTGGCGCGAGGCGATTCCGGTTCCGGACCCCACGTCGAGCACCGAAAGGGTGTCCGCGGAGTCGCCCAGGATATCGTCGATGATGTCATCGGGATAGCTCGGCCGTGATCGATCGTACGCATCCGCCATCTGGTCGTACAGCTTTACCCGTTCCCGACGGTCCATTGATTTCCTCGCATCTCTATCGGGCATTCGACTATACGCCTAATTCACTCATATCAAATTGCATTCCATGATGTACATTGCACCTTGGTCCACTGGTGCGTTGCGCGCGGCGCGGGCACGATCGCCGTGTGTGCCTCCCCCGGAGGGTGCGATCCCTGCTTCGGAAATGTCCCTGTACGAATCCGAGGAAGATTGTCCAAAGCCGGGGGCGGCCGTGGTCGTGGTCGAGATTACGACGGAATGTCCGGATGCGGACGGAGTCCTGCGGCCCGCCTCGAAAAACCAGCGACGTGGACCGGGAGTAAGTGGTGACGGAAGCCAGCCAGGTAGTACCGGGTTCGGAAAGCGAAGAGGAATACTCCGCGCCGACGTCGGTCCGCGAGTTCTGGAGGGAGGCCCCCGTGCGGGAGGTGACCACCGCGGACGGCGGCAAGGCCTGGCTGATCAGCGGCATGGCGGAGGTGCGGACCGTGCTGTCCGACCCCCGGTTCAGCCGGGCCGAGGCGCACCGCCGGGGCTCGGTGACCGGCCGTGCCGCGGTCTTCTCCCGGCCCGGGATGCACGACCTCGACCCGCCCGAGCACACCCGGCTGCGCCAGGCCGTGGCATCGGCGTTCAGCGTCCGGCGGATCCGCGCGCTGCGGCCGCGGGTCGAACAGCTCACCGGCGAACTGCTCGCCGGGGTACATGACTCCGGGCCCCCCGCGGACCTCAGCGCCGCCCTGTGCTTCCCGCTGCCGGTCGCGGTGATCTGCGAGATCCTGGGCGTGCCCTTCGAGGACCGGCACCTGTTCCGCCCGTGGTCGGAACAGATCACCTCGACCAACGCCTACCCGCCGGAGCAGGCGATGGCGGCCCGGCGGGCGCTGGTCGCGTACATCGGCGACCTGGCCGCCGACGCGCACCGCTGCCCGGAGGGCAGCCTGTTGCGGGACCTGGTCACCGCGCGCGACGTGGAGGGCCGGCTGAACGCGGAGGAGGTCGTCCAGATCGTCTTCGGCGTGCTGGTCGCCGGGCACGAGACGACCGCCAACATGCTGGGCAAGGGCCTGGTGGCCCTGCTGGACCACCCGGACCAGTTCGCGGCGGTGCGCGCCGACCCCTCGTTGGTGCCCTCCGTCATCGACGAGGTGCTGCGGTACGTGGTCCTGAGCCCGACCACCGATCCGCAGGAGGGCCTGCACCTGGTGACGACGACCGAGGTCGAGCTGGGCGGTTTCACCATTCCCGCCCAGAGCGTGATCCTCGCCAGCCCCACCGCCGCCAACCTGGACCCGCGGGCCTTCCCGGAGCCGGACCGGTTCGACCTCGGTCGGGCCAACGCCGACGACCACGTGGCGTTCGGGCACGGCCCGCACCGCTGCCTGGGCGCCCAACTCGCCCGGCTGGAGCTGGAGGTGGCCTACACCGCGTTGCTCCGCGAGTTCCCCGGGCTGCGCCTGGCCGTACCGGTCGACGAGCTCGCCTACACGAGCGGGATGCTGCTCAAGGGACTGCGGGCGCTGCCCATCACCTGGGACGTCTGAGGCGTGTCCGACCCGACCCGAACCGGAGTGCCCCACGTGACCACGCGCGGTGCGGACCGGGATCTGTGGATCCGCCGCTACCACCCGGCCGACGAAGCGCGGGTACGGCTGCTCTGCCTGCCGCACGCGGGAGGCTCGGCAAGCTTCTACTTCCCGGTCTCCCGGGCCCTCTCGCCGCGGATCGAGGTGCTCGCCGCGCAGTACCCCGGCCGTCAGGACCGGCGGCTGGAACCCTGCATCGACAACATCCCCGAACTGGCGGACCGGCTGCTGCCGTTGCTCGTCGGGGAGTGGACCGACCGGCCGCTGGCCCTCTTCGGGCACAGCATGGGTGCGTCGCTGGCGTTCGAACTGGCCGGCCTGCTGGAGCAGCGGGCCGGGATCGTTCCGGTGATGCTGTTCGCGTCGGGTCGCCGGGCGCCGTCCCGGTTCCGGCCGGAGGACGACGTGCACCACCGGGGCGACGAGGCGCTGCTCCGCGACGTCAGGCAACTGGCCGGCACGGACAGCCGGGTCCTCGGTGACGACGAGGTGCTTCGCATGGTGTTGCCCGCGATCCGCAGTGACTACCGGGCGGCCGAGCTGTACCGCCCGGAGCGGGTGCACCGGGTGAGCTGTGCGGTGACGGCACTGGTGGGCGACGACGACCCCAAGGCGCCGGTGGACGACGTCCGGGCGTGGCAGGAGCACACGAGCGGTGCTTTCGCCCTGGAGGTGTTCCCCGGTGGCCACTTCTACCTCACCGAGCAGGCACCCCGGCTGATCAGGCGGATCGGGGACGTGCTGGCCGACGCGCCGGCGGACCGCTGACGGGACGGTACGACAGGAGCCGCGGGCCGACAACGGCCCGCGGCTCCTTGCGCTGTGCGGATCGGCCGAGGGTGAACCCCCACGGCCCCGGCCCCGACGGGACCGGTTCCCGGTCGCCAGGGACGTGGCCTGAACGGTCGGCGGGGCCGGAGTCCGCGCCCGGGGCGTGACCGGAACACCCGGGCGCCCAGCCGCGTCGCCACATGCCGCTGCCCCTGCCGGGAGACCGACAGGGGCAGCAGGCGTACCGTCACGGTGACCGCGCCGGCATCAGCGATGCCGGCGGGCGGGCGGTCGTTCGGGTCGGGTGGTCCGACCCCGGCTCAGGCCATCTGTTCCTTGGCCGCCCGGTCCCGACGGTCGAAGAACGTCGAGTTGAACACCGGCTCCGACCCGAGGCGGGGACCTTCGAGCGCCTCCGACTCACGGCCGTCCGGGCCCACCGGCACCTCGCCGACCAGCGTGACCCGGTGCAGCACCCGCTCCACGTCGAGGTGGTCGAGGTCGCGCGGCGGGATGTGGCAGGTGGCCCGGTTGTCCCAGAAGATGACGCTGCCCGGGGCCCAGCGGAACCGCACGGTGTACTCGGGACGGGCGATCTCGTCGAAGAGGTAGCCGAGGACGAGGCGGCTCTCGATGGGCGACAGGCCGACGATGTGGTCGGTGTAGATCGGGTTCACGAACAGGGCCTTCTGCCCGGTCCGCGGGTGCACCCGGACGAGCGGGTGGTGGGAGACGAGGGCGTTCTCCTCGACGCGCTTCTGGAAGCCGGCCACGCTGGGCTGCGGCATGCCGGACCAGTTGGCGCCGTACCGGTGCTCCGCGCGCAGCCCGTCCACGAACTCCTTGAACGGCTCGGACAGGCCATCGTAGGCGGCCACCAGGTTCGTGTACTGGGTGTCGCCGCCGTAGTTCGGCAGCACCTCGGCACGGAGGATGGCACCGGCCGGCGGGTTGATGAACGGGGTGAGGTCGGAGTGCCAGCCGTTGTTGCCGGCGTAGGCGTACTTGCGCAGCTCCCGGGTGGCGTCGCCGCCGAGCTGCTTCTCGAAGCGGCGGTGCTGGATCGTGTAGATCTCCGGCGCGTCCTTGGGCGGCTCGTGGTGGGGGTGACCGTAGGTCAGCTCGCCGAACTGGCGGCCGAACGCGATCTGCGTCGCGTGGTCGAGCTGCTGGTTCCGGAAGATCACGACCTTCCACTCGTCAAGCGCCTGCTGGATGGTGCTGATCTGGTCGGCGTCGAGCGGGCGGGAGATGTCCACGCCCTCGATCTCGGCGCCGATGCGCCCGGCGGCAGGGTTGACGGTGATGCCAGTCATTCTGCGGTACCTCCGTGAGTGTGGCGGCGAGACGGGTCTCCGCTGCCGCGCTGTAGAGCGGGACGGCACTGTCGCCCGGACGGACGCCCACACCGGCCTTCGGCTGGGAGATCGCGGTGGCACCCAGACCCGGTCGGCGGAGATTCCGAGGTGTCGACGCGCAGCCGAAGCGAGGTCCCGCTCCTGGCCGCCGAAGTCAAGGGATGCAGAATGCGATGTCGGGAACCGAATTCGGTTCTTCTCTGCGGACAGTGAGTTCCCCGGAGGCCGGGGAATCGCTGCGCGCGCGTCCGAACCGGAGCCGGTGCGCCTTCCCGCGTTGAGCCGGTGACCTCCATATTCCCGCCCTATGGAATTCACCGTACAAAACCACAGCGTACGGCGTCCGGGGATACGGCGGGAATGGAACCTTCGTACATGTGACGTGCGGTGACATCGGTCGGAGGGGCGCCGAGCGGGAGCGGTCCCGGGCAGGGGGAAGACGGTCGTCCGGTCTGGCTTGAACAGGTACCCGTCAAGCGAGGAGTAGCGGCTGGGTCGGGCTCAGAAGGGCGCCACCGAGCCGGAGTTCGCGAGAGACGGGATCGCGGGCCCGGGATTTTCCGGCGGCTCGCTCCCGCTGTGCGGTGACTCCCATCAGCGGAAATGCCGACGGTGGGCCGTTCGTTCGGGTGGGGACGGTCCGTCGGGTCCGAGCTCGGCGGAGTTTACCGTCGACGTCTTTCGCACAAACGCTCCATTCGGCCAGCTTGCCGACTACGCTGCTACGCACCGAACTTCGGCTGGATCCCGCCGGTTGGGGGGAAACCGCCGCCGGGATCCGTCGCGTCCTGAAGCGCACCCGATCAGCCGAGGTACGCCCAACCGTTTCCTCATTCCAGAGATTGAGATCGTCATGCCGAGAACGACTTCGCTGGCCCGGAGAACCGCTGTCGCTCTGCTGGCCGCAGCGAGCTTCGCGACGGTGTCCGGAATCACGCCGGCTTCCGCCGCCACCGTCTCCGCGCCGTCCCGCGACGGTCTGACCGCCGTTGACGTCCAGCGTTCAAGTGTCGCCCTGGAGCGCAACAAGCGCATCGCCGTCGACGTCCTCACCCAGCTCTTCGAGAAGGGCGACGTCAAGGTCGCGGACCAGCATGTCCGCGCCGACTTCATCCAGCACAGCCCCACCGTCCCCGACGGCCGCGACGCGCTCAAGGGCCTCGCCCGTGACCTGCACGCGCGCTACCCGGGGCTCACGTACAACGTCAAGCGGGTCCTCGCCCAGGGCGACCTGGTCCTGGTGCACTCCAATCCCATCCAGGAGCCCGGGACCCGCGGCGACGACGTGATGGACATCTTCCGTTTCGACGGGAACGGCAGGATCGCCGAGCACTGGGACACCCGCGAGGGCGTGCCGGCGACCACGGTCAACGGCAACGACATGTTCGGCACGGTCAGCAACCCGAACACGAACCAGCCGAGCGGGCCCTGCTGGGAGACGCCCCTCAGCCAGAAGGTCGTCCTCGACTACTTCAACACGCTCCTCGTCGAGAAGAACCCCGACGCCGTCAGCTACCTCATGCCGGAGTACTACCAGCACAACCCCTCCGTTCCCAACGGAACGGTCGGCATGCGCGAGGGATTCGCCGAGTTCTTCCGACAGTTCCCGAACGTGACCGCGGATCTGAAGCGCACCATCGCCGACCGGGACTATGTCGCCGTGCACTTCCGCTACCGCCTCCACCCCGAGGACAGCGGGCAGGCGATCATGGGCATCTTCCGCGTGGAGAAGCAGGCGAACGGAGAGCTGAAGATCATCGAGCACTGGGACGTCATAGAGAACATCCCGGCCACCTCCGCCAACAACAACACCATGTTCTGACCCCTCCCCGGATCCCGCCGGGGGTCCTGCGCGTGGCCCGCCTCCGGTCCGGTGGCGGGCCACGGGCTCGTGGCGCCTACTGACGATGCGTCAGATTCGCCACCTGGCCGTCCTGTTCGACGGCCGTCGCCGGCGGAGTGTCCGGCTTTCGGGGCAGGAGGAGCGGGCTGGTGAGGATGGCGAGTCCGGCGACCGCGAGCGCGATGCGCGGGCTGGTGGCGTCGGCGAGCAGCCCGGCCAGCGCGGTGAAGACCGCGATCCCCGCCTGCTGGCCGATCAACCATGCCGAGAGCGTACGGGCGACGCGTTGTGGGGGAGTGTGTTCGAGCCGGTAGGTGGCGACCACCGGCGTGAAGAGACTCATGTTCAGGATGATCGCCAGCTCCACGGCGATCACCGTCACGAGGCCGACGGTACCGGGGCGGACGAGGACGAGGCCGATCAGCCAGACCACACGCAGGGTGCCGGCGACGCGCAGGACGCGGTGCTGGCCGTACCGGGCCACGACACGGGGCGCCAGCCGGGAGCCGATCAGCCCGCCGACGCAGGGGGCGGCGAAGGCGAGGCCGTACTGCCAGGGGGCGAACCCGAGGTCGCGCAGCAGGATCACGGCCAGCAGCGGCTCGGTGGCCATGATGAGCCCGGAGACGAGCATGTTGTTGAGGAAGAGCGCGCGCAGACCGGGATGGGCCATGATGTGCCGCCAGCCGTCCAGCAGGTCGCCGGAGCGCAGCTGTTTCCCGCCGGACCTGTGCGGGGGCTCCTCCCGGCCGCGGATCGCGGTGATGCCGAGCGCGGAGAGCAGGTAGCCGGCCGCGTCGGCGACGACGGTGGCGACCGGTCCGAAGATGCCGATCGCCGCGCCGCCCAGCGGCGGCCCGATCGCGATGGAGCTCCAGTTCGTGGACTCGAACCGCGCGTTCGCCACGAGCAGGTGCTCCGGCCGGACGATGGTCTGGAGGTAGGCGCCGCTGGCCGAGTTGAAGGCGATCTTGGCGGCGGCGACGATGGCCGAGGTGATGAGCAGTTGGGCGAAACTGAGCCAGCCGAAGGCGTAGCACACCGGGACGGTCAGGATGACCGCGCACCGGGTCAGGTTCATGGCGATCATGACCGGCCGCTTGCGGTGGTACTCCACCCAGGGCGCGAGCGGCACCGCGATCAGCGCGCCCACGGTCGGCGCCACCGCGGAGAGCGCGGACACCTCCGAGGTGCTGGCGTGCAGCGCCAGCACGGCGATCAGCGGGAACGCGCCGAACCCCAACCCGGACCCGTAGGCACTCACCGCATAAGACGCCCACAGCCAGCCGAACGGCCGGCCCAGGGATCGTTTCGTCATGGAGCCTCGTGCCCTCTCCTTCCCGTGGCGGCCGTCGCCGCGGGATCTCCGGGCATCAAATCAAGGCTGCGGAAGGAGGAGCAAACAACCGATCAGACAGGGAACCCCAACCATGCGTTGTGTCTTCGGCGGAGGGTGAACCGTCAGTTGGGCGGCGCGCGACCCGGTGATCAGACCGGCCGGCTGCGCAGGGCCGTGGTCAGCGCGGTGAGATCCGGTGCGCTCGGCAGTCCGGCCGTCAGTTCGGCGACCTGCTCGGCCTGCACGGGGGAGATCGTCCGTTCGGCGTTGATCCGAAACTTGGTGATCAGTTCCGCGGGCGTGAGCGGGTTCTCCGGGCCGCCCCGGTTCACCTCGACCCGTTCGACGTGCCGGGAGCCGTCGACGAGTTCGGCCGTCAGCACCGCGGGGAACTGGTGCGGAAAGATGCTGGTGCACCGCGCGTCCGGGACCACCCGGACCTTCTCGGCAAGGGCCAGCCGGTCCGCCGACCGCACGGCGGCATCGGTGAAGTCCGCATGGGACACGCCCAGCCCGCCTCCGCCCAGCAGCGCCGCCGCGATCGTGAACGGACCGCTGAACGCGCCGTGGTACCCCGATCGCGGCCGGATCTTGGCCGCGTGGGGTTCCCCGATGGTGTGCACGACCGGCGCCGGAACCCCGAGGGTGAGTGCCGTGACGGCGCCCGGATCGACCCCCTTCGCCCGCAGCCGCAGGGCGGCGTCGATGCCGGCATGGGTGAAGTGGTTGCACGGGTAGGGCTTGACGAACAGTCGTCGGGCCTCCCAGCGCGTCCCGAGACCGTCGGTGAGCTGGCCGGCGTCGGCGCGATCACCGCAGAACGCGGTGAGGAAGCCGAACCGTCCCTCCAGCGCCGTCGTCGGCCCGGTGATCCCGTGCCGGGCCAGCTCGGCGGCGACGACCCCGGCATGGGCCGACCAGCCGCAGTGCGTGCGCTTGACGGTGCCACCGGTCCGGTTCGCCTCGATGATCCCGGAGCCCATGCTGCAGGCGATGCCGATGACCGAGGTCAGTTCCTCCTCGTCGAGCCCGTACAGCATTCCGGCGGCGACGGCGGCGCCGACCGTGCCGCAGATCGCGGTGGCGTGCAGGCCGCGGTCGAAGAAGATCGAGTTGTTCGCCGCCGGGTCGTACCCGGCCATGCCGAGCCGGCAGGTGACCTCGACGCCGATCGCGGCGGCGTCGAGCAGCGCTGCGCCGGACGCCCCCACGGTCTCGGCGACGGCGAGCGCGGCCGGCAGCACCGCCGCGGACGGGTGCAGCACCGAGGGCAGGTGGGTGTCGTCGAAGTCCAGGCCGTGCGCGAGCGTTCCGTTGACCAGCGCTGCCGCGGGAGCGGGCAGCCGCCGGTCGGCCGCGATCGCCGTGGCCTGCGGTGCACCGCCCCAGGATCCGGCCATGGCGGCCACCGCCGCGGCGACACCGGTCGGCACGGCGGCGAGGCTGTTCCCGAGGAGGTCCAGGACCCGCCCGGCCATCTCCTCGCGGAAATCCCGGGGCAGACCGGTGTGGGCGGTGGTGTGGGCCAGCTGTGCCAGCCGTTGCGCGGGAGTGGGGGTCATGCGCCGGCCTCCCTTCGGGCGAGCGCATCGGCGAGGTCGACCAGCCACCTCGCGTTGGCCAGGAGCGCGGCGTCGACGAACCGGCCCTGGTCGTCGAGCCACGCGGCGGCGCCCCGCCCCACCTGGTCGGCAAGGCGTGCCAGGGCCGCGGCCACCTCGTCGGGATCCGGTGTGAAGATCCGGTTCACCACGCTCACCTGTGTGGGATGCAGGACCGATCGGCCGAAGAAGCCGCGCTTTCCGGCGGCGAGGGTGTCAGCGCTGAGGCCGGCCACGTCCGCGACGTCAGTCCAGGCGGACAGCGGCGGACTGGGCAGCCCCGCGGCTCGGGCGGCGTTGACGATGCGCTGGCGTGCCCAGTCCAGTGCGCCGATGTCGCCGAGCCGGAGATCCGCCATGAGGTCGGCCTCACCGAGGGAGAGCAGGGCGACACCGGAGTGGGCAGTGGCGATCCGGTACGCGTTCTCCACGCCCAGTGCCGATTCGATGATCGCGTGCACGGGCAGACCGGTCTCCACCGCCGCTGCCCGGACGAGCTCCGGATCCTCGACCTTGGGCAGTCGAAGTCCGGCCGCGGCGGTTCCGGTCAGGGCCGCCAGATCGGCCTCACCCCACGGTGACTCGAGCGAGTTGACGCGCACCCAGACCGGCTTGGGCCAGTGCTCCGTCAGGGCCTCGATCACCTGGTCGCGGGCAAGCCGCTTCGCGTCCGCGGGCACCGCGTCCTCCAGGTCCAGCACAACGGCGTCGGTCTGCCCGGCCATGGCCTTGCCGAGCAGATCGATCCGGTGGGCGGGAACGTAGAGCCAGCTGCGAATCGGTTCCATCATCACCACTCCCCAGGGGGACGTCCGGTGCTCAGCGGCCTTTCGCGACCGCCGAGCACCCGTCCCCGTCGTCGATGCCCGCGCGCCGACCGGCCGGGGCGGCGTTGCCCGGCGTCGGGCAACGTGGATCTCCGGAGGCGATCCCGGTCCTCGCCTTCCTTACGCCTCGGCCGCTCCGAGCAGCAGGTCCAGCCGGCGCGGCCCCCAGACGTGCCCGGTCGACCACTTCACGGCGTCGCCGGGTGCGAGCGTGAACTCCGGGATCGCACGAAGCCATTCCTCCAGGGCGATGCGCATCTCCATCCGGGCCATGGAGGAACCGATGCACCGGTGGATGCCGACCCCGAAGGCCAGGTGACGGTTGACCTCCCGGCCGATGTCGACCCGGTCCGCGGACGGGAACTCCGCGCTGTCCCGGTTGGCCGACGGCATCCCCAGCAGGATGGAATCACCCGCGCTGAGCTGCGCACCGTGGAACTCGGTGTCCCGGGTGACCACACGGGCGATCTGGACGGGGGAGAAGGCGCGCAGGAACTCCTCGACGGCGGTGGGGATCAGCTCGGGCTCGGCCACGAGCCGCTTGCGGTCCTCCGGGTGACGGGCCAGGTGCCACAGACTGCTGCCGAGGGCGCTCCACGTGGTGTCGATGCCCGCGGTGATGATCAGCACCAGGGACCCGATCAGCTCGGGGCCGGTCAGTTTGCGGCCGTCGATCTCGGCGGACAGCACGCAGCTCACCAGGTCCTCGCCGGGCTCCCGGCGCCGCTGCTCGATCAGGTCGTCGAGGAACGGCTGGGTCTGCGCCATCGCGGCCTGGATCTCCTCCATCTCGTTGGCCTCGAGGAGGGCGCGCATCTGCTCGGCGAACTCGTCCTGACGGTCGTCGTCGCAGCCGATCATCCGCGCCATGAAGCGCGACGGGATCCTCTTGGCGTACTCGGCCGCGGCGTCGCAGCGGTCCCGGCCCGTGATCCCCGCCAGCAGTTCGCGGGCGTGTTCGCGGACCGACGGCTCCAGCGCCTTGATCTGCCGGGGGCTGAAGGCGGGGAGCAGCGTGCGTCGGAACGCGCCGTGCCGCGGCGGGTCCAGGGTGATCGGCGGCCGTTCGGCGAGGTCGTCGCCGAAGGCGTTCTTGGGCACGCTGATCGAGACCGAGGAGAACAGCTCGGGGTCCTTGGCCACGTCGTCGACCGCTTGGTAGCTCGCCGCGATCCAGTAGCCGCCGTGCTTCTCGCTGTGTGCCACCGGACAGCCGCCGCGCATGTCGTCGTACACCGTGAAGGGGTTCTCCGCGACGGGCGGGGAGAACAGGTCGAAATCGTTCTCGTAGGGCATGGTCGTGCTCACCTGCTCAGGAGTGCGAGGGGGCGGACGGGGGATCCGGTGCCGCCGACGATCCGCAGCGGCGCCAGTACGAAGCCGAATTCCACTGCGGCACGACCGGCGAGTCCGTCGAACCGCATGTTCTCCACGATGTGGATGCCGGCGTCGACGAGCATGATCCGGTGTACCGGCATGATCGTGTGACCGCGTCCGGCCGGGATCTGCTCGAAGGCCGTGGTGTCGGTGCCCGCGGCGCGGATTCCCCGCTCCACCAGCCACCGTGCGGCGTCCGGGGTGATTCCGGGGACGCCGGTGTCGAACCCGAGGTAGGCCTGCGGGTCGCTCCACCAGCGGCTCCAGCCGGTGTTGATCAGGCAGACCTCGCCCGCCCCCGGCTCGACCCCGGCCTGCCGCGCCGCGGCGGCCAGCTCCGCGGCGGTGATGCCGTGGCCCGCGGGCAGGCAGTCCGTGCCGTGGAGCGCCGCGATGTCGAGGAAGGTCGCCCGGCACACCATCGGTTCGACGGTGTCGATGCCGTGCACGGAGAACGCACCACCGCGCTGGGCCTCGGCGCTGTCCCGGCCACCGTGCAGGAGGCCGTCCTGGGAGACGTGGGAGAGGGCGTCGATGTGGGTGCCGACGTGACCGCCGGTGGTGATGATCTCGCTGGCCGACGAACCGCCGTCGGAGCGGACCGCGTCGCCGTGCCGTCGCGCCAGCGCCATGCGGAACCCCGGATGGTTCGGCGAGCACGGCATCCCGTTCGCCAGGGGTTGGGCCAGGTCCACGACCTCCACTCCGCTCGACAGTGCGGCGAGCAGGCGGTCGGGGGTGGCGGAGGATTCGGTCATGACACGTCCGGGAGGAGTTCCAGCGCGTGAGCCAGTTCGAGTACCCGGCGCGCGTTGGCGACGATCGGTGGTGCGACCAGCCGTTGACGGTCCGACACCACGACCGAGGTGTCCTGCTGGTCGGCACGGTCGGCCGCCTCGCAGATGTCGACCGCCTCGGCGATCTCGTCGGGCGTCGGCCGGTAGACCTGGTGGATGATCGGCAGTTGGCCGGGGTGAATGGCCATGCGCCCCAGGAAGCCGAGCCGCTTGCCGTGCAGGCAGCTGTCGCGCAGGCCCTCGGGGTCGCGCACCTCGGCGTAGACGCTCTGGCAGGGACTCGGCAGTCCCGCCGCGCGGGAGGCCGTGATCACCCGGATGCGGGCGGCGTCCATCGTCCGTCCGTCCAGTTCGCAGCCCAGGTTCACCCGGAGATCCGATTCACCCAGCCCCAGCATCGTCACGGCGGGCGACGCCGCGGCGAGCGGGTAGGCGACCTCCAGCGCGGCGGCCGATTCGATGAGGAGCTGGACGCCGGCCGGATGGCCGAGCTCGGCGAGCAGCCCCGTGACGTGGGCCAGATCGTCGAGGCCGCGCACCTTCGGCAGCCGCAGCCCGCTCAGCGCGGGGCCGGCGACGGCGAGCACGTCATCGGTGCACAGTCCGCTCGCGACGGAGTTCACCCGCACGAACGTCGGCTTGGCGACGGCGCCCGAGACGACATCGGAAACCAGCTCGCGAGCGTATTGCTTTTTCGAATCCGGTACGCCGTCCTCCAGGTCGAGCACGACTGCGTCAGCGTCGGAGGAATATGCGCTTCCGATTCGCTTCAGGTGGTGACCTGGTACGTAGAGGTAGCTCAGGAACAGTGAGCGGGTGCTCGCGGACTGCCCTGTGGAATGGTGTGGTTTGGAAAGTTGCACTACACCCCCAAGGCGGGTATCGTGGCGGCGTCAAAATTCGACATTCAAAATCCTTTAAATGTCGAATAATTTTTACGCAGGATGCGTCGGGGGAGTAAGTGGACCTTGGTGCAGGGCAAAAATTGTGTACCAAAGTCCACTTCACCTGGATCATCCCGTGTGGTAGGACTCAAGGCTGTCGTGCCGAGTCGTCGGCAAGTGGGTGCGCACAATGCGCGAATGCGGTGAATGGGATGGTTCATGAGTAATTCGGGCGATGAGCAGCAGGGGACGTCGTTCGGGTCGAACGCGGCCGGGTACACCGAGCACCGGCCGGATTACCCGCGCGAGGCCATCGAGTGGGCGCTCGTGCCGGTCGCGGACCGGCCGCAGCTGACGGTCCTCGACCTGGGCGCGGGGACCGGTCAGCTGACCAAGGGGCTGCGGGCCGCCGGGATCGCGGTGGTCGCCGTGGAGCCCGACGCGCGCATGCGGGACGAGCTGGTCCGCAACCACCCCGGGGTCGAGGCTCACATCGGATCGGCGGAGAGCATCCCGCTGCCCGACGCGTCGGTCGACGCGGTCCTGGCCGGCAACGCCTTCCACTGGTTCGACCAGGAGAAGGCCTTCCCGGAGATCGCTCGGGTGCTGCGCCCGGGCGGGGTGGTCGCCGCACTGTGGAACGACGACGACGCGCGCGTCGACTGGATCGCCGGGCTGGCGCGGATCTTCGGCTGGGACAGCACGACGTCGCCCACCGACCGGCTGCGGCAGCACCCGCTGTTCACCGACCTGGAGCACGCCGACTTCCGGCACGGCCAGCGCTGCACCACCGACTCGATGGTCGCCCGGATGGGGACCCTCTCCCCCGTCCTGGCGCTGCCGGAGCAGGAGCGCGGTGAACTGCTGGGCCGCATTCGCCGGCACCTGGACGAGCACCCGGACACGCAGAAGGGCGAGTTCGATCTGCCGATCCGTCTCACGGTGACCCGGGCGGAGCTGCGCGGGGCGGGCGAGTAGCGGATATCCGAGGAATTCTGGCGGCGGCTGCGGACATCCGGCGAACGGGTGTCCGCAGCCGCCGCCATTTAATTCTGCGCGCCGTTTCCTGAGGTCATTTCACGGGGTGTTTTTCCGGTGCCGGCGCGACCGTGTCGGAATGTGCGCCCGAGCCGTGGGAAATGCGCTTCTGGTCGGGTTCGGGTGCCGCGTGTCGTGAATCCGCGGGTAAACCTTCGTGTGAGAAAAAGTGTGATGTACCAAGGTTCACTTTACGCATATCCACCGGCTGGGTGAAACTGAAGGCATGTCAACCCAGCTCGAGGATCCATTTTATCCGATGGACCGGACGCCCGGGTGCCCGCTCGATCTGCCGGTGAAACTCCGTGAACTCGCCAAAACCGCCCCGGTATCCCGGGTGCGGATCTGGGACGGCAGCACCCCCTGGCTGATCACCGGGTACGCCGAGGCCCGGGAGGTGCTGACCGATCCACGGGCCAGCTCCGACCAGAGGCTGCCGGGATACACGTTCGCGGCTCCGCAGGCGAAGGCGTTCCACACCCGCAACCGCTCCATGCCCACCGTCGACGACCCGGAGCACGCGTACCTGCGGCGCATGGTCACCGCGGACTTCTCGAACCGGAAGGCGGAGGCCCTGCGCCCGGTCTTCCAGCGGACCATGGACGAGCTGGTCGACGCCATGCTCGCCGCCGGGAACACCGCGGACCTGTTCGCCGACCTCGCCGTGCCGATGTCGTCCAAGGCGATCTGCGAAGTCCTCGGCGTGCACCACAGCGAGGGCGAGCGGTTCGCCGCGCTCGGCAGGATCATGGCGGTGCCCGGTTCGCCCGACTCGGTGCACGCCCGGGTCGTCGAGGACATGCGCGCGTTGCTGAGTTCGCTCGTGCAGCAGGCCCACACCGATCCGAGCGACGGCGTGATCGGGCACCTGGTGCGTGCCGGCGAACTGCCCGACGAGGAGATCGTCGCCACCGCCCTGCTGGTGATGGCCGCCGGACACGGCGCGACCGCACACATGACCACGCTCGGGACGATGGCCCTGCTGACCCACCCCGACCAGCTTGAGCTCGTCCGGGAATCGCGCGATCCGGTGTTCATCGCGAACGCCGTCGAGGAGCTGCTGCGCTACCTCAGCGTCGCGCACCTGGGCAGGCGCCGGGTGGCCAAGGAGGACCTGGAGGTCGGCGGTGTGCTCATCCGCAAGGGCGAGGGCATCATCGTCGCGACCGACACGGCGAACCACGATCCGCGGGCATTCGACGGGGATCCCGACGCACTCGATCTGCACCGTGACGCCCGGCATCATCTCGCTTTCGGGTTCGGTGTGCACCAGTGCCTCGGACAGCAGCTCTCGCGGGTTCTGCTACAGGTGGTGTACGGAACGCTCTACCGGCGCATTCCGACCCTCGAACTCGCGATCCCGGTGGACCAGATCTCGTACAAACTCGATCTGGCCATCTACGGGGTGAATGAACTTCCGGTGAAGTGGTGACCGTCGACGCGGGGAGAGGCTTCGTGCGCATCAATCTGGACAGGGAAAAATGTATCGGTTCCGGCCAGTGTGTCCTGGCCGCGCCCGATTGGTTCGACCAGGACGAGGACGGAATCGCCATCGTCCTGGAGGGCACGGCATCCGAGGAGGACTCGGAAGACGTGCACCAGGCGGCTTACACCTGCCCGGCGCTGGCCATTTCGTTGGACTCGGAATAACAGGATGACCGTGGAGCCCGTAGCCGGCGATCTCGCCGACCTGTCACCCAGCGCCGTCTCCCTGAGAGGCAGTTGGGAGGACCTGCCCGCGGCCGTCGTCGCCGCGATCGAGTCGAACGTCGGACCCGTCGAGCGGGTTCAGCCGGCACGGGACGGCTACAGCAGCCACGTCGCGGCCACCGTGTGGAGCGGCCGGGACCGCGTGTTCGTCAAAGGGCTGCGCACGGACCACCCGGCGGCGCTCGCCCAGGGCTGCGAAGTGGCGGTCAACCCGTTCGTCGTTCCGCTCGGGCCGCAACTGCTGTGGCGCATCGAGACGGACGGCTGGGACGTGCTCGGCTTCGAGTACCTGGAGGGCCGCCGCGCCGATTACCACGCCGGATCCCGCGACCTGCCGCTGGTGGTCGACGTGATGGCGGAACTCGGCGCGGTCGCCGGCCAGGACGCCCCGGTTCCCCGGGCCGAGCAGCGTTGGGCGCCGTACCTGGACGACCCGGCGTCGGCCCGGATGCTGCACGGGGACACCCTGCTGCACACCGACTGGCACCACACGAACGTGCTCGTCACGCCGTCCGGGCAGGCCCGCCTGGTCGACTGGGCCACCGCCATCCGGGGCGCGGCGTGGATCGACCCGGCCTGCTGGGTCGTGTGGCTCGTCTACGCCGGCAACTCGCCGCGCACAGCGGAACAGTGGGCCGCCCGGGTCCCCGCCTGGCGGTCCGCGGAGCCCGGCGTGCTCGACGCCTTCGCGGGCGTGCTGGCCAGGTACTGGCAGTACGTCGCGGTCCACCATCCGAACCGCATGACCGGCGAGCTCCGCGACGCGAGCGCGCGATGGGCGGCATACCGCCGGTCCGCCGGCCCGGCAGGTCAGTGAGGACGAACCCATGAAGTATGTCCCCCTCGGCGCGAGCGGACTCGCCACCTCGATCTACGCGCTCGGCACCGCGACCTTCGGGGGCAGTACCGACGAGTCCGAGGCGATCCGGATGCTGGACGTCTTCGCCGACGCCGGTGGCCTGCTGATCGACACGGCGGACGCGTACGCCGACGGCCAGGCCGAGGTGCTCGTCGGCCGGTGGCTGCGCACCCAGACGGCGGAGGTGCGCGAGCGGATGCTGCTGTCGACGAAGGGCGGCGGCTTCACGACCACGGCGGGCCGGAACCAGTGGGGCAACACGCGGCACAACCTGACCCGCGCGCTGGAGGCGTCCCTGCGCAACCTCGGCGTCGACTGCGTGACGCTCTACCAGGCGCACACCTGGGACCCCCTGACGCCGCAGGAGGAGACCCTGCGGTTCCTCGACGACGCGGTGCGCGCCGGAAAGATCCGCTACGTCGGCATCTCCAACTACACCGGCTGGCAGCTGCAGAGGGCCGTCGGCCTGGCCGACTCCATGGGGCTGGCCAGGCCGGTCACGTTCCAGGCGCAGTACAGCCTGCTGTGCCGGGAGGTCGAATGGGAGATCGTCCCGGCGGGCCGGGCCAACGGCCTGGGGCTGCTCGCGTGGTCGCCGCTGTCCGGGGGCCTGCTCAGCGGCAAGTACGCACCGCACGCCGCGCCGGACGGCCCGGCGAGGTTCGCCGACCAGCGCGAGCGCGGGAAGATGCACGCCGCCTACGTCAACGCCCTGTACCGCTCGCACGCCGCGAGCGACCGCACGTGGGAGATCCTGAAGATCCTCGACGAGATCGCCGTCGCGCGGAACGTCACCCCGGGCGCCGTGGCGCTGGCGTGGGTGACGGCCCGACCGGGCGTCAGCGGGGCCGTCCTGGGCGCGCGGAACGCGCAGCAGCTCGCGGACAACCTCCAGGCCCGGTGGATCACCCTGGCGGACGACGAGGTCGCTCGCCTCACCGAGGCGAGCGACCCGCGGCCGGCCGGCTACCCCTACGGCGCCTTCGGCGCGATGCAGCGGAGCCGGACGATCGAATGAACCGACCGGACGGGTCAGCCCAGCGTCGCGCAGACGAGGACGTAACCGAACTCCGGAGTGTTGGAGAAGTCGCGGGTCGCCGTGATCAGGGCGTCGACCTTGTCCGAGTTCCCGTCCTCCACCAGCTGTTCCCGCACGTCCTCCCAGGCGTCGGCGAGGAGGTTCCCCGTGCGCGCCACGTTGTCGCTGATGTCCAGGACGTCGAAGCCGGTGAAGCCGTGCGAGGACAGCTGGGCGAGGTAGTCGTCCAGGGGGCCGACCGTGTGCACGCCGAAGGTCTCGCAGATCCGCTGGACGGCCTGCAGGCCCTCCTCGCTGATCGGCGTCCGCAGCACGAAGTCCGCGATCACGAACCGGCTCTTCGGCCGCAGCACCCGCGCCGTCTCGGCCAGCGCCCGGTCCCGGTCCGGGACGTGGAACAGCGATTCCAGCGCCCACGCGGCGTCGAACGAGTCATCCGGGAACGGCATCCGCTGCGCGTCCGCGTACTCGAACGTCGCACGGTCCGCGAGACCCGCCTCGGATACGCCGGCCCGGGCCTGCGCCACCTGGGACTCACTGATCGTGATCCCGACCACGTCCACCGGGTGGGTCCGGAGCAGCCGGGTCGCCGGCTTGCCGATGCCACAGCCGATGTCGAGCACGCGCTGTCCGGGCTGCGGGGCCAGGCGCTCGATCATCAGATCGGTGAGCCGGTCCGTCGCCACCTCCGGGGGCGCGTCGTCGTCATCGTCGTGCCAGTACCCGTTGTGCAGGTTACCGCCCCAGCGGTCTCGTATCTTTCCTGCTACGCGAACTTTTCCACTGCCGTTGTAGAAATTCGCGACGTCGCTGTTCGCGCCGGATGGTCCGACCGTCATGGCGTCACTTCCTTGCGAGATTCGGATACGTCTGAGGTCTCGGTAGAATTTAATGGCCCCGGGGAGCGACCATAAGTGGACCTTCGTACACGCGCACATATATGTACAAAGGTATGATTCACCCCGCCTGTGCGGATCCGATAGAACCGAATGAGTATTCCGGCGTGCCGGGTGGAAGGATGGGGCGATGTCCGAAGAGCGGACTGAAACAGATTTCGATCATCACTCGGCGGAGTACGCCGCCGACCCCTGGGCCGCGAACATCGCGATGAACACCCATTGCCCGGTGTCCTACAGCCGGAAGCACGGCGGCTTCTGGCTGGTCTCCGGATTCGAGCAGGTGTCCCGGGTCGCGCACCAGCCCGAACTGTTCTCATCCGCGCACGAACTTCCCAATGTGCCGGGCCGGCCGCAGGGGACCGTCGTTCCGGCGTCGTCGTTCCGCGGTCTGCCGCTCGAAATCGACCCGCCCGAATACACGGAATGGCGCAAGGCGCTCAACACCTTCTTCTCCCCGCCGGCCGCTCGACGGCTGCGCCCGCGCATCCAGCAGTACGCCACCTGGTGCGTCGACAAGTTCATCGAGAGCGGCGAGATCGACCTGGTGCTCGACCTGTCGAACCCGGTGCCCGCGCTGATCACCCTCGAACTCGTGGGACTGCCGATGGACGACTGGCGGGTCTACGCCGACGTCCTGCACGCGCTGGTCTACACCCACCCGGGAACCCCGGAGTTCGACCGCGTGGAGGCCGACTTCGCGCGGCTGATCGAAGAGGTGCGCGCCCTGGTTCCGAAGCGCCGCGCCCACCCGGGCGACGACTTCATCAGCTTCCTGACCCAGGTCGAGATCGGGGGGGAGAAGCTCTCCGACGAGGACGTCGTCGGAGTCTGCAACGCCGTCATCCCCGGCGGGGTCGACACCACGACCGCCCTGCTCGCCTCAACCCTCGACTACCTCGACCGCAACCGGGACGCCCGGAAGACGCTCGTCGACTCGCCCGAGCGGATCCCCGAGGTGTGCGACGAGTTCCTGCGGTACTTCACCCCGGTCATGGGCGCCGGACGCACCGCGATGGCGGACACCACGGTGGACGGCTGCCCGATTCGCAAGGGCGAACGCGTGCTGCTGTCGTGGGCCGCGGCCAACCTGGACGCCAAGGTGTTCCCGCAGCCGGAGGTCATCGACCTGGACCGGGACGCCGGCCGGCAGGCGGCGTTCGGCGTCGGCATCCACCGGTGCATCGGACGCCACATCGCCCGCATGGACTTCGAGGTCGTGATCGGCGAGGTCCTGGCGCGCATGCCGGACTACCAGATCATCACGGGCGAGGCCGAGAAGTACCCCACCGTGGGCCAGATCCACGGCTACCTGCGGATGCCGGTGCGGTTCACCCCCGGCGAGCGCATCGGCTCGGAATCGGCGAGCAACCCACTGCCGGCGGCACTGTCCGAGTGACCGGCCGGAGAACACCTGCGGGAGGCGACATGGCACGGCAGCCCAGAGTGCTGCGGCTGGGAGCGATCATCGACGGTCCAGGAGGGCACATCGCCGCCTGGCGGCATCCGCTGACCCGACCTGACGCCCAGCTCGACTTCGAATTCCACCGCCGCAACGCGCGCACGCTCGAACGCGCGGTGTTCGACTGCCTCTTCGTCCCCGACGTCGTGGCGTTGTGGGGCACCGACGTGGAGCATCTGAGCAGGACCGCGCGCAACGAGCACTTCGAGCCGCTCTCGCTGCTGTCCGCGTTCGCGGCGGTCACCGACCACATCGGTCTCGCCGCGACCGCGACCACGACGTACAACGAGCCCTACGACATCGCCCGCAAGTTCGCCTCCCTCGACCACCTCAGCGGTGGCCGGGCCGGATGGAACGTGGTGACCTCGGCCGCGCCCTGGGAATCGCGCAACTTCGGCTTCGACGAACACATGGAGCACGATCTGCGCTACGTCCGGGCGGACGAGTTCATCTCGGTGACGAACCGGCTCTGGTCCAACGGTCGCGAACCGGTGGACCACACGGGGCGGTTCTTCAGCGTGCGCGGCCCGCTCGACGTGCCGTCCCCGCCACAGGGCCGACCGGTGATCTTCCAGGCCGGCGCGTCCCCGGTCGGGCGGGACTTCGCCGCCCGGCACGGCGAGGTGCTGTTCACCCGGCACACCAGGCTGGCGGACGCCCAGGAGTTCTACGCCGACCTCAAGCAGCGCGCGGCCGCGTACGGCCGTGATCCCGAGTCGATCCAGATCTGGGTCGGTCTGCAGCCGATCGTCGCCGACACGGAGGCCGCCGCCCGGGACCGGTTGCGGGAGCTGCAGGAGCTGATGCCCGACATCGTCGCGCTGCGGGCGCTCCAGGACCAGCTCGGCGACGTGGACCTGACCGGCTATCCGCTGGACGGACCGGTGCCCGACCTGCCGGTGTCCAACCACTCGCACAGCACCGCGCAGCGCTGGATCGAGCTGGCCCGGCGGGAGAACCTGACGCTGCGTCAACTCTCCCTGCGCACGGCCGGCGACATCGTCGCCGGCACCCCCGAACAGCTCGCGGACCACATGGAGTCCCTGTTCACCCAGGGAGCGGCCGACGGGTTCATCGTCGACTTCCCCTACCTGCCGGGATCGTTGGACGACTTCGTCGACCACGTCGTGCCCGAGCTGCGCCGGCGCGGCCTGGTGCGCACGGCCTACACCGACGGCACCCTGCGGGACAATCTCGGTCTGACCACCGCGTCACGGGTAGGTGTGAAATGACGATCGCGCTGTTCACCCCGCTGCCCGCCGGCCCCAACGGGGACGGCGGATTCGCGCAGGCGCGCGACCGGGCACGCGCCGCGCAGGACGGCGGCATCGACGCCCTGATCCTGCCGGACCGGCGCTCGGTCGGCCCGGACGGCCCGGACGGTTTCGAGGCGGGCACGCTCGCCGCGGCACTGGCGGTGGCGACCGAGGGGATCGGCCTGGTGCCCACGATCGCGACCGAGTACTCGGCGCCGTACCACGTCGCCCGGCTGCTCGCGACGATCGACCAGTTCGCTGGCGGCCGGGCGGGATGGGCGATCGCCCCGCCCGCGGTGGCGGCGGACGCCGCGAACCACCACACCGACGCTCCCGCCCCGCTCCCGTCGCAGCGGGCCCGCGCGGACGAGTTCGCCCAGGTGATGGCCGGGCTCTGGGACAGCTTCCAGGACGACGCCTTCCTCCGGGACCGCGCATCGGGCGTGTACTTCCTGCCCGAGCGGCTGCGCAGCCTGGACCACCGCGGCGAGTACTTCACCGTGGCCGGCCCGCTGAACATCGCCCGCCCGCCGCAGGGACACCCGGTGCTGGTCCGGCGCGTGTCCTGCGCCGAGGACGCCGCCTCCGCCGCCGCGTTCGGCGACCTGGCGATCGTGCCGCTGGAGGTCTCCGATGCCGCGGCGGATGTGGCGCGTGCGTTGAACGACGCGTGCGGTGCGGCCGGGCGGCGCCGGGAGGACGTGCGGCTGCTCCTGGAGCGGAGGGCCGACACCCCCGTGGACGAGCTGCTGCGCGAGGCGGAAGCCGGACCTGCGGACGGATTCGTCCTGGTCCCGTCCGCCGACGCCGGGTTCGAGACTGTCCTGGAGACGGCCCGCGCGGTGCGGCAGGAGTTTCCCCAGGGCTCCGGTACCACGCTGCGTGCCCGCTTGGGACTGCCACGCCCGGCCGGCCGCTGACCGACCGATGATGGGCCTGACCGCCACCGAGGTGGAGGTCAGGCCCATCGCGCAGGTCACCCGTCGCTCAGTCGAGCAGGCGGCCGGCCAGTGCCCGCTGATCGTCCTCCGTCCAGCCGTGGGAGTTGAGCCACGCGCGGACGCCGCCGAACCGGTCGTCGAACGTGTCGAGCAGATCCTGCAGGTAGGCGGGGCGCGGCAGCAGGCTCGTGAACGGCCGGGAGCTGATGTCGGCGGCGTACAGGGGGTTGTCGCGCAGCCGCTCCACGATCTCGGCCATCTGCTCGCCGGAGCGCACGTAGTCCGCGACGACGGCCTCCCTGCTCACCCCGATCGCGTCGAGGGCCAGCGCGCACACCACCCCGGTCCGGTCCTTGCCCATCGCGCAGTGCACCACGGTCGCTCCCGTGCTGTGCGCGATGACGCGCAGCGCCGTCACCACGGAGTCCGGCCGTTCGGCGCAGTAGCGGAGGTAGTGCCCGGTCGAGCCCGCGGGCTTGGACCGACCGTCCGCGCCCGCCCGGTTCCAGGGCATCGCCCGCTCGGTGTCCACCCGGTCCGAGCCCTGGGCCGAGCCCGGGGGAGACTCGGCGAGCAGCGACAGGTTGTGGATCGTGACACCGGGCACCCGGGCCAGCGGCCCGGGTGCCTCGCGCCGTACCTCAGCGGTGCTGCGCAGGTCGATGACCTCGCGGACGCCCAGCGTCCGCGTGAGGTGTTCGACGTCCGCCGGGGTGAGGTCCTGGAGGCCGCCCGACCGGATCAGCCGGCCGAACCGGGTGACGCCGTTCGTCGTGGTGGTCAGTCCGCCCAGGTCACGGACGTTCAGCGCGCCCGCCAACGCGATCCGCCGGGTGCTCGAGCTCATCGCGCAACCTCCGCACTCTCGGTCAGGGGCAACGGCCGCAGGTCGGCGCGGCCCGTGGAACGCGGTCCGATCCAGCGGGCGAGGGGTGCCTGCGAGGTGTACGCCGGCCAGCCCGGATCACCGTCGCGCGCCAGGCGCACGAGCCCGCTCTGCTCCTGGGCCCCGACCGCGCGGTCGGTCTCGGTGCCCTCCGGTCCGTCCGTGTCGCAGAACAGCGCCGCGGTGTCGGCGGCGTGCACGGCGCGGCGGGCGATCCCGGGGTACCCGGCCAGATGCGACGTGGTCGGGTGGTAGTCGAACACCTGGGCCCAGCAGGGCTCGCTGCCGCCCGCACCCGGGTCCGGCGTGTTCAGCGCGGACAGCAGTCGCTCGGCCGGACGGACGTAGAGCTCGTCGGACAGCCGGCTGACCTTCTCCCCGCGGGTCGTGCCGTCGGGGCCGCCGATCAGCCGGGAGTACTTCGCGTCGACGGCCGCCCCCTCCTCGACGATCTCCAGGATTCCCGCTTCCTCCGAGGTGACCGAGACCAGCACGGGAATCGGTTCCGCGCGATCCGCCACCGCCGGAAGCGGCGGCCGCGGGATCAGGTCACCGTCGACCACCGCGTGGTACCGGACCTGTCCGGCGCGCAGGGTCTGCGAATGCGCGTACCGCAGCGCCACGTTCGACAGCTCGGCAAGGGCGCCGGCGTCGTTCGCGAGACTGCCCGCGGCGTTCAGGAAACGCTCCGCGAGCCCGGCCGCTTCCTCCCGCGACTGCGCGAGTTCGGCGTTGCCGCTGTAGATGGCGGCCTTGTGGAACAACCCCACGGCCGAGGGGACGCCCAGCAGGGTCGCCACGTCGGTTCCGCCGGTCGACAGCCCGAAGATCGTCACGTTGCCGGGGTCCCCCCCGAAGGCGGCGATGTTGTCCCGAACCCAGCGCAGGATCAGCAGCTGGTCGCGCACCGCGAGGTTGGTGCTGTCGGCGAATTCCGGGTCGAGGTCGGCCAGTGACAGCCAACCCCACGGCCCCAGGCGGTAGTTGGCCGTCACGATGACCAGGTCGTGCCGGGCCGCGTAGGCCCACGGGTCGACGGTCCGCATCGTTCCGCCGACCATGTGCCGGCCGGGGTGGAACCAGACCAGCACCGGCTGGGGATCGGGGCGTTCCGGCCGCGCGGACCAGATGTTGAGGTTGAGGCAGTCCTCGTGCTGCACGGCGTCCGGGTACAGCGGACTCCAGCGCTGCGGCGTCGGGGACATGGGCACCTGCCAGCTCACCGGGCCCCACCGATCGGCGTCGACGGGGTCCCCGGCCGTGGCCGGGAGGGCGGGGCGGAATCGGCCCGGAATCCGCCCGTACGGTATTCCGCGCCAATTCGGGACGCCGCGATCGAGGAATCCGCGGACAGGTCCGGAGGTGGTCTCGATCGCTAACACGCTGTCTCCTCGTCTGCCGAACTCACACGCGTCGAGCCAACTGAAGGAATGTGCCCGAGGTGGTGCGGACGGTTCCGCCGCGGCTCTCGATCACCTCGCGCACCCTGTCGAACAGGGCGGACCGGTCCGTGGGCGCCATGCGGTGATGGTCGCTGAACGTACTGATCAGCCCGATCCATTCGTCCGCGTTCAGGGCGAGGCTCCACCGGTAATCCCGCTGGGCCACCGCGACGAAGTCCTCGCCGTCCGCCAGCGGATCCCGGACACCGGCCGTGCTCTTCTGCCGGGCGCCGCCCACCTGGACTCCGGGGGCGTGCTTCCGGTAGACCCCGTCGAGTTCCTCGAGTATCGGGTCGTCCAGTACGTGGAAGCTCCAGAAACGGGCGATGTGCCCGCCGGGCGCCAGGATCTGCGCGGCCTTCCGGGCACCCTGCGCCGGGTTCACCCAGTGCCAGGCGTCCGCGCTGATGATCAGGTCGAACCGCCGCCCGCCCGGATGCCAGGCCTCGAACGTCGTGGTCTCGACGGGCAGGCCCCGGCGCCGCGCGACGTGGGCCATGCGGTCGTCAGGCTCGATCCCGGATACGGACAGCCCCCGCGCGGCCAGTGCCGCGGACGCCTTCCCGGTGCCGCACCCGACGTCGAGGACGTCCGTCGCGCGCAGGTGCACGAGGTCGTCCACCAGGTCGACCGGGTACTCGGGGCGGTAACGATCGTAGTCCTCGGCCGTGGCGCCGAACGATTCGGCACGTGCACGGTCGAGATGACGTGTGCTGAAGGACATGGTATTTATTTCCCCCCGCCACTCGGACCGGCTGAAGTTCGGCAGTCAGTATGCCGAGGTTCCCCATGTAACCGGTATCGCTGTGGGAGGTGAAGTGAACCTTCGTGCAGAACCACCGGTGTACCAAGGTCCACTTCACACCGGCGTCGGACGATCGATAGAAGTGGGCAGTGTCCAGTATTCTGCCGATGCCGGAGGATGGTTCAATGCCGGAGCAAGAGTTGGTGCCGGACGGTGCTCCGGCGCCCCTCGCCGATGTGAAGGTCATCGACATCGGGACTTTGCTGGCGGCTCCGTTCGCGGCGGCGATGCTGGGTGATTTCGGTGCCGACGTGATCAAGATCGAGCACCCCACCGGAGATCCGCTCCGCAGGTACGGCTACCAGTGCGACGACGTTCCGCTGCTGTGGAAGGTCGTGAACCGCAACAAGAAGAGCGTCGTCCTGGATCTGAAGGACCCACAGAACCACGACCGCTTCCTCGAGTTGGTGGCGGGTGCCGATGTCCTGATCGAGAACTTCCGGCCCGGCACGCTGGAGCGGTGGGGGTTCTCCCCCGAAGTGCTGCAAAAGGCCAATCCGGACCTGGTCGTGACGCGAGTGACCGGGTTCGGCCAGGACGGCCCGTACGCGAGCAGGCCCGGATTCGGCACCCTCGCGGAGGCGATGAGCGGTCTCGCGGCGATGTCCGGAGACCGCGACGGTCCGCCGCTGCTCCCGGCGTTCCCGCTGGCGGACGTGATGGCCGGTCTGCAGGCCGCCTGCGCGACCTTGATCGCCCTGCACGCCCGGCAGCGGATCGGCCGGGGGCAGGTGGCCGACGTCTCGATCACCGAGGCGATGATCGCTGCGATGGGCGCCCAGGTGACCGCCTACGACAAGCTCGGGGTCAAACCCCGGCGGGTCGGAAGCGGCTCGGACAACAACGCGCCCCGCAACGTCTACCGGTGCGCCGACGGGCGGTGGGTGGCCGTGTCGGCGCCCGCCCAGTCGGTGGCCGAGCGGGTGGTCCGCCTGGTGGGCCGGCCCGAGCTGGCCGACGAGCCGTGGTTCGCCTCCGGTCGTGGCCGGGTGTCACGCCGTGAGGTGCTGGACGACGCACTCGGACAATGGATCGGCGGCTTCCGCCGGGACGAGGTGATCGTCGCGTTCGAGGAGGCCGGGGCCGCGGTCGCGCCGATCTACGAGGTGGACGACGTACTGCAGGACCCGCACTTCCGGGCGAGGCAGGCCACGGTGACCGTACCCGACAGCGAACTCGACAGCGTCTGCATGCCGAACGTGGCATTCCGGCTCTCCGAGACACCGGGGCGGATCCGCTGGCCGGGCCCGCAACTGGGCGAGCACACCGACGACGTCTTGAACGGAGACCACCGATGACCACGACCGTCGAGGACCAGCGCTGGAACGTGCTGGACCCGTCAACCGATCCGACCGACCCCGACGCATACCTGCGGACCGCGGTCCGCTGGCACTTCGGTGCGGAGACCGGGTCCCCGTTCTGGCTGCGGCGCATGGGGCAGCTGGACTTCGATCCGCTGACGGAGGTGCGGACCTACGACGACCTGCAGCGCTTCCCGAACGTGGTGGACGAGCTGCGCAGCGTGCCGGTCGAGGACCTGATACCGCGCGGCTACGGCCCCAACCCGCCCGCCCCACGGGTCTTCGAGAGCGGCGGGACGACCGGCGCGCCGAAGCGGGCGATCTTCATGCCGGACTGGATCGCCGACTCCGTGGACCGGATGCTGAAGGGGCCCCAGTTCGCGGACCGGGAGCCGTCCAACATTCTGGTGCTCACACCGACTGGACCGCACAAGATCGGCTGCATGTACGACTACATCGCCGAACGCCAGAACACGATCAAGTTCTGCATCGACATGGATCCTCGGTGGGTCAAGAAGGTCATCGCGAGCAAGCAGGCGGACCAGGCCGAGGCGTACGTCGAGCACATCCTCGACCAGGCGGAGCACATCCTGGCCACCCAGCGGGTCGGGCTCCTGGTGGTCACCCCGCCGGTGCTGCGCGCGTGCGCGCGCCGGCCGCGGCTGGTCGAGCTCATCAACGCCAAGGTGGAACTGATCTTCTGGGGCGGCGCCCACATGACCGTCGACGAGCGGTTCGTCCTGCGCCACGAGCACTTCCCGAACGTACGCATGATCAGCCGGTACGGCAGTCTGATGATCCTGGAGAGCGCCACCGAGCGCCCGGGGCTCAGCCCGGACGAGGACATCGTGTACGACCCGCGGAGCCCCGTGGTGACCTTCCGGGTCGTCAACCCCGGTACGGGCCAACCGGTGGGGTACGGCGAACGCGGGCAGATCGTGATGAACCACGTCAGCAAGGGCATGTTCCTGCCCAACAACCTCGAACGCGACACGGTGATCCGAGTGCCGGGACGGACCGGACAGATCGGCGATTCGGTGTCCTCCCCGGCTCCGGTCGACACCTTCGCCGGCGAGCAGGTCATCGAGGGTGTCTACTGACCCCTCCCGTGCGCACCGGTCCGGGCGGCCCGACGGCCGATCCGGGGTACCGGACGATACGGCGAGGTCCGCCGCTGCCCGGGCTCGGGCGGTGGCGGACCTTTGGGGTACCGTCGACGACATGGCCGATCTTCCGGTGCGTCACTTCCCCGGCCGGGACGGAACCAGGCTCGCGTACCGGGAGTCGGGCACCGGGCGGCCCTTCGTGCTGCTGCACGGCTTCTTCTCGTCCGGGACCCAGAACTGGGTGCGGTCCGGGTTCTCCGCAGCCCTCGCCGAACGTGGTCACCGGCTGATCATGCCGGACCTGCGGGCCCACGGCGACAGCGCCGCACCCCGCGACGCCGCCCGCTACCCACCTGACGTGCTGACCGACGACGCCTTCGCGTTGATCGAGCACCTGGAACTCACCGACTACGACCTCGGCGGCTACTCCCTGGGCGCCCGCACCGTCGTCCGGATGCTGGTGCGGGGTGCGGTGCCGGGCCGGGCGGTCATCGCCGGGCAGGGGCTGCGCGAGGTCACCGGTCACGGCGGCACGGTGGCCCGGTACCTGCGGCACGTCTTCGGCCATCTCGGCACGTTCGAACCCGGCTCGGCCGAATGGAAGGCCGAGCAGTGGCTGATCTCGACCGGTGGCGATCCCCGGGCGCTGCTGCACGTCCTGGACTCGGTCGTCGACACCAGCGCCGGCACCCTGACCGGGATCAGGGTGCCGGCGCTCGTGGTGGTGGGTGCCGACGACGATCGTGACGGCTCCGCGGACGCCCTGGCCAGGGCCCTGCCCGACGGAACGCACGCGGTGGTGCCCGGGAACCACACAACCGCGATCACCGCGCCGGAGCTGGCGGAGACGGTCGCGGGCTTCCTCGCGGATCAGTAGCGACGCTCTCCGTTGCCGTCGACCGGCGACCACCACTGGGTGTAGTTCGTCCCGCCGTCGCCGAAGATGCCGCCGTACCCCTCGACCACCTTGCCGTTCTCCCACTTGAGCATCTGCACGCCGGAGATGTCGAGCACGTCGAACGGGGAGGTGCTGCCCTCCGGAGCGCCCTCGCGCACGGCGTGGATCTTGTTGGCGTCGACCGAGTAGCCGTCCTCGTCGTTGATGAGCAACGTGACGGGCTGCATGGTCCATGAACCGCCGGACGCCTTGAGCATGTCCTGCACGTAGGACAGGAAGTCGTCAAGCCCCACTCGCCAGCCGGATCCGGCGTGGCTGCCCGGTGCGAAGAAACGCAGGTCCTCGGACCAGTACAGTGCGGTCTTTTCCCGGTCGCCGCACGTCACCGCCTCGTACGCGGCAGCGACCAGTTCCGGAGTAATCTCAGCCATGTATCCTCCGCTTGCGCATAGCAGACTTCACGATTTTCGTCGTTGTGTGATCCGGTCGCACCGTCGAAATCGATTCGCGCGGCGCTGTCGACCGGCAGCCACGTGTAGAGATGCCGCCCATCGGGAGCGGATTCTATCGGACCCATTTCTATGCAGAATCCGCCAGCGGCGAAAGCTGCACCTTCGTACAGGTGAATAGGTGGCGTGTACGAAGGTGCAGTTCCCCGGTCGACTTCCGAATGGTAGAAGGAGTGCGGGGAGTTTTCGGTGAACTTGCTGCGGTCAGGGGTGGGTCGGAATGTCTTCATGCCCGGGCGGACCGGTGCAGTAGCCCGTCCTGCGGCGACCCCTGCGCTTTCGGCCGTGAGGCGTTGCCGGTCCCGGGCTCGGGGATCACCGGCCGAGCGCCGGCGCCACGATCACCTGGAGCGGAGGGCGCCCACGGGAACGGGGTCCATGGTGTTTTCTGCGCGCTCCCCGAATTCGGCCATGCTCCTCACCTGATGCGCATCGGAAGCCGTCGCACCCGGTGAGGCCTTCTGGTAGGCGTACGCGGCCAGCCCGGCCTGGAGCCGGGACTCCACGCCGATCTTGCTCATGATCCGGGCGACATGCGCCTTGACGGTCCGCTCGGTGATCCCCAACTTCGTCGCGATCGTCCGGTTCGAGGATCCCACGCCGAGCAGGAAGAACACTTCGATCTCTCGGGGTGTCAGCAGTACGGCCCTTTCCGTTTCCCTGTCCCAGGTGCGCGGTTTCACGGCTTGCCCGCGGGCCTCTTGCTGAACCTCGGATACCTGCCACACCGTGCAGGACAGCTCCTGCTGAATAGTGGACGCCATCGGGTGCTTGGGTGCACCGCATATTTCGTCCATGCGCTCATCGATGGTCGCGGGTCGGACCGGAGACTGCTCCAGGGTATCGGCCAGGTTGCCGAACCCCCTGCTCCGGCGGACGACGTTCAGGAACTTGGCCAGGGCTTCCTTGTCTTCCCAGAGCTCTTGCACGGTGCTGATGATCAGCGACTTCAGGTAATCCGACTCGGACACTTTCCCGTCCGTGGCCACATCTGTCCCCCTCCTGGCGATCGGAAGGTCAGCCAATCAACCGACGGCCGTGACCCGCAAGACCCATGGTCGGGCCACGTCAGTGATCCACAGGGCCAGATTTGCCGTCATATGACATGACAAACCCTCAATGCCTGCTCGGACGGCAGTGACGGGTCGCACAGCCCTCCGGAGCCGGGATGGCCGAAAACCTGTCCAGGCAACCAGTGTGATGGGGGCTTGATCTGGGAACCGCACTGATCGACTTTCCGGACAGCGGGAGAAGTGCGGTTCGGGCGCTCCGAACGGTCTTCGGAGGGAAGGTCGGGAACGCACGTCCCCCGAGGCGGAAGCGGTCCCACCGCTTCCGCCTCGGGGACGTGGCGGTCCGGTACGGATCCCTTGACCGGTCGAAGTGAACCGTGTCGGCGTCGGCCACGTTCCGGTGCGTGCAGCCGAGGGCGGATGCGGCCGATGTGTTTCGGCCGATCTCGTCCGACCTGCCGGTTTCGGCCCCGGGCCACCCGTTGCACCGCCTGGATCGCCTCGTCGGAACACCCGCTCGTTCGCCGGGTGTTGACCCGGGATCAGCACTGCCCCCGACCGATCTGGCTCGCCGTCAGAAGCTTCGATGGGGCTAAGCTGAGGCCTTCAGCCACGCCCGGAGGTGCCTCAGTCGTGTCGGATTCGTTCGTCCATCTGCACAATCACACCGAGTACTCGATGCTTGACGGTGCGCAGCAGATGAAGCCGATGTTCGAGGAGGTGGCCCGTCAGGGGATGCCGGCCATCGCCATGAGTGACCACGGCAACATGTTCGGTGCCTACGAATTCCAGTCAGTTGCCAAGGGGTTCGACGGAGTCAAGCCGATCATCGGCATCGAGGCGTACGTTGCTCCGTCCTCGCGGGGGATCCGGAAGCAGGAGTTCTGGGGGCCCGGCGGCCAGCGGGCGATGGGTGAGAACGGGGAGGGTTCGAAGGACGTCTCCGGCGGTGGCCGGTTCACCCACATGACGATGTGGGCGGAGAACGTCCAGGGCCTTCGCAACCTCTTCTATCTCTCCACCGAGGCGTCCTACACGGGCCAGTTCCCGTCCGGCAAGCCGCGCATGGACATGGAACTGATCAGTGGCCATGCGCAGGGGATCATCGCCACCACCGGCTGTCCGTCGGGAGCCATCCAGACCCGTCTGCGCCTGGGTCAGTACGACGAAGCCCGCGCGACCGCCGGCGCGTACCAGGAAATCTTCGGCCGGGAGAACTACTTCCTCGAATTGATGGACCACGGCCTCTCCATCGAGCGCGAAGTGCGGGACGGACTGCTCCGGCTCGCCAAGGAACTGAGCATTCCGCTGCTCGCGACCAATGACGCCCACTACGTCCGTCCGACCGATGCGGAGGCCCACGACAACCTTCTGTGCATCGGCGTCGGCAAGAACAAGGACGACCCCAACCGATTCAAGTTCCAAGGCACCGGGTACTACCTGAAGACGGCGGCCGAGATGCGCGAGCTCTTCTCGGAATTGCCGGAGGCGTGCGACAACACCCTGCTGATCGCCGAGCGAATCGGCTCGTATGACGACGTTTTCGACTACGTCGACGAGATGCCGCACTTTCCTGACGTCACCGAGGGCATGACGCAGGAGGCCTTTCTGCGCAAGGAGGTCCTCAAGGGGCTCGCCATGCGCTACGGCGACCCGATCCCCGATCACGCCATGGAACGGTTCGAGACCGAGATGGCCGTCATCGGTCCGATGGGCTTCTCCTCGTACTTCCTCGTCGTCGCGGACATCTGCCGGCACGCACGCGACAACGGCATCCCGGTCGGGCCGGGCCGAGGATCGGCGACCGGCTCCATCGTCGCCTACGCCACGCGGATCACCGAACTGTGCCCCTTGGAGCACGGGTTGCTGTTCGAACGGTTCCTCAACCCGGAGCGCATCAACCCGCCGGACGTCGACCTCGACTTCGACGACCGCCAGCGTGACCAGATGGTCCGCTACGTCACCGAGAAGTACGGCGACCCGTACACCGCCATGGTCAACACATTCGGCAAGATCAAGGCGAAGAACGCGATTAAGGACTCCTCGCGCATCCTCGGCTACCCGTTCTCCCACGGTGAGCGGATCGTGAAGGCACTGCCGCCGGACCAGGGGGGGAAGACCATCCCCCTGTCGGGCATCTGGGACTCCTCCCACCCCCGGTACGGCGAAGCCGGCGAGGTCCGGGCGCTGTACGAGAACGACTCCGATGTGAAGAGGGTCATGGACACCGCCAAGGGTGTCGAAGGCCTGATGCGCGGCACCGGTGTGCACGCGGCTGCGGTGATCCTCTCCAAGACCCGCCTGACAGATCGCATTCCCCTGCACATGCGCGCCTCGGACGGCGTGAAGATCACGGGATTCGACTACCCCAGCTGCGAGTCCATGGGCTTGATCAAGATGGACTTCCTGGGACTGCGGAACCTGGGCGTCATCGATCAGGCGATCCAGAACATCCGGGAGAACCGCGGCATCAAACTGGCGACGGTCGATCCGATGGACGGCGACCCGGAGACGGTCGTCATCCCCCTGGACGACCCCAGGACGTACCAGCTTCTGTCGGACGGCAACACCTTCGGTGTGTTCCAGCTCGACGGCGGCGGCATGCGCGCCCTGCTGAAGCTGATGCAGCCCACCCGATTCGAGGACATCGCCGTAGCGCTCGCGCTCTACCGGCCCGGGCCGATGGCCGCCAACGCCCACACCAACTACGCGCTGCGGCAGAGTGGCAAGCAGGAGCCCGCACCGATCCACCCGGACCTGAAGGAAGCACTCGACCCGATCCTGGGATCCACCCACCACCTGCTGGTCTATCAAGAGCAGATCATGGCCATCGCCCGACAGCTCGCCGGATACACGCTGGGCGGCGCCGACATGCTGCGCCGGGCCATGGGCAAGAAGAAGCCCGAGGTCCTGGCCGCCGAGTGGGACAAGTTCTCGGGCGGCATGCGCACGAACGGCTACGCGGAAGAGGCGATCAAAGCCGTCTGGGACGTCATGCTGCCGTTCTCCGGCTACGCGTTCAACAAGTCCCACACCGCAGGCTACGGTCTGGTCTCCGCCTGGACGGCCTACCTCAAGGCCAACTATCCGGCCGAGTACATGGCGGCGCTGCTGACATCGGTCGGGGACGACAAGGACAAGGCCGCCGTCTACCTGGCCGATGCCCGCGCGAACGGCGTCCGGGTCCTCCAGCCCGACGTCAACGAGTCGACGGCCGAGTTCACCGCCGTCGGCGACGACGTGCGGTTCGGGATGCGGGCCGTGCGCAACGTCGGCGACGCGGTGATCGAGGCGGTCGTCGCCGGACGACGCTCCAAGGGCAAGTTCATCTCCTTCGCCGACATGCTGGACAAGTGCGAGCTGCCGGCCCTGAACAAGCGGGCCATCGAGTCGTTGATCAAGGCTGGTGCCTTCGACTCCCTTGGGCACTCCCGGCGCGGTCTGGTCGAGATCCACGAGGCCGCGATCGACGCCGTCGTGCCCGTCAAGAAGGCCGCCTCCTACGGACAGGACGACCTGTTCGCCGGGTTGGGGGGCAGTGACGACGAAGGCTCCGCGCCCGGGTTCGGTCTCGACTTCTCCGTGGAGGAGCAGGAGTGGCCCCGCTCCCAGCTCCTCGCGGTGGAACGGGAGATGCTGGGCCTCTACGTGTCGGCCCATCCCTTGGACGGCGCCGAGCACATCCTCTCCGGGGCCAGGGACACCACGGTCGCCGAACTCCTGGCATCAGGACGTACGAAGGGCGACGTTCAGCTGGCCGGCCTGATCACCGGCGTCCAGCGGAAGATGACCAAGCAGGGCAACAACTGGGCGATCGTCAACTTCGCGGACCGTGACGGGTCCATCGAAGTGCTGTTCTTCCCGGCGGTCTACCAACTCGTCTCTCATGTGCTGACCGAGGACACCGTCATTTCGGTGAAGGGCAAGATCGAGGACCGTGACGGCACCCTGAACATCTTCGGCAGGGAGCTGTCGGTGCTGGACGTCTCCAGCGCCGAGCACGGTGGCAAGCCTCCGGTGCGCCTGGCTCTGCCCTTCCACCGGGTGTCCGAACAGGCCGTCGCGGATCTGAAGCGCATCCTGCACGCGCACCCCGGCGACAGTCCCGTGCACCTCAGCGTGCGCGGCCCGCAGAAGACGACCGTCTACGCCCTGGCGGCACAGGTCGACGCCTCCTCGCTGGCATCCGACATCAAGGGCACCTTCGGACCGGATGCCTGGAGCGGTGTGGCGTGACGGAGGAGGCCCCGACGACTGTCGCTTTCGAACTCGTCAGTGACGATGAGTTATGCATCGCCATCGCCGATGTGCCGGCATGTCCGGCGTGCGGCACTTCAGGGCTGCTGCTGGTCCGCTATCAGCACTCCTGGAAGAACCAGAGCGGTGACGACGTGGTCGGAATCCGCGAGACCTTGCTCTGTCCTCAGTGCGCTGCCGGCAACAGGGCCGCAGCCGAGTTGATCGCGTTCTTCGCCGTGGAGGAAAGGGCGAGTCCCGAGAACGTCGATGTCTTCGGCGAAATGGTCGCCGCGTGGGTTGAGTCGCTGCGCCGGGCACACGTTGACGAAGAGCTCCTTACCGCTGAGTACGACCGGTGGCTGCGAGGGGTCCTCTGATCGTCTTGGGACCGGACCGACCGGCCAATGGATCATTTGAGGCGGCGGTGGTGGGGCGCGTCGATGCCGACGACCAGGACGCGGGGTGTGGCCATGTGCTCCGGTCCTTCGTGCGGAGGGTGAACGAAGGGGGCGGGGGTCAGATCGTCCGGCGCAGCCGGATCAGGCGGCTGGCGTAGTCGCCGGCGGGCAGCCGGAGGTCGATGCCCCGCCGGGCCAGGACGGCGCCGCTGTGGGTGGTGCCCTCGTCGACGTCGAGGTAGCGGGCCGCCGGGTCCAGGGCCGGCAGGGCGAGGCCAGGGGGCTGGTGGCCGAACCGGGTCGCGGGGCGCCAGGCGAGGACGGCGTGTTCGGCGCCGTCCTGGGACGCGTAGTGCACGGCCGTCACTCCGCCGGGGCCCGTCAGGCGGTGTTGGCGGCCGTGCTGGACCAGCGGGCGGATCTCCTTGTAGCGGGCGACGAATGCGGCGGCCTCGTCGAGTTCCTCCTCGGACCAGGCGGTGAGGTCCGCGCCGAGGCCGAGCGCGCCGGCCATGGCGACGTGGAAGCGGAACCGCAACGGGGTGGTGCGGCCGGTGGCGACGTTGGGGCTGTCGGTCACCCAGGCGGCCATGGCCTGGGCGGGAAAGAGCTGGCTGAAGCCGTGTTGGATGCCGATCCGGTCGACGGGGTCGGTGTTGTCCGAGGTCCAGACCTGGTCGGTGCGGGCGAGGATGCCGAGGTCGGCCCGTCCGCCGCCGCCCGCGCAGGCCTCGATGCGCAGGCCCGGATGGTCGGTGCGGAGGCGGTCCATGATCCGGTGGACGGCGCGGGTGTGGTCGATCCAGAGCCGGTCGGGGTCCGGGTGGCCGGCCCATCCGGCTTCGGTGACGACCCGGTTGGCGTCCCACTTGAGCCAGTCGACGTCGTTCTCGCGCACCAGTCGGTCCAGGGTGCGGTGGGCCCAGGCCTCGACGTCGGGGCGGGCGAAGTTCAGCATGAGCTGGTTGCGCAGCTCGGTGGCGTCCAGGGTGGGGGAGTGGACGACCCAGTCGGGGTGGGCGCGGTGGAGCTCGCTGTCGCGGTTGACCATTTCCGGCTCGACCCACAGTCCGAAGGCCATGCCCAGGCGGTGCACCTCGTCGGCCAGTGGGCGCAGCCCGTCGGGGAACGCCTCGGGCCGGGGTGTCCAGTCGCCGAGGCCGGCGCGGTCACTGGTACGGCCGCCGAACCATCCGTCGTCGAGGACGAAGAGTTCGGCGCCCAGGCGGGCGGCCAGTCGGGCCAGGCGCAGCTGGCCGGCCTGGCCGACGTCGAATCCGGTGGCCTCCCACGAGTTGTAGACGACGGGTCGGTCACGCTCGGGGTCGGGCAGGACGGCGGTGCGGACGTGGGTGTGCCAGGCGCGGCTGGCGGCGCCGAAGCCGTCGCGGGTGTGGAGGCCGGCGAAGACGGGGGTGTGCAGGCGCTCGCCGGGTCCGAGGGTCCAGGTGAGTCCCTCGTGACCGAAGCCGCCGGTCCAGGTGGTCCGGCCGACCGGGTCGCGGTGCACGGTGATGCGCCAGCTTCCGCTCCAGGCCAGGGCGGTGCTCCAGACCTCGCCGTGTTCCTCGTCGGCGGTGCCGTCGTCGAGGGCGAGCCAGGGGTTGGCGTGGTGGCTGGTGATGCCGCGTCGGCTGGTGAGCACGGTCTCGGCGACCGGGAGCCGGTCGCGGTGCAGCTGGAACTCGCTGTTCCAGCCGCCCACGAGGTGGCTGAGCCGGTAGTCGGGCAGTGCCGGCGCCGTCCAGGAGGCCGAGTCCAGCCGGTCGACGCTGATCGGGCCCGAGTCGTCGGCACCGGTGTGGGTGAGTTCCACCCATCGTTCGATGACGTCGCTGTCGGGGCGGACGCGGTAGCAGAGCTCGGCGGCCAGCGGGTGGCGGCGGTCCGCCAGGCGCAGGCGCAGCTCCCCGCCGTGGACCGTGTGCCCGGTGAAGGACCACTGTGCGCCGCGGGTGCCGTCGGCGAATCGCACCTGGAGGCCGGCGGGCCCGAACCGCGCACCGGTCTGCGGGGCCAGCTCGTCCGGCGCGGGGTCTGCCTCGAAGCTGCTCGCGGCGGGTGAGGCGGCCGCCGGCAGTCCACCGAGGGCGTCGGTGTCGAGCGGTGCCCCCCAGTGCAGATGCCGGGGGCTGCCGTCAACGCCGATGCGTACGGCGTAGACGCTGTTCGGGGTCCGTAGGACCGCCAGCCCGCGGGCGGGGTCGAAGGAAGCGGATGAGGGCGTGGTAGGCACAGGAGGTCCTGAGGGGTGTCGAGCGACGCTGGGGGTCAGGCGCGGACCGGAAACAGCCGGTCGCCATGGTGAACGACGCTGGAAGCGCCCGGAGTTGGGCCAGAGCGTAGGACCGCCCGGAAGGGAAATCAATACTGGACGAAGTTATTTATTTACCGGTAGGTTGCCGCCGTGTTTCCAAACCACTCGCGGCCACTGGTCACCGCACCGGCCGAAACCGCCGTCCTCGCCCTGCTGCTGGCCGAGAGCCCGCTCAGCCGGGTGGAGCTGGCCCGCCGGACGGGCCTGTCCTCGACCGCTGTGACCAAGGCCGCGCGACCACTCATCGACGACGGCTACCTGCACGAGCTCCCCCCGGAGCGCACCGCTCCAGGGGCCGGACGTCCCGTCAACCCGCTCGCCGTCACTCCCGACCGGGAGTTCTTCGTCGGTGTGAAGATCAGTGCCGACACCCTCTTCGGCACGGTCTGCGACCTGCGGGCCCGGATGCGCACCACCGCCGTCCGGCCGCTGGGCGAGCGTGACCCTGCCGCCGTGTGCGCGCTACTGACCGACCTCGTCGGTGAACTCCTCGACGCGAGACCCGAGTACCGGGCCCGCACCCGGCACCTGGGCATCGCGGTCTCCGGCGACGTGGACCGCCCCAGGGGGCGCGTCCGCTACTCCGTGCTCCCCGGCTGGCGCGACGTGCCGCTGGCCGAGACCGTCGCCGCGGAAACCGGCCTGATCGTCACCGTGGAGAACGACGTCAAGGCCCTCACCGCCGCCGAGCACTGGTACGGGGAGGGCATCGGCACCGAGTACTTCGCGCTGGTCACCATCGGAGCCGGGATCGGCTCGGGGATCGTCGTCAACGGTGAGCTGGTCACCGGCGCCTACGGTGTCGCCGGCGAGATGGGGCACATCAGCATCGACCCGGTCGGGCCGCGGTGCCACTGCGGCCAGGTCGGCTGCGTCGAGGCGGTCGCCTCCAGCGACGCCATCCTCGCCACCGTCCGCCGCGCCACCGACGACCCGGACCTCGACTTCGACGGCGCCGTCCAGCTCGCCCGCAGCGGAGAACCTGCCGCCCGCGACGCCTTCGCCCGGGCCGGCCACGCGATCGGCACCGGCATCGCCACCCTGGTCAACCTGCTCGGCCCCGAGCGCGTCGTCGTCACCGGCGAAGGACTCGACACCTACGACCTTTTCGGAACGCACATCAAGGAGGCCTACGCCGCACACTGCTTCAAGGCGGCGGCGAGGTGCCCGCTGACCCTGCGTCCACTCCCCTGGGAGGAGTGGGCCCGCGGAGCCGCCGTCGTCGGCATCCAGGCCCTCCTGCCCTGAAGGCCCCTGACGAATCGCCACCACGTCGCCCCCGGGCAACCCGGGATCCGCCGATCACCAACCCGAGCCTCCGGCACGACCGATGTCCGTCACCGCCTGCCAGTCGTGAACGTCGGACACCGGCCACGCCGGACAACCACCCGCACCTCCACACCCTCAGCCCGAAGGATGCGAAGTGAGCGCACAGACATCCCAGCTTAGCCGCAGAGGATTCCTCGGCGGATCCGTCCTGTTCGTCGCCGGAGCAGCGGTCGGCTGCACCAGCAACCCGACCGGCGGGGCCTCCGGCGGGGCGAAGACCACCCTGAACGTCTGGTCCCACGCCTACGGCGAGGCCGGCACCCAGCAGGCCCTCACCCGCTACGCGGCCGAGTTCACCAAAGCCAACCCGGACATCGCGGTCAAGGTCACCTGGACCCCGGGCGACTACGCCGGCAAGCTCAACGCGACCCTGCTCACCGACGCGGCCCCGGACGTCTTCGAGATCGGCGACTTCAACGACAGCCTCGCCTGGCACGGCCAGATAGCCCGGCTGGACGACCTCTACGGCAGCGCCAAGCCCGACTTCAACCAGGGCGACCTCGACACGGCGACCGTCGACGGCAAGCTCTACGGCGTCAAGATGATCGACGACGTCATGATGCTCTACTACCGCAAGAGCGCGCTGTCCAAGGCCGGCATCACCCCGCCCGACACCTTCGACGCACTCGTTGCCGCGGCCAAGGCCCTGACCACCAAGAACACCAAGGGCCTGTTCCTCGGCAACGACGGCCTGGGCGACAGCGCCATCATGGCGGTGTGGTCCAACGGCGGCGACCTGGTCGCCGACGGCAAGGCCGTCTTCGGCTCCCCGCAGGCCGCCGAGGCCGTGGCCGGCCTCAAGCGTCTTCACGACGACCAGTCCCTGCTGCTCGGCTTCACCACCGACTGGTGGGATCCCGCCGCCCTCGTGCAGAACGTCGTTCCGATGCAGTGGGGCGGCCTCTGGTCGATGCCCGCCATCAGGACCGCGCTCGGCGACGACTTCGGCGTCCTGCCCTGGCCCGCCTACAAGCCGGGCGGCACGCCCGTCGTGCGCGTCGGCGGCTGGACCAGCTGCGTCAACGCCAAGGGCAAGAACGTCGACGCGGCCAAGAAGTTCGTCCAGTGGCTCTGGATCCAGCAGACCGACCTGCAGAAGGACTGGTCGGAGAGCTACGGCTTCCATATTCCGCCGCGCAAGTCCGTCGCCGCCTCCGCCGACAAGGTCGCCCAGGGCACCGCCAAGGAGACGGTCGAACTGGCCGCCAAGTACGGCCGGCACAACCCCGGCGCCTGGAACAGCGCGGTGAGCTCCCTGTTCAACGCCGCCGCGGCGAAGATCGTCAGCGGGCAGGGGGATGCGTCCTCGCTTCTGGCCGACGCGGCCAGGCAGGCCCAGAGCGAGATCGACAAGCAGCGCGCCTGATGAAGCCCGTACCCTCGACCACGCTGCACGACGAGCGTGCCCGGCGCCCCACGGCCCGGCCGCGGGGCGCCCCCACCCGCCGGCCCCGCACGGATTGGCGTGCCTGGGGAGCGTTCGCACTCCTCGCCGGGCCCCTGCTGATCGGCGTGGGCCTCTTCAAGTACGTCGCGATCGGCTGGAGCTTCCTGCTCAGCCTCAGCGAGGCCCGCGGCACCATCGCCCTGGGCCACTGGGTCGGCCTGGACAACTACCGGGCGCTGCTCTCCGACGCCGTGTTCCGCACATCGCTCGTCCAGATCCTGCTGTTCACGCTGTTCATCGTGCCGGTGACGTTCGCCGCCTCGCTGGGACTCGCGCTGCTGGTGCACCGGATCCGGCGCGGCCGGGCCCTGCTGCGCACCGCCTTCCTGATCCCGGCCGCCGTCTCCTACGTCGCGGCGTCCCTGGTGTGGAAGATGTGCCTGTTCAACGGTCTGCCGGCCGGGATCGCCAACACCGTCGGCGGATGGTTCGGCATGTCCGCCGTCCCGTGGCTGCAGACCACGTCGCCGCCGCTGTACTGGGTCGTCCTCGTCACCCTCCGCCTCTGGCTCCAGGTCGGCTTCTACATGGTGCTCTTCCTGGCCGGCCTCCAGGGCATCCCCAAGGAGATCCACGAGGCCGCCGCACTCGACGGCGCCACCGGCCTGCGCCTGCTGCGCAGGATCACCCTGCCGATGCTGCGCAACACCTCGGTGGCCGTCCTGATGCTGCAGTTCATCGCCGCCTTCCAGGCGTTCGACGAGTTCTACAACCTGTTCAACAGCGGGCTGTCCGGGGCGGCGACGGCCCCGGTCCGAACCCCGCTGGTCTATCTCTACGACACCGCGATGGGCGCCCAGAACTACGGTCTCGGATCGGCCGGAGCCTTCGTGCTCACCGCCCTCATCGTCGGGGTGACCCTGCTCCAGGGCCGGGTCACCGGCTTCGGCAAGGGTGAGGAGTGAGCGGAATGAGAAGCACGCGAGAGCTGTCGCAGGTACTTCGCCGGTGCGCGCGGGGGGCGCTGGCGGGCCTGCTGACGGCAGCGTTCCTGGCCCCCTTCTACCTGATGCTGCGCAACGCGCTGATGGACGCCCGGGGCCTGACGTCACCGCGGTGGACCTGGTGGCCGTCGGCCATGCACTGGGAGAACTTCAGCTCGCTCTTCAGCGACCCCGCCCTGCACATGGGCCAGGCCCTCGGCAACTCGCTGCTGATCGCCGCGATCACCGCCCCGGTGTCGACGATCCTCGCCTCGGCCGCCGGATACGCCCTCGCGCGGATACCGGTGCCCGGACGCGGCGTCCTGCTCGCCCTGGTGGTGGCCACGCTGATGATCCCCGGCTCGGTGACGTTCGTGCCCACCTTCGTCCTCGTGGGCTCCATGGGCGGGGTCAACACGCTGTGGGGAATCATCGCACCCGGGCTGTTCAACCCCTTCGCCGTCCTGCTCTTCCGCAACTTCTACCTCCAGTTCCCCACCGAGATCGAGGAAGCCGGACGCCTGGACGGGCTCGGCTGGTTCGGCCTCTACCGCCGGATCGCGTTGCCGTCGTCCGGAGCGATGCTGGCCTCGCTCGGCGCGCTCGCCTTCATCGACAGCTGGAACTCCTTCCTGTGGCCGCTCGTCATCGGTCAGGACCCGTCCGCGTGGACGGCCCAGATCGCCCTGTCGACCTTCCTCACCTCACAGACCGTCAACCTGCCCGGACTGTTCGCCGGAGCCGTCGTGACCATCACACCGCTGGTGGCCATGTTCCTGGTCGCCCAGCGCTACATCGTCGAAGGCATCGCCACCAGCGGACTCAAGGGCTGAGTCGCCCCCGGTCCGCCCCCCCTTGACTCCGGACCGTCCGGTCCGGGCCGCACCACCTGAAGATCCGAGGCCCCACCCCACCCCTGGAGGGGAAACCATGAGATCAGACAGTTCGCCTCCCACCGTCCGAAGCTCCTTCGTCCGAATCCTGCCCGCCGCGGCCGCCGCGGTGACCCTCGTCCTCGGGGGAACATCCGCTTCCTCCGCAGCGCCCCTCACCACCGCCTCGACCACCGCGTCCGCCATGACGGGGACGCAGCTCGCGGCTTCGTGGACCGGTCCGCTGAGCACCCGGGGCCGGTACATCGTCGACGCCAACGGCGACCGCTTCAAGCTGAAGGCCGGCAACTGGGCCGGCGCCCAGGGCACCTGGGAGGGCAGCGGGGACGTCAACGATCCCGCCAACAACCAGGCGGGACAGGTGTCGCACAACATCCCGCTGGGCCTGGACCGGACACCGATGACGCAGATCCTGGCCGACTTCCACGGCCTGGGCCTCAACAGCATGCGGCTGCCCTTCGCCAACGCGCTGATCCACGACACCAGCACCGTGCCGGACGCGGCGGTGGCCGCCAACCCGCAACTGAAGGGCAAGACCCCGCTGCAGGTCTACGACGCGGTGGTCGCCGCGCTGACCGCCGACGGCTTCGCGGTCATCCTCAACAACCACACCACCACCTACCGCTTCTGCTGCGGCCTGGACGGCAACGAGCGGTGGAACAGCAGCCAGTCCACCGAGCAGTGGGAGGCGGACTGGCTGTTCATGGTGCAGCGGTACCAGGCGAACAAGCGTGTCGTGGGCGCGGACCTGCGCAACGAGGTCCGCCGTGACACCTGGGACAACCCCAACTGGGGCTGGGGCGACTCCCACGACGAGTACGCCGCCTTCGAGGAGGCGGGCAACCGGATCCTGGCTGCCGACCCCGACCTGCTGATCGTCATGGAGGGCATCAACTGGTCCGGGATCCCGACCGCGATCACCTGGCACGAACGGCCGATGCTCACCCCGGTGCGCACCCTCTCGAACACGCTGGTCCGGTCGGACAAGCTCGTCTACGCGGCCCACTTCTACGCCTACACCGGGCCCGCCAACACCGGGGCGGAGAGCGGCCCGGGCTCCACCAGCGACCCCCGCTACCAGGACTTCACCCCCGAGCAGCTCGCCCAGGTCGTCAACGACGAGGCCCTGTTCGTCACCCAGTCCGGCCAGCACTTCACCGCGCCGGTGTGGATCAGCGAGTTCGGCGCGGCGGGCCGCGGCTCGACCAACGCCAAGGAGCAGGCCTGGTTCCACAACTTCACCGACATCCTGGTGAAGAACGACACCGACTTCTCCCAGTGGCCGGTCGTCGGCTGGAGCGACGCCAACGGCAACCCGCAGGACAACTGGGCCCTGCTCTCCTACGACGCCACCGGCAAGCGGCTCGGTCTGGGCGACTCCGGCGACTGGCGGGCCGCCGACTGGAACAAGCTGATCAACGCGCCGAGCCTCACCGGCCCGGTGGCACCGGTCCAACACTGGAACATGCTCGACCTCGACTTCGGCGACCAGAACGCCTCCACCCGCATGCTCGCCCAGGGCGACTGGTCCAACGGCAACCGCAAGGGCAACTGCCCCGACACCGAGCGCCTGGTCGGCCTCGGCCGCGGCGACAGCCGTGGCCTGTGCACCGACGCCGGCCAGCCCGCCGCCGGAGCCGGCGACTGGGTGACCGTCACCGACGAACGCTACGTCACCCACGGTGACTGGGCCCCGGGCTACAACAAGCTCCAGTGCCCCGACAACACCTACGCCGTCGGCTACAGCGCCCACAGCAACGCGATGTCCGCCCTGCTCTGTGCGCCGGCCGCAGCTCCGCTGTCGACCACCGGGCGCAACGCCTGGTTCGACCACGGCGACAACCGCCCCGCCACCGGCGGCTCCACCGCCAGCGACTGGGCACCCGGCTACTACAAGGGCCAGTGCGCCGACAACGAGTACCTCGCCGGCGTCGCCTACACCTGGAAGTGGAACCACGGCGGAGTCCCCGACGCCCTGCTCTGCCGCCCGCTGAGCTGACCTGACAACCGTCTCAATCGCAAGGAGCACCACGGCAATGCCACGACTGGAGATCGCCGCAGACGGCTTCCGTCTCGACGACCGACCGCTGCGGATCATCTCCGGCGGGCTGCACTACTTCCGCGTCCACCCGGAGCAGTGGGCCGACCGGCTCCGCAAGGCGCGCCTGATGGGGCTGAACACGGTCGAGACCTATGTCCCCTGGAACCTCCACGCGCCCCGGCGCGGGGAGTTCCGGCTGGACGCAGGTCTCGACCTGCCCCGATTCCTCGACCTCGCCGCCGCCGAAGGCCTGCACGTGCTGCTCCGCCCCGGCCCGTACATCTGCGCCGAGTGGGAGGGCGGAGGCCTGCCCTCCTGGCTGCTCGCCGACGAGGACATCGAACTGCGCAGCCGCGACCCGCGCTACCTGAAGGCGGTCGACGCCTACCTCGGCGCCCTGCTACCGCCCGTTCTCCCGTATCTCTCCACCCGCGGCGGCCCGATCCTCGCCGTCCAGCTGGAGAACGAGTACGGCGCGTACGGCGACGACTCCGGCTACCTCGAGGACCTGGCGGAGATGCTGGACCGGCACGGAGTCGACGTGCCGCTGTTCACCTGTGACCAGCCCTCCGACCTGGCCCGCGGCGGCCTCGACGGCGTCCTGCGCACCGTCAACCTCGGCAGCCGGGTGGACGCCGGGCTCGCCGAACTGCGCACGCGACAGCCGTCCGGGCCGCTGATGTGCAGCGAGTTCTGGATCGGCTGGTTCGACCGTTGGGGCGGCACCCATGTCACCCGCAGTGCCGCCGACGCCGCGGCGGACCTCGACCGGCTGCTCGCGGCCGGCGCGTCGGTGAACATCTACATGTTCCACGGCGGCACCAACTTCGGCTTCACCAACGGCGCCAACGACAAGGGCACGTACCGCCCCACCGTCACGTCGTACGACTACGACGCGCCGCTGGACGAGGCCGGCGACACCACCCCCAAGTACACCGCCTTCCGCGAGGTGATCGCCCGGTACGCACCCGTCCCCGAGGAGCCGGCACCCGGGCCCGCCCCCAAGCTCGCCCCGACCACCGCCGAACTCACCGCCTGTGCAGGCCTGCTGGACCAGCGCGAGCGGCTCGGCGACGCGGTGCACGCCGACCGACCGCAGACCATGGAACAGCTCGGCCAGTCCGTCGGCTTCGCCCTCTACGAGACGGCACTCCCGGCGGCCGGACCGGCCGTCCTGCACATCGCCGAGGTACGGGACCGCGCCCAGGTCTTCGTCGACGGCCAGCCGGTCGGCGTCCTGGAACGCGAGAGCCACGAGCACACGCTCTCCTTCCACGCCCCCCGCCGCGGCGCGCGGCTGTCCGTACTGGTGGAGAACCAGGGAAGGGTCAACTACGGCCAGGGCATGCACGACCGCAAGGGCCTGCTCGGCGAGGTCACCGTCAACGGGCGGGCCCCGGAGAGCTGGGACAGCCGGCCGCTGCCGCTCGACGAGCTGGGCGGACTGTCCTTCACCGCGTTCGAGCCCGCCGCGCCCCCGGTCGGTCCGGCCTTCCACCGGGGGCACCTGGACATCGAACAGCCGGCCGACGGCTTCGTCTCCCTGGACGGCTGGACCAAGGGTCAGGTCTGGATCAACGACTTCGCACTCGGCCGGTACTGGTCCCGGGGCCCGCAGACCACGCTCTACGTCCCCGCACCGGTCCTGAAGGCCGGCTGGAACGAGATCACCGTTTTCGAAATGCACGGCTCCAGCACCCGCACGGTCGAACTGCGGGGCACTCCCGACCTGGGCCCCACCGAGGACTGAGGCCGACGACGCCCTGGATTCCGCACCTCGCCCGACGACCGGCCCGCCGTCCGACGAGCCCACGACCGCGGTGCCAGGCCCGCAGCTGTGTGGGCCCGGCACCGCGGGCGGCTACCTCTTGCCCTGCTTGTTCCAGTTGTCCCAGGTCGGCCGGTTGCCGAACACCGGCGTGATGGTCCCGCTGGTGAGGAGAAGCAGCGGCCCGGTCGTGCCGCGAGAACTCGCCCGCCACACGGATCGCCCGAGGCCGCCGCCAGTCGACCGCCTCCGGCACCTCGGCACCCAGGCGTCTACGCACCAGCGCCTCGACCCCTTCCTTGCCGCCAGCCACTCCCGCAGGAAGCTCGCGACGGTGGTGCGGCGGTCCTCGGGGACCCCGCGCAGCTCACCGTCCAGCACCGCCTTCATCTCCCGGGCCGCCTCGGCCCGGCCGGCGAACCCGCCCCGACGGCGGGTACGGCGCCAGCCGTCCTCCCGCGCCAGGTCGACGGCGTACGTCCACCTGCCGTGATCCGGCTCCTCCGACAGGCGCACACACCACGGACTCAACTGCCTCCCACGCCCGTCCGAGCAGCCACACCGCTGGCCGGGCGAGTGGGCGAGGCGGCGGAGTCGTGGACCAGGTCGGTCGGGTTCTCGACGTCGAGGGACGGCATCGGCGCGGGCGACGAGGTGGCGGCCGCGGGGGGTGGAGTCTCGGTGCGGGGCGGCGCGGTGGCGGCCGGGGCCGTTCGGGGCGGTGCAGGGGTGGCCGTGCCCGGAGCCGCCGGGGCGCTCGGCGAAGCGGCCGTCGTGGTGGACGCTTTCGTCTCAGTGGCCGTCGGGGACACGGTCGAAGGCGTTGCCGTGGCGGCGGTGGTAGGAGCCGTGGTCGGGCTGGCGGGCTGGTTGTCGCCGCCCTCGTCCGCGTCGCAGGCCGAGGCGGTTCCGAGCGCGGCGAGGATGAGGACGACGATTCCCACGGCTCTGTGTCGGTGCATGCGGTGGGATCTCCCGATTCTGGCGGACGGTGTGGCCGTGAGACGACCTCCCTGCGCAATCGGTTCCGTCGGCGCGGCCCCAACCCTCCCCGGTCGGCGATGCCTTGACCACCAACTGCCGGCCGACATTCCGTTGTCCTGAACTGATTTCACAGAATTGGCTTTAATCATTCGTTACGCCGATTCCCTTCCCAGCGTGCCATTGCACCGGCCAGGCTTCGGTCTGCTCAAGTCGGGGCGCGCGACCGCGCATCCCGGACGCCCAGGGGAGGACGCACCCGTGCCGAACAGGCAACGACGACGGCTGCTCATGAGCGCTGTCACGCTCACCGCGCTCAGCCTGACCACCACTCAGGCCATCGCCGCACCCACCGCACAGTCCGGGACCCAGCCGGTCCCGGTACAGCACCTGACCGAGATCGGCCAGAAGCACGCGCAGAAGGTCAAGGGCAAGACGGCGACCGGTCAGGCCTCCTCCGCCAAGGCCGAGTCCGGAGCGGACGAGGGCGGCGAGGCGGAGAACTCCGCCGAGGGCACCGCGCAGTACACCGAGGCCCGCACCGCCCCCGGCGTGGTCGCACCCGGCGCCTACGGCGCGGCCTGGGCCCAGCTGCAATCGCTGCCGCACGCCGGCGGCAGCTGGGACCACGTCACGGACAAGCCGTACAACGGGGACGACCCGCGCTACCGCGACGTCAACTCCAACTCCAGCGGCGGCGCTGGCTACGTCACCGGCCGGATCACCGGCCTGGCGGCCGACAGCGACGGGTACGTCTACGCGGGCGGTGCGAACGGCGGGGTGTTCCGCTCCCGCACCGGTGGCGGGCACTGGGAGGCGATCGCCGACAAGCTGCCGACGCTGTCCACCGGCACCCTGAACCTCGACGGTGGCGGCCGGCTCTGGTACGCCACCGGTGAGTCCAACACCGGTGCGACCTCGTACGTCGGCACCGGCGTGTACGTGCTCTCCGACCCCGAGCACGGCGAGTTCCAGCCCGGGAACCGGGTTGGCGGGGCCGAGCTGGAGTCCACCACGATCCACCAGTTGCGGTTCGCCGGGGACAAGGTGTGGGCGGCCACCAACCGGGGCGTGTGGAGCCACTCCACCACCACGCTGTCGGGCCCGTGGACGCTGGAGTTCGCGCCCAACCCCGACTACCTGCCGGGTGGTTCGAAGGCGGCCGACCCGTCCGCGCCGTACAAGAACATCGCCAACGACGTCGCGATCGACCCCAAGGACCCGTCGAAGGTGATCCTTGCCGTGGGCTGGCGCGGCGGCGACACCTACAACGGCTTCTACAGCAAGGCCACGGACGGGAGTTGGCAGCGCGTCGGTTCGCTCGGCGACCTGCCGACGGACGCGGCGAATGTCGGCAACGTGACCTTCGCGCGCTCGGCGGACGGCTCGCGCTACTACGCCATCGACCAGTCCCCTGACGTCATGGCGCACAACCCCGACACCGGCCTCAAGGGCGTCTACGTCTCCAAGTCAGGCTCCCCGGCCGGCCCGTGGACCCTGGTCGCGGACAAGGACAAGCTCAAGGGCTCCGGCTCCGCGCTCCAGGACGCGGGCTACCAGCCCGGCATCCAGTCCTGGTACAACCAGTTCCTCCAGGTCGACCCGGCCAACCCGGACCACGTCTGGGCGGGCCTGGAGGAGGTCTTCGAGACCACCGACGGCGGCGCCAAGTGGGCCACCATCGCCCCGTACTGGAACAACCCGTTCCCGTGCTGGAGCATCGACCCCACCAAGCAGACCGGCGACTGCTCGCCGACCACGCACTCCGACCAGCACGCCGTCGCCATCGGCAGCAACCACGGCCAGGCCTCGGTGTACGTGGGCAACGACGGCGGCATCTACACCCGCCCGGTCAACGGCCAGCTGGACGCGGGCGGCCACGCCAAGGACTGGAAGTCCCTCAACGACGGCACCATCGACACCCTGCAGTACTACTCGGTCGGCGTCGGCAAGGACCCCGCCGACCGCTCCGGCAAGGGCGTGATCGTCAGCGGCGGCCTCCAGGACAACGGCGAGTCCATCCTGCGCGCCCACGACAAGGTGATGGGCTCCAACTTCGGCGGCGACGGCGCCGACACCCTCGTCGACCCGGCCAACGGCTGCAACATCGCCGAGGAGTACGTCTACCTCGACATGTGGGTCACCCAGAACTGCGCCGTCAACAACGGCGGCTGGACGAAGGACCCGAGCAAGGCCACCTCCTACGAGGTGGCCCCGCCCGACAAGGATCTCGGCGGCGCCGGGGCCCGCTTCATCGCCCCGATCACCGCCGACCCGAAGGACGGCAACACCTGGATCGCCGGCGGCCGGCACGTCTGGGTCCAGCACAAGGGCTACGCGATCCGCAGCGGCAGCGAGTGGACCAGTGCCTACGACCTCGGTGAGGGCCACGTCGCCACCGCCGTCGCCACCGTCAACGGCACCGTCTACGCGGGCTGGTGCGGCCCCTGCAACAACCAGGGCTTCAGCCGCGGCATCGCCGTGGGCAAGACCGACGGCACCGGCTGGCACCAGCTCAACCTGCCCGTCGACGGCACCCTGCCCAACCGGTACGTCTCCTCCTTCGCGGTCGACGAGAACGACGCCCAGCACGTCTTCGTCTCGTTCAGCGGCTTCTCCCGCAGCTGGACGGAGGGCCCCGGCGCCGGGATCGGCCACCTCTTCGAGACCCACGACGGCGGCACGACCTGGACCGACGTCTCGGCCAACCTGCCCGACGTGCCGGCCACCTCGATCAAGCTGCTGCCGAACGGCGGCCTGGCCCTCGGCACCGACCTCGCCGCGTTCTACCGCGCGCCCGGCACCACCGACTTCAAGGTGCTCGGCAAGGGCCTGCCCACCACCTCGGTGCAGCAGCTCAAGATCGGCCCCGACGGCAAGCTCTACGCCGCCACCTTCGGCCGCGGCATCTGGTCCTTCGACCTGCGCCGCCTCGGCCGAGGCCATGGGTTCGACGAGGACTGATCCTTTTCGCCTCGCTGCGCGACACCGCCGGTGTGCGGTCCGGTCATCCGACCGGTTCGCACACCGGCGGTTCGCATCTCGGGCAGTGGAGCCCGACGGCGTGCGGAGGGCACACCGTCTTCCCACGTGGCCCGGCGGCTGGTCAGCGGGAGCGCCGGAGCCGTGAGATCGACTGACGGTCAACGGCGGGCGGCGGCCGTCAGGCCGGCCAGGGCGAGGAGCGTCCAGGCCGCGAGGTAGGTGAACGCGGTGCCCGGGGAGCCTGGTGCAGCAGATCTTCCAGCTTCAGTTTCTGGGCCTGGAACACGGGGAGGAGTGCGGTCCGCTGCTCGGGTGAGAACTCGGGGAGCCGCCGTCCCAGGAGCCTGCAGGTGCGGAGCCATTCGACGAGTGCGGGGTCGGCGGTCCATTGCACGATCCGCTCCTGGATGTCGCCGAAGGACCGTATCCAGTCCAGGGCGGAGTCGGGGTGCTGCGAGGGTGCGCACAGCGCGTTCTTGGTGTCGTCGTCAGCGTAACTCGCCTCGACGTGGGCGGTGACTGCGGCGCTGAACACTTGCTGGCAGGGAATCACCGCCTGCAAGGTGATGCGCGCTCGGTCGAACACCGGCACCTTCGGCCGTCGCTCCAGACCGTCGGCGGTGCAGTCGATGTAGAGGGTGCCGGCCTGCGCGGGAATGGTGGCCTGGTCGAGTTCGACCGCGGTCTCGTCGATGCGCTTGACCCTGCCGTGGCGGACGATGTCGCCGATGCGGCGCAGCTGGTCGAGTTCGGCGCGGGCGACCGTCGCGCAGCGGTAGGCGGTGGGCTCGACGTCGGGCGACAGCCGCAGCAGCAGGCCGCGGTCCTCCAGCCGGGTGAACAGCTCTTGGATCGTGTCAGCGCCGGCCACGGCCTCGCGACGGGCTGCTTCCGTTTCGCCGTCGGAATTCCCCGGCTGCAGGTTGGCGCGGTCGAGCAGCCACGAATCGCGCGGCATGATCCAGGTGATGTCGGCCGGATCGGTGCCGCGGCTGAGCAGCCACAGGCAGGCGTCGATGCCGGTCTTCCCTGCTCCGACGACGGTGTAGTGGGACGGCTGGTGCTGCAGGGCGGGCAGCTGGTTGGGGGTGATCAGGCGGACGCCAGGGGCGACTTCGTACGTGGGCGCCACCATGGCCGGCACCGTGACGTTCATGTAGGTGGCGTCCACGGTCCGCCGTTTGACGGTCACCTCGAACTCGGCGCCGCTGACGGTGGAGTGGAAGCGGTGGACGTCGGGCCGCTGCGGATCGGGGCCGTCGTAGCACGACTTGGGGAAGTAGGAGACACGTCCGGTCGGCAGGAGTGTCCTGCGCATCACCTGGTCGAGGTAGGTCAGGATCTCGCCGGCCGAGGCCAGTTCGTGCATTCCGGCGTTCCAGCCGTCCTGGTCCACCGCGCCGCTGCCCAGCTCGCTGGAGTTGACGCCGTAGAAGGCCGACGGCTGGTGCAGGCGTACGAAGGGGTAGGCGACCGTCCAGTGACCGCCGGGCTGGTCGTAGCGGTCGACGATGGCCACCGTCGCGTCGGTTTCGGCGACGAGGGTGTCGGCGAAGGCCATGCCCATGGCCCCGGCGCCGATGATCAGGTAGTCGACCTCGAGAGCTGTCGGATTCAACGGATGCCGTCCTTCCGTGGTGCTTTTCGAAGGTGGGAGCCGACCGTGCCCGGCGCGGCCCGCGGTTACTGGTGGAACGCCGCAGCAGAGCCACGACGGGTGAGGACGTCTCGTTCGCGCGATGTCCGGCCGTCAGGCCCGGCGCACGAGGCGGACCCGGTGGACAGGACCGCAGCGAAAAGGCATGACAGCAGGGGCCGTTGACCGCACGCGGTGGCTCGGCACACCGCTGCGATCACGGCCACGCGCGGATCCCGGGCCCTATGAGGAGCGGGCCATCGGGCCCTGCGAGGAACACCTCGGGGTTGACGGAAAGGCTCAGGAACTGGAGGGGGTCACGCCGGCGACTTGCTCCTCCTCGGCGGCCGTGAGGGCGACCACCGGCATGTCCGTCAGCCCGGGGCGCACCCGCAGGCCGTCCAGGACGATCGTCAGCTGGCGCCTCCACACCGTGCTGGAGACCGGCTGGGTGTGCTGTATCACGCAGCTCAGCATGTAGAAGACGAGTTGCATGTCGGTCGTCGCCAAGTCCGGCCGCAGCAGGCCGGCGTCCTGGGCGCGACGTATGACCGCCTCGGCTGCGGGCACGAACCTGCGACGAGCCTGCGCCACCAGCGGACGGCCTCCGACCTCGGAGAACACGACTTCTCGCAGTCCGCGGTCGGCCGCCATCTGCTCCAGCGCCATGGTCAGCAGGCCGACGACCCCGTCCCAGGGGTCGTCACTGGCCAGAGCCTGCTCGGCTGCCATCGTCAAGGCTTCGACACGCTCTTCGAACAGCTCGTTGATCAGTGCTTGCTTGTTGCCGAAGAGCCGGTAGGAAGTCGCCACTCCGACGCCGGCATGGCGAGCGATGTCGTCGAGGTTCACCCCCAGCCCCCGCTCGGCGAACACCTCCCGAGCGGCCTGGAGCGTGCGCTGCCGATTGGCCTCGGCATCGCGTCTCAGGCGCCGTGCGCCACGGGGTGCGGATGAATCCGTTCCGTCCATGAACCCACACTAGCACCATTTGGAGTTGGCAACTCCACTTATGTTGTGCCGCCTTGTCCTCCCGAACAGCGGATGCGCGGCGGGAGCGTGACGGACGGTCAGGCGGACCATTCGTGGTCGTCGACGTCATCACCGGTCGCCCGGCCGGGTCGCCAGTTCGGTCGCCGCAGCTGCCGCTCAGGGCGACCCGGATCGACGCCGATGGAGTGGAGGCCGCCGAGAGGCGTCGTGCGGGCGTGGCCGGGGCCGAAGCGGAGGCGTCTGCCGCTCCGCTTCGGCCCCGGCCACGTGCTCAGGACAGGACGGTCCAGCTCTGTCCGGCCGCGGTGGAGCTGGCCGGGTCGGTCATCACGGTCGAGCCCGCGCCGGTGCCGGAGGCGTCCAGGGTCAGGCCGTTGCCGACGTTGGTGATGGTGAGTGCGCCGGAGCCGTTCTGGGTGACCTTCCACTTCTGCCAGGGGTTGTTGGCCGAGGGGTTGAGCAGGTACGCGCTGCCGACGCCGCCGCCGGCGGCGAGGACGGTGTGCACCTGGGTGCCGGTGGTGCAGTTGTCGGTGATCTGGACGGTGCCGTCCGCGTTGGGCGTGAAGAGCCACTGCTCGGCGGGCTGGCCGTTGGCGTAGGTGTTGACGACGGCGTTGCCGCCCACCGCCGCGCTGCAGGTGCCCTGCACCTGGAGTGCGAGGCCGCCGGTGCCGCTCGCGCTGATCGCGTGGTAGCGGCCGTCGCCGACGATGCCGGTCTGCGTGTTGCCGCTGCCGCCGTTACTGCCGCTGCCGCCGCCGGTGATCCGGTAGAGCGCGGTGCCGTGGGCGGGGATCCAGTTGCCTCCGATGGTGCCGGTGGTGGTGCCGGTCGCGCCGCTCCAGATCTCGCGGTAGGTGTAGGAGCTGCCGGTCAGCCCGAGATCGGCGAAGGTGGCGCTGGGCATGGCCCAGTTGTTGGGGTCCTGGTTGACCAGCGCGACGGCGAGGTCGCCGTTGGCCAGCCGGCGCTTGAGAATGACCGGGGCGGTGGCGGAGGAGGGCGGGTTGCCGACCAGGGTGGCGGGCTTGGCGAGACTGTCCTGGTCGATGGCGATCACGTCGGGGTTCTTCATGATCGCCAGGGCGGAGGCGCTGATGCCGGTGGACCAGGTGTAGCCGTTCCCGGAACGCTGGGAGTCCGCGGTGGTGCGCAGGTCGGCCCCGGAGATGAGCGGAGCGGCCATCATCGACAGGATGGACAGCTCGGTGCGGGACTCGTCGTCGGTGAACGGCTTGTTGCCCTTGTAGGTGTCGGTGACGCCCCAGATGCCGTTGACGTCCTGCCAGCCGGCGAACATCATGTCCAGGTCGTTCCAGCTGCCGGGGTGGACGTTGCCCGGGTACTTCAGGGCGGTCTGCAGCTGGCCGTTGTAGAGGACGCCGTCCAGTTCGCTGTCCCGGTCACCGCCGATGCGGCACATGTTGGCGACCTGGCCGCACCACACGCCGGTGGGCGAGTAGCCGGGCGCCTGGTGCGGCTGGGTGCCGGCGGCCTGGATCAGCGGGTCGGTGCGAGCCGGGTCGTTGGCGCTCAGCAGGTACGGGATGCCGGTGTGCGCGGGCTGCGCGGACAGGCTGAGGGTGACCTTCGGCTTGCCCTGGGCGGCGGTGGCGGCGTCCAGGGCGTGCTGGAAGGTCTGGGTGCGGGCGTAGATGGACTGGGTGAGTTCCTTGCCCTCGCCCTGCGGGTAGTAGGCGTAGCCGTCGGGGCCGGTGATGGTGGGGCCGTAGGGGCAGTCGTCGTACTTGACGAAGTCGACGCCCCAGGAGACGAAGTCGGTGGCGTCGGTGGCCTCGTGGCCCAGGCTGCCGGGGTGGCCCTGGCAGGTGGTGTACGTGTCGGTGGCGTACAGACCGAGCTTCATGCCCTTGCTGTGGGCGTACCAGGACAGGTACTGGATGCCGTTCACCGTCGCGCCGTTGACGGCCTGTGCGGGAAAGTTGTGCGGGTCGGGCGCCAGGTGTCCGCTGGTGGTGTCGTTGCCCGTGCCGTCGGTGCCGGAGACCGGGTTGCCGTTGTTGTCGTAGAGCTGCATCGCGTTGTCGGCGGTCTTCGCGAAGTCCGCGCTCTGGCCGTCGCGGTGGCGCATCGACCAGCCGTCGTCGATCGTGACGGTGTTGTAGCCCGCCTGCACCAAGCCGTTGGCGGACATGAAGTCGATGGTCTGCTTGACCTGTTGCTCGTTGACCTGGGTGCCCAGGCTGTTCCAGGAGTTCCAGCCCATCGGAGGGGTCAGGGCGTTGCCGTTGCCGAGGGCGGCGGCCGAAGTGGCGCCGCTCAGGGTGAGGGCGCCGAGACCGGAGGCGGCCAGCGCCATGGCGGTCAGGGCACCGGCGAAACGGTGAACGGGGATGCGCATGTGGGGGCTCCAACGTGGGGGATCTGGCCGGGCGTTCCCTTGCGCGTGCCGGGCCAGGAGGGGCGGGATTCCTCGTGCGCTGAGGCGTCGTCGATCACGGCGCGACTCCGGAGAGGGGGGCGAGTCGCATGCGCTCGAAGCGGGTGTCGGGTGACCGGCCCCGAATCGGCACCTGCCGGTACGGCCGGATGTGGCGGGGTCGGGCGAGCCGACAGTGCTGCTTCGCGGGGCGTCGCAGCCGACGGGGCACAGCACGAGGGTGGTTGGGCGTGCCGACGAAACGTCAGCGGTAGTGCCATACGATATTGCACTGGTGGATGGTCAACAAGAGTCAACACAATCAATCGACTTCGATCAGGATTCCCCGTGGCTCGGCCGAGGTGATCCGCGGTGCGCATGCCACCAGGCCCGCCGGCACGTCATGTGCAGAGTGCGCCGGAGGCCTGCCAGTTGGAGGGGTCCACCATGATGGCGGGGACGATGGTCTCGCGCGGGAGGTCCTTGTGGCCCTTCAGCCGGTCGACCATCTGCTGGACGGCGAGTGCGCCGACGTCGGTCCCCTTGATGAGCAGCGCGGCCCGCATCGCGCTGGGCTTGCCGGGCAGCCAGTCCTTGCAGGCGAGGTACGCGCCGATGCCGATGCCGATGACGTTGTCCGGTCCGAAGCCCGCGTCGCTCAGGGCCTTGATTCCGCCTTCCACGTTCTCGTCGTTGCAGCCCCAGACCACCCAGTGCTTGACGCCGGGGCTGGAGGCGAGGGCGTAGGCGGTTCTGCGGCGGGCGTCCTCGACGGTGTTGGCCGTCCCGACCTTCGTGTTCTTCAGCACCGCACCGGCGTGGACGGAGAACGCGTCCGCCGCCGCGTTCACGCGGTCCCGGCAGACGGGGATGTCGTTGTTCCAGATCGAGAGCATCGAGGTGTCGGCGGTCTTCCAGCCCGCTCTGGCGTACTCGGTGGCCGCGCGTTCGCCGACCGAGGCGCCCATGGTGGCGCCGTTGAACCCGACCCGGGGCACCAGTCCGTTGGGGAAACAAGCGCTGGGATCGGGGTAGTCGGCGCAGATCTGGTCGTCGGTGGAGAGCAGCGGGATGCCGGCCTGGCGGGTGAGGGCGACGAGTTCGGGGCCCACGGACGGGTCGGGCACGACGGCGATGAGGCCGCGCGCCTTCTTGGCGACGGCGGTCCTGGCCTCCTTGAGCGCGCGGTCGCGGTCGTTGCCGAGGTCCACGACGGTCAGGTCGACACCGAGTTCGGCGGCCTTGGCCTTGGCTCCGGCCGCCTCGTCGATGAAGTACCCCTGGTCGCCCTGCTTCTGCAGGAAGGTGATGGCGAGCGGGCCCTGGCTCGTGGTGCCGGGCCCCTCGGCCGAGCACCCGGCCAGCGCCAGGGCGAGGGCGGTCGCACCGGCCGTGGTGAGGGGGGCGACCCGGCTGCGACGGCGGAAGAACACGGAAACGCTCCAAGGGCAGGACAAGAGCCTGAGTGTTTGAACGTTCAAAACACCCAGAACCGAACGGAGTCGAACGCGATGGTGACAGGAAACGCCACGTTCACCCGGCGGTCAAGATCTGGCGGCCCGCAAGCTGCGGGCCGATACCCGCTCGTTACGGGCGCATGTCCGACGACTTGAGTCGGCCGGGGCGAGCCACTAGCCTGCGCCTGCTTCTGTTGAGTCCTGTGCAGGTTCTGTCAATATCCGACATTACCGAACATCTCGCACCAGGGGCTCGCTCTGGCATCCCCCACTGCCCTCCACTGTGGAGCACCCATGCGCCTACGCCTGCGCCCATCCCCTCGCGCCCTCGCCGGCGCCCTGCTGTCGCTCGCCCTGGCGAGCTCGAGCCTCGGTGCCGTCGCGCTGAGCACGGCCACCCCGGCCGCCGCCCTGGACAACGGCACCGCCCGCACCCCGCCGATGGGCTGGAACTCCTGGAACTCACTCGGTACCAACGTGAGCGAGCAGCAGGTCAAGCAGACCATCGACTTCATGTCCGCCAACGGCCTGGTGGCGGCCGGCTACAACACCGTCACCATCGACGACGGCTGGTCGCTCTGGCACCGCGACGGCCAGACCACCGACCTGGTGCGAACCTCGTACGGTTCGATGCAGCTCTACGACGCCGCCGGCAACCCGGTCGCCGGCACGGACGGCACCGGCAACGACCCGACCTCCGGCCACCTGATCCCGCGCCCGGACACCTTCCCCTCGCAGACCGTCAACGGGCAGACCGTCAACGGCATCCAGTACCTGGCCTGGTACGCCCACAGCAAGGGCATGAAGTTCGGCCTGTACGGCACCGACACCTACCTGACCTGCCAGATGCACCCCGGCAGCCTCGGCCACGAGTCCACGGACGCCGCCGACTTCGTGTCCTGGGGCGTGGACTACGTCAAGTACGACGACTGCCCGTACGGCCCGCAGATCGTCGGCCCGGACGGCCACAACTACGGGACCCAGGGCGAGGGCAGGGAACTCACCCAGTCCATGTACGCCCGAGTGCAGACCTTCCAGCGGGCGCTCGACGCCGCCTCCGCCGCCCAGGGCAGGCCGAAGGTCGCGCTCAGTGTCTCGGCCCAGCCCGTGCACACCGGCGTGCCGTACCTGCTCAACGCCAGCGACCCGGCCCGCACCGACCCGGTGATCCGGGCCGCCGGCACCCCGCAGTACCAGTCCCCGGGCTACGCGCCGACCGGCGTCTGGTGCGGGCAGGTCGCCAACCTGTGCCGGATCGGCGGTGACCGCGCCAGCGACCTGAACGGCGTGCTCTACGGCGGGCAGCTGCAGACCGCGCTGCAGTACCCGGGCAACGTCCGCCCGGGCAGCTGGAACGACCTGGACATGATGTTCGCCGGCTGGCAGGACGTCTACGGCTCCTGGGGCGTCACCGACACCTGCGCCTGCCACAAGCCGTTCACCGACGACGAGTCCCGCACCGAGATGTCCATCCTGTCGATGATGGCCTCGCCGCTCATGTCCGGCGCCGACCTGCGCAACTCCGCCGACGCCCAGCACACCGACGGAGGCACCACCTGGTCCACCGGCATCACCGCCTCCAGCCTGGCGATCATGAAGAACGCCGACGTCATCCGGATCGACCAGGACGCGCTCGCCAAGCCCGCCACCCTGGTCGGCGCCGCGCCCAGCAGCAGCACCGCCCCGGTGATCCTCAAGCGCCAACTCGCGGGCGGCGACACGGCCGTCCTGCTGGTGAACCAGGACCCGAACAACTGGCAGACGATCGGCAGCAGCCTCGCCTCGCTCGGCCTGACCGGCAACGGCTACACGTACAAGGACCTGTGGACCGGCGCCACCGGCACGGTCGCCGCAGGCGGCACGGTCGGCGGCACCTGGGTCGCCGCGCACGGCGTCGCGATGTTCCGGCTCACCCCGCAGGCCGCCCCGGTGACGGCGGTGATCGGTGACGGCACGTACCACGGGATCGGCGCGGGCGGCACCGGCGGCGAGGCCCTGGAGGTCCAGGGCACCTGCAGCGCGGCGGACGGTGCGATCGTCGACGTCAACACGTGGTGGAACACGCACACCTCGGAGCAGTGGAAGTTCGCGGCGAACGCCGACGGCACGGTGCACGTCACCGACAACTGCGACACCGGCACGCAGGTCCACGGCACCCTCACCGCACCCGGCTCGGCCGGCGCGGCGGCGTACGTGACCAACGGCTACGACCCGAACAACGCCTACCAGAAGTGGCGGGTCGTCCAGAACGCCACCACCGGCGCGCTGACCGTCACCAACGTCGCCACCGGCCTGGTGCTGGACTCCCCGCACTCGGCGGCCACCTCCGCGGTGGTCACGGACCAGCCCAACTCCGCTGCGGGGCAGGCCTGGACGATCCTGTCCTGACCCGACACCGCCACCGTCCACACCCCGCTGGGTGGGCCCGGCCCCGGTCGTGTCCACCCAGCGGTCACGGGTCGACCACCCGTCGAGCACCAGGAGAAGGACAACGACTCGCACACGTATAGTCACAAGTTCCACCACCAACAGACGCACCCGAACGGTCGGGCCGTCGGGCCGTGCCGCCTGCGGACCGGCCGCGTCCGCGTGCGTACCTAGGAGTGCCACGTGACTGACAACGCACAGCTGCTGGCGCGGCAGCGGCGCGAGATGATCCTCGAACGGCTCCGGCAGCGCGGCGGGGTGCGGGTCAACGAACTCACCCGCGAGCTGGGCGTCTCGGACATGACCATCCGCCGGGACCTGGACGCCCTGGCCCGGCAGGGACTGCTGGACAAGGTGCACGGCGGTGCCGTCCCGGCCGGCGCCCCGAGCAGCCAGGAGCCGGGCTTCGAGGCGAAGTCGTCCTGGCAGCTGTCGGCCAAGCAGGCGATCGCCCGGGCCGCCGCCGAACTGGTCCTGCCCGGAATGGCCGTGGGCCTGGGCGCGGGCACGACCACGCACGCCGTCGCCCGGGAGCTGGCGTCGGTGGACGGGCTGACCGTGGTGACCAACTCCCTGCGGATCGCCGAGGTGTTCGAGCAGGTCGGCCCGGGGGCGGGGGTCGGGACCACCGTGCTGCGCACCGGCGGGATCCGCACGCCCTCCGACGCCCTGGTGGGCCCGCTCGCCGACCAGGCGATCCGCTCACTGCACGTCAACGTGCTCTTCCTGGGCTGCCACGGCATCTCCGTGGAGGCCGGGCTGACCTCGCCCAATCTCGCCGAGGCGGAGACCGATCGGGCGTTCATCGGCTCCGCGCGCCGGGTGGTCGTGGTCGCGGACAACACCAAGTGGGACACCGTCGGACTGGCCACCTTCGCAACCCTGGACCAGGTCGACGTGCTGGTCACCGACGACGGGCTGTCCGCCGAGCGCCGGACCGCCGCGGGCGAGCGGGTGGGCGAGGTGATCGTGGCGGAGGCCGTCAACTGATCATCGCATGAAGGAAGTTGGGAAATCGACTCCAGGCCGGGAGAGCGGGTGGGGCGGAGCCGCATAGCTCCGATGGATAACGGGAACGTCTCGAATTGACGCGAGCGCAACGAAGGCTCTTGACGAACGCCCGGCTGGGGAGTTTCCTGTGCGAGCACGTTGGATCAAGTTCGGTTCTGATCGATTGTGTTTGATTCAATCCGTGCCAGTTCCGCGGGATCCGCCGCGGGATCTTCTCCCACCCTCTTCTCCTTACCGGGAGCTTTTGCATGTTCATGCGTCGTCGTAGTCGGGTTCTGTCGGTCGCCCTGCTGGGCTGTGTGTCCCTCGTGGGCGCGGTGGGGTGCTCGACGGGTCAGCAGTCCTCGTCGGGTGCGGGTGACACCGCAAAGGTCGACGGCAAGGTGTCGCTGACGTACCTGCAGAAGCAGGGGGACCAGGAGTACTTCGTCGGCGAGGCGGCGGGCGCGAAGGCGAAGGCGGCGGAGCTGGGGGTGGACCTGAAGGTCGTGAACCTGGGCAACGACGCCAACAAGACGGTCGGCGAGGTGCAGTCGGCGATCGCCCGCAAGAGCAACGGGCTGATCGTGGTCGTGCCGGACCCGGCGGTGGGCCCGCAGGTCGTGCAGACCGCAAAGGACGCCAAGGTCGCCCTCCTCACCTCCGACGACCAGATCTGCGCCTCCGGCCCGGCCCCGGGCGCCTGTGCGAAGGGTGATCTGGTCGCCCGGGTCGGGTTCAGCGGCGAGCAGATGGGTGGAGAGGTCGGCAAGCGGGCCGCCGCCGAGTACAAGAAGGCCGGCTGGAACGCGGCCGACACCCGGATCATCTCCGCTTGGAAGCAGGACGTCACCGTCTGCGGCGACCGCGTCAAGGCCGCCAAGGACGCCTTCGCCCAGGCCGCGGGCGACGGGGTGAAGAACATCGACGTCGCCACCGACAACACCCCCACCGGCGCCCAGGACAAGACCGCCGCCACCCTGACCGCCAACCCCGGCGTCAAGCACTGGATCGTCTGGGGCTGCAACGACGAGAACGTCCAGGGATCCGTCACCGCCCTGCAGAACGCCGGCGTCAGCCCCGACGACATCGCCGGCGTCGGCCTCGGCGCCTACCTCGCCTGCAAGGACTGGACCAGCGGCAAGCCCACCGGCATGAAGGCCGCGCTCTTCATCAACGGCAAGGACGTCGGCGCACTGGCCGTCCAGACCATGTACGACAAGCTCAAGAACAGCAAGGACTTCCCCGCCGAGGCCTTCGCCCCCACCACCATGGTCGACGCCGCCACCTGGCAGGCCACCGGAATGACCTGCAGCTGACGGTCCCGCACCAGAACCGTCCGATCCGCACCTCCAGCGAGGCACACATGACCGCACCCGAGTCCCCGCCCGGCGCCGGACCGTCCCCGCAACCCGCCCTCGGCCTGGCCGCCGAGAACGTCGGCAAGACCTTCGGCAGCGTCCGGGCCCTGCACGGCGTCACCGTCGCCTTCCCGCCCGGGCAGGTCACCGCCCTGATGGGCGAGAACGGCGCGGGGAAGTCGACCCTGCTGCGCATCCTGAGCGGCGATCACCGCCCCACCGAGGGCGAGGTCCTGCTCGACGGCGTCCCCCTCGACCTCTCCTCGCCGACCGACGCGCGCCGCGCGGGCATCCGGATCATCCCCCAGGAGCCGGAGATCATCCCGCACGTGTCGGTCGCCGAGAACGTCTACGCCGGCAGCCTCCCGCGTCGAGCCGGCCGCCGCCTCGACCGCGCTGAACTACGCCGCAGGATCACCGCCGATCTCGCCGCACTCGGCTTCGACCAGGTCCTCGACCCTGACCTGCTCGGATCCGAACTCACGGCCGCACAGCGCCAGTTGGTCGAGATCATGCGGGCGATCACGGGCACCGTACCGCCCCGGGCGATCGCCTTCGACGAGCCCACCTCCTCCCTCTCCGAGAACGAGGTGGAGGCGCTGTTCGCCCTGATCGGCCGGCTGCGCGACCAGGGCATCGCGATCGTCTACGTCTCGCACCGGATGAAGGAGATCTTCCGGCTCGCCGACCGGATCGCCGTCCTGCGCGACGGCACCCTCACCGGCGTCCTGCCCGCCGCCGAGACCGACGAGCGCGAGCTGGTCCGGCTGATGGTCGGCCGAGACCTGGCCGGCCTGTTCGTCCGTCAGGACGTCGCCACCGACCGGGTGGTGCTGGATGTCCGCGGCCTCACCACCGACGACGTGCACGACGTCAGCCTCCAGGTCCGGGCCGGCGAGGTGGTCGCCCTCGCCGGGCTGATCGGCGCCGGCCGGTCCGAACTGGCCCTCGCCCTCGCCGGCGACGCGCCGGTCCGCTCCGGCGAGATCCTCCTCGGCGGCCGGGCGGTGCGACTGCGCTCCCCCAAGGACGCGATCCGGGCCGGCCTGGGTCTCGCCCCCGAGGAGCGCAAGGCCCAGGCGCTGTTCCTGCACCGCTCCATCCGGGACAACACCTCCCTGGTCAGCCTCGACCGGCTGCGCCGCCGACGCTTCGTCAAGCGCACCGCCGAGAAGCAGCTCGCCCAGGAGTACGCGGACCGGCTGCGGGTGCGCGCCCCCTCGATCGAGACAGAGGTCCGCACGCTCTCCGGCGGCAACCAGCAGAAGGTGGTGCTCGCCCGCTGGCTCGCCCGCCGCCCCGAGCTGCTGATCCTGGACGAACCGACCCGCGGCGTCGACATCGGCGCCAAGGCCGAGATCTACCAGATCATCGCCGACCTGGCCCGCGACGGCGTCGCCGTCCTGGTGATCTCCTCCGAACTGCCCGAGGTCCTCGGCCTGGCCGACCGGATCCTCGTCATGCAGAACGGCCGGGTCACCGGCGAGCTCGGCCGCGCCGAGGCCTCCGAGGAGGTCGTCCTCGCCCTGGCCATGACGGACGACCTCGCCACCGGCCCCCGTACCACCGACACCGACGCCACCACCGGAGTTGCCCGATGACCACCCCCTCCGCCACCGCCGACCAGCGGCCGCAGGCCCCGGCCGGGCGCGCGCGGCCGACTGGTCCGCGGGCGCTGCTCGACGCCGTCGGTGGCCAGAACCTCATCCTGCTGCTGGCCCTCGCGGCTGTGCTCGCCCTGTTCGGCTCGCTCAACCTCAACTACCTGAGCTGGAACAACATCCAGGTGATCGCCGAGGCGGCGACCATCGCCGGGCTGCTCGCCGTGGTCCAGACGGTGGTGATCATCTGCGGCGGCCTGGACATCTCGGTGGGCTCCCAAGCCGGCCTCGCCTCCGTGGTGAGCGCGATGGTGTTCACCTCCACCGGCTCCAGCGCGCTGCTCGGCATGGGCGCGGCCGTGCTGGTCGGCGCCGCCGTCGGCCTGCTCAACGGTGCCGTGATCATCTACGGCCGGGTCAACCCGACCATCGCCACCCTGGCCGGACTGGCCGCGTACAAGGGCGTCGCCCAGCTGATCTCCGACGGACGCGCCCAGGGCTACGTGCTCGGCGACCCGCTGTTCGTCTTCCTCAGCCGCGGCAGGATCGCCGGCCTGCCGACGATGGTGTGGATCCTCCTCCTGATCGCCGCCGCCGTGCACGTCCTGCTCACGTACACCGACATCGGGCGCAACATCTACGCCCTCGGCGGCAACGACACCGCCGCGCGACTGGCCGGCATCAACCTCAACAAGTACCTGCTCTCGGTGTACGCGCTCACCGGCATGGTCGCGGCCGTCGCCGGCGTCCTGCTCACCGCGCGCACCGGCTCCGGACAGCCCACCTCCGGCAGCGAGGGCCTGGAACTCCAGGCCATCACCGCCGCCGCCCTCGGCGGCTGCGCCCTCAAGGGCGGCAAGGGCGGTATCGGCGGCACCCTGCTGGCCGTCGCCCTGCTCGGAGCCCTGCAGAACGGCCTCACCGTCCAGGGCATCAACACCTTCTGGCAGAACGTCGCCCAGGGACTCCTGCTGGTCGCCGCCGTGGTCATCCAGCAGCGGCGCGGACGCGAGCGGGCCGTCGGCCTGCCAGCCTAAGGAGTCTCCGACAGTCCGCGCCGGGCGAGCGACGCCGGGCGCGAAGTGTCGGACACGCCCCAGCCACCCCCCTGGAGGCCGCCTCCGCCCCCCACCGGAGGCGGCCTCCGCCATGGGCGCCGCCGACCTCCACGTGGACAGTGACGTGCCCAGCGGCGGCGGCCTGTCTCCTTCGCGGCACTGGAGGCCGCAGTCGCCCCGCTGCCGGTGCCCACCGCCTGCGCTGAGCCCGCGCCGTCCGGTGCGGCGTGCGGCCGCTCATGCGCCGCGCCGGACGGCGCGCCCGACCCCGATGGAGCAGACGTGTCCACCGCGCAGACCGCCCGCCCCGCCCAGGTGCTCTTCAGCCGGACCGCGGTCGTCGCGTCCTGCCTGGGCTTCGTCCTGATCGGAGCACTACAGGCGCTCTACGGGCCCTCGATCCCCGCCCTCCGAACACGCTTCGGCCTCAGCGAATCCGGTGCCGGGCTCGGCCTGGGCGCGCACTTCGTCGGCGGCGTCAGCGGCGTGCTCATCTTCGACCGGCTCCACGGCCGCGTCGGCAACCGGACCGTGCTCGGCGCCTCCTACGCCCTGATGGCCGTCGGCGGCCTGGGCTTCGCCCTCGCTCCGACCTGGCCGCTCGCCCTGGTCGCGGCGCTGGTCACCGGGCTCGGCTTCGGAGGCATCGACTACGGCCTCAACCAGCTGTTCGCCGTCGGGTTCGGCCCGCGCAGCACGGCCATGCTGAACCTGCTCAACGCGCACTTCGGGGTCGGAGCCATCGCGGGCCCCGCGCTGATCGGCGTGTTCGGCGGCGACCGCCACCCGGCGGTGTTCGCCGCGCTCGCCGCGCTGTCCGCCGGGCTCGTCCTCACCGTACGCGGCGTGCGCGACGACCGGCCCGAGCCGGCCGCGCCGCAGGGCGCCGCGCCCGCGACCGGCCGCCGCGCCACCGCGGTTCTCGCCGTCTTCGTCCTCCTCTACGTCCTGCACGTCGGCGTCGAGAGCGCGATCGGCGGCTGGGAGCCCACCCACCTGGAGGCCGTCGGCCACCAGAGCGAGATCGCGGTGGCCGCCACCTCCGGTTACTGGCTGATGATGACGGTCGGCCGGTTCCTCGTCGCCCCGCTGGTCTCGCGCTGGTCGGCACCCGTCGTCGTCACCGCCGGCTGCGCGGGCATGACCGCCTGCCTCGCCCTCGCCCCGGTGTCCGCACTCGCCCCCTACGCGTACGCCGGAGCCGGCCTCTTCATCGCGCCGATATTCCCCACCGGACTGTCCTGGCTCAACCAGGCCGCCCCCCGGGCGAGCAGGGCCGGCGCCTGGGTCATCGCGGCCTCCATGGTCGGCGGCGTCGCCGCCACCCCCGCCCTCGGCACGGCCATCGACCACCTCGGGATCACCGCCGTCCCCGTGCTCCTGACCGCGCTCTCCGCCCTCTGCCTCGCCGCCGCCTGCTGGCTCACCCACGCCACTCGGATCCGGCCCGACACTGCCGTTGCCTGACGACGTCAAGCGCTCGCGGTGACGTCGGAGGGGCGCGGTCGTCGGCCCGGTACGCATCCTTGGGCGGGGTTGTCCGATCATGCGCGACTGGGGGCGGTGGTGCCTTGAATCTCCGGTGATCCCCTGCTGTTCGGCCCGTAGCTTTCAGCCGGCTGCCAGGACTTCCACACCGCGCGCCGTAAGCGACTCGACGACGGCGTGGTGGGGGTCGGCGTCGGTGATCAGTCCGCTGATGTCCTCCCAGGGCAGGACGCGGAACCGTGATGCCGTGCCGATCTTCTCGGACGAGGCGAGGATGTAGGTGTCCGCGGCCCGTGCGGCCAGGGTGCGCTTCATCGCGGCCTCCTCGGCGTCGCCGGTGGTAAGCCCCGCGTCCGGGTGGACGCCGGTGACGCCCAACAGGCAGAGGTCGGCGGAGATGTTCTGGGCGGCCTCGACCGCGGCCGTGCCGCAGGCGACCGCGGAGTGCTTGAAGATGCGGCCGCCGAGCAGGAAGACCTCGGCCTGCGGGTGCTCCAGCAGCGCGACCGCGACGGTCGGGCTATGGGTGATCACGGTGCAGTCCAGGTCCGGCGGAAGGGCCTGGGCCACAGCGAGGGCGGTGGTGCCGCCGTCCAGGATCAGGGCGCTGCCCGGCCGCACCAGCGCGGCGGCCACCGCGGCGACCTTCTGCTTGCCGTCGGGGGTAACCGTCTTCCGGGCGGTGTAGTCCGCCACGGCCGGGGAGACGGGCAACGCCCCGCCGTAGACACGCTGGCACAGTCCCTCGGCGGCCAGGTCGCGCAGGTCGCGACGCACGCTGTCCTCGGAGATGCCCAGGTCTGCGGCGACGTCCTTGGCGACGATCCTGCCCTGTCGGGCGAGCAGGTCCAACAGGTGAGTACGTCGTTGAGCGGCCAGCATCCACACTCCTTCATGGTTTTGCACGTTTCTGCATGTATCGTAGCGCGCCATGACCGACAAACCGATGCTCATCCTCATCGCCGGGCCCTACCGTTCCGGCACCGGCGGCGACCCGCGGGCCATGGCCGCCAACCTTGCCCGCCTCGAAGCGGCAGCGTGGCCGGTCTTCGCCGCCGGCCACGTGCCCGTGATCGGGGAGTGGGTGGCCCTGCCCGTCCTGCGCTCGGCCGGCGCGGGCCCCACGGACCCACTCGCCGACCAGGTGCTCTACCCGACCGCCGAGCGCCTGCTCGCCCACTGCGACGCCGTGCTCCGGCTCCCCGGCGACTCCACCGGAGCCGACCAGGACGTTGCCACGGCCCGCCGTCGCGGCCTGCCCGTCTACCACGACGTGGCCGAGATCCCGCGCCGCAACCCGAAGGAAGGCACGGCCTCGTGATGGCCCGCCCCGGCATCGACACCCCAGACCACCGCGGCCGCACCGGCCTCGACCGGGACGGTCGCGGCCTGGACCGCAACCCCGACATCGTGGTCCGCGACGTGGAGCTCACCTCCCAGGGCTGGCACGTCCTGCGTCGTACGACCTTCGACTACCGCCGCCGCGACGGGCGTTGGGAAACCCAGCAGCGTGAGACGTACGACCGCGGCAACGGCGCGGTCGTCCTGCCGTACGACGCCGAGCGCGGCCGCGTGCTACTCACCCGTCAGTTCCGCTACCCGGCCTACGTCAACGACCACCCGGACGGCATGCTCGTCGAGGCCGCCGCCGGACTGCTCGACGGCGACGACCCGCTCGCCGCCATCCGGCGCGAGGCCGCCGAGGAACTCGGCGTCACGCTCGGCCCGATCGCCCACGTCCTCGACGCCTATATGAGCCCCGGCTCGGTCACCGAGCGCCTGCACTTCTATGCCGCCCCCTACGCCCCGGCCGACCGCACCGGAACCGGCGGCGGTCTCGCGGAGGAGGGCGAGGACATCGAAGTACTCGAACTGCCCTTCACGGAGGCTCTCGCCATGATTCGCGACGGACGCATCGCCGACGGCAAAACGATCCTGCTCCTGCAATGGGCTGCCCTGGACGGACCCTTCGCCCGCGCCGCCGGCACAGGCTGACACCGCCGCCCTCGGTCGGCCCTGCCTTGGGCACGCCCCTGAGCTCCGTCACCCACCGCGAACGCGGACCACGTGCCGGTCTCCGAAGGCGAGCGCCCGCAGTTCGGCGGCCCGATGCGCTGCGAGGTGTCCTGGCAGCGAGTCCCGGTGCTCGGCGGGGACACGCCCTGGCCAGGTGGGTGCGGATCATCTCGGGGCTACGCCGTCCGCATCGCGGCCACGATGGTCATCCGCCGTACCCGTCGGGCCGGCAGTACGGCCGCGCCCAGCCCGATCAGCACGGTCAGCGCCAGCACGCCGGCCACCGGGAGGAGCGGCGGCCCGCCCACCGTGCCCGCCGTCGAGGTCACCGACCGCGCCGCGACCCACCCGTACCCGAGCCCGAGCACCGTCCCGACCAGCGCCCCCGCCAGCGAGAGCAGCAGGGCCTCCAGGGTGAGCATCCGTCGCAGTTGCTGCCCGGACAGACCGATCGCGCGCAACATCCCGATCTCCCGCGCCCGTTCGCTGACCCCGAGCATCAGCGTGGCCGCCACCCCGATCCCCGCGATGGCGACGGAGAAGCTCAGCAGCGCCATCGTGATCAGCATCATCCGGTCGAGCAACGAGCGCAGCGTCTGGGCCTGCACCGTCGTATCGGTGACCTTGACCTGGGAGTAGCCGGCCAGTGCCCGGTCCATCAGCTGCCGGGCGGCGAGCCGGTCGGTGCCCTCCGCAGGGCCGACCCACGCCGTGGTGACGGCCGCGTCCGGCGCCAGCCGGTCCAGGGTCGTCGGCGTCACGTACAGCACGGCCCCCGACTGCAGGGCGAACGGAAGCCCACTGCGGCCGTCCTCGAACCGCAACACGCCTGCGGGGCGCCCGGCCGACGTCACCCGGTGCTCGCCCGGATCGCCGCCGAGCCCGTTCAGCGCCGCGCCGTCCGACAGCCCACGCGCTCGCGCCACGCCTTCGGCGGCGGGGTTGAGCGCTGCGGGATCGGCGGTGACCACGAGCGTGCTCCGGCCGTCGACCTCCACCGTGGCCGAGCGGACGGGCGTGACCCGGAGCCGGCGCTCGCCGGCCAGTGCGCCGAGCGCCCCGGCAGGCACCGGTCCCTCCTCGGCGGCCACCGAGAAAACGGCCGGCTGCCGGGCCGAGACCAGCGGCACCAGCGAGTTGCCGGTGATCCCCAACGCGGTGACCGCGCTGACCATCACCGTGACCCCGAGCAGCAGCGCCGCACCGGTCGCGCCGGTCCGCCCGGGGTTGAGCCGCAGCTGCTGCGTCGCCAGCCGCCCCGCCGTCCCGCAGAGCCGCCGTGCGGGCACCCCGAGGACGCCGACGATCGGCGGCAGCAGCCGATGGCTCAGGCGCAGCACGCCGAAGAAGCTGGCGATGGCACCGATCGTGGCGGCGAGCAGGGACAGCGGCGGCCCGGCCAGGGCCCCGGCGGCCAGCATGGCGCCGCCGAACACCAGCAGCAGCCCGGAGAACACCGCCTTGCCCAGGCGCTTCGGCCGGTCGGCGGCCTGGTGCGCGCCGCCGAGCGCGGCGATCGGCGGCACCGCCGAGGCGGCCTTCGCCGGGCCGCGTACGGCCAGGACGGTGAGCAGGACGCCGAACAGCGCGGCCAGCGCGCAGGTGGCCGGAGCCGGGGTGAGCGAGATGTGCACCGGTCCGAGGTCCGCCAGGCCCGCCAGCGCGGTACCCGCCGCGCACAGCGCCGTACCGAGCAGCACCCCGGCGGCGGAGGCGCCGGTGCCCAGCAGCAGGCCCTGACGGCGGATCACCCGTCGCACCTGCGCGCGGTCGGCGCCGATGCAGCGCAGCAGGGCGAGCTGGCGGGTGCGCTGGGCGAGGACGACCGAGAAGGTGTTGCTGACGACCATCCGGGCGACGGCGAGCGCGATGAGTACGAAGGACAGCGCGGCGATCAGCACGACCCCGTAGACGGTCCGGCTCTGCCTGGTCGCCTCGGCGACCGAGGCGTCCCTGGTGCGGACCTCGGCCTGCCCGTCGAGCGCCTGGCGCAGGGCCTCGGCGGTCCGGGTGCGGGAGGCGCCGGGGGCGAGCCGGAGGTCGAGCTGGGTGCCGGTGATCCGGGTCGCGTACCGGTCCACCCGGTCGGCCGGGACGCCGATGACGGGACGGCCGGCGAAGCCGGGCGCGCCCCGGCCGTCCAGGGTGCCGACGAGGACGGCGTCGTCGGTGCTTCCGTCGGCCCGGGCCAGCCGGACGCTGCTGCCGGGGCGGGCGTCGATCCGCCGGGCGGTGTCGGCGTCGAGCAGCACCTCGCCGGGTGCGCCCGGCCACCGGCCGTCCTTCAGCAGCTGCCAGCGCAGGGCGGGGTCGGCGGCGATCGAGCTGACCACGGCGGCGTCATCGAGCGGGCGCCCGGCCGGGGTGAGGACACCGCCCTGGCCGACCAGCCGCAGCGATGCGGCCGCCACGCCGGGCACCTGGCGCGCGCGGGCGGCGGTGGCGTCGCTGAGGGGCTTCGGCACGGACCGGCCCTCGGTGGCCGGGACCGCCTGGAGATCCCCGGGGCCCACCTCGGCGGCGGCCGTCTGGCTGTAGGAGTCGACCAGGGCACCGCTTCCGCTGACCGACGCGATCAGGAACGCCACGCCGACCGCGACGGCCAGGCCGGTGAGGAGCAGCTGTCGTAGCTGCCCGCGCAGCTCGGCCACGGTGTACCTGTATGTCGTCATCGTTCCTCGCGCTCACGTCTCCTGATCGGATACGCACCGTCAGGACTGCTCGTCAGCCTAGGAACGGAAGGAGCGATTCCCGTCGGCGCGCAGTCGGGTTTCCGGCTCGGCCTGCAGTAGTACGCACCCGATCCGCCCTCCTCCTCCGGATGTATGACGACCCTGATCGAACGAGCCGGCCGCCACGCCGTCCCGGGCCGTCGGGCTGCCCGATCGGGCAGCCCGGATTGCGCCGCCGTCTGCCCGCTGCGCTCTTCCGTCGCGACGCTTCCTGCGGCATGGTCGCTCCCAACTCCCAAGGCGATGCAAGAGATCTCGTTCGAACGGATCCTTCATGCGGCAGATCACCGAGTCCCAACGGAACGCCGGTTCCGACCGCGAACGGGCCGAGCCCCGCGGTGCCGGTCGGACGGCCGGCACGCGGACGGCCGGCACGGCCGCCGCCGGACGCGGCAGGCCGCTGCGGGCGGGTGCGCCGGGTGTCCTGCAAGGGTCGATCGGGAACGCGGCCGTCGCGCGCATGGTCGAGCGCGAGCGGCACGGGCACGGCGCCGACCCCGGCCACGGCGCCGTGCAGCGCTCCGGGGGCGGCGAGGCGGGCGCGTCCGACGCCGTGCGGGAGGCCGCGAGATCGGCCGGGCGCGGCGGCCATCGGCTGCCGGGCGATGTGCGCCGGACCATGGAGAACGCCTTCGGCACCAAGCTCGACCACGTCAGGGTCTCGGTCGACGAGCAGGCCGCCGCGGGCATCAACGCCAAGGCGTACACCGTCGGCGACAACATCGTCGTCCAGAGCGCGAGCGTCCTGCGCGACGTCGAGACGATGGCCCACGAGATCCACCACACCACCCAGCGCGACGCCCCCGCCGGCCTCAGCGACCCCGACGACAGGTGGGAGCGCGAGGCGGCCGACATCGGCGCCCGGGTCGCCCGCGGCGAGAGCGTCCAACGCTGCGCCGCCGACGGCGAGGAGCACGACGGCGCCGGGCCGGGCGCCGCGATCCAACGCCGCGTCGGCTTCGAGTTCGAGTCGCAGTGGCGGGTACGCGACCACGACAACCTCACCGACGAGGACGAGCAGGCGTACCAGGACGAGGTCGCACGGCGTGACGGCCTCCTCGGTGCGAAGATCCTCATGAACATGGCCCGCAAGCAATACGGCGATCTCCTGGACCAGACCGAACTGACCAGGACCCCCGACGAGCTCCAGAACGAGTGGCTCACGGCCCTGCCGCGGACGGGGCCGACCGACGCCCCTCGGTTCGCGGCCACCGCCGCGGGCCGGGCACGGCTGGAGCGGGCGCAGCAGGAGAAGCCCACCGAGTACGCGAAGTGCGTGGAGGACGCCGCCTACCCGCTGATGGCGAACGGCGAGATCCGGGAGACTCCCATCCGCGGCCGTGACGTCCCCAAGATGGGTGTCGTCGGCCGGGGTGCGGACTACAAGCTCACCTCGGACGTCAGCCCGACGGGCGGCTCGGCCCTGGAATGGGTGACCGAACCGCTCACCACGAAGGACGAACTCCTCCACGTGATGGGCGAGATCACCCGGGTCTCGGCGGCCCTGGACGCCAGGAAGGACCAGGAGTCCTTCCCGCTCCAGGAAGTGGAGCTCGGGGGCTTCACGGCGGACCCCGGGATCATGGTGTTCCCGCTGCGCGGTGAGATCGTCTACGCGCCGCAGATGACCGGCGGTTTCAAGCTCGACGAGCTGCCCCGGCTGCTGAAGTACCTCAACGTGCCGGCCAAGCGCCCCTGGCACACCTTGGGCTCCGCCTTCGACCGGCGGAAGGAGGCCGGCGGGGACCTGCACGTGGACACCCTCGTCGAGGTCGACCGCGTCCGCCGGCAGGCCGAGAAGCAGGCCAAGGGCCTCGGCAAGGAGGTCACCGGCGGTGAGCCCACGGCCGCGCTGGTCGGACTGACCACGCTGGTCGGCAGCTACCTGGTGTACGGCAGCAAACTGGGGCCCAGGTCGAACTCGAAGTCGATCGCGGGCGGTCTGATGTCCCGCACGTCCTTCGCCCACAACTTCACGCTGCTGCCCCTTCCGTTCCGGATCCACTACCGCGCGCACCCGGAGGAGTTCGCCGCGTTCATCCTGCGGGCGGCCGGCTTCGACCCGACCGACCGGCAGGCCCGGGTGTACCCCGAGACCGTCGAGCACGGGGACGCCGGCGATCGCCGGGAGCGGGCGATCCCGCTGACCCGCCACCAGTGGCTGATGGGCATGCCGGCCGGCAAGGACCTGCTGCGGAAGTACACGCACCTGACCGAGGTGGAGAAGGCCGAGGTCACCGAGGAGGACTGGGTGCACATCCACGGCTCCCTCGGCGCGCTGGGCTCGGTGGACGACCAGGTGGGCGGGCTCGGCAAGGAGGAGACCGCCTTGGTGGCCGAGCTGCGCCGGATGAAGGACGAACTGCGCACCCCGAACCTCATGCCGCTCGCGGTCGCGGCCTTCGACCTGGTCCAGCGGTTGAACGAGGGGAAGTCGATGACGTACAAGAAGGAGAAGCCGTAGCGCCGGCCGTCCGGGGAGTGGGACCGGTCGGTGTCGCCACTCGGCCGCCGGCCGGGGCGGATTCGGGTGGGGGAGGCGGGAGTTCGCTAGAGTCGGCCCATGAGTGACCACGTGAACCCGCCGTTCGGGAACTTCCCGCTCGCCCGCCTGGCGTTGGACGCCTGTGACGAACTCGCCGCTCCGGTGGTCGACGCGCTCAAGAACTGGGACGCGCGGGAGGCGGCCCGGTCGGTGGTCTACGTGGACACCGATCCCGAGAAGGCGGACACGGCGGCGTTCTGCCAGGCCTACGACGCTCCGCTGGAGTTCTCCGCGAACTGTGTGGTGGTCGCCGCCAAGCGCGGCGGGGAGGTCACCCTGGCGGCCTGTGTGGTGCTCGCCACCACCCGGCTGGATGTGAACCAGGCCGTCCGGAAGCACCTCGGGGCGCGCAAGGCGTCGTTCGCGTCGATGGACACGGCCGTCGCCGAGACCGGCATGGAGTACGGCGGCATCACCCCCGTCGGGCTTCCCGGCACCTGGCCGCTGCTGATCGACGCGGCGGTGGCCGCCGCCCCGCACGTGCTGGTGGGCAGCGGGCGGCGCCGGGGCAAGCTGATCCTGCCGGGCGCCGCGCTGGGCCGGCTCCCGGGGGCCGAGGTGATCGAGGGCCTGGCGGGCTGAGGGCCTGGCCGGGCGAGGCTTCGGGGGCCGGTCAGTCGGGTGGCCGGGACAGCCAGCCACGCGACTGGACGGCCATGCCCGCGCTGAACCGGCTGCTCGCGTCGAGCTGTTCGTAGAGCGCCGCGACGATCCGCCGCATGGTGCGGGAGGAGACCCCGATCTCCCGGGCGATCGCCTCGTCCTTGTACCCCAGCCGCATGAGCCGCAGCACCTCGTACTGGCGCCTCGTCGGCTGCCCGGGGCGGGAGGTGGTGGCGCTCTCGGCCGGGCGGGCGCCCTGCCAGCAGAACTCGAAGAGCTGCTCGAAGAGTCGTACCAGATCGGGGCTGCGCACCACGCCCACCGCGGGCTCGGTCCCCTCGTCGTTCCCCAGGGCCGGGACGAGCGCCAGGCTGGAGTCCAGCACGAGGAGGCGGTAGGGCAGGGTGGGGGCGGTGCGGATCTCGGCGCCCGCGGTGCGCAGCGCGTTCAGGTGGGCCCGGCCGCGTGGCACCCGGAGCATCGACTCGCTGTGGATCGTCCGGATCGCCACCCCCCGGCCCAGCGCCTCCTCGCCCCGGCGCTGGTCGGCCGCGAGGAGCGGGGCCGGTAGCGGTGTGCCGGGATACATGCTGAGGATCCGGTTGGTCACCATCGCGGTGGCGTCCTGCAGGAGGACCCGCACGTCCGCCGCGCCCCGGAAGACCTCCACGGCCTGGCTGCCCTGACGGTCGAGCTGCGCGGGCAGCGCGTCGGCGTGGAAGCCGGCCAGCTCGCGGTCCAGTTCGCTGACGGTGCTGGCGAGTTCGTGGATGGTCCGACGCGCCGAGTCGAGGATTCTGCCCATCCGCGCCTCGGGTATCAACGGCTCGCGCCGCTCGTGTTGCACCTGCACGCGTCCCCCAATCCCTTGAGAATCCCGCGCCGCACGCCGCTCGGGCCGGACGGATTGCCTACGGTCGGGATTCCCTCCGGTACGGACTGCAACCCCATCGTCCGTCAGGACCCCCTCGTCCGGAAGCCCGCATCTCAGCCAGCGGACGCGATCATGACAGGCGCCGCCTCCCCGGCCGCCGGTCGCCGCAGACCGAGCCGCCCGCGTCGGCCGGGCGAGGCCATGGCCGGAGTGTGCCAATGGCATTTGCTGGACAGGCCCGACGGTCGGCTGATTGCTTTGCGACTGTCGGCGATCAGACCTCTGATCCGGGCCGACCTCCCATTTCCCGAGATCTCCCGCCACCGATCCGAGAACGCGAGAGGACCCATGGGTGTCGAAGAGTTGACCAATCCTCTGCTCGCCAACTTCTGGAACGAGACCCGCCTGCGGTCGAGCCTGGCGACCGTCCCCAGCCCGGCCGACGCGCCGGATCCGGGCGTGAGCATCGTCTGGAGGCGGGTCGCCGAGGTCCTCGGGCTGGGGTACGGGGAGCGCTCGGGCGCGGTGATCACCAAGGGGAAGACCCTGATGCGGGCCCGGACGACCCCGTCCGCCGGCGCGCTCTACCCCTTCGAGGTGCTGGTGGCCTTCCAGGGGGCCCACGACTACGTGCTCTACCAGTACGACGTGGCCGGCTGCAGCCTGCGCCGGATGACCGCCGTCGACCGCCGGGAGATCGCCGCCGTGCTGGCGACCGAGGCGCCGGCGACCGACGAACTGCCCGCCGCCGTGGTGGCCGTGGTGGGCCGACCGTGGCACGCCATGCGCAAGTACGGCCGGCGGGGCTACCTCTACACGCACCTGGACGGCGCCCATGCCGCGACCAACATCGCGCTGGCCGGTGCCGATGCGGGGTTCGCCGCCGTCGTCCGGCTGCGCTTCGACCGCGGCGAGGTCTCCCGGGTGTTCGGGCTGGAGGACCTGTGCCGGGAGCCGCAGGCGCTGGTCACCCTGGACGCTTCGGCGCAGCGCGGGCCGGCGGGCAGCAGGCCCGCGCAGGGCGGGGCGGGCGGTGTCCGGACCGCGAACCCGTTCGCGCTGCCGATCTGGCGGCACGACAGCGGCTCGCACCTGGAGGAGCCGGACCCGTCCGAGCGCGAGGCCTGGGGCCTGGTCAGTCCCGTCAGCACCTACCACCAACCCCGGGTGCTGCCCCTGCGGTTCGGCCGCACCGCGTCGGTGCGGCCGAGCGGCGGGCCTCGGGGCGGCGGGTTCCCGGGCGACGCGGCGCCAGGCGGTGCGGTCGACGGGTCCGCTGCGCCGGTGGCCCTGGCCGGGCGGGACGGGGGCCTCCCCGAGGACCTCGGCCCGGTCGTCCTCGGCCGGCAGTCGGCCAAGGGCTTTCTGGCGAAGCCGCTCGACGCCGACGCGCTCGGACGGGCGCTGGCGGCCGTGCGCGGCGGGGTGACGGTGGACTGCGCGGACGGGCCGCTCGCGGGCCTGCGCCTGCTGGTCCGCAGCGTGGACGGCGTGCCCTCGGGCGCCTACGAGTACGACGCCGAGGGCCACCGTCTGCTGCCGGTCGGCGGTGACGGCGGATCGGAGCAGGCGGTCGTCGCGTCGTGCATGAACCAGGGCGTGGCGGCGAACTGCGCGGTCGTCCTGGCCCTGCACGCCCCGGTGGGCCAACTGCTGGGCGAGCGCGGTCAACAGGGCCTGGCCGAACTCCACTTCCACGCCGCGAGCATCGCGCAGCGGTTGTCCCTCGGGGCCGCCGCACAGGACTTCGGCATCAGCTGCCTCGGCGGGTTCGACGCCGGGCGGATCAGTGACCTGGCCCGGCTGGGGGCCGAGGAGGAGGTCATCTACGTCCTGGTGGCCGGAACGCCCGACGAGAACGCCGTCAAGTGGGACCGGGCGCCGATCGCCTACAGCCACCAGAGCGTGCACAGCCCTCGGAACGTCGACCACACCTCTCAGAACGTCGACCACACCCCTCAGAGCACCCGCGGCCCGCAGCAGCCGAGCTGAACGCCGAGCCGAGGCCCGACCACAGGGAGCAGCGTGGATTCCATCGTGAGCAACAGCGTCCTGTCCGCGCATCTGACGGACAGTCACCGTGATCTTCAGGCCCGGGCGGTGGGCTACTTCACCCCGGAGTGGCTCGACAAGTGGCGCACCACCGCCGGCGGGCCGCTCCGCCGGGAGGCCTGGCGGGAGTTGGCGGCGAGCGGCTACCTGGGCGTGTCGGTCCCGCGCGAGCGGGGCGGGCAGGGGTTGGGCCTGCTCGGCTCGCTGGTGCTCGGGGAGGCGCTGGCCGGTGTCCGCGACGGCGGCATCGCCCTCGCGATGCACGTCCAGAACGAGATCGCCTGCGACTGGCTGGTCTCCGCCCGGGATCCCGCGCTGCGGGACCGCTACCTCCCGGGGCTGCTCTCGGGCGAGCTGGTGGCCTGTCAGTGCGACACCGACCCGTCCGCCGAGGAGCCCGCGACCGCGACCACCGCGGGGGCGGGGCTCGTCCTCCGGGGTCGCAAGAAGTTCGTGATCAACGGTGCGACCGCCGACCTGTGTTTCGTCAGCGCCCTCCTCGATGGCGCGCCCGCCATCCTCGCGGTGGAGAAGTCCGCCCCGGGCGTGCGGGTGACCGAGGTGTACGACAAGTTCGGTACCCGCGCCGTCGATTCGGCCCTGGTGGAGTTCGACGGCGTGCGGCTCTCCACCGACCAGGTGGTGGCGCGCAGCGGGGTCAGCCAGTTGATGCGGTGGAACCGCGTGATGTCGCGGATGCGCCTGCTGATCGCCGCCGACGCCTTCTTCACCCACCGCGCGCTGCTGGAGCACATCACCGGGTACGTCCGCGGCCGTAGCCTCGGCGGCCGTCCGCTGGGCGCCTGGCCGGTCAACTCCCATGCGCTGGCCCGTGCCCGGGCCCGCCAGGAGCTGATGGAGGCGGGCATCGCGGACGCCTACCTGCGGGTGACGTCCGGTGGCAGCACGGTGCCCGAGATCGCCGAGCTCAAGTGGTTCTGCGTCGAGAAGGCCAATGAACTGGCCGCGCTCTGCACCGACTTGGAGGGCGGCGCGGGCTACATGTGGGACAGCGTCTCGCTGCGGGCCCACGCCCAGGTGCGCGGCTTCCGGATGTCGGGCGGGAGCCAGACGACGATGCTGACGATCGCCAACCACAGCCTGGCCTGCCGGGCGGAGCTGGAGCTCGACCCCGCCGGCCGCGCCGGCCACGCCGGGGAGGGGGTGCGTCGTGGCTGACGGACGTGCGCTCGGCGAGGTGTTCCTGGCGGCGTGCGCCGAGCACGGCGACCGCCGGGCCGTGGTCGGCGGCGGTGCGGAGCTGACGTACGCCGGCTTCGCCGCCCTCGTCCGCGAGCGGGCCCGGACGCTGGACGCGCTGCTCGGACCCGGCCTGGTCAACGTCGGGCTGTACGCCGGCAACAGCGCGGAGTACCTGGTCTCCTACTACGCCCTGCTGGTCGCCGGGCGGCTGCCCTTCCTCGCCGACGCGAAGTTCGGCGCCGCCGAGCTGGAGGGCATCCGGACGAGCTGCGGCGTCTCCGCCTTCCTCCACGACGGGGCCGGGCCGTTCCCGCTCGACAACCGGGCGACGGCCGTACCGGGCAGCTCGCTGACCCTGGCCCTGCTGCCCGCGACGGCCACCGGGGCCCCCGCGCCCCGAGCGGCCACCGCGACCTGCCGGTTCACCTCCGGCAGCACGGGCCTGCCGAAGTGCCTGGAGTTCACCGCGCAGGCCGTCGTCTCGGCGGCCCGCACCTGGGTGGCCGGCACCGGGCTCGGCCCGGACGACCGGGTGCTGTGCCTGGCCGGGTTCACCAACGGGCTCGCGTTCAACACCTCGCTGCTGCCGGTCTTCCTGACCGGTGCCGAACTGCACCTCTACCAGGGCGTGCCCACCTCCGGCGGTATCTCGCGAGCCGTCGCCCGCGCGGCGGCGACCCGGCTGGTCGCCTTCCCGCTGGCCTACCGGCTGCTCGCGACCGCGTCCCGGCCGGACCTCGGCGCGTTCGCGACCGTGACCCGGGCCGTCTCCGCGGCGGCGGTGCTCGACCCCGGTGTCCGGCGGGAGTTCGAGGAGCGGTACGGCGTGCGCATCGCCGACTACTACGGTGTCGCCGAGACGGGCCCGTGCACGTACGAACGGGACCCCGGCCGCACCGAGGGGCTGGGCAGCGCGCTGCCGGGCGTCTCGGTCACGGTGGTGGAACTGCCCACCGGCGAGTCCGAGGTGCGGGTGCGGACGGCCTCGATGGCGGCCGGCTACCTCAACGCGCCGGGGGCGTTCGCGCAGCGGCTGGACGCCGACGGCTACTACCGCACCGGCGACCTCGGGCGGCTGACGGACGGCCGGCTGTTCATCACCGGCCGGCTCGGCGGGCCGATCAACCTGGCCGGCCGGAAGATCGACCCGACCGAGGTGGAACGGATCCTCCTCGCGCTCGACGCGGTGGCCGACGCCGTGGTGTTCGCTGACGCCGACGCCAACGGCGAGACGGTGCTGCACGCCGCGCTGACCGCCGCCGGGCGGATCACCCGGACCGAGGTCCTGGACGCCTGCCGGGCGGACCTCGCGCCCTTCAAGGTGCCCGGACGGGTGACGTTCCTGCCCGCGATCCCCCGGTCGACCGTCGGCAAGGTCCGGGTGACCGAGCTGCGGCGCCTGGTCGCGGACGCCCGGGCCGGCGGAGCCGACGGCCATTCCCCTGAACTGGAGAGCAACGGATGAGCACAGTCAACGACGCCGCCCGGGCCGACACGGGCCTCCCGGACGTCCCGGACCTGCGCGAGCAGATCGAGCAGATCGTGGAGACGGCCACCGGACGGGTCGTCACCGTCGCCGACCTGCGGGCCGCCGGGGGCGAGCTGGACCGGGCCGGGGTCAACTCCATCGGCTACATCAACCTGTTGGAGGTGCTGGAGCAGCGGTACGGCGTCGTGCTCGACCCCGAGGCCGACCCGGAGCACCTCACCTCGGTCGACTCCATCGTGCGCTTCGTCAGCGCGCGGCTCGCCGAAGGGGGCGGCGCATGAGCTCCGAGCTGCGGGCCCTGCACGGGCTGCTGGCCTGCCGCGGCCTCGACCTTCCCGCGGGCGGCGTCCCCTCGGGCGGTGTCCCCTCGGGTGACCTCGCCTCGGGCGGTGTCCCCTCGGGCGGCGTCGAGGAGGCGCTGGACGAGGTCTGGCAGCGGCACCCCTTCGCGCTGGCGGCGGCGCTGACCGAGCACGTCCACGGGGTGCTGCCGCTGCTCGACGCCTTCGACGCCGTCGACACCGTCGACGCCGCGGCGGAGGCCGACGGCGTCCGGACCGGCCGGCTCACCGCGGCCCTGGGCCTGTTCACGCCGAACGCCCTGTTCAGCCTCGCCGCGCCCACCGTCCGGGCCACCCTCCGGGCCGCCGAGGACGGCGGCCGGGTCGTCCTGCACGGCCGCTACCGGTACGCGACCGAGGACGCCGATCTGTCGGTGGTCGGCGTCGCGCTGGACGGGGAGGCCAGGCTGGCGCTCGTCCGGCACGACGCCCCGGGCGTGCGGCTGCACGGCGCCGGACGGGCCACGGGCTGGGGCTGGGCGGACCTCGACGGGGTCGCCCTCGCCCCGACGGCCCTCTCCCGGCCCGTCGACTGGTCCCCGACCGGCCTGCCGGCGGCCGTCCTGGACGGCTACGCCTGGGCGTTCGTCCGCCGGGCCCCGGCCTGGCCGGCACGCGTCGTGGCCGACCTGCGCCGGGTGCTGGCGACGACCGGCGAGGGCGTCGAGGCGCTGTCCACCTCGCAGGAGCTGGCCCACGAACTGAGCCGGCTGGAGATCGAGATCTCCCTCGCCGCGGCCGCCGCCCGGTTCGGGCCGGGCTTCAAGGCCGGGCAGCCGGGCGGCCAGGCCGCGCTCGCGGTCCTGCTGAGCTGTGTCGACCTGGCCCGCCGGGCGGCCCGGTTGGCGGAGGACCTGGCGACCGAGCTGGGCCTCCCGAACACCCCGGTGGACGCCGCCGACTGGCCCGCCGACGCCGTCCAGGCCCTGTTCGGGGGCCGACGCGTCGTCGAGGGCGAACTGGCCCGGCGGATGGGCCTGATCCCGGCGGAGGTCGCGTCGTGACCGTTCCCGTGGTCGTGTCCGGTCTGACCGGGCGGATGGCGGGCCTCGTCCGCCAGGCCGTCCTCGACGCCCCGGACCTCGACCTCGCGGCCCGGTTGTCGCTGCGCCCCGGGGCCGGCGGTGGCCCGGGCGAGGGCGGGGCCGGGGACGTGGGCGCCCCGGTGGTGGGCCGGCTCGCGGACGTCAAGGACGCGGACCCCGTCGTGGTCGACTTCACCGCCGAGGAGGCGACCGCCGACCTGCTCGACCAGGCCCGCTCGGTGCCCTGCGCGCTGGTCATCGGCACCAGCGGCCTCGGCGACCGGCACCACCGGCTGCTGGCGGAGGTGGGGCGGCAGCGGTCCGTCGTCGTGGCGGCCAACTTCAGCCTCGCGCTGCTCGCCGTCACCCGCTTCGTCCGGGACCTGGCCGCGCTGACGGGCGAGGGCTGGGACGCGGGCGTCACCGATCTGCACTTCGTCGGCAAGCGCGACCGCCCCAGCGGGACGGCCCGCCACCTGGCCGCGGCCTGGCAGGGCGCCCGCGCTCCGGGGGCGCCCGCCCCGGACATCGCGTCCTTCCGCCTGGGGGACGCCGTCAGCGAGCACCGGCTGGTGGCGGCGGGCTCCGGCGAGCACGTGGAGGTCCTGCACCGGGTGGCGGACCGACGGGCGTTCCTCCCCGGCGTGCTGCGCGCGATCCGCTACGCGGCCGCCGCCGGGCCCGGGGTGCGCACGCTGGAGGACGTGGTGCACGGCCACGTCGCGGTGCCGTGAGCGGCCTCCGGCTGCTCTGGGCCCCGGTGCGGCCCGGCGCGGCGGCCGAGGCCGTGCGGGCCGGGCGGCTCGGGGCGGGGGAGTCCGGGCTCGGCGGCTTCGTCGGCCAGGCCCGGCAGGACCAGTGGTACGCGGCCCGCCACACGCTCAGGCGCGGCCTGCTCCGGCTCGGCCTGGTCCCCGACCTGCCGGGCGCGTACCGGCGGATCGGCCTGGCCGATCCGGACGCGGTGCGGCTGGTCAGCTGGGACGGCGCCGCCCTCCGGCCCGCGGTGCAGTTCTCCGTGGCGCACACGGCCGAGCAGGTGGTGGTCGCCGTGCGGTGGGCCGACCCGGCGCCGGCGGGCCAGGGCGGCGGGGCCGGGCCCGGGGCCGAACGCGGGGCGCCGGACGGGCTGGGCGTCGACGTGGAGACCGAGTGGTCCACCGCCGAGCGCGGCCTGCACCGGTTCGGCACGGACGCGGAACTCGCCGCGCTGCGCCGGGCCTGCGGATCCGTCCGCCCGCTGCACCTGTGGTGCGTGAAGGAGGCCCTGGCCAAGGCCTCCGGACTCGGGTTCCGGGTGCCGCCCCTGCGCTACCGCCTACGGCCCGGCACCGGCGCACCGCACCGGCTGGCCGTACGGATCGACGACGGGGAGCCGCGCCCCGCCCGGGTCCGGACCGGCACCCGGATCGCCGCCGACCGGCCGCCGGCCGCCTGGGCCGTGGTGGACCTGCCGGCGCGGTGAACCCCGCCGGTGAACCCCCTCCCGGGGACCCCCTACCGAGGAAGTGGACAGCGAAGATGACCGTGACCGAGGACGCACCGACCACCGGCCTGAGCCGGTTGATCGCCGACCAGGCGGCGGCCCGGCCGGACGCCGTCGCCCTGCTCGCACCCGACCGGAGCCCGCTCGGCTACCGGGCGCTCGCCCACCGGATCGAGGAGATCGGGCGGGCGCTGAACTCCTTCGGCATCGGCCGCCGGCACCGGGTGGCCATCGTGCTCCGCAACGGCCCCGACCTCGCGACGGCCTTCCTGGGCACGGCCTCGTACGCGCAGAGCGCCCCGCTCAACCCCGCGTACCAGCGGCGGGAGTTCGCCTTCTACCTCGACGACATGCGGGCCGACGCCCTCCTGGTCGAGCGCGGCGACGACTCGCCCGCGGTGGAGGTGGCCCGCGAGCGCGGCCTGCGCGTCATCGAGCTGAGCAGCGAACCCGGCACGCCCGCCGGCGAGTTCACGCTCGACTGCGCCGACCTGGGCGGCCCGCTGCCCGCCGTCGAGGGCGGTCCGTCCGGCACCGACGAGACCGCGCTGATCCTGCACACCTCCGGGACGACCGACCGCCCCAAGCTGGTGCCGCTCACCCACGCCAACCTGTGCGTCGCCGCCCGCAACACCGGCGCGGCGTTCGACCTCGGCGAGGGCGACCGCTGCCTCAACGTGATGCCGCTCTTCCACGCCCACGGCCTGACCAGCACCCTGCTGGCGACGCTCGTCCGCGGCGCGGGCATCATCTGCCCCCCGGGCTTCAGCGACACCGGCTTCTTCTCCTGGCTGGAGCAGTTCGGCCCCACCTGGTACACGGCGGTGCCGGCCATGCACCAGGCCCTGCTCTCCGTGGCCGACGACCACCGTGACACCCTCGCCGCGGCCCGGCTCCGGTTCATCCGCTCCGCCTCCGCCCCCCTGCCGGGCCCGGTGCTCACCGCGTTGGAGACCACGTTCGGGGCCCCGGTCATCGAGGCGTACGGGATGACCGAGGCCGGCTCGCTGGTGACCAGCAACCCGCTGCCCCCGGGCCGGCGCAAGCCGCGCTCGGTCGGCCTGCCGGTGGGCGGTCCGGTGGTGATCCTGGACAAGGCCGGCCGCGAGGTGCCGACCGGCGAGGCCGGCGAGATCGCCATCCGGGGCGCCAACGTGATGGCCGGTTACGAGGCCAACCCCGAGGCCAACGCCCTTGCCTTCGCCGGTGGTTGGCTGCGCACCGGGGACGAGGGGCGGCTGGACGAGGACGGCTACCTGTACGTCGTCGGGCGCAGCAAGGAGATCATCAACCGGGGCGGCTCCAAGGTCGCGCCGGCCGAGGTCGACGACGTCCTCACCGGCCACCCGGCCGTCAAGACGGCCGTGGCCTTCGCGCTGCCCCACCCCACGCTGGGCGAGGACGTGGCGGTGGCCGTCGTCCCGCGCCCGGGAGCGGACGTGGTCGAGCGGGAGCTGCGCGAGTTCGCGGCGGCCCGGCTCGCCGACTTCAAGGTGCCCAGCCGGGTCTTCGTGGTGGACGACGTCCCGCGCAGCGCGACCGGCAAGGTGCAGCGCCTGCGGCTCGCGGAACTGCTGGCCCCCGCCCCGGCGGCCGCCGCCGCACCGGCCCCGGCCCCGGCCCCGGCCCCGGCCGCGTCCGACGACCCGCTGGAGCAGCGGATCGCGGCCCTCTGGTCCGAGGTGCTCGGCGCCGAGCGGGTCGGCGTCGACGACAACTTCTTCGACCTGGGCGGCAACTCGCTGCTGCTGAGCCGGGTCGCCGCCCTACTGGGCGAGCAACTCGGCCGGGACGTCCCGCTGGTGGAACTGACCATGCGCCCCACGGTGGGCGCCCTCGCCCGGTACCTCGCCGAGGACGGTGGCGGAGCGGCGCAGCCCGAGCCCGGCACCCGGGAGCGGTACGACCGGGGCCGCAACCGGCTGCGCCGACAGCTCGGCCAACAGCGGGCGGGCGCACGGAAGGAGAACGGCTGATGGAGCGCGACCCCGCCGAGGCGGACGGCACGACCGGCCTGGAGATCGCCGTCATCGGACTCGCCTGCCGCTTCCCCGGCGCCTCCGGCCCGGAGCAGTACTGGGAGAACCTGCGCACCGGCACCGAGTCGATCACCTTCTTCTCGCCCGGGGAACTGGCCGCCGCGGGCGTCCCCGAGGCGCTGCGCACCGACCCGGACTACGTGGCGGCGCAGGGCGTCCTGGCGGACGCGGACCTCTTCGACGCGGACTTCTTCGGGGTGAGCCCGAAGGAGGCCGACCTGATGGACCCCCAGCACCGGGTGCTGCTGCGGTGCGCGTGGGAGGCGCTGGAGGACTCCGGCCACGATCCGAGGTCGGTGCCGGGGCAGGTCGGCGTGTACGCGGGCAGCTACTACAACAGTTACGTCGACCACGTGGACGCCCGGATCGACGCCACCGACCCGGGCGAGGTCTTCGCCCGCAACGTCGCCAACGAGAAGGACTTCCTGGCGACCAGGATCGCCTACAAGCTCGACCTCTCCGGCCCCGCGCTCACCGTCCAGTCGGCCTGTTCCACCTCGCTGGTCGCGGTGCACCTGGCCGGCCAGGCCCTGCTCAGCGGGGCGTGCGACCTCGCGCTGGCGGGCGGCGCCACCGTACGGGCCCACCAGAGGCAGGGCTACCTCCTCCAGCCCGGCGGGATCTTCTCCGCGGACGGGCACTGCCGCCCGTTCGACGCCACGGCGCAGGGCACCGTCGCCGCCAACGGCGCGGGCATGGTCGTGCTCAAGCGGCTGGAGGACGCGCTCGCCGACGGCGACCCGATCCGGGCCGTGATCCGGGGATCGGCGGTCGGCAACGACGGCGCCGAGCGGATCGGCTTCACCGCGCCCGGGGTGGCGGGCCAGGCGCGCGTCATCCGCGCCGCGCTCACCATGGCCGAGGTCGACCCGGCCACCGTCTCGTACGTGGAGGCGCACGGCAGCGGCACCCCGCTCGGCGATCCGATCGAGGTGGAGGCGCTGACCCAGGTGTTCCAGGGCCTCGCGCCGGGCAGCTGCGCGATCGGGGCGGTCAAGGGCAACATCGGCCACACCCACGCCGCGGCCGGCGTCGCCGGGCTGATCAAGACCGTCCTGGCGCTCCAGCACCGGCAGATCCCGCCGAGCCTGCACTTCGACGTCGCCAACCCGGCCATCGACTTCACCGCCGTGCCGTTCCGGGTCAACACCCGGCTGACCGACTGGCGCGGCGACGGCGGGCCGCGCCGGGCCGGCGTCAGCTCCTTCGGCATGGGCGGCACCAACGCCCACGTCGTCCTGGAGGAGGCCCCCGCGCCCGAGCGGCGGCCCACCGGGCGCGCCCGCCGGCTGCTGCCGCTCTCGGCGCGCACCGCCACCGCGCTGGAGACCGCCACGGACCGCCTCGCCGACCGCCTCGACCGCCCTGCCGAGCGCTCGGGCGGCGGCGCTCCGGACCTCGCCGGGGTCGCGCGGACGCTCCAGACCGGTCGGCGCCACTTCGGCCACCGCCGCTTCGTGATCGCCGAGGACGCCGCCGAGACCGCACGCGCCCTGCGCGAGCGCGACCCGCGCGCCGTCCGCGGCGGCCAGCACGACGGATCGCCCCGCAAGGTCGCCCTGGTCTTCCCCGGCCTGGGCGAGCAGCGGGTCGGCATGGGACGCGAGGTCCACGCCGGCGACCCGGTCTTCCGCCGGGAACTGGACCGCTGCGCCGAGGGGTTCCGGGCGCACCTCGGCGTCGACCTGCGCGACCTGCTGTACCCCGCGGACGCACCGGACGGCGGGACGGGCGGACCCGACCTGCGCCGGATGCTGCGCCGCGGCACCGCCGACGGCCCGCGCGGCGAACTCGACCGCACCCTGTACGCGCAGCCGGCGACCTTCGCGGTCGAGTACGCGCTGGCCCGCCTCTGGGAGTCCTGGGGGATCCGGCCCACGGCCCTGGCCGGCTACAGCATCGGCGAGTACGTGGCGGCCCACCTCGCCGGGGTGCTCTCGCTGGACGACGCGCTGCTGCTGGTCGCCCACCGGGCCCGGCTGATCGAGGGACTGCCCGGGGGCGCCATGCTGGCCGTGCCGCTGCCCGAGGAACGGGTCCTCGGCCTGCTGGACGAGCACCTCTCGCTGGCCGCCGTCAACGGGCCCGCCCTGTGCGTGGTCGCCGGGACCGGCGAGGCGGTCGGGGCGCTGGCGGCCCGGCTCGGCGAGGAGGGGATCGCGGCCCGGCCGCTGCGCACCACCCACGCCTTCCACTCGCACCTGATGGACCCGATCGCCGCGGAGTTCGCCGAGCTGGCGGCGGGCGTGACGCTCCACCCGCCCCGGATCCCGTACATCTCGAACGTCACCGGCGACTGGGCCGACGCCGGCCTGGTCACCGACCCCGGGTACTGGGTGCGGCACCTGCGCCTGCCGGTCCGCTTCGCCGACGGCGTCCGCCGGCTCTGGGAGGACCCCGGGCGGGTGCTGCTGGAGACCGGCCCCGGCCAGTCGCTGACCAGCCTGGCCCTCCAGCTGCGGCCCCCGTCCGCCGCGGCGGGGGTGGCGGTCGCCTCGCTGCCCGGGGAGTTCGACCGGCAGCCGGAGGAGCGGTTCCTGCTCGGCGCCGCCGGCCGGCTCTGGGTCGCCGGCGTGGACCTGGACTGGTCCGCCGTCAGCGGCGGCAACGACGCGCCCCGGGTGGCGCTGCCGACGTACCCGTTCGAGGAGAGCCGGCACTGGATCGACCCGGCGCCCCGCACCCCCGCCCGGCCCGCGCCGTCCCTGGCGAAGAAGGCGGACCTGGCGGACTGGTTCCACACGCCGGTCTGGGAGTCGGCGCCGCCCCGGCCCGTGCCCGGTGGCACGGATCAGCCCCGGTCCTGGCTGCTGTTCGTCGACGACGAGGGCGTGGGCGAGGCGCTCGCCGCCCGGCTCGCGGCGGACGGCCACCGCGCCGTCACGGTACGGGCTGGCACCGGCTGGCGCGAACTCCCGGACGGCTGCTACGAGATCGCGCCCGGCAGCCTCGCCGACCACCAGCGCCTGGTGGCGCGGATCGGCCCCGACGGCGGCCTGCCCGATCGGGTGGTGCACCTGTGGTCGGTCGGCCCGCGCCGGTCGGCGGCGCAGACGCTGGAGCGGGGCTTCCACAGCCTGCTGTGGCTCAACCGGGCGGCGGCCGACCACGCCCCCGGCGCGCCGCTGGACATCTCGGTGGTCTCCAGCGACGCCTTCGCGGTGCTCGGGACGGAGCCGGTCGCCCCGGAGAAGGCCACCGTCACCGGGCCCTGCCTGGTGCTGCCGCTGGAACAGCCAGGCACGCTCTGCCGGGCCGTCGACCTCTCGCTGCCGGTCGGCCGGAGCTGGTCCCCGGCCGACGGCGAGCAGCTGTACGAGGAACTGCTCGACCCGTCGTCAGGGCCGCTGACCGCGCTGCGCGGCCGGCGCCGCTGGCGGCGCGCGCACCGGCCGGTGCGGGTGGAGGACGCGCCGGGCGCCCGCACCCCGCTGCGCGAGGGCGGCGTCTACCTGATCACCGGCGGCTTCGGCGGCATCGGCCTCTCGCTCGCCCGCCACTTCGCCACGGCCGCGCGGGCGCGGCTGGTCCTGGTCGGCCGCAGCCCGCTGCCGCCCCGGGAGGACTGGGCGGGCCTGCTCGCCGACAGCCCGGCGCCCGGCGAGCCCGCGCCGCCCGGCCGGACGGTCGAGCGGATCCGGGCCGTCCTGGAGCTGGAGCGGCTCGGCGCGCAGGTGCTGGCCGCGGCCGCCGACGTGGCCGACTCCGCCGCCATGCACCGGGTCGCCGACCAGGCGCTGGAGCGGTTCGGATCCGTCGACGGGATCGTGCACGCCGCCGGGGTGCCAGCCGCCGGGCTCGCCCAGCTCAAGACGGCCGAGGCCGCGGCCCGGGTGCTGGACCCCAAGGTCCACGGCGGCCTGGTGGTCGACGCGCTGGCCCGCCGGCTGTCGCCCGACTTCACCGTCCACTGCTCGTCCAGCCTCGCGCTGACCGGCGGCGTCGGACAGGTCGACTACGTCGCCGCCAACGCCTTCCTCGACGCCCTGGCGCAGCACGCCGAGGCGACCGGCGGCCCGTACACCGTGTCGGTCGACTGGGACGGCTGGCAGGAGGTCGGCATGGCCGTCCGCACCGTCGGCGCCGCCGACCCGGGCGACGCGGACGGGAACCGGACCGGCCCGGTCGACCACCCGCTGCTGGACGCCTGCCTGCGGGACGACGAGAGCGCCGCGGTGTACTCCGTCTCCCTCGCCGTGGCCACGTCCTGGCTGATCGACGAGCACCGCATGGCGGGCAACGCGGTGGTGCCGGGCACCGGCCACCTGGAGCTCGCCCGGGCCGTCCACGAGCACCAGAGCGGCGACGCCCGGGCCGTGCTGAGCGAGGTCACCTTCCTGTCCCCGGTGGTCGTGGGCGAGGACCAGCGCCGCGAGCTGCGGGTCGTCCTGGAGAAGCGGCACACCCCGGCGCGCTTCGCGGTGGTGAGCCGCCCGGCCGATGCCGCCGGGGACGGGCGGGCCGAGGAGGAGGGCTGGCAGGTCCACGTGACCGGCGCGGTCGGCCCGGTGCCGGACGGCACCGCCCCACCGCGGCGGCACGACATCGCGGAGCTGATCGCCGCGGCCGGCATGCGCGACCTGGGCGCCGTCACCCACACCGGGCCGATGGGCTTCGGCCCGCGCTCCCGCTGCCTGCGCCGGGTGCACCTGGGCGAGACGGAGGCGCTGGCGGAGCTGGAACTCCCGGAGGAGTTCGCCGCGGACCTGGAGCGGATCGCGCTCCACCCCTCGCTGCTCGACCTGGGCGCCGGCTTCCACGGGATGAACCTCGCCGAGGAGTTCCGGATCCCGCTCGGCTACGGGAGCCTCACGTTGCTCGCGCCGCTGCCGCGCCGCGTCGTCAGCCACCACCGCTTCCGGGCGGCGGACCGGCGCGGCAAGGAGACCTTCACCGCGGACTTCACGCTGATGGACGCGTCCGGCCAAGAGGTCGCGCGCGTCGAGGACTTCGTGCTCAAGCGGGTCACCGACCTGGAGACCAGGCTGACGGCGCTGCGGGACGGCACCTCCTCCGAGGTCGCCGCCTACCGCTTCCCGCCCGCGGCCGCCCGGCGCGGCGGGCCCGGCCCGCTGCGGGAGCACCTCGACCAGGGCATCCGGCCGGAGGAAGGCGTCGAGGCGCTGCTGCGCCTGCTCGGCGCGGGCCTCGGCCCGCAGGTCGCCGTGGTCGCCAAGGACCTGGACGCGGTGTTCGCCGACATCCACCGGCACCGCGTCGGCGCTCCGCCGGACGGCCGGTCGGACGATCCGTCGGGCGGCCCGCAGGCGGGCGCTGCCGCGGCGCACGGCGTCCACCCGCGTCCGGGCGTCTCCACCGCGTACGCGGAGCCCGGGGACGAGACGGAGGCGGCCCTGACGGCGCTGTGGGCGGAACTGCTCGGCCTGGAACGGGTCGGCGTGCACGACGACTTCTTCGAACTCGGCGGGCACTCCCTGCTCGGGCTCCAGCTCTCGGCCCGGATCCGGCGGCGGTTCGGCGTCCACCTGCCGCTGAACACCCTCTTCGAGTCGCTGACCGTGGCGGAGCTGGCCGCCGCGCTCCGGAAGCGGCCGGGCACCACCCCGGACGGCGCCACGCCGGACGGCACCCCCAGTGACACCACCCCGAACGACGACACCACGCAAAGCGACACCACCCCCAGCGACACCACCCCGGACGACGGAACCGAGAAGCGGAGCACGGCACATGTCTGAGATCCACACGGTCGGCGTGGTCGGCGCCGGCGTCATGGGCACCGGCCTGGCACAGGCGCTCGCCCAGACCGGCCATCAGGTCCTCCTCGTCGACCGGACCGAGGAGATCCTCGCGGCCGCCGAGCGCACGATCCGCGAGGGCCTGCGGTTCGCGCGGCTGCTGGGCGCGAAGGGACCGGCCCGGCCGGCGGACGACCGGCCCAAGGAGGACCGGCTTAAGGAGGACCGGCCCAAGGAGGACCGGGAGACCGTCCTCAAGCGCATCACCCTCACCACCGGGTACGAGGGCTTCGAGGAGGCCGACTTCGTGATCGAGAACATCACGGAGGACTGGGGCCTCAAGCAGGGCGTCTACCGGCGCCTGGACGCCGTCTGCCCGCCGCGCACCGTGTTCGCGGCCAACACCTCCGTCATCCCGATCACCCGGATCGGCGCGGCGACCTCCCGTCCGGCCCAGGTGCTCGGCATGCACTTCATGAACCCGGTGCCGCTCAAGCCGGTGGTGGAGATGATCCGCGGCCACCACACCTCCGCCGAGACGGTGGCGACCGCCCGCACCCTGCTCGCCCAACTCGGCAAGGAGGGGATCCTGGTGGAGGACTCGCCCGGCTTCGTCACCAACCGGGTCCTGATGCTCACCGTGAACGAGGCCGTCTACCTCGTCCACGAGGGGGTGGCGGGAGCGGCCGAGGTCGACCGGATCTTCAAGACCTGCTTCGGCCACACCATGGGCCCCCTGGAGACCGCCGACCTGATCGGCCTGGACACCATCCTGCAGTCCGTCGAGGGCCTGTACGCGGCCTTCAGCGACAGCAAGTACCGCCCCTGCCCGCTGCTCGTCCGGATGGTCGACGCCGGGCTGCTCGGGCGCAAGAGCGGCCAGGGCTTCTACGACTACGCCACCACGGCCGCCTGACCGGCCCCCACCTGGCTCACCCGGTCCACCCGGTCCACCCGATGGTTCACCCGATCGAGAAGAAGGAACCACGCGCCATGACGACGGCCGACCACAAGCCGCAGATCTTCGCCTTCCTCGCCCGCTACTTCGGTGAGCACCGGCTCGCCGAGGACGAGGACATGTTCGCCACCGGATTCGTCAATTCGCTCTTCGTCATGCAGCTCGTGCTGTTCGTCGAGGGCGAGTTCGACATCACGGTCGAGGACGAGGACCTGGAGATCCGCAACTTCAACACCGTGCGGGCCGTCGACGCGCTCGTCACCCGCAAGCTCGCCGTGGGTGCCGCCGACCGGCGCCCGTGACCACCGCTCAGGCAAGGGAGGGCAGATGGCCATCAGAGTGCAGCTGAGCCCGCGCCAGGCCGAGGCGCGGGAGGAGTACGAGTCCTTCGCCCGGGAAGCGGTCGCCCCGTCCGCGAACGGGTGGGACCGCGCCGAGCGGCTCCCCGAGGAGTTCCTCAAGGACTTCGCCGACCGCGGCTACCTGGCGTCCGCCGTACCGCCCGAGTACGGCGGCGCCGGGCTGGACGCGATCACCTTCGGCCTCCTCAACGAGGAGCTGGGGCGCGGGTGTTCGTCCGTCCGCAGCCTCGTCACCGTGCACGGCATGGCCTGCCAGGCCGTCGCCCGGTGGGGGACCGCGAGCCAGCGCGCCGACTGGCTCCCGAAGCTCGCCTCGGGCGAGGCGATCGGCGCCTTCGCGCTCACCGAGCCGGGCGCCGGCAGCGACGTCAAGGCGCTGGCCACCACCGCCCGGCGGGTCGGCGACGGCTTCCGGCTCGACGGTGCGAAGCGGTGGATCACCTTCGGCCGACGTGCCGACGTCTACCTGCTGTTCGCCCGCCTCGACGGCCTGGAGACGGCGTTCCTGGTGCCGCGCGACGCCCCCGGGCTGGAGGTCCGGCCGATCACCGGCGTCCTCGGCACCAGGGCGTCGATGCTCGCCGAACTGGACCTGGCGGACTGCCGGGTGGCCGGCGACGCGCTCCTCGCCCGCCCCGGCTTCGGACTGAGTGCCGTCGCCGCCGGCGCGCTGGAGCTGGGCCGCTACAGCGTCGCCTGGGGGTGCGTCGGCCTCTCCCAGGCCTGCCTGGACGCCAGCCTCGACCACGCCGACCGCAGGGAGACCTTCGGAGTCCGGCTCCGCGACCACCAACTCGTCCAGCGCATGATCGCCGACATGGCCACCGGCACCGCCGCCGCCCGGCTGCTGTGCCAGCAGGCGGGCTGGCTGCGGCAGGCCCGCTCCACCGAGAGCCTGTACGCCACCTGGCTCGCCAAGTACCACTCCTCCGTCACCGCGTTCCGGTCGGCCTCGGACGCCGTCCAGGTGCACGGCGCTCACGGCTGCGGCGGTGACTACCCGGTGCAGCGCTACCTGCGGGACGCGAAGGTCATGGAGATCATCGAGGGCAGCACCGAGCTCCAGCAGACCACGATCGCCGAATCGGCCTACCACGCCCGCCCGCGGGCCACGGCCCCCACCAGCCCCACCGGAGAGGTGACGGCTTGACTTCCTCCCCCGGCTGAAGGCCGGGGGATTCCCCTCAGCCTCGCGACTGAGCCGCTGCGCGTGTGCGCTGCGGTGGGACGACTTCCTGCTTCGCCGACGACTGCCCGCCCGGAGTGCTCCGTTGAGGTCTTACACCGTCTCCACAGGCTGTCACCGCCAGTCCGGCGGCCAGGATGTTGCGTGCCGCGTTCACGTCCCGGTCGTGCCGCGCGCCGCAGGCGCATTCCCACGCGCGGACGTTCAGGGGCATCCTCGCGGCGATCACGCCGCAGGCCGAGCACAGTTTCGAGCTGGGGAACCACCGGTCGATGGTCACCAGGTCCCGGCCGTACCACTGGGCCTTGTACTCCAGCATGGACCGCATCTCGGTCCAGCTCGCGTCGCTGATGGCGCGGGCGAGCGTGTGGTTCCCCAGCATGTTGCGGACGGTCAGGTCCTCGATCACGACCGTTTGGTTCTCACGGACGAGTCGGGTGGTGAGCTTGTGCAGGAAGTCCCTGCGGCGGTCGGCGATGCGCGCGTGCACCTTCGCGACCTTGAGCCGGGCCCTGGCCCGGTTGTTGGAGCCCTTGGCCTTGCGGGACAGCTCCCGCTGGGCCCTGGCCAGGCGTTCCCGGTCCTTGCGCTCGTGCCGGGGGTTGGTGATCTTCTCCCCGGTGGACAGCGTCACCAGACTGGTGATCCCCGCGTCGATCCCGACCGCCGGGTTCACGGGTGCGGGCATCGTCGGGCGGTCCTCGCACAGCAGGGCGACGAACCAGCGCCCCGCGCTGTCCTGCGACACGGTCACCGTGGACGGCGCCGCGCCCTGCGGCAGCGGCCTGGACCACACAATGTCCAGCGGCTGATCCATCTTCGCCAGCGTCAGCCGGCCGTCCCGGAACCGGAACGCGGAGGACGTGTACTCGGCGGACCTGCGGGACTTCTTCCGGGACTTGAACGTCGGGTACTTCGCCCGCTTCTGCCAGAAGTTGGTGAACGCCCCCTGCAAGTGCCGCAGCGCCTGCTGCAACGGAACCGACGACACCTCGGACAGGTAGGACAGTTCCCCGGTCTTCTTCCACCCCGTCAGCATCGCGCTGGTGGTGTTGTAGTTGACCCTCTCCTGACGCAGCGTCCACGCCTCCGTGCGGGCCTGCAACGCCATGTTGTAGACCTTCCGCACACACCCGAAGGTGCGCGACAGCTCAGCCGCCTGCGCATCCGTCGGATAGAAGCGGCACTTGAAAGCCCGCTTCACGTGAGGCCTGATCATGCGTCACAAACTAGCGTGACTACAGGTAACGATCAAATCTGCGGGTCGGAGCACAGCGGTCCGCCCTGGCGGCGAAACGCTGCCCGCTGTCCCGCTCCGCAGGAGTTTCGCTTCCTCCCCTGGCTAAAGCCGAGGGCATCCACGAAAGGAATCCGATGACCACGCACGAGACCACCGACCCTGCCGAGCCCGCCCCGACCGTCAAGTGCGTGGTCTGGGACCTCGACAACACCGTGTGGGACGGCATCCTCCTGGAGGACGGCGAGGCGCAGCTGCGCCCCGGGATCCGGGAGGTGATCGTCGAGCTGGACCGCCGCGGCATCCTGCACTCGATCGCCAGCCGCAACGACCACGACGCCGCCGTGGCCGAGCTGCGCCGCCACGGCCTGCTCGACTACTTCCTGTACCCGCAGATCAACTGGAACGCGAAGTCCTCCTCCGTCCGCTCCATCGCGAAGTCCCTCAACCTGGGCCTCGACGCGTTCGCCTTCGTCGACGACGACGCCGTCGAGCGCGGCGAGGTCGGCTTCGAGATCCCCGAAGTCCGGTGCATCGACGCCGCGGAGGCCGCCGAGCTCGCCGAGCGGCCGGAGTTCTCCCCCCGGTTCGTCACCGAGGACTCGGCCAGGCGGCGCGAGATGTACCTGGCCGACCAGGAACGCAACCGGGTCGAGCAGGAGTTCACCGGCCCGCAGGACGCCTTCCTCGCCACGCTGGGCATGACGCTCACCATCGTCCCGGCCCAGGAGGAGGACCTGTTCCGGGCCGAGGAGCTGACCGTCCGCACCCACCAGCTCAACACCACCGGCTACACGTACTCCTACGAGGAGCTCGACGCCTTCCGGCGGGCCGACACCCACGAGCTGCTGGTCGCGCGCCTGGAGGACCGGCACGGGCCGTACGGGACGATCGGTCTCGTCCTGGTCGCCAAGGACGGCGATCTGTGGACCCTCAAGCTGCTGCTGATGTCGTGCCGGGTGATGTCCCGGGGCGTCGGCGGCGTGATGATCAACCACCTCCGCCGGCGCGCCCGGGACGCGGGGGCGCGGCTGCGGGCCGAGTACCTGCCCAACGGGCGCAACCGGATGATGCTGGTCACCTACAAGTTCACCGGCTTCCGGCAGCTTCCGGGCGAGGACGGGCCGACGGTCTTCGAGGCCGACCTCGCGGACGTGCCCGACGACCCGTCGTACCTGAAGGTGGAGGTCCTGCCCGGAACGGACCGGGCTCGATGAGCCGGGACACGGCGGTCGGCAGCGCATGGGTGGTCCGGCCGGCGCCCAGGCCCGACGCCCGGCTGCGGCTGATCTGCTTCGCCTACGCCGGGGGCGGGAGCTCCGCCTTCGCCGAGTGGCCGCGCGCGCTGCCCGCGGACGTCGAGGTGTGCGCGGTCCGGCTCCCGGGCCGCGAGTCGCGGATCTTCCAGCCCGCGTACCGCGACGTCGACGAGCTGGTGCCCGTCCTCACCGAGGTGCTCGCCGGGCCCTGCGAGGCCCCGTTCGTGCTGTTCGGGCACAGCATGGGCGCGCTGATCGCCTTCGCGCTCGCGCGCCGGCTCCGCGCCGAGGGCCGGCCCGCCCCCGAACACCTCGTCGTCTCCGGGCGCCGGGCCCCCCAGCTCGTCCACAACCGGCCGCTCATCCACCACCTGCCCGACGGCCAGTTCGTGGAACGGCTCCGGGAGCTCGGCGGCACTCCGGAGGAACTGCTCGCGGACGCCCGGGCGATGCGACTGGTCCTGCCCGGGCTGCGGGCCGACTTCCAGCTCAACGACACCTACAGCCACCGACCGGAGGAGCCCCTGCCCGTCCCGGTCACCGCCTTCGGCGGCCGGGCCGATCCGCACGTCGACCCGGAGGGCGTCGCGGCCTGGGCCCGTCAGAGCACCGGCCGGTTCACCATGCGGATGTTCGACGGCGGCCACTTCTTCCTGCACTCGGCCCGCCAGGAGGTGCTCCGCGAACTGGGCCGCCTCCTGCGCCGACCCGCCGATCCGATCGCCGACCCGGTCATCGACCCGGTCGCTGATCCGATCATCGACACGGTCGCGCGCTGCGGCAACTCCCGTCCATCCCAGGTGATATGACAGGGATTCGAATCGTTCCCGGGAAACCGGGCACCACTGCGGTGGACACCGGATACTGTGCGACCATCGCGACCGCGGAGTCACGGACGAAAGGAATGGGAACCCGTGCCTGCCCTGTCCAACCTGTGGTGGTTCTTCACAGCCTCCCTGGTCCTGCTGCTCATCCCCGGCCCGTCCGTGCTCTACGTGACCGGCCGCACCCTCGACCAGGGCCGCCGGGCCGGACTCCTGTCCACCCTGGGCCTCGCCTGCGGCGACGTGGTCCAGGTGATCGCGGCCGTGGTGGGCCTGTCCGCCCTGGTGGCCTCCTCCGAGACGGCCTTCTCGGTGGTCAAGTACGTGGGCGCCGCCTACCTCGCCTGGCTCGGCATCAAGCGGCTGCGCACCCCCGACCCCGACCCCTCCGTCGAACGGGCCGAGACGCCGCCCGCCCGCACCGCCCGGATCTTCTCCGACGGACTGGTCGTCAACGCCCTCAACCCGAAGAGCACCCTGTTCTTCCTCGCCTTCCTCCCCGCGTTCATCGACGGCGGCAGGGGAGCGGTCTGGTCGCAGACCCTGGTGTTCGGTCTGATCTTCGTGGTGGTCGGCATGGTGACCAACGCCGGGTGGGCCCTGCTGGGCTCACTCCTGCACAAGAGCGCCCGGCGCAGCCGCACCTTCCTGCGCGTGGAACGCTACGTTGTGGCCGGGGTCTTCTTCCTCCTCTCCGCCGCCACCCTCGCCACCGGCCTGACCGACCACCGCCGCCCCGCCTGACCGGTCCGGTCCCGCCCGGCCCGGCCCGCCGCCGCCCCGCCTGACCGGTCCGGTCCCGCCCGGCCCGGCCCGCCGCCGCCCCGCCTGACCGGTCCGGTCCCGCCCGGCCCGCCGCCGCCCCGCCTGACCGGTCCGCGGACCGGTTCAGAGCAGGTCGGCGCGGGCGGCCTGGATACCGGCCTGGAAGCGGGTGCGTGCGCCGAACCGGTCCATCAGCTCCCGTACCCAGCGCTGCACCGTCCGGGTGGAGACGACCAGTTGACGGGCGATGCTCTCGTCCGTCAGGCCGGAGGCGAGCAGCGCCAGCAGCCGGTGGTGCCGGTCCTCCGGCTCGTCCGCGGTGTCCGGCGCGGGGAAGTGCATCGCGTGCGACCAGTGCAGCTCGAACAGGCCGATCAGCGCGTCCAGCAGCGAGGACGGCCGGACCAGCAGGACGTGTTCCAGCTCGGTGCCCGCGCTCACCGGAAGCAGCGCCCAGCGGGCGTCCACCACCGCCAGCTTCAACGGCAACTCCGGTAGCACCCGGGCCCGTTCGCCGAGCCGGATGAAGGAGCGGATCTCGGCCGTGCGCTCCGGCTCGCGCAGCACCCGGCTCTCGTAGACCGCCCGCATCTCCACCCCGCGGCCGAGCAGGGCGAGTTCGGTCTCCGGGTCGCTGCGCCGCACGTACGGCGGTTTGTCCAGCACCCGCACCTGCTCGCGCACGCCCAGCTGGAGGCTGCGCCAGAGCTCGGCGATCGCCCCCCGGCCGGTGATCACCTCGACCAGTTCGGCCATCCCGGCCTCGGCCGGGCTGCGCCGGTAGGTGCGCATCAACTCGTTGATCCGGCCGCGGGCCCGGCGCAACTCGACCTCACGCCTGAGCAGCAGCTCCTCCAGCGCGACGTCCGGCGCGGCCGCGGTCCACTGCTCCCGGCCCGGCGACGGCCGTTCCACCAGGCCCTGCGCGACCAGTGATTCCAGCACTGCGGCGGCCCGTTCCGCGGCCAGGCCGCACCGGGCGCCGAGCTGCCGGGCCGAGGCGCCACCGTCGGACAGCAGCCGCAGGTACAGCTCCTCCTCCGCCGCGTCGAGGCCCAATCCGGCGAACCTGCCTGCGCCCGACTCCGGCACCGGGCACCCCCATTCCCGGCCGAGCCGGCGCCGGCCCTGTGCCGGCAGGCCGTCCGTCATCGGACCGTGCCCTCGGACTGTCTGCCATCGGCGGGGTGAAATCAAGGATCCGCAGGAAGACATGTACCCGCCATGGCGGAATCCTGACCGGCCCATAACCTTCCGGGCCCCACCGGCGGCGCGCACGCTGGGGCGACAGCGCGTTGCCCGCCGCCGGCCCCACCCGGCGGCCGCAAGGTCATCCCCCATACCCCCACCGGGAGTTCACCCATGTCCGCGTTCCGTCTCGCCCGTACGGCCACGGCCGTCCTGCTCGCCGTCTCGGGTGCCGCACTCGCCGCCGGCCCGGCCGACGCCGCGACCCCCGCGGCCGCCAGTGCCTCCGCCCACCACTACGGCCACTCCTACGACGGCGGCGTCTGGGGCGGTTACGTCGCCCAGGGCAGCGGCTTCCGTTCGGTGTCCGGGTCCTGGACGATGCCTCAGGTCCAGTGCAACACCGCCAACGACCTGTTCGCCCCCTGGGTCGGCATCGACGGCTACGGCTCGCAGACGGTCGAACAGACCGGCGTCCAGGTGGACTGCTCCAGCGGCTCGCCCGTCTACTCCGGCTGGTACGAGATGTACCCGGCCCCGCCGCAGTACTTCAACGACCCGGTGGACGCGGGGGACAGCTTCACCGCCGGGGTCGTCGCCAACGGCGGCGGCTCGTACACCCTGACGCTGACCGACACCACCAAGGGCTGGACCGAGACCACCCGCCAGCGGCTCAACGCCCAGAACGTCAGCGCCGAGGCCGTGATCGAGTCGCCCAGCCAGAGCTACCCGTCCTTCACCAGCCTGGACTTCTCCGGCATCACGGTGAACGGCCGGAGCTTCGACGCCTACAGCCCGCAGGCCATCGACAGCGGCCAGTACACCGAGACCGCCCTCCAGAACGGCGCCTTCTCGATCGTCCCGGCGAGCTAACCCGGCCCGGCCCGGTCTCGCCCGGTACCCCGTCGGCCCACGGCCGCCGGCGTACCGGGCGCCCGGTCCCCCGGCGAACGGCCTGGTGCGGGCATGGTCGGTGCCGGGGCCGGTGCGGTCTGGGCCTGCGTGCCCCAGCGGCGGGCCAGGACGGCGCAGACCATCAGTTGCAGTTGGTGGAAGAGCATCAGGGGCAGCACCATCAGACCGGCCGCCGCGCCCGGGAAGAGGACGGCGGCCATCGGGACGCCGCTGGCCAGGCTCTTCTTGGAGCCGCAGAAGACGATCGCGATCAGGTCGCCCCGGTCGAACCCGAGCCGGCGGCCGGCCAGCAGCGTGGCGGTCAGGATCAGTGCCAGCAGCGCCGACTCCACCACGAGCAGCGCCGCCAGCCGGGGCAGCGAGAGCGTGCCCCACATCCCGCCCACCACGGCGGCGCTGAAGGCGCTGTAGACGACCAGCAGGATCGAGCCGCGGTCGACCAGTCCGAGGACGGAACGGTGGCGGGCCATCCGGGCGGCGATCCAGCGGCGCAGCAACTGGCCTGCGGCGAAGGGGAGGAGGAGTCGCTCGGCGATCTCCAGGACGGTGCCCGCCGAGATGCCGCCCCTGGTGTGCAGGAGCACGGCGGCGAGCAGCGGGGTCAGGAGGATGCCGAAGAGGCTGGAGAAGGTCGCGCTGCAGACCGCGGCGGCGGTGTTGCCGCGGGCGATGGCGGTGAAGGCGATCGAGGACTGCACGGTGGAGGGCAGCAGGGTCAGGAAGAGCAGGCCCTGGTAGAGCTGCGGTGACAGCACGTCCGGCACCAGCAGGCGGGCGGCCACCCCGAGCAGGGGGAAGAGGCCGAAGGTCACCGCCAGCACCGTGCCGTGCAGCCGCCACTGTTTGAGCCCCTCCCAGGCCTCCCGGGCGGAGAGCCGGGCACCGTAGAGGAAGAACAGGGCGGCGACCGCGCCGGTGGCGGCGTCCGAGACGGCCGGTGCGGCGGCGCCGCGGGCGGGGAGCAGGGCGGCCAGTGCGACGCTGCCCAGCAGGGAGGCGATGAAGGGGTCGACCCGGAGCCGGGTGGGGCGTCGGGACCTGCGGGAGCGCGGTGATCGCTTCGGGCGGGGCATGGTTCTCCGCGGTGGCGGTGCGGTCGGGGGGCCACCTCAGCCTGCCGCCCGGCCGGGTGATTGTGAATCCCTCTGGCCGTGCTCACTGTCATCATGGTTCGTGATGGCGGCGGGTAGGGTGGGCCGGGTGTTCGATCCGGTCCAGTTGAGGTCCTTTCTCGCAGTGGCCCAGACCGGCGGCTTCACCAGGGCCGCCCAGCGGCTGGGGTTGCGGCAGTCGACGGTCAGTCAGCACGTGCGGCGGCTGGAGGAGGCTGCCGACCGGCGGCTCTTCCTGCGCGACACCCACTCCGTGCAGCTCACCAGCGAGGGTGAGGCCATGCTCGGCTTCGCCCGGACGATCCTGGAGGCGCACGAGCAGGCGGTCGGCTACTTCGCGCAGACGCAGGTGCGCGGGCGGGTGCGGTTCGGCGCCTCGGAGGACTTCGTGCACACCGAGCTGCCGCAGATCCTGCGGGGCTTCCGGCGGAGCAACCCCCAGGTCGACCTCGAACTCACCGTGGGCCTCAGCGCCGTGCTCTACGAGCAACTGGCCGACGGGCGGCTCGATCTGGTGCTCGGCAAGCGCCCGCCCGGCGGCGGCTCGCAGGGACGGCTGGTCTGGCGGGACGAGCTGGTGTGGACAGGGGCGGAGGACGTCCGGGTGGACCCGGCGGAGCCGCTGCCGCTGATCGTCTACCCGCCGCCCAGCTTCACCCGCGCCCGCGCCCTGGAGGTCTGCGAACGCGGTGGGCGGCCGTGGCGGATCGCCTGCACCAGCACCAGCCTCTCCGGAGTACGGGCCGCCGCGCTGGCCGGCCTCGGGGTGGTGCCGCATGCCCGGAGCCTGGTCCCGGCGGGCCTGCGGGTGCTGCCGGACCAGCCGGGCCTGCCGGATCTCGGCACCACCGAGTTCGCCCTCACCACCGGACGCACCACGGCCCGCGGGCCGGCCCAGGTCCTGGCCAGAGCGGTCCTCGCGGACGCGTTCCGCCTGCAACGCGCGCCGGAGCGGTCGGAGCCGTGACCGGCGGGTGGCGCTACCCCGGTGCGGGCGGCGGTACCTCCAGGAGGCCGAAAGCTCCGTCCCACGCGGTGCGGGAATCGCGAACCTCGGCAGAATCGATGTGTGGGGCGGCCGCGCCGCAGGCGCCTACGTGAGAGGACCATGCCATGCCCGACTTCCACCCGAAGCACGACCGTCTGATCGTCAAGCCGATCGGGGCGCCGACCGCGCAGGACCCGGAGACGTGGAAGGGCGAGGTGGTGGCGGTCGGGCCCGGCCGGCCGCTGGAGAGCGGCAAGCCGCACCCGGTGGACGTCAAGGTCGGCGAGAAGATCCTCTTCAACAGGCGCTCCGGATCGGAGATCGAGGTGGAGGGGGAGTCGTACGTCGAGCTTCCCGAGGACGAGGTCCTGGCACTCTCCGCGGAGTAGCGAGCGGAGCAGGGCCCGGCAAGCGGAGTAGCAAGCGGAACAGCAACAGGACTTCGGCCCCTGAGAACCCCTGGAGACCCCTGCCATGACCAAGCACTCGCCGGCCCGGATCGGCGTGACCGGACTGGCCGTGATGGGCCGCAACCTGGCCCGGAACTTCGCCCGCCACGGATACCGCGTGGCCGTGCACAACCGCACCCAGGCGCGGACGACGGCCCTGCTGGAGGAGTTCGGTCACGAGGGCGACTTCGTGGCGACCGAGACCACGGAGGGTTTCGTCGCGGCCCTGGAGCGCCCGCGCCTGATCGTGATCATGGTGAAGGCCGGAGCGCCGACCGACGCGGTCATCGACGAGCTGGTGCCGCTGCTCGACAAGGGCGACGTGGTGGTCGACGGCGGGAACGCGCACTTCCTCGACACCAGGAGGCGGGAGGCGGCCCTGCGGGAACGCGGGCTGCACTTCGTGGGCAGCGGGATCTCCGGTGGTGAACAGGGCGCGCTGGAGGGGCCGAGCATCATGCCCGGCGGTACCCCCGAGGCGTACCAGGTCCTGGGACCCCTGCTGGAGGACATCGCGGCCAAGGTCGACGGCAAGCCCTGCTGCACCCACGTCGGACCCGACGGCGCCGGCCACTTCGTCAAGATGGTCCACAACGGCATCGAGTACGCCGACATGCAGCTCATCGCCGAGGCGTACGACCTGCTGCGGCACGGATCCGGCCTGCAGCCGGACGCGATCGCCGAGGTCTTCCGGGCCTGGAACGGCGGGCGCCTGGAGTCCTACCTGATCGAGATCACCGCCGAGATCCTCGCCCACACCGATGCGGCGACCGGGAAGCCCTTCGTCGACATCGTGCTGGACCAGGCGGAGCAGAAGGGCACCGGCCGCTGGACGGTCCAGAGCGCACTGGAGCTCGGCGTGCCCGTGAGCGGGATCGCCGAGGCGGTCTTCGCGCGGGCACTGTCCGGCGGTGTGCCACTGCGGCAGGCGGGGCGGGGGCTGCCCGGCCCCACCGAGACCTGGCTCGACAGTGCGGCGTCCGACCGGTTCGCGGACGACGTCGAGCAGGCCCTGTACGCCTCCAAGATGGTGGCCTACGCCCAGGGCTTCAACGAGATCCAGGCCGGCAGCGCGGAGTACTCCTGGCAGGTCGACCCCGGTGAGATGGCCGCGATCTGGCGTGGCGGCTGCATCATCCGGGCCCGGTTCCTGGACCGGATCAGGGCCGCCTACGAGGCGGACCGGGAACGTCCCACGCTGCTGACCGACGCGCACTTCCGGGAGGCGCTGGGCGCCGCGCAGTCGGCGTGGCGGCGGGTCGTCTCCACGGCGGCCCAGCTGGGCGTGCCCGCCCCCGGCTTCGCGACCGCGCTCGCCTACTACGACAGCCTGCGGGCGGAGCGGCTGCCGGCCGCGCTGGTGCAGGGGCAGCGGGACTTCTTCGGCGCGCACACCTACCGCCGGGTGGACCGGGAGGGCACCTTCCACACGCGTTGGGAGGCCGACGGCCGCCCGGAGGAACGGCGCTGAGTCACCCGTCCGGCCCCACCCGGCGCCACCTCCGACAGCCCTGGAGGCACCCGCCCGGCCGACAGCCTTAGGCGAGGTGGTACTGGTCGGGGGAGGAGACCTGGCCGCCGAGCGCGGCGGCGGCCTGGCGCGCCCAGTACGGGTTGCGCAGGAGCTCGCGGCCGAGCAGGACGGCGTCGGCCCTGCCGGAGGCGAGGATGTCCTGGGCCTGGACGGGATCGGTGATCTGGCCGACGGCCGCCACGGGCATGCCGGTCCCGTTGCGTACCGCCTCGGCGAAGGGCACCTGGTAGTCGGGGCCGGCTTCGATCCTGGCGTCGGGGACGAGGCCTCCGGTGGAGACGTCCATCAGGTCCACGCCGTGGGCCTGGAGTTCCTTGGCCAGCCGGACGGTGTCCTCCGACGTCCACCCCTCGCGGCCGTCCTCCGGATTCTCCGTGAGCCAGTCCGTCGCGGAGACGCGGAAGAGGACCGGCAGCTCCTCGGGCCACTCCGAGCGGACGGCGTCGACGACCTCCAGCGCGAAGCGGATCCGGCCCTCGAAGGAGCCGCCGTACGCGTCGGTGCGGTGGTTGCTGTGGGGGGAGAGGAACTGGTGGATGAGGTAGCCGTGGGCGCCGTGGATCTCGATGGCCTGGAAGCCGGCGTCGAGCGCGCGGCGGGCGGCCTCGGCGAACTGGCCGGCGATTCCACGGATCTGATCCACAGTCAGCTCGTCGGGCCTGGTCCGCGTCGACGTGAAGGGGATGGCGCTGGGGGCGACCGGCGTCCATCCGTGGGCTTCGTCCGGGGCGAGGGCGCGTCCGCGGTCGACCCAGGTGCGCTCGGTGGACGCCTTGCGGCCGGCGTGGGCGAGCTGGATGACCGGAACGGTGCCCTGCGCCTTCAGGAAGGCGGTGATCCGCCGGAAGGCCGTGACCTGGGCGTCGTTCCAGATGCCGAGGTCGTAGGGGGTGATGCGGCCTTCGGGGCTGACGGCCGTGGCCTCCGTGATGATCAGCCCCGTGCCGCCGGTGGCGCGTGCCGCGAGGTGGGCGAAGTGCCAGTCCGTCGGCACGCCGACCGCGTCGCCGTCCGGCGCGGCGCTGTACTGGCACATCGCCGCCATCCAGATGCGGTTGGGGGCGGTCAGCGTCCTCAGGCTGCAGGGGGTGAAGAGGGTGGTGCTCATGGCGGACTCCTGGTGGGGCGGATGGGCGGCATCCGGCCGTGCGGGGGCGGGGCGCCGGTCGTGAGGAGCGCGGGAGGTGTGGTGGGACACCCTCGCGAATGCTTGCAGGTGCACTTTGAATGACTCGACAATAGTTGCACACACCGATTAATTGCAAGCGCGGCGTATTGTTCGGGCCGGCCCTGCGCGAGACCCTGCCGTTGCGCGCCGCCGACCGCCCGGCCTACCTCGACTGGGCCACCGAGTCCTTCCGCCTGGCGGCCTCCGGGGTCCGCGCGGACACCCAGATCCACACCCACATGTGCTACGCCGAGTTCGGCGCGATCATGACGGCGATCGACGAGCTCGACGCGGACGTCATCTCGCTGGAGGCCACCCGCTCGCACATGGAGGTCGCCGGGGAACTGGCCGAGGCCGGCTACCCGCGCGAGGTCGGCCCGGGCGTGTGGGACATCCACTCGCCGCGCGTCCCGAGCACCGAGGAGGCCGTCGAGCTGCTGCGCGCCGGGCTCGCGGCGATCCCCGCCGAGCGGCTCTGGGTCAACCCCGACTGCGACCTGAAGACCCGCGGCTGGCCCGAGAACCGGGCCTCCCTGGAGAGCCTGGTCGGCGCCGCCCGGCGACTGCGCGCCGAGCTCGCCGGCTGACCTGACGAAGACCGGGGCCGGGCGCGGCCCGAGCGCCGTGCCCGCCCCCGGTCACCGGGGCACCCCGCGCGGCCCACGAACGGGACGACGCGACCGTGGCGGCCAGCGGCCGGAGCCACCGCCGCCAACGCCAACAGCACCGGTCTGGCCACCGAGGCGCTGCTCGACGCCGGGCGCCTCGGGGCCGGGCTCAAGGGCTGGGGCCGGCTGGTGAAGTTCCAGCAGGGCTGCTCCGCCGGCCCCGCCGTGCGCGGCGCCGTGGCCTACGACGCGACCGGGTTCAACCAGGCCACCGCCGTACGGGCCACCGCCCAGGCCGTGCTGGGCCTTCGGCGCCGGCGCCCAGCCGGGCGTCACCGCGCCCTGACCCGATCCGGACGATCCGGACGGGCCGATCGGCCGATCGGCCCGTCCGGGTGGCGCTGGACGAGGAGCCGTGGTGCGGCTCGCCCCGGCTTGCGGCTCTCCGGGGCGAGCGTTTGAGTGGGGGTGGTACCGCCGGAATCGGAGACGAGGAGGCGCCATGTCGCACCACAAGTCCAACAAGGACGTCGAGGGGAACCCGGACACCGGCCACGGGCGCGGCCTGCCGCGCCGCCCCGACGAGGAGGAACTCGAAGAGCGCACCGAGGAGGACCGCGAGGAGGTGGGCCTGCCCCCGGACCCGGACGCCCCGCCCGAGGACGAGCAGTAGACCCAGGTCAGCCCTGCTTCCGCGGCTGGCTGAAGCGCACCATGTTGCCCGCCGGGTCGCGGAAGGCGCAGTCCCGGACGCCGTACGGCTGGTCCACCGGCTCCTGCAGGACCTCGGCGCCCGCGGCGCGGATCCGCTCGAAGGTCGCGTCGCAGTCGTCGGTGCGGAAGATCACCCCGCGCAGCAGGCCCCTGGCCATCAGGTCGGTCACCGCCTGCCGGTCGGAGTCGGCGGCGTTCGGGTCGGCGACGGGGGATTCGAGGACGATGTCCAGGTCCGGCTGCGCGGGCGAGCCGATGGTCACCCACCGCATGCCCGCGTAGCCGACGTCGTTGCGCACGTCGAGACCCAGCGCGTCGCGGTAGAAGGCGAGCGCCTTGTCGTGGTCGTCGACGGTGATGAAGCACTGTGCAAGCGTGATGTCCATGCCCATCACGCTACGGACCGGTGGGACCGCCGGCTTCTCCGTTCCTGATCGGTCGGGTGTAGACCTTGGCGACGCAGGCCGGGACGGCGGCGTCCGGCTCGTGGTCCCGGGCCCGGTACGCGCTCGGGGTCTCGCCGACCAGCTGGGTGAACCGCGAGCTGAACGAGCCCAGCGAGGTACAGCCGACCGCCATGCAGACGTCCGTCACGCTCAGGTCGCCGCGCCGCAGCAGCGCCTTCGCCCGCTCGATCCGGCGGGTCATGAGGTAGCCGTACGGGGTCTCGCCGAACGCCGCGCGGAAGCTGCGCGAGAAGTGGCCCGGCGACATCAGGGCGGTCCGGGCCAGCGCCGGCACGTCCAGTGGCTGTGCGTAGTCGCGGTCCATCCGGTCACGGGCCTGCCGGAGCCGGACCAGGTCGGGAAGGGGCACTCGGGACACCTGGGACACGCCTGCCACGGTACCGGCCCGGTCGGACACGGTCACGACGGTGCGGCGGCCACCGCGTGCGGTCGACGCGGCACTCGGCGTGCTCGGATGCCCTGGCCTGCCCCTATGCTGGCGCGATGTCCAACAGCACAACCCCGACCCTGCTCTTCGTCATCGGCCCGGCCGCGGTCGGGAAGATGACCGTGGGCGGCGCGATAGCCGAGCGCACCGGTTTCAAGCTCTTCCACAACCACCTGACCATCGAGCCGCTGCTGCGGTTGTTCCGCTACGAGTCGCCGCAGTTCCAGCGCCTCAACCACGCCTTCCGCGAGCAGATCTTCGCCGAGGCCGCTGCCAGTGACCTGCCCGGCCTGGTGTTCACCCTCGTCTGGGACTTCGACGACCCCGAGGACGCCGCCCTGGTCGAGCGCTACGTGGCCCCGTTCCGCGAGCGCGGCGCGCGGGTGCTGTTCCTGGAGCTGTCCGGCGACCAGGCCGTCCGGCTGGAGCGCAACGCCGGCGAGTCCCGGCTGGCGGAGAAGGCCTCCAAGCGCGATCTGGAGTGGTCCAACGGAAACCTGGTCGGCATGGACGCCAGGTACCGGCTCAACTCGGTCGACGACTTCGCCCACAGCCCCGATGCGCACCTGCTGATCGACAACACCCACCTGGAGCCCGACGAGGTCGCCGAGCGGGCCGTGGCGCACTTCGGGCTCTGACCCGGATCGAGGCCGTTCCGGGCCGGGGGTGCAAGGGGGCGTCTTCGAGCATCCCGGCCCGCGCGGCGCGATCCGGGCTCGTATGCGAAACCGCGCGCTGAGGCCCGTCTGTGGACCCCCGTCTGCGCGCCGACGCTGGGGCACGCGCCGCGCCGCGCCGCGTTGTCGTCGGTCGCCGTTGGCCCTCGGCCTTCGGGCGGGAGACCGCCTTGCGGTGCGCGCTCCCCGACGCCGCCACGCCCGCGCTCCGGGCGGGCGGTGGGGGTTTGAGGACGAGCCCTACGGCCCTTCCGGCGCGGGGCGGCGGGAGGGCCGGTGCGGGGGTCTTCCGGGGGTGGCCAGGGGTTACCAGGCGGCCGGTAGGTGGGCGGGGCTGCGGGTGGTGGTGCCGAGTTGCCAGGTGAGCCGGTCGACGGGGGTGGTGAGGCGGAGACGGGGGAGGGCGATGGCGAGGCGGTGGAGGGATTCGCGCATTTCGAGGCGCATCCGCCAGGCGCCGAGGCAGTAGTGCGGGCCGGCGCTGAAGGCGAGGGTCGGGGCGGGCAGCGGGTGGTCGAGGTCGGTGTCGAGGCCGTCGGGGAAGACCGCGGGGTCGCGGTTGGCGCTGCCGAGGCTGATGGCGAGGACGGCGCCGGCGGGGATGCGGACACCGCCGAGGTCGACCGGGTGGGTGGCACGGCGGGTGGTGGCCTCGTCGTCGCCGAGCGGGATGAAGTGGAGGAGGCGTTCGGTGACGCGTTCGGTGGTGTCGGGGTCGGCGAGGCGGGGCCAGTGGTCGGGGCGTTCGCCGAGCAGGTAGACGAGGGCGTTGCCGAGGGCGCCGGTGACGCTCTCGTTGCCGCTCGCGGTGAGTCCGCAGACCAGGTGGACGAGTGATTCCTCGGGAACGCCGCCGTCCTGGTCGGCGGCCTGGACGAGGCGGCTGACCAGGTCTTCGCCGGGGGCGCCGCGGCGGCGGGCGATCAGTTCGGCGGTGTAGGCGGCGTATTCGGCGAGGGCGTCGGCGGGGTCGTCCGACAGGTCGTCGCCCGGGCCGGGAGCGGCCGGGTCGCCGCCGTCCGGGGTGCCGTCGGCGAGGACGGCGCGGGTCCAGCGGCGGAGCCGTCGTTCGTCGAGGCGGTCCGGGCCGTCCCCGTCGAGCCCCATCAGGCGGCTGGTGACCGCGAAGGGCACCGGCTGGGTGAACCCGGCGACGAGGTCGGCGGGGGCGCCGTCGGCCGCGAGGGCGTCGACGGCCTGCTGGACGCTCTCCGCGACCCAGGGTTGCCAGCCGGCGATGGCGCGGGCGGTGAAGGCCCGCTGGACGGTGCTGCGCAGTCGGCGGTGGGCGGGGCCGTCCTGGTTGAACATCGACGCCGGGTTGCTGGCCACGTCGGCGCCGCCGCCGGGGGTGCCGACGGTGTGCAGGTCGCCGCGGGTGAAACGGGGGTCGGTGAGGGTCTGCCGGACGTCGTGGTAGCGGGTGACCAGCCACGCGGGGGTGCCGTCGGGGAGGGTGGTGGGGTGCGGCGCCTGGACGGGGGTGACGGGCAGTCGGTGCAACGGGGGGAGGGCGGGTGCGGCGGTGGACATGAGGCCCTTCGGGGTCGGCGGTCCGGCGTGGAGTGAGAATCCAACTATCGTAATTTCATGGGGAATTGGACGCTTCTGGTGCTTTTCCCATGGCTTCCGATGGTAGCGATTTCACCGTTCCCGGGAGGGGCTCATCCGAGCCGGTCGGGCGCCGGATCGGCGGGCAGGAGCGGCCGGAGGGCGCCCAGGACGGCGCCGATGCAGACGTCGCGCAACTCCTCGCGCGTGCGGGTCTCCTCGGTGAGCCAGTCGACGACCAGCACCCGGACGAGGGCCAGGCCGACGAGAACGTCGGACTGCTGCTGCGCGGCATCAAGCGCGAGGACGTCGAGCGCGGCCAGTGCATCATCAAGCCGGGTTCGGTCACCCCGCACACGGAGTTCGAGGCCACCGCCCACATCCTCTCCAAGGACGAGGGCGGGCGGCACACTCCCTTCTTCAACAACTACCGGCCGCAGTTCTACTTCCGCACCACGGACGTGACCGGCGTGGTGACTCTCAAGGAGGGCCTGGAGATGGTCATGCCCGGCGACAACGCGGAGATGAGCGTCACCCTCATCCAGCCGATCGCGATGGAGGAGGGCCTGCGCTTCACCATCCGCGAGGGCGGCCGCACGGTCGGCGCCGGCCAGGTCACCAAGATCACCAAGTAGGCGCCGGAGCCGGACCCGGGGAGAGGGGGCAGGTCGTCCGAGCACACCGAGAGCCGGCGTTCTCGGACGACCTGGCAGCGTGGCGGGTCAGCCGCCGCTCGCGGACGGACTTCCTCAGGACGGGCAGGGCAGGGCCGCCGCGTCGGAGCCGACCCCGTACGTGCGCAGGTGGGCGGTGAGTGCGGCCGGGTCGGCCGTGCCCGCGGTGAGCCAGACGTGGCCGTCCGGGCGGACCAGTACGAGGGCGTCCCCGCTGATCCCGTAGGCGCGGTGGGCGTGGCCGTCGGGGTCGAGGACATCGGCCCGGCGCACGCCCGGGAGTTCGGGCAGGGATGCCAGGGCGGGGTGCTCGCCGAAGGCCAGCAGGGTGGCGTGCGGGCCGCGGAGGAGGTCGAACAGGCGGGTGGGGGTGCCGTCGGCGGTGCGGCAGGGGGCGTCCGGGGCGCGGTCCCCGGCGCGGATGCCGGTGGCGTCGTCGAGGTCGCGGCCGAGCGGCCCGCCCCGGTAGTGGACGGACAGTCCGGTGAGGTCGCCGCCGGCCGAGTCGGTCAGGCTGCGGAACTGGTCGGCCAGGGCCTGGCCCCCACTGCCGCTGCTGAACAGCGCCCGGTGCTGGGTGGAGGAGGCGGCGAGGGAGGCGCGGGCGACCGGCAGCCGCTCGGCCTGGTAGCTGTCGAGGAGTCGCTCGGGGGCGCCCTGCAGCACGGCCGCCAGTTTCCAGCCCAGGTTGTGCGCGTCCTGGATGCCGGTGTTCATGCCCTGGCCGCCGGCCGCGGACTGGCAGTGGGCGGAGTCTCCGGCGAGGAGGACGCGGCCGTCGCGGTAGCGCTCGACCAGGCGGACGGTCGGCCGCCAGACGGTGGACCAGGTCGGCGCGTGCAGCCGGACGCCGGGCAGGCCGGCCCGTTCGGCGAACAGCCGCTGGAAGGTGTCCAGGGTGGGGGCGGGGAGCCGGCCGTGCTCGTCCGGGCTGACGGCGGCGTGGACGGCCCAGGTCCCGTCCTGGCGCAGCGGGACCAACACCAGGGCGCCGACGCCGAGTTGTGGGTGGTTCCAGACGTGCATGCAGTCCGGGTCGACCCCGTCGATGCGCATCGTGGCCATCAGGAACCGCTCCTCCTCCCAGGTCTCGCCGAGGAACGGGATGCCGGCGCGCTTGCGGACGGTGCTGCGGCCGCCGTCGCAGCCGACCAGGTAGCGGGCGCCGATCCGTTCGGTGCGCTCCCCGCCGCGGACGGTCCCGCCCGGGCCGGCCTCGGTGGGCTCCCCGCGCCGGACGGTGGTGAGGACGCCGTCCGCGTCCTGGGTGTAGTCGAGGAGTTCGGTGGCCGGCTCGACCGTGACGCCGTGGTCGGCGAGCCGGTCGCGCAGCACGGCCTCCGTCTGGTGCTGGGCGAGCAGCAGCATGCCGGCGTACGGGCGGTCGGTGGTCGGGGCGTTGGCGGGACCCGGGTCGACCTCCTGGACGAGCCGGGCGCCCTCGTAGCTGCGGACCCTGAGGTTGACGTCGCCGCGGGCGAGGATCTCGTCGACCACGCCGAGGTCGTCGAACACCTCCAGCGTCCGGGGGTTGACGCCCTTGCCGCGGACGCCGCGGTCGCGGAACTGCGGATCCCGTTCGATGATCCGGCAGTCGACCCCCGCGCGGGCCAGCCCGAGGGCGAGCGTCAGACCGACCGGGCCGGCGCCGACCACGAGGACGTCGGTCGTACGGGCAGTGCTCATGAGGGGTCCCCTCCCGAAATAAGATACGTCGCGTTTCTTGGTCTCGACTGTAGACTCGCCCTAATAAGAAACGCAACGTATCTACGAGAATCTGGTGCGGCACTCGTGATGACCGGCAGAGCGGCGGAAGACGGACCGGCGGGCGCCAAGGCCTCGCGTCGGCGCGGTGACGAACTGGAGCGGGCGATCCTCGACGCCGTCTGGGCCGAACTCGCCGAACACGGCTACGACCGACTCACCATGGACGGCGTCGCCGCCCGCGCCCGGACCAGCAAGCCGGTGCTCTACCGCCGCTGGTCCAACCGCGCCGCACTGGTGATCGCCGCCCTCGACCGCAACGCCCCCGACTACCGGGAGCCGCCCGACACCGGCGAGTTGCGGGCCGACCTGGCGCTCTTCCTGCGCAGCCTGCTGCACCGCTTCGACGATCTGCCGCCGGACGCCGTGCACGGCCTCCTGATCGACCTGATGCGAGACCCCGAACTGCGCGAGCACTTCCGCGGACTGGCCCTGCGGGGCCCGGTGGACGGCCTGACGGCGATGCTGCGCCGGGCCGCCGACCGGGGCGAGATCAACCCCGCGCGGCTGACCCCGCGCACCTGCTCCCTCCCGCTCGACCTGCTGCGCGAGTCCTTCCTGCTCGGCGGGGGCGTCCCGCCCGACCACGTCGTCGACGAGATCCTCGACGACATCGTCCTTCCGCTGCTCAGGGCGCCGTCCGCGGGCTGAACGGCGAGGCATACCCCCACCCCGTACATCCGGCCTGGCCTTGCGCCCCCCGCGCGCATACCCCCACCCCGTAGCCGAAAGCCCCTGACGCCGCTCACCAAGTGCCGGACGGGACCCAGGGCCCGCCCGGTCGTCAGGGACTTTCGGCGGCCGGTCAGGAGCGGACGAGGCGGGCGATGGCCTGGTTGGCTTCTCTGACCCTGGTGCCGGCCTGCTGGCCGCCCTCGGCGATGGCGTCGCGGACGCAGCATTCGATGTGCTCGTCGAGCAGCCGGAGGGCGAAGGACTGAAGGGCGCGGCTGGCGGCGGAGACCTGGGTGAGGACGTCGATGCAGTAGGTGTCCTGTTCGACCATGCGCTGCAGGCCGCGGATCTGGCCCTCGATGCGGCGCAGCCGCTTGAGGAAGTCGTCCTTGTGGGGGCTGTGGCTGGCCATGGCCGACTCCGGTTCCTGCGCGGTCCGGGGAGGCCCGGGGCGCGGCGCCTCCGGGCGGGGGTTCCCCACTCTACCGGGGTGCGCCGGACGGGCTTTCGGCCCGGACGGGCGGAGCCGTCCGGGCCGATGGGGGCAGGCGGGTGGTCGGGTGGCCGGTCAGCCGTCGAGGCGGCCGACCAGGTCGTAGCCGGCCTCGTCGATGGCGGCGGCGACGGCGCTGTCGGCGAGCGGCAGGGTGCTGTCGACGGTGACCGTGCCGGTGGCGAGGTCCACGGCGACGTCGGTGACGCCGTCGATCTTCTTCAGCTCGGCGGTCACCGAGGTGACGCAGTGGCCGCAGGTCATGCCCTTCACCTGGAAGGCGGCCCGTCCGGCGATCCCGGCGTCGGGGGTCGCGGTGGCGCCGGTGCCGCACGAGCCGCAGCAGGAGGTGGCGGTCTCGGTGGCGGCGGACTCGACGGTGACGGCGGTCTCGGTCATGGGTGTGCTCCTGTCGTCAGTGCCCGGCGCCGGCCGCAGGTGCGGTCGGCTGCTTCGACCGAGAACATACCATACCCCCCTAGGGTAATCTGGAGTCCGAATCCGAACACCTCCGGACGGTCTTGGCCGATCGTCAACCAGCCCTTGTGGCGCTCTCGTTGCGCCCTGCCGGGCAGGGTGGACGCGGCCGCCCGCGTCCCGGGCGGCCGGCCCTGACCGGCGACCGACCCCACCACCCGAGGTGACACCCCATGGACCACACCACCCGCCCCGGAGCACGTGGCCCGCGCGGCCTGCGCGAGATCCTGGCGGCCGGCGAACGGACGTACTCCTTCGAGTTCTTCCCCGCCAAGGACGACGCCGGCGAGCGCGCACTGTGGGCCGCGATCCGGCGGGTGGAGGCGGTCGCGCCGACCTTCGTCTCCGTCACCTACGGTGCGGGCGGCTCCTCGCGCGACCGCACCATCGAGACCACCGAGCGGATCGCCGCCCAGACCACCCTGCGGCCGGTGGCCCACCTCACCGCCGTCGGCCACTCCACCGCCGAGCTCCAGGCCGTCCTGCGGCGCTATGCGGACGTCGGGATCCGTGACGTCCTCGCCCTGCGCGGCGACCCGCCGGGCAATCCGAACGGCGCCTGGGAGCCGCATCCCCGGGGCCTGCGGCACGCCGCCGAACTGGTCGAACTGGTCAAGGACTGCGGCGCGTTCACGGTCGGGGTGGCGGCCTTCCCGGAGCGCCACCCGCGCTCGGCGGACTGGGCGGACGACATCCGGCACTTCGTCGCCAAGTGCCGGGCCGGCGCCGACTACGCCGTCACCCAGATGTTCTTCGAGGTCGAGCACTACCTGCGGCTGCGCGACCGGCTCGCCGAGGCCGGCTGTGACACCCCGGTCATCCCGGAGATCATGCCGGCCACCGACGTCCGCCAGATCGCCCGCTTCGCCGAACTCAGCGGTGCCTCCTTCCCGGCGGGCCTGGCGGCACGGCTGGAGGCGGCCCGCGGGGACCGGGTGGCGGCCCACCGCATCGGCGTGGACCACGCCACCCGGATGGCCGAACGTCTGCTCCAGGAGGGCGCGCCCGGCCTGCACTTCATCACGCTGAACCGCTCCACCGCCGCCCTGGAGATCCACCGCAACCTCGGGCTGGACCGCTCCGGGCCGCGACCCGTCCCGCGCCCGTCCCCGTCGGCCGTCCCCGCGTCGCAGGCCGTCGCGACGGCGGCGGCCCGGCCACTGATCGGCGGCCGGGCCTGACGAGGGGCCGGCCTGACGGGGGAGCGTCCGGCCCGGCGGGGCGCGGTAGGTTCATACCCCGTATGGGTATATGGTCCTCGGCGCTGGCGAACCCGTGGCACCAGGGAAGGCGGACCCACCATGCACGCGATCCTGCACGCGCTGTCCATCGCCGGATCGATGACCTGGGAGATCACCTGGGCGCTGATCCTCGGCTTCCTGCTCTCCGCCGTCGTCCAGGCCGTCGTCCGCAAGTCCACCGTCGTCCGGCTGCTCGGCGACGACCGCCCCCGCACCCTCGCCGTGGCCTCCCTGCTCGGTGCGGCCTCCTCCTCCTGCTCGTACGCGGCCGTCGCGCTCGCCCGCTCGCTGTTCCGCAAGGGCGCGAACTTCACCGCCGCGATGGCCTTCGAGATCGCCTCGACCAACCTGGTCGTCGAACTCGGCGTCATCCTGGCCCTGTTGCTGGGCTGGCAGTTCACGGCGGCCGAGTTCATCGGCGGTCCGGTGATGATCCTCGTCCTCGCCCTGCTCTTCCGGCTCCTGCTGCGCGACGGACTGCTCCGCGAGGCCCGCGAACAGGCCGGCCGCGGCCGGGCCGGCTCGATGGAGGGCCACGCGGCGATGGACATGTCCGTCGCCGGGGAGGGCTCCTTCGCCCGCCGGCTGCTGTCCCGGCAGGGCGTCACGTCCGTCTCGCACGTGTTCGTGATGGAGTGGGCGGCCATCCTCAAGGACCTCGTCCTCGGGCTGCTCATCGCCGGTGCCATCGCCGCCTGGGTGCCGGACTCCTTCTGGCGGGCCTTCTTCTTCGCCGACCACCCGCTGGCCGGCAAGCTGTGGGGCCCGCTGATCGGCCCGCTGGTGGCGATCGCGTCCTTCGTCTGCTCGATCGGCAACGTGCCGCTCGCCGTGGTGCTGTGGAAGGGCGGGATCAGCTTCGGCGGGGTCGTCGCGTTCATCTTCGCGGACCTGCTGATCCTGCCGATCCTGAACATCTACCGGAAGTACTACGGCCGCCGCACGGCCCTCTTCCTGCTCGGCACCTTCTACGCGGCCATGGTGGTGGCCGGCTACGTCGTCGAGTTCCTCTTCGGCGGCCTCGGGCTGGTCCCCGACCAGCGCGATGCCGAGATCCCGATGTCGGGCATCGAGTGGAACTACACCGCCTGGCTGAACCTCGCCTTCCTCCTGCTCGCCGCGGCCCTCCTCGCCCGCTTCCTCCGCACCGGCGGCCGCGACATGCTCCGCATGATGGGCGGTTCGCCTGACGCCGCCGCCGCGGACGGACACGGGAACGGCCACCACTGACGCGGTGCCGGGCGACCCGCCGGGGATCGCCCGGCGCCGGGTGGCCGCAGGGCCCGGGTGGTCATCGACGCTTGCCCTGTATACCCCTAGGGGGTATAAATGAACTCAGCGCCGCAGGATACCCCTCCCGGGTATGGTGCCGAGCACGACGGCGTGGACCCGCGGACACCCTCCGCACGCCCTGCACGACGACTGTCACGAGGAGCAACGATGACCACCCAGGCACCCGCCTCCACCGAGGTGGAACTCTCGATCGGCGGCATGACCTGCGCCTCGTGCGCGGCCCGGATCGAGAAGAAGCTGAACCGGATGGACGGCGTCTCGGCGAGCGTCAACTACGCCACCGAGAAGGCCAAGGTCGCCTTCGACGAGGGCGTCGACGTCGCCGACCTGATCGCCACCGTCGAGGCCACCGGCTACACCGCCGCGCTGCCGAAGCCACCGGTCGCCGACGCCCCGGCCGGGCAGGGCGAGCCGCCCGACGAACTGGTCCCGCTGCGCCAGCGGCTGTTCACGGCGGTCGCCCTCGCGGTGCCGGTGATCGCGATGGCGATGGTGCCGGCCCTGCAGTTCGACAACTGGCAGTGGCTGTCCCTGGTGCTGGCCGCGCCCGTGGTCACGTACGCCGCCTGGCCGTTCCACAAGGCCGCGTTCACCAACGCCCGGCACGGCGCCGCCACCATGGACACCCTGGTCTCGCTCGGCACCGGCGCCGCGTTCCTCTGGTCCGTGTGGGCCCTGTTCCTCGGCGACGCCGGGATGCCGGGCATGCGGCACGGCTTCGAGCTGACCATCGCCCGCAGCGACGGCTCGTCGAACATCTACCTGGAGGCGGCGGCCGGCGTCACCGCCTTCATCCTGGCCGGCCGCTACTTCGAGGCCCGCTCCAAGCGGACCGCGGGGGCCGCGCTCAAGGCCCTGCTGGAGCTGGGCGCCAAGGACGTGTCCGTCCTCCGGCGGGGCCGCGAGGTCCGGATCCCGATCGGGGATCTGGCCGTGGGCGACCGGTTCGTGGTGCGGCCGGGCGAGAAGATCGCCACCGACGGTCTGGTGGTCGAGGGCGCCTCGGCGGTGGACGCGTCGATGCTCACCGGGGAGTCGGTGCCGGTGGAGGTCTCCGTCGGCGACGGCGTCACCGGTGCCACCGTCAACGCGGGCGGCCGCCTGGTCGTCGAGGCGACCAAGGTCGGCGCGGACACCCAGCTGTCCCGGATGGCCCGGCTGGTCGAGGACGCGCAGAACGGCAAGGCCGCCGCGCAGCGCCTCGCGGACCGGATATCCGCCGTCTTCGTCCCGATCGTGATCATCCTGGCGGTGGCCACCCTCGGCTACTGGCTGGGCACCGGCGAGGGCTGGACCGCCGCCTTCACCGCCGCCGTGGCCGTGCTGATCATCGCCTGCCCGTGCGCCCTGGGCCTGGCCACCCCGACCGCGCTCATGGTCGGCACCGGCCGCGGCGCCCAGCTGGGCATCCTGATCAAGGGCCCGGAGGTGCTGGAGTCCACCCGCAAGGTCGACACCATCGTCCTGGACAAGACCGGCACCGTCACCACCGGCCGGATGACCCTGCTCGCGGTGCACACCGCCGAGGGCGTGGCCGAGGCCGAGGTGCTGCGCCTGGCCGGCGCCCTGGAGCACGCCTCCGAGCACCCGATCGCCCGGGCGATCGCCACCGCCGCCGCCAAGGCCGGCGAACTGCCCGCGGTCGAGGGCTTCGAGAACGTGCCGGGCCTGGGCGTCCAGGGCGTGGTGGACGGCCACGCGGTGATCGCCGGCCGGGAGGCGCTGCTGAACGACTGGTCGCAGTACCTGCCGCAGGGCCTGGCCGAGGCCAAGCGCACCGCCGAGGCGGCCGGCCGTACCGCGATCGCGGTGGGCTGGGACGGCGAGGCCCGGGCCGTCCTGGAGGTGGCGGACGCGGTCAAACCGACCAGCGCCGAGGCGATCGCCCGGCTGCGCGGCCTGGGCCTGACCCCGGTGCTGCTGACCGGCGACAACCGGCTGGTCGCCGAGGCCGTCGCGGCCGAGGTCGGCATCGCCCCGGAGGACGTGATCGCCGAGGTCATGCCGCAGGACAAGGTCGCCACCGTCAAGCGGCTGCAGGCCGAGGGCAGGGTCGTGGCCATGGTCGGCGACGGCGTCAACGACGCGGCCGCGCTCGCCCAGGCCGACCTGGGCCTGGCGATGGGCACCGGCACCGACGCCGCGATCGAGGCGGGCGACCTCACCCTGGTCCGCGGCGACCTGCTGGCGGCGGCCGACGCGATCCGGCTCTCCCGTCGCACCCTGGCCACCATCAAGGGCAACCTGTGCTGGGCGTTCGGCTACAACGTCGCCGCCCTGCCGCTGGCCGCGGCCGGGATGCTCAACCCGATGATCGCGGGGGCCGCGATGGCCTTCTCCTCGGTCTTCGTGGTCGGCAACAGCCTGCGGCTGCGCCGCTTCCGCTGAGCCGCCACCCCGTGAGCCGTATCCGCTGAGCCCGCGCCGACACCCCGAGGCCCTGGAACCGAACCCGGTTCCAGGGCCTCGGCGTCACGTCAGCCCTGCTCGGGCAGCCCCACTGCCTGCCACCGGTACGCCGCGTCCTCCTGCCAGCACTGCAACTCGCCCTCCACCACCGCGGCCAGGCACAGCCGCCAGTCCTCGCCCATCGCGAGTGCGACCCGGGTGGCCGGGCGCAGCGTCGGCCGCCACCAGCGCGGCCGCCGGGAGGCGCCGCCGGCCGGCAGCCGCAGCCGGACGCCGCCCGCGCCGGCCAGCGCCACGGTCGGGCCGCCCCGGTGGCCGGCCATCGCGATGCCGAGGGAGGGTTCGCCGTCGCCGATCTCGGGCGCCGGTCCGGCCGTGCCGAGGGTGTGCAACTGGACGGAGCCGTCCGGCCGCAGCGTGGCGGCCTGTGGACCGGCGGAGGTCCGGGCCAGCGCCCCGGCGCGCAGCGCGCCGGGCGGCCCCAGCGGGACGGGGCGCTCGGCCGTGCCCGGCCGCCAGCTCAGCACCCGCTCGCGGTGCTCGACCAGGACCAGCCAGGACCCGGCCCGCTCCTCCAGCGCGGCGAGCACCCGGTCGGCCGGGCAGCCGGGCAGCTCCTGGCCGGTGAGGGTGAGGCCGGGCGCCCAGCGGTAGGAGCGCAGCGCGCCGCCGGCCGCCGTCCAGACCGTCATCTCCCCGGCGGAGTTGACCGCCCCCGCGAGCCCGCTGACCCCGCGCGCGGCCTCCCACCAGCCGGCCGCGGTGCCGACCCAGAGCGTGCCGCCGCGGTCCTCGGCGCAGACCACCAGCTCGCCCGCGCGCCCGGCCCAGCCGGCCACCAGCTCCCGTACCGCGCCGGGCCCCTGACCGGCCGGCAAGCGCTGCCCGCCGTGCCCGGGGCCGGCCAGTGCCGTGCCGTCGGCGCCGCCGGTGACCAGCAGCGGCCGGCCGGCCCGGTCGGGCAGCACGGCCAGGCCCGCGGTCCGCGCCACCGGCCGGTGGGAGCGCAGGAGTTCGCGGCCGCGCGCGACCCACGGGCCGAGCGGGGAGGGGCGGCGGTCCGGGTCGCGGGCCAGCGGCTCGCAGGCCCAGCGCGCCAGCTCCTCGCCGTAGCCGGCGGCGAGCAGTTCGGCGCGGGCCTGCTCGGCGGCCAGCCGGTGGTCGAGCCGGCCGTGGTCGGGCAGCAGCAGGGCGCGGGCGAGGGTGCCGACCGCGAACAGGTCCTTGGCGGTGGTCGGGAAGCCGCCGACCTGCTCGGCCTCCGGCGGGACGTGCCCGGGGGTGAACACCGCGACGGTGAGGGTGTGGTCGAGCGGGGCCAGGAAGGTCAGGTCGATCAGCTTGACCTGGCCCTGCGCGTCCACCAGGACGTTGGCGGGGGAGATGTCCCGGTGCACCCAGCGCTTGCGGTGCAGCTCGTCGACGATCCGGCAGAGCCGGGCCAGCACCTCGGCCACCGCCGCCGGCCCGCCACGCTGGGTGCGGCCCCAGGTGTGCAGCGGCACGCCCTCGACCCAGGGGGAGATCTGGTAGCCGAGCAGCCCGCCGGAGGGCGCGGCGCCGGGCCGGTGCGGGGAGGGCCCGAGCAGGAAGCTGGGCACCACCAGGTCGGTCACGCCCAGGCGGTGGGCATTGTGCGAGACGTCGTCCCAACGCCCGAGCCAGCGACGCACTTCGGAGGGGTCTCGCTCCAGCATGATCTTCGCGGCGACCAGCTCCTTGAGCCCGCTGTGGCCGGTCCGCACCGCTCGCCACACCTCGGCCTCGCCGCCCCGGTGGTGGAACTCCAGGAGTTCGTACTGCTCGGGGTCGAACTCCGGTCCGAACCGGAGCCCGGGCACCCAACGCGACTCGGACACACAACCCCCGACTGACCCCTGTTGGCTTGTCACCGACGCTGGGCCGGTCCTGACGCGCTGCTGTGCTGCTTCGTACGTGCTGCTTCGTGCGAGTGGCCTCGTACGTCGTGCGTCCTGCGTGCTGTTTCCCGTGCGCTGCCCAGGATAGTGCTCCTTTCTGTTCGTCTGACCGGTGGAGGGCCTATTCTGATGGGCGCCCGAGCAACATCACGACACGACGTCAACTCATGATCGTCCGAAGCTTGTTGATCATGACGGGGGCGAACTCGACGCGCAGGGGGACGGTGCATGGCGCAGCTCGCGGTGCTGTTGATCGTGGTGGCACTGGCCGGTGCGGCAGCCGTCGTACTGGTCCGCCGCCGACAGGCCCTGGACGCCGAGGCGGTGGCCAAGGCGCTGGCCGCGGCGGCCGAACGGCTCGCCGCCGGCAAGGCCCCGCAGGCCCGGCGCCGGTACGAGCGCCTCGCCCGCCGACTCGCCGCCGGCCCCGCGGAGCTGGGCCCACAGCGCGGTCTCGCCCTGCTCGGCCAGGCCGAGGCCACCATCCCCACCGGCGACCGGCCGTCCACCCTCGCCCTGCACCGCGAGGCCTTCCCGCTGCTCGCGGACCCGGCCCGGCAGGTACCCCGGTGGAGCCTGCGCCACCTCGCCGAGGAGCGGATATCCGCCCCGGACGGCGACCTCGGGCCGCTGCTCGCCTTCCTCCAGGCCGTCGCCGACGGCGCCGAACCCGGCGAGGAGGCCGCGGCGGCAGCCCGCGCCGTGGACTGGCTGCAGCGGCTCTGCCGCGAGGGCACCCCCGAGCAGCGCGAGAGCGCCACCACCCGGACCCTGGCCGCGCTGCCCGGCCGGGACTGGCCGGTGCTGGCCCGCTCCGCCCTGCTGCGCGGCACCGACCGCGCCGCCGAGGCCGAGGCCCTGCTCGCCGCGGCCGCGCCCGGCGGCAGCGGCGAACTCTGGTTCCGCTGGGGCGCCCAGCTGTTCACCCTGCACCGGGACGAACCCGCCGTCGCCGCCTTCGACGAGGCGCTGCGGCGCGGCCCCGGCGAGCCCTCCCCGTGGGTGCGCGGCCCGGCGCTGCGCACCGACAGCCTGCTCTTCCGCGGCCTGGCCCGGCAGCGGCTCGGCGCCACCGACGCCGCGTGGGCCGACCTCGCGGCCGCCGCCACCGAGACCCCCGGCGACCCCCGCCCCCGCTACGCCCTCGGCCGGCTCGCCCTGCTGCTCGGCGCCGACGACCAGGCCCGGGAGCAGTTCACCGCCGCCCTGACCGTCCAACCCTCCTTCGCCCCGGCCCGGTTCGGCCTCGCCCTGGTGCACGAGCGGGCCGCGCGCCCCGCCGAGGCGGCCGCCGACTACCGCACCGGCCTGGGCCTGGCCCCCGACTGGCGCCCCGCCCGGGTCCGGCTCGGGGCGGCCCTGCTCGCCGCCGGCGAGGCGGCCGAGGCCGAGCCCGTCCTCGGCGCCGAGGCCGACACCGAACCGGACTCCCGCTGGGCCCGGATCGCCGCCTTCCACCACGGTCTCGCCCTGGCCCGTACCGACGACCCGGCCGGCGCCCTGGCCCGCTGGGAGCCGCTGCGCGACGAGGAGCTGCGCGAGCGGCTCGCCCTGGCCCGCGACCGGCTCGCCCGCACCCGGCTGGCCGCCGACCCGGTGGCCGCCCGGGAGCTCTGGCAGCAGGCCGCCGCCGACCACCCGGCCGCCCCCGGCTACCGGGCCGCGCTGCGCGAGGCCGCCCTGCGCGAGGCCGCGCACCTGCTGGTCACCGGCCGCGACCACCCCGAACCGCGCGAGCGGGCCGCCGCCGCCCTCGCCCTCGCCGACGCCCTGCCCGGCGCCGTCACCCACCGGCAGGCCCGGCTGCGCGCCGCGCTCGCTCTGGCCGAGGGCTCGACGGAACCGCCGGCGACCCTGCTCGACCCCGCCACCGGGCCGCGCGACCGCTACCACCTGGCCGCCGTCGCCCTGCTGACCGGCCGTCCGGTCCAGACCATCGCCCTGCTCGCCCCGCTCGCCCCCGACCCGGCCGGCGACCCCGCCCTGGCCCGGCTGCGGGCGCTGCTCGCCGAACGGGCCGGCAACTGGGCCACCGCGCTGGACTGGTACCGCCACTTCCTGACCGCCGGTACCGCCCCCGAGCCGCCGCAGCCGCTTCCCGAGACCGCCGAGTGCGGGGTCTGCGCGGGCCCCGCCACCGACGCCTGCGCCGGCTGCGGCCGGGAGGCCTGCGCCGCCCACCTGCACCGCCCCGCCGACGCCGCCTCGCCGCGCTGCGTGCGCTGCGCCGCGCCCGCACTGCGCGCCGTCCTGGACTGCGCCCGCCGGGCCGGGGTGCCCGAACAGGCCGAGCCCGTCCTCGCCGCCTGGACGCAGGCGCTCGGCGACAGCCCCGCCGCCGCGCCCGTACGGCTGGACCTCGCCCTGCTGCGCGCCGAACTCGGCCGGCTGGACGAGGCCCTGGCCGACCTGCCGGAGGACCACGGCGCCGCGCGCAGCGCCGTCCTGCTCCGCCGGGCCGGCGCCGCCCTGGACGCCGGGGAGCCCGGCCGCGCGGCCGGCGACCTGCGCCGGGTGCTCACCCTCGCCCCGGGCCACCCGCAGGCCGCCGCCGCGCTCGTCCTGCTCGCCGAGCACGAGGCCCACCAGCACGCCGTCGAGGGCCGCCACCGCGAAGCCTGGAACGGCTACCACGCGTTGCTGCTCACGGACCCGGCCCACCCCCGGCTGCTGCACGCCCTCGGCCTGGCCGGCTACCGGCTGGCCGTCTCCACCCAGGAGGAGGCGGCGCCCGACGAGCGGATCTGGGCCTGGACGCTCGGCTGCCTGGTCGCCGCCCTGCACCAGCCCGACCTGTGGGCGGAGTCCGCCCGGATCACCGGCCGCCCGGTCGAACCGCCGCGGATGTCCGCCGCCCGCAGCGCGCTCACCGACCGCCTCCGCGAGGACCTGCGCGCGCTGGACCGGGCCGCCGGCCGCAGCGGCGACGAGGTCACCGCCTGGACGCTGCTCCTCGGCATGGAGGCGCACAGCGCGGACGCCTTCGCCCAGGAGGACGTCCGGATCACCCTGCCCGGCCGCCCGGCCCGACGCCTGGCGCTCGGCCCCGCCCTCGACCGACTGCTCCGCCAGGAGCCCGAACTCGCCGCCTGGGCCGCCGGGTTCGACGAGGCGGTGCGGGCCTGGCGGCGGCCGGAGAGCCCCGACGGGCACCCGCTGACCCGGGCCCTCGGCCTGTTCGGCGACCTCGGCCCGCAGCGCTACCTGCTCCTCCAGGGCCGCCAGGCCGCCGCCGTCGGCGCCCTGGACGCGGTGCCCGAGGCCGAACGCGGCGCCGGCTGGCAGGGCCTGCTCGGCGAGAGCCTGGTCAGCCAGGCCCGCGAGCACCACCGCAACCAGGACTGGCGCGAGGCCCTGGACTGCCTCACCCGGGCCCGCACCGTGCCCGGCACCGTACTGCCCGCCGACGCGCCCGCGATCGCCGCCGAATCCGGCGTACGAGCCGCCCGCGCCCTGCTCAAGAGCAGCGACGACGACCAGGCGGGCGCCACCGAACTCCTGGAGAAGGCCCTCGCGCTGGCCCCCGACCACCCCGAGGTGCGCGGCGACCTCGGCGCCACCTACGCCCAGTGGGCCCGCAAGATCAACAACGAGGACAAGGACTACCCCCGCGCCCTGGTCCTGCTGCGCAAGAGCCTCGAACTCGCCCCCGGCGAGCCGACCGCCCGGCACTTCCTGGAGGCCGCCCTCGGCAACCGGGCCAGCCAGCTCAGCCGCCCCGACGCCACCGACGCGGAGCTGGAGGAGGCCGCCGAGGCGTGGCGGGAACTGATCACGCTCAACCCGGACCCGGACCACCGGCACGGCCTCGCCTTCGTGCTGCGCCACCTCGCCCGCTCCGCCGCCTTCGCCGACCACCGGGCCCTCGCCGTCGGCCGGATGGCGGACGCCCTGCGGGCCGACCCGGAGTGGGACGGCGACGTCGAGCAGGAGGCCCCGCGCCGGGTCGCCGTGATGCTCGCCAACCACATGCTGGACAACCTGCAGGACCGCCCGTTCACGACCCAGGCCGCCATGCTGCAGAAGGCCAGGGCCTACGACGACTCGCCCGACATCCGCCGCCTGATGGTCAGTGTCTGGCGCGGCGAGGCCATCGGCCACTACGAGGCCCACCGCTACCCCGAGGCGACCCGGCTGCTGGAGGAGGCGCTCAACCTGGCCCGCACGCCGGAGGACGTCACCAAGCTGCACATCGAACTGAGCGTCGTCTACAGCTCCTACGCCGTCAACCGGGCCAACCTGCGCCAGTTCAGGGAGGCCCGCCAGCTGATCCGCCAGGCCGTCGAGCACAACCCGGACGACCGCGACCTGCGCGCCCTGCAGCGCAGGATCGGCGCGCTGCGCTGACCGCAACCGCAGAGCGGCCACCGTCGTCGTAGGTCCTGCGCCATCCCTGAGCCACCGTCAGCCGTGAGGAGAGAAGCCGCCCGCCATGCCACTGCACGAACCGTCGCCGTACGAGGTCCTGGGCGTTGCGCTCACGGCCGGCGTGCGCGAGATCAACCTCGCCGTCGGCCCGGCGATGCGGGCGGGCCGGTACACCCGCCAGCAGATCCAGGACGCCGCCGCACTGCTGCGAAACCCGGACCGGCGGCTGGAGTCGGACCTCCAGCGCCCGCTGCCGCCGGAGCCCGTCGACCAGGCGGCCGACCTGCTGGCGCCCGCTCTCGCCGAACCGCTGCTGGTCATCGAACGCCCGCCGCTGCCGCCCGCCGCCTCCCTGCTGGCGCTGCACCGGGCCGAGTCGGCGGCCGACTTCGCCGAACCCGCCCCCGGCGGCGCCGATCCCGAACCGCCCGTCCCTGCCCGCTACGCCGCCGACCTGTCCGTGCTGCCGCAGATCGAGGTACCGGAATGACCGACGCACCGCCCGCCCCCTCCTACGAGGGCCACCAGCCGCTGGAGATCCCGCAGCGCGCCCTGGAGGTCGACCTCGACCAGGCGTTCAGCCAACTGCTCTACCGGGCCTCCCTGTTGCAGCGCCTGCGGGCCGATGAGGCGCAGACCGCCCGGGCCACCCAGCGGGACCTGCTGGGCATCCTGGTCGAGGTGGACGACGCCCTCGCCGCGCTCGGCCTGGACCGTGAACTGGTGCTGCTCGGGCGCGGCGCCGGGATCGAGGCCACCCGCCGACGGCTGCTCGGACGGCTCGCCAAGGCGGGGGTGCGCCCGATGCGACTGGAGGGCCTGGCGGCGGACCCGGCGCTGACCGAGATCGTCGGCACCGAACCGCGGTTCGGGGTGGCGCCGGAGACGGTCGTGCAGACGGTGGTCACCGGGTTCTTCTGGGGGGAGGAGGTGCTGCGCCGCGCCCAGGTCGTCGTCGCCGCGCCCGCCCCGGAACCGGAGCCGGTGTTCGCCGAGGACGTCGAGCGCGCGCTCGCCCCGGAGCCCGAGCCGGGGGCGGCGCCGGACCGGCCGGGGGAGCCCGGGCCCGAACCGGCACCCGGGTCCGCGGCCGTGACACCGGAGCCCGCGGCCGTGACACCGGAGCCCGAACCCGAACCCGAAGCCGCCGCGCCGGTGAACCCCGCCCGGGCCACGACGGCCCCGCCCCGGGCCCGCCGGAAGGGAGCGGCCACGGGCGGCCGGCGCAAGCGGAAGAAGTAGTCAGGACCACGAGGGGCAAGAGGGGAACGACATGTACCGCACACTCGGCATCGACCTGGGAACCACCAACTCCGTGGTGGCCCACCTGCGCCGGGGCGAGCCGGAGATCATCTTCAACCGGCAGAACCAGGAGGCCACGCCCTCCGTGGTCGGCAGCGGCCGCAAGGGCGAGCTGCTGGTCGGCTCGACCGCGCGCAGCCGGGTCGCCATCGACGGCGCCAACGTGATCCGCTCGGTCAAGCGCTTCATGGGCCGCAAGTTCAAGGACCCGCAGGTCCAGGCCGCCCTCAAGGAGGTCGACTACAAGGTCACGGCGGGCACCGACGGCGACGTGAACGTCTGGTTCAACGGCCGCTCCTACACCCCGATCGAGATCTCCGCGATCATCCTGCACCGCCTGAAGGAGGACGCCGAGCAGCGCTTCGGCGAGCCCTTCCACCGGGCCGTCATCACCGTCCCCGCGTACTTCGGCGAGCGGCAGGTCGCGGCCACCCAGGAGGCGGGCCGGCTGGCCGGCCTGCACGTGCTGCGGATCATCAACGAGCCGACCGCCGCCGCGCTCGCCTACGGGATCACCGCCGAGGCCGGCGACGAGGGCCGGACAGTCCTGGTCTACGACCTCGGCGGCGGCACCTTCGACATCTCCATCCTGCTGCTGGTGCCCGGCTCGGTCTCGGTGCTCGGCATCGAGGGCGACAACCTGCTCGGCGGCGACGACTTCGACCGCGCCATCACCACCGCGCTGCTGGAGGACATCCGGGAGGAGTACGGTGCCGACTACCAGCCCGACCTGCGGGACCGGCCGAAGATCGCCTCCACCGCCGAGACCATCAAGATCGAGCTCTCCCACCAGGAGGCCTCCGAGGTGATCCTGCCCGGCCTCGGCGCCGGCCAGCTGGTGCTGGAGACGGAGTTCGAGCGGGCCCGCTTCGAGGAGCTGATCGAGGCCCAGATCGAGCGCACCATCGAGCTGACCCACAAGGCCATCATGCAGGCCAACCTCACCGTCGGGGACATCGACGAGGTGGTGCTGGTCGGCGGCTCCACCGCGATCCCGCTGGTGGCCCGGCGGCTCGGCGAGGTCTTCGGGCCGCGCCGGATCCGGCGCGGCGTCAACCCGATGCAGTGCGTGGCGCTCGGCGCGGCCGTCCAGTCCGCGCTGGTCGGCGAGGTGGAGTGCCCCGAGTGCCGGGCCCCCGGCGACCTCTCCGCCTCCAACTGCGCCAACTGCGCCACCTCGCTGCTCGGCGGGCCCCGGGTCTCCTGCACCGGCTGCCACATCCCGGTCGACGCCGAGGCTGCCTCCTGCCCCAAGTGCGGCCAGGAGGCGGGCGCTTCGGCCACCGGAGCGGGCATCCCGGCGCAGTCCCAGGCGGCCACCGTCGTGCGCAGCGACAACTGCCCGCGCTGCGGCACCCCGGCCGCCCCCGGCGTCACCGCCTGCGAGCTGTGCGGCGAGGCGCTCAACTCCGCCGCCCCCGGCGGGACCAGGGTGGCCTCGACCGCCGCCGAGGACGTCGGCCTGCGCTGCGCCGCCTGCGGTGTGGTCAACCCGCCCGGCAGCGAGGTCTGCCAGGGCTGCGGCGAGCTGATGCAGGTCACCAACCCGTTCGACATCACCCCGAAGAACCTCGGCATCGAGCTCAATGACGGCCGGCTGGCCGTCATCATCCCCAAGAACACCAGCTACCCGACCGGTTCGCCGGTCAGCCGCGAGTTCGTGGTCTCCGGCAGCGGCCGCCAGCGGCTGGAGATCGCGGTCTACGAGGGCGAGCACGAGATCGCCCAGCAGAACGAGCTGATCGGCCACCTGACCCTGCGCCTGCCCGCCGGACTCGGCGGCCGCACCCCGGTGGAGGTGTCCTTCGGTCTCGACCGGGACCGCACCATCACCCTGTCGGTGCGGATCCAGGGCGGCGGCGAGAAGACCGTCAAGCTGGAGCGCGTCACCCTCGACCCCGAGCTCAAGGTCCAGGTCGAGGAGCAGCAGCGGCAGATCGAGACCTTCACCGACCGCTGGGGCGGCGAGCTCACCGAGGCCGAGATGCGCGAGGCGCAGCGGCTCATGGACAGCCTGGACGACCTGGCCGCCGGCCAGACCCGTGGCCAGTCGGTGGACGAGGCGCTGGAGCGGGCCCAGCGCCAGCTCAAGGCGCAGCGCTGGGTACGAGGCTCGGAGGCGTACCTGAGCCTGTTCCTCCACTACTGCGAGAAGCACCTCGACCCGAGCGACCTCGACCGGCTGCGGTCGGTGGCCGCCGAGCTGCGGCTGCGCCGCGAGGCGGCCGACTGGGAGGGCGCGATGCGCGCCGCCCAGCGGGCCGACGAGCTGTGCGACTCGCTCGGGCACACCTTCCGGATGCTCACCATGTGCAACGTCTACGTCAACCAGAACATGGTCTCGCCGGCGCTGGCGCAGCGGATCATGGCCGAGCTGCGCGGGCTGGACGAGGCGGTGGAGTCGGCCAACATGGAGGCCGCCAACCAGCACAGCTCGGCCCTGCTGGCGCTGTACGCGCAGGCGCAGCGGGAGCTGGGCAGTGAGCCGCTCGCGGAGTCGCTCGGCCCCGTCCGCCCGGAGGAGGCCGGTCCGCGATGAGCTCCGACGTGACTCCGATCGGCGGGCCGGCTGCCGACGTGCCGCCGATCGAGGTGCTCTGCCCGCAATGCGCCGTCCCGGCGGACCCGCAGGGCCTGCGCTGCCCGTCCTGCCGGGAGGACCTGGCCGCGCTGGTCCGGCTGCGTTACGCCGCTCGGATCGACTACAACCGGGCGCTGGACGCGCTGGCGGCCGGCGACGGGGCGTTCGCGCTCGGGTTGCTGCACCGCGCGGTGGCGGCCGAACCGGGGCTTGAACCGGCCCGGGACCTGCTGGAATCACTGAGCGTGTCCGGGTCCTGCGGGCCGCGGTCGGGGGAGCGGGAGGGCGACACGCCCGCTGAGTGACCAATTCGGGCTTCCCGGCCTGCCGTCGAGTTCGATCGGTGCGAGTGTGATCGTCACATGGAAGTTCGCCACCCTCCCAAGGAGTGACGCAATGCGTCTTCGTACCACCCTCGCCGCCACCGCGCTCGCCGCGGTGGCCGTCCTGGCCGGTGCCGGCACCGCTGCCGCGGGCGACGCGACCGCGAACGGTCTCGCCTTCGGCTCCCCCGGCGTGCTCTCCGGCAACCAGATCCAGATCCCGATCAACTTCGAGGCCAACGTCTGCGGCAACTCGATCGGCATCATCGGCATCCTCAACCCGGCCATCGCCAACACCTGCGTCAACGGCTGACCCGACTGCTGGGGCTGATCCGACTGCTGGGGCCGTCCGTCGAACCCGACGGGCGGCCCCAGCGCCGTGTCCGCACCCCCGTTCGGGGGTGGCGGCGCGGGCGCGGGACCGCGACCATGGTCCCCGACCCGCACGCGCCCACCCAGGAGTCACACCGTGCCGATCATGCCGACCCCGCGCAGCTACTCCTCCGGCGCCTCGGACGTCCCGCTGCTCGGGGACACCATCGGGGAGAACCTCGACCGCGCGGTGCGCGCCTTCCCCGAGCGGGACGCCCTGGTCGACCGGGCCACCGCCCGCCGCTGGACGTACGCCGAACTCGCCGCCGACGTCGAGGCGCTGGCCCTCGGCCTGCTCGACCTCGGGCTCGCCAAGGGCGACCGGGTCGGCATCTGGGCGCCCAATTGCGCCGAGTGGACGCTCACCCAGTACGCCACCGCCAGGCTCGGCGCGATCCTGGTCACCGTCAACCCGGCCTACCGCTCGCACGAGTTGGAGTACGTGCTGAACCAGGCCGGTGTCCGCCTGCTGGTCGCGGCCGAGCGCTTCAAGACCTCCGACTACGCCGGGATGATCCGGGAAGTGCGGCCCCGCTGCCCGGAGTTGGACCGGGTGGTGCTGCTCGGCGGTCCGGACTGGGAGGCGCTGCTCGCCGCCGGGCGCGGCGCCGACCCGGCCCGTCTCGCCGAGCGCGAGCGGGAGTTGTCGCCCGACGACCCGATCAACATCCAGTACACCTCCGGCACCACCGGCTTCCCCAAGGGTGCGACGCTGTCGCACCACAACATCCTCAACAACGGTTACTTCGTCGGCGAGTTGCTCAGGTACACCGATCAGGACCGGATCTGCGTCCCGGTGCCCTTCTACCACTGCTTCGGCATGGTGATGGGAAACCTCGCCGCCACCTCCCACGGCGCCTGCACGGTGATCCCCGCCCCCTCCTTCGAGCCGGGCGCCACCCTGGCCGCCGTCGCCGCCGAGCGCTGCACCTCGTTGTACGGGGTGCCCGCCATGTTCATCGCCGAACTCGCCGACCCCGACTTCGCGCGCTACGACCTCGGCAGCCTGCGCACCGGCATCATGGCGGGCGCGCCCTGCCCGGCCGAGGTGATGAAGGACGTCATGGGCCGGATGGGCATGACCGAGGTGGCCATCTGCTACGGCATGACCGAGACCTCGCCCGTCTCCACCCAGACCCGCGCCGACGACTCGGTCGACCGCCGGGTGTCCACCGTCGGCCGGGTCGGCCCGCACCTGGAGGTCAAGGTGGTCGACCCGGCCACCGGCCGTACCGTCCCGCGCGGTGAGCCCGGCGAACTCTGCACCCGCGGCTACTCGGTGATGCTCGGCTACTGGGGCGAGCCCGAGCGCACCGCCGAGGCCGTCGACGCCGCCCGCTGGATGCACACCGGCGATCTCGCCGTGATGGACGAGGACGGCTACCTCGCCATCACCGGACGGATCAAGGACATGGTCATCCGCGGCGGCGAGAACCTCTACCCGCGCGAGATCGAGGAGTTCCTCCACACCCACCCCGACATCCTCGACGTGCAGGTCGTCGGCGTGCCCGACGCCGCGTACGGCGAGGAGCTGATGGCCTGGGTCCGGATGCGCGAGGGTGCCGAGCCGCTCACCGCCGAGGCCGTCCGCGCCTACTGCACCGGCCGCCTCGCCCACGTGAAGATCCCGCGCTACGTGCACGTGGCCGAGGAGTTCCCGATGACCGTCACCGGCAAGGTCCGCAAGGTCGAGATGCGGGAGGCGGCCGCGCGCATCCTCGGGCTGTAGGGCTTGTCCCGCCATGCGCGTCGCATCAGCGCGCGGCGGGAACGGTGGGACAAGCCCTACGGCGCACGGTCCTGGCATGACCACGCACACCTTCGGCCGCGGCCTCGCCGCGGACTCCGTCCTCGCCGGTGGTGCGGGTCAGCGGGGCAGTGCGTCCAGCCAGTCGATGAGCAGTCGGTTGACCTCGGCGGGGCGCTCCTGCTGGATCCAGTGACCGCAGCCGTCGAGGAGGTGGGAGGAGAGCAGGCCCGGGAGGGTGACGGGGTAGGCCTCGATCGCGTCGGCCAGCCAGGTGGTGGAGGCGTCCCGGGTGCCGCCGAGGAACAGGGCGGGCTGGGTGACCGGGGCGCCGTCGAAGGCGGCGAGGTCCGCCCAGTCCCGGTCCATGTTCCGGTAGCGGTTCAGCGCACCGGTCAGACCGGTGCGCTCGAACTCCCCGGCGTAGACGTCGAGGTCGCGTTCGCCGAGCCAGCCGGGCAGTGGACCGGTGGGGAAGCGCTCGCGCAACGTGCCGCCCCGGCGGACGAAGTGCGGGTCGGGCGCGTCGGGCCCGGGCATGGTGTCGGCGGACAGCGCGGCGTAGAAGCCCGCGAGCCAGCCGCGGACGTCGGGTTCGATCTCGGCCTCGGCCCGGCCCGGCTCCTGGAAGTAGGACACGTAGAACTCCTCGGCACCGCCCATCGCGGCGAAGAGCTCGCCGGGCCGGGGACCGCCCCGCGGCGTGTAGGGGACGCTGAGCAGGCCCACCGCGCGGAACACCTCCGGCCGGAGCAGCGCGCTGTTGGCGGCGATCGTCGCGCCCCAGTCGTGACCGACCACCACCGCCCGTTCCTCGCCCTCTCCCTGGCCCTGTTCCCGGCCCAGGGCGCGCACCACCGCGGCGTTGTCCTCGACCAGGTCGAGCATCCGGTAGGCCTCCGGGGCGGCGGGCCGGGAGGAGCGGCCGTAGCCGCGTACGTCCAGCGCGACCGCGCGGTAGCCCGCCGCGGCGAGCGCCGGGAGCTGGTGGCGCCAGGAGTACCAGGACTCCGGGAAGCCGTGCACCAGCAGCACCAGCGGCCCGCTGCCCTGCTCCACCAGGTGGATCCGGCCCCCGGGTGAGGGGACCAGCCGGTGCCTGGGCTCCGTGTCGTGCCGTGTCATGCGTCCTCCTGAACCGTCGGTCTGCCGTGCGCCGGTCTCGCCGCGTGCTGCTCGTCCCGTGTGCTCGCCGCGTGCTGCTCGCCGCGCCGATCACATCGCGTGGTGCTCATCCGTGGCGCCACCGGCCTCCCGTCGATCGTGGGGGACGGCCCGCGCGGCGGGCGAGAAACTTTGCCGTTTCGGCAAAACACCGGACTGCCGTTCCGGGTCCCCCGCGCCTCGGGCAGGCCTCGACGGGTCGAGGACGGCCGCCGCCAGGTGTTCGCGGAACCAGCGGTGTCCCGGGTCGGCCGCGTTGCGGGGGTGCCAGGCCATGCCGAGATCGAGCGGCGCCAGGTCGAGGGGGATCGGGAAGGTGCGCAGGCCCAGGGCGGCGATCGTGTCGGGCAGCCAGTCGGCCAGGCTGAGCGCGATCAGGTCGGTGTCCCGGGCGAGCATCATCGCGCTGGTGTGGCTGGGGACGACGGCCGCGACCCGGCGCCGCAGCCCCAGCTCGGCGAGCGCGGTGTCGATCGGTCCGAGCCGCTTGCCGAGCCGGGAGACGCCGATGTGGTCGGCCGCGGCGAACCGGCGGGCGGTGATCCGCCCGTCGAAGAGCGGATGGTCGCTGCGCGCGACGCCGACCAGCGGCCCCCGGGTGAGCGGCCGGGTCCGGATCTCCGGGTCCAGGTGCCCGAGGACGCCCAGTTCGACGTCGACCCAACCCTGCCGCAGCGCGGGGCCGCCCTCCATGGCCTCCGGCAGGAAGACCACATCCACGTGCGGGGCCTCGGCGTGGATCCGCTCCGTCAACGCCCCGGCCAGCCCGACCAGCAGCAGATCGGCGGCCTGGACGGTGAAGGTGCGCTGGAGGTGCACGGCGTCGAAACCGGCCCCCGGCCGCAGGACGTTGTCGCAGCCGCGCAGCAACGCGCCGACCTCGTCCCGGAGTTCGACGGCGCGCGGGGTCGGCACCAGCCCTTGGCCCGCGCGGACCAGCAGCGGGTCGCCGACGGCGCGGCGGAGCCGGGCCAGGCTGCGGCTGACCGCCGCGGGGGAGGTGCCGAGCCGCTCGGCGGCGCGGGTCACGCTGTTCTCCTGGAGCAGGGCGTCCAGGACGCGTAGCAGGTTGAGGTCCATGGTGGGGGCTCCTGAACTGCAGTTTTGCGTCTGGGGCAAGGATCTTCTGCCAATCCTTGCATTGCTGCGGCACCGTCGTGCGCGGAGAGTGGAACTGCCCGCAGATCGCGCGGCAACCACCACCTCCCGGGCAAGGAGTCCGCTGTGCAGCAGTCCCCCCTCGATCCGCCCCGGGCCAGCCGGGAAGGCGATGTCCTCGCCGTCGTCAGCCAGACCGGGCCGACCGTCTCCTTCTTCGACGCGGCCTCCGACCGGCACCTCGGCACCCTCGAAGTCCTCGCCGAGCCGCACGAGTTGTGCTTCGACCCGACCCAGCGCCTGCTGTGGTGCGCCACGGCCTACCACTCCGGCTACTACCACGCGAACACCGGCCGCCGCACCGAACTGACCGTCATCGATCCCGACACCCGCCGGATCGTCGAGGTCGTCGACCTCGCCCCCGAACACGGGCCGCACGGACTGGCGTTGGACGCGGCACGCCGCCGCCTCTACGTCAGCGTGGAGGGTTCGGCGGACCGCCCCGGCGGCGTCGTGGTCATCGACACCGAGACCCGCCGGCCGATCGGCCGGATCGACACCGACGCGCCCGGCCCGCACTGGTTCGCCATCGACCCGGCCGGGCGGATCGGCTACGCCACCAACAAGGAGGCGCCGTTCGTCTCGATCGTCGACCTCGAACGGGGCGTCCTCACCGCGAAGGTCGAGGTGCCGGGCAGTGAAGGGCTCGCCGTCTCGGCCGACGGCACCCACGCCTTCGTCGCCGCGCCCTACGCCGGCTCCGCCATCGCCTCCTCCGGCTCCGACGCCGATGCCCCTGACCACGACCGACCGGTCACCGGGATCCGGGTCGTCGACGCCCGGACGGCGGCCGTCGTCGACACCCTGCCCACCCGGGACATCGTCCTGCCGGTGCACCTGACGTCCACCGGAAAACTGCTCGTCGGCGAGGTGCGGATGGCCCCCGACCCGGCGTCCGGGCTCGGCCGCCAGACGCCCGGGCGGCTCACCGTCTTCGCGGCCGACACCCGTCGGCGCCTCGGCCAACTCGACGTGGGGCTCTTCCCGTTGACCATCACCTCGTCCCCCGACGGCCGGCTCGCCTACGTGTCCAACCTCGTCTCCTCCACCGTCGACATCGTCGACCTGGAGACCTTCCAGGGCCTCGGCCGACTGGACATCGCCAAGCGCGGAGAAGCCGGCGCCCACGGCCTCGCCTACATCCCCCGCCCGTCCTGATCCCCGCACCCACCCCGCGGCCTCGCGCCGGCGCCCCTCCGCCGGCGCGAGGCCGTCCTCCGGTGCTCAGACCCGGAGCCCTACCACGGGACGGTCTCGCCATGGAGATCCAGGAACTGCAGGCCGGGGGCGCCGGCCTGCGCTTCGAGGACGTCGACGACGGCCGGGATGCTCTCCTCGGGCGCGAGTGGTGCGTCCGGTCCGCCGAGCTCGGTCCGGTTGTGGCCGGGGTCGATGAGCAGCTTGGTCTGTCCGTCGCCGGCGTGGCGGGCGGCGTAACTGCGCATCAGCTGGTTGAGCGCGGACTTGCTGGCCCGGTAGAGCTCGTAGCCGCCCTGGGTGTTCCGCGAAATGCTGCCCTGCGAGGAGGACATGACCGCGACGGTTCCGCCGGGCACGACGAGTCCACGGAGGGCTTCGAGGACGCGCAGCGGACTCAACGCATTGGTGACCATGACCTCGGTGAACATGTCGGTCGGGACCTCGCCGATGGGCTGGTTGCCCAGGTTGATCGCGGCGTTGACGAAGAGCAGGTCGAGTCGACGGCCGTCCAGGCGCTCGCGCAGCGCGGCCAACTGTTCGGAGCTCGTCATCTCCAGTGACTCGACCTCCAGTCGTCCCTTCCAGGCATCGGCACGAGCGTGCAGCTCGCCGCCGCCCCGGCGGGCCGTGGCGATGACGTGCCAGTCGCGTCGAGCGAGTTCGTCGGCGAGGACGAGCCCCAGCCCGCGCGAGGCACCGATGACCAGAGCTCGGCGGTCGGTCGTGGTGGACACATGAACTCCTTGGCGGTGGGGGACTTTGTCTAGACGAGCCGTTGCGTCTGGATAATCGCACGGAACTGCTGACGGGTACTGTGTTTCGCATGCCCGCCACGAGATCCCAGCCCCGCAGGCCGCACTCCGGCAGCCGACGCGACGAGGTCGCACGTCTGGCCGTGCTGCATGCCGCTGACGATCTGCTCGCCGAGCACGGCTTCGGCGACCTGACCGGGTCGACGATCTCCCGCGACCTGGTGGACGCCCTGGTCGACGACCTGCTCAGGCCCCGCCCGAATTGAGCGCCCGCTCGACGCCGAGGTCGGCGCGAGCCGTGCGGACGACGACGGCCGGCGAGGGTTTCTCCCCTCGCCGGCCGTCGGTGTTCACGGAAGTCAGCGGGCGCCCCAAGCCTGGTCGGTGGGAACGACCTCGCGGCCGAGCGGCATCAGCGAGATCGGGATCATCTTGAGGTTGGCCCAGCCGAAGGGGATGCCGATGATCGACAGGAACAGCGGGATGCTGGTGATCAGGTGCGCGATCGCCAACCACCACCCGGCGAAGATCAGCCAGATGACGTTCCCGATGCACGACGCCGCTCCGGCGCCCGGCTTCTCCACCGTGGTCCGGCCGAACGGCCAGAGGATGAACCCGGCGATCCGGAAAGAGGCGATGCCGAATGGAATGGTAATGACGAGCAGGCAGCAGATAATTCCTGCAACTGTATAAGCAATTGCCATCCAGATGCCGCAGAAAAGCAGCCAAATGACATTGAGAATGAATTTGAGCACCGTCATGGATGGTACCTTCTCACGTTTGGCGGCCTGCAGCTACGTCTGTGCCATGCCCGGCCGCACGCGCGTCTACTCCCTTAGGGGACGTTCCTCAGGGTGCCGTCCGGGTCGGGGCGCCTGGTCGGGGGCGGTTCGGCGGCTCGACTCCCGATGCGGAGGGCAGGGTGGGCGGCGGCCGACTCGGACAGGTTGTCGAGTGTTGCCTTCCCCTTCGCGGTGGTGCTGAACGAAGGCGTGCCGATGATGCCGTTCGCGGTGTAGCCGGCCATTCCCAGGGTGAGCAGACGCGGCCGTTCGGGGGCGGAATGGTCGGCGCCGTCGATTCGCGACCCGCCGCCGGCCTTTTGATCTTCGGCGGTCGGGAGGGCATGGCGCGCCCGGCCCTCCCCGGCGCGGCCGGGGGTTGCAGCTCGGGATACCCTGTGGGGGTACGTGGTGGCGGGATCGGTCGGGAGGTGGACCATGGTGGAGCCGCGTCCGGCCGTCCCCCGGGCCCTGCGACTGCTCCTGCTCGCCGCGCTGCTGTTCGGCGTCGTGACGATGCACACGCTCGGCCATCCGACCGCGGGCGGGCACGGAACGGACCACGGGCCGGCCCGGCACGCCGTGAGTGCCGGTCACCTGGTGGGTGCCGAGGAGATGGCGCACACCGCGGCGGCCGACGGCATGGACCCGATGGCGGTCTGCCTCGCCGTCCTCGCCGGCTGGACGCTGCTGCTGCTCGTCGCCGGCCCCCTGCTGCGCCACAACGGCGATGCCGCCGCCGAGGTCAGGGCCCGGCTGCTGCGGGCCGTTCGCGCGCTGCCCCCGCCCGAAGGCGGGCGGATACTCCTCACCCGGCTGTCGGTGCTGCGTCAGTAGGCGCGCGCCCGCCGTCCCCGGTCCGCGCCCGGCGCGGACGGGACGGCCGTCGCGACGTCCTGCTCATCCACACCCACCGCACGAGGTGCACTCCGTCATGCGCACACCCACCCGTCGCACCGTGCTCGGCGCGGCGCTCGCCGCCGCCGGCACCGGTCTGCTCGCCGCCTGCTCCGCCGATCCCATGAAGGGCATGGACCACCGGGGGGCCGCCCCCACCACCCCGGGCGGCTTCGTCGCCCCCGGCGGCCCCGAGGTCGCCGCCGCCGAGGCGCGGCGCACCCCCGGTCCGGAGCGCAAGGTCGCGCTCACCGCCACCGAGACCACCCTCGACCTCGGCGGCCGCACCGTCCGCAGCTGGGCGTACGGCGACCGCCTGCCCGGCCAGGAGGTGCGCGCCACCGTCGGCGAGACGCTCGCCGTCAGCCTCGCCAACCACCTGCCGCAGCCCACCTCGCTGCACTGGCACGGCCTCGCGCTGCGCAACGACATGGACGGCGTGCCGGGCGTGACCCAGGCCGCCGTCAAGGCCGGGGCCTCCTTCGACTACCGCTTCGCGCTCGCCCACCCGGGCACGTACTGGTTCCATCCGCACTCCGGCGTCCAGCAGGACCGCGGCCTGTACGCGCCGTTGATCGTCGAGGACCCGAAGGAGCCGCTGCGCTACGACAAGGAGTGGGTCGTCGTCCTGGACGACTGGCTGGACGGCATCGACGGCAGCACCCCGGACGCCGTCCTCGCCGAACTCGCCCAGGGCATGGGCGGGATGGACCACTCCGCGACGGACCGACCCACGACGGACCGACCCACGACGGGCCACTCCACGATGGACCACTCCACGATGGACCACTCCACGATGGGCCACGACATGTCCGGGATGCCGGGCATGGCCGGCGGCGGCACCCCGAGCGGTGCCGCCGGCCCGTCCCGGATGCTGATGGGCGCCCGCAGCGCCCTGCTCGGCGGCGACGCGGGCGACGTCGGTCACCCGTTCCACCTGGTCAACGGCCGCCTCGCGACCGCACCCGAGACCTTCACCGCCAAGCCCGGCGACCGGGTCCGGATCCGGTTGATCAACGCGGGCGGCGACACCGCCTACCGGGTCGCGCTCGGCGGCCACGAGCTGACCGTCACCCACACCGACGGCTTCCCGGTCGAGCAGGCCACCACCCAGGCGCTGCTGCTCGGCATGGGCGAGCGCTACGACGTCCTGGTCACCGTCAAGGACGGCGTGTTCCCGCTGACCGCGCTCGCCGAGGGCAAGAACGCCACCGCACTGGCCCTGCTGCGCACCGGCGGCGGCGCCGCGCCGGACGCCTCGGTGCGCCCGGCCGAGCTGGACGGCAGGCTGCTCGGCGCGGCGCAGCTCAAGGCCGACCCGGGCGTGCGGCTGCCCGCCAAGGCGCCGGACCGGACGGTGACACTGGAGCTCACCGGCGGCATGGCGAAGGCCGACTGGGCGTTCAACGGCCGCACGTACGACCCGGCGCAGCGCCATCCGGTGGCGGCGGGGGAGCGGGTGCGGCTGGAGTTCCGCAACAGCACGAGCATGTGGCACCCCGTCCACCTGCACGGCCACACCTTCGCGCTGGCCGGTGACGGGCCGCGCAAGGACACCGCGATCGTGCTGCCGGGCGCGACCCTGGCCGTCGACTTCGACGCCGACAACCCGGGCCTGTGGATGGTGCATTGCCACAACGTCTACCACGCGGAGACGGGCATGATGACCGTTCTCGGCTACCGGGCCTGACCCCGGAGGCCCTGAGGTGCCGGGCCGCGCCCCGGCCCGGCACCCGGCCTCCGCTCCCGCCCGCCGTGCCACCCGCCGTGCCACCCGCCGTGCCACCCGCCGCGACCTGCGGAGCAATGACGTTTTCTTAACGCGGGGCGATGACGTGTCCTTAACGCCGGTCGCATAGCCTGTCGCACTGCCGTCGCCCGACGGCGCTTTTACGGGGTCTTTAAACAAGAGGTGCAAGGTGGTTTCGTCGGGTTCGACGGACGCGACGACGGCGGAACCGTCGTCGGCGCGAATACGGTTGCGCGGCTGGTTGCTGGAGGACGTGTCGGCGGCCAAGCCCGCCGGTGCGGAGGGCGCCGAGGGCGCCGAGGGCGCGGAGCCGGGGGACGCCGGGGCGAACGGTGCGCAGGGGGCGAACGGTGCGCACCAGGGTCAGCGCTGGTGGCGGGTGATGTGCCTGACCGGCCTCGACTACTTCTCCACGCTCGGCTACCAGCCGGGTATCGCGGCGTTGGCGGCGGGTGTGCTGTCGCCGATCGCGACGATCGTGCTGGTGATCGTGACGCTGCTGGGTGCGCTGCCGGTGTACCGGCGGGTCGCGCAGGAGAGTCCGCGCGGTGAGGGCTCGATCGCGATGCTGGAGCGGCTGCTGTCGTTCTGGAAGGGCAAGCTGTTCGTCCTGGCGCTGCTGGGCTTCGCGGCCACCGACTTCCTGATCACCATCACCCTGTCCGCGGCCGATGCCAGTGCCCACCTGGTGGAGAACCCGCACCTGACCGGCGTGCTGGGCGGCAAGCAGGTCCTGATCACCCTGATCCTGGTCGCGCTGCTCGGCGCGGTCTTCCTCAAGGGCTTCAGTGAGGCCATCGGCCTAGCCGTCGTGCTGGTCGCCGTCTACCTGGTGCTCAACGTCGTCGTCGTCGCCGTCGGCATCTGGAAGATCATCCAGGCGCCGCACGTGGTCACCGACTGGACCAGCGCCCTCACGGCCCAGCACGGCAACCCGGTCATCATGGTGGGCGTCGCCCTCGTCGTCTTCCCCAAGCTGGCCCTGGGCCTGTCCGGCTTCGAGACCGGTGTGGCGGTCATGCCCCACATCCAGGGCGACCCGGACGACACCGAGGCCAACCCCACCGGCCGCATCCGCGGCACCCGCAAGCTGCTGACCACCGCGGCCGTGATCATGAGCTGCTTCCTGATCACCACCAGCTTCATCACCACGCTGCTGATCCCGGCGGACCAGTTCAAGCCCGGCGGCGACGCCAACGGCCGTGCGCTGGCCTACCTCGCCCACCAGTACCTGGGCGGCGGGTTCGGCAGTGTCTACGACCTGTCCACGATCGCGATCCTGTGGTTCGCCGGCGCCTCGGCGATGGCGGGCATGCTCAACCTGCTGCCGCGCTACCTGCCCCGGTACGGGATGGCGCCGCACTGGGCGCGCGCGGTGCGGCCGATGGTCATCGTGCTGACCCTGATCGGCTTCCTGGTGACCTGGCTGTTCGACGCGGACGTGGACGCCCAGGGCGGTGCGTACGCCACGGGTGTGCTGGTGCTGATCAGCTCGGCCGCCATTGCGGTGACCATCGCCGCGTACAAGGCCAAGCAGCGCGGTTGGACCACGGCCTTCGCGATCATCGCGGCGATCTTCCTCTACACCACCGTGCTGAACGTCGCCGAGCGCCCGGACGGCGTCAAGATCGGCGCCTGCTTCATCGCGGGCATCATCCTGGTGTCGCTGCTCTCCCGGCTCAAGCGGGCCTTCGAACTGCGCGTCACCGACGTGGTGCTGGACGACGTGGCGGAACGATTCGTCAGGGACTACGCGCACCGCCCGCTGCGGCTGATCGCCAACGAGCCGACCAACCGGGACGTCGCCGAGTACCGCGACAAGATCCGCCAGATCCGCGCCGACAACGACATCCCCGGCGAGGACGACCTCGTCTTCGTCGAGGTCACCGTCCGCGACGCGTCCGACTTCGAGGCCGAGCTGACCGTGCGCGGCGAGGTGCTGCACGGCCGTTACCGGGTGCTGACGCTGGAGAGCTCCAGCATCCCGAACGCGCTCGCTGCGCTGGCCCTCACCATCCGGGACCGCACCGGGCAGCAGCCGCACCTCTACTTCGAGTGGACCGAGGGCAACCCCTTCGCCCAGTTCCTGCGGTTCTTCCTGTTCGGCCAGGGCGAGGTGGCCCCGGTCACCCGCGAGGTGCTGCGGGAGGCCGAACCCGACCGCAGCCGTCGTCCGCGCGTCCACGTCGGCTGACCCCCGCCGTACCGCTCGCCCAGTGCCGCCAGGCCCGCCCGATCGCAACGGATCGGACGGGCCTGGCGGCGTTCTGAGCGGGCGGCGCGGGTGGGTCAGGACGGCAGGCGCAGGACCGCACCCGGCTGGATGAGGTCCGGGTCGTCGCCGATGGCGTCGCGGTTGAGCGCGTAGAGGGCGGGCCAGCCGCCGGGGACGCGCAGGGTGTCGGCGAGGTCGGCCAGGGTGTCGTTCTCGCGGACCGTCCACTCGCCGGCGGCGCCCCCGCTGGTGGTCGGGGGCGCGGCCGGTGGCGGCAGGGCGACGTCCCGGTCCCGGTCCCGGCCGTGGTCCCGGCCGTGCTCGTGGTCGTGGCCGTGCTCGTGGTCGTGGCCGTGGTCGTGGCCGCGGGCGGCGCGGGCGCCGCAGACCGGCCAGGGGGAGAGACCACGCCGCTCGGCGAGGTGCCGGGCCACCGCGATCTGCTCCTCGCGGCTGGCGAGGTCGGGGCGCGGGGCGTAGGCGAGCCCGCCGTGCTCGCGCCAGGTGGGGGCGTCGAACTGGAGGCCGCCGAAGTAGCCGTTGCCGCTGTTGACGCGCCAGTTGCCGTTGCTCTCGCAGGCCGCCACGCGGTCCCAGTCGTACCTCCCGCCGTCGGGTCCCCCGCCGGGGTCGGAGCCGGTGGCGCGACCCGGGGGCGCGGCCTGGGCCGCGGGGGCGGCGAGGGCCACGGTGAGCGCGCACAGGGCGGCGGCGGGGACGAGGCGGCGTAGACGAGCGGTGGCAGGCATGGGCGGCTCTCAGATTCGGGAACAGAGCGTGCACCGCCCGGAGGCGGCGCACACCCACCGACGCACGCCGGGTGGGGCGCACCACTGCCGACACGTCCGAAAGGTCACCCGCTCGGCCGCCGTGGACCACCCGGGTGGCCCGCGGCCATCCGGCCCCGCCCGCCGTTCCGGAACCGTAAGGCCGGGCGTCGCCGCTGCGGGCCCGGCGGCTCCTACAGTGGCCGGGACGTCTCCGAGGAAGGGTACGAACGATGACGATCGATCAGGGAGCCGGCGCTCAGCGCGCCGAACTGGGCGTGATCGGTGGCTCAGGGCTCTACGCACTGCTCGACGACGTGACCGAACTGCGCGTCGACACGCCGTACGGGCCGCCCAGCGACGCGGTGTTCCTGGGCGAGGTGGCCGGCCGCCGGGTCGCCTTCCTCCCCCGGCACGGGCGCGGCCACGGCCTGCCGCCGCACCGGATCAACTACCGGGCCAACCTGTGGGCGCTGCACTCCCTGGGGGTGCGCCAGGTGCTCGCGCCGTGCGCCGTCGGCGGGCTGCGCCCGGAGTACGGGCCCGGCACGCTGCTGGTGCCGGACCAGTTCGTCGACCGCACCTCCGGCCGGGTGCAGACCTACTACGACGGCCTGCTGCTGCCGGACGGCGCGCTGCCCGAGGTGGTGCACGTCTCGATGGCCGACCCGTACTGCCCGGCCGGGCGGCCGGCCGCGCTGGACGCCGCCCGGGACGCGGCCTGGGAACCGGTCGACGGCGGCACCCTGGTGGTGATCGAGGGCCCGCGCTTCTCCACCCGCGCCGAGTCCCGCTGGTTCAGCGCGAACGGCTGGTCGGTGGTCGGCATGACCGGCCACCCGGAGGCCGTCCTGGCCCGCGAACTCGGGCTCTGCTACACCTCGTTGGCGCTGGTCACCGACCTCGACGCGGGCGTGGAGAGCGGCCAGGGCGTCACCCACACGGAGGTGCTGGAGGTCTTCGCCGGGAACGTCGACCGGCTGCGCACCGTGCTGTTCAAGGCGCTGGAGAGCCTGCCCGTCGCCCGGGACTGCGGCTGCTCGCGCGCCCTGGACGGGCTCACGACGGGTCTGCCGGGCGTTTCGTCGGGCGCCTGAGCCCCGGCCGCCCGCCCCCCGGTCGCCCGCCCCCCGGTCGCCCGGCCCCTGGGCGGCCGCCCGCCGGGTGCCCGCCCCTCGGCCGGTGCCGCCACCGCCGGGCCAGCGCGAACAGCAGCGCCGGCCCGGCGGTGACGGCCAGCACCAGCAGCCAGTTGCGCAGGTACGGCAGTGGCAGGACGGAGGCGTTGCCGTGGTTCTCGCCGTCCCGCAGCACCGCCGGCAGCGCGACCGCGCTCACCGCCGCCGCGACGACCAGCCAGCCGCGCAGCACCCACCCCCGCGCCAGGGCCGCACCGACCAGGCAGACCAGCGGCACCCAGAACCCGTCGTGCAGCAGCACCGCGCCCACCGCCCAGACCAGCACCCCCCACGGGTCGGTGATGTAGGAGTCGGTGAGCAGCCCGGCCAGGCCGTAGCCGATCAGGGCGAGCCCGCCGAGCAGCAGGACCGCGCGCAGCCACCGGGACATCAGATCACCTCCAGACGCGCGACCCACTTGGTCTGCAGCACACCCGGCCGGTTGGGCGCGATGATCCGCGCCGGGAAGCCGTGGTCCGCCGCCAGCACCTCGCCGTTCACCCGCAGGGCGAGCAGCGTGAGCGGGTCGACGGCGTACTCGGCGGGCATCTGCGTCACCCGGTAGGGGCCCTCGACCTCCAGCGAGGTGACCCGCAGGCCCGAGCCGGCCGGGGCGCCGGCCCGCACCAGCAGATCGGCGACCCGGACCCCGGTCCAGCGCGCCGAGGCGCTCCAGCCCTCCACACAGGCGATCGGCAACTCGACCTCGTACTGCGGGAGTTGGTGCAGCTCGGCGAGGGACAGCTGGTACGGCTGCGGGCCGTCCACCCGGAGCTGCCAGTCAGCGGGCACGGTGACCGTCCCGGCCTGTGCGGCGGTCCGGTTGACCGGCAGCCCCTGCGGGCCGATGTCGGGGCGGCGCGCGGCGAGCAGGTCCAGCCGGCGCAGGAAGGGGACGGTCTGCCCGGCCGTGGTGAGCGTGACCGCGCCGACCGCGGCCGTCACGGCGGCCAGGAACGCCCGCCGCTGCGGCAGCCCGGCCGCCGGGCGACGCCAGTGCCGCGCGATCAGCGGGCCCTTGGCCGCGACGTGGACGAGCAGGCCGCCGGTCGCCAGCCAGCCCAGCCAGAAGTGCGTCTGGCGGAACGGGAACGGCCACGGGTACCACTGCAGGGTGTCGAGCAGCCCGGTGAACAGCTCCATCAGCATCGTCGCGACGAGCACGAAGATCCCGAGCCGTTCCAGCGCGTGCGCCGCGTTGCGCACCGGCGGCCACTCGAACAGCCGGGGGTAGACCGTCCACAGCTTCGCCCCGAGCAGCGGTACGGCGGCCAGGCCGCTGATCACGTGCAGCCCCTGGGTGACCCGGTAGCCGTTCACCGGGCGGCTCTGCAGGTGCGGGGTCAGCCAGTCGGGTGGGTCCTGCAGAGCGTGGCTGATCAGCCCGGTCAGGAAGCACACCAGCAGCGCCGCGCCCAACCAGCGGCCGAGCACCACGGTCGTGCGGGGATCGTGCAGCGGTGAGCGGAATCGCGGAAGGAAGTTCGGAGTCACGTGTTCATGGAACCGCCGGGCCGGCGCTTCGCGGTGCTGAGACGTGCTTACGGAATCCGAACGGTGCCACGCCGGTGCGGCCGGGCGCCGTGCTCCGGTGGCAGGGTGGGCGCGTGCCCACCCCTCTCCACCCCCTCCGTGCCCCCCTGTCGTACTGCCTGCTCGCACTCGCCGCCCTGGTCGCCGCGCTCGCCCTCACCGTCACCGGCGGCGGCACGCTCGGCCACCGCGCTCCGCTCTACGCGTGGTACACCGCGGACGCGCTCCTGTTCGCGTTCGCCCTGCTGGCGCTGCGGCGGGTGAGTGGCCGTCAGGTCGTGCCCCTGGTCCTGGCCGGGAGCATCGCCGTCGCCGCCGTCGGGCTGCTCGCCCCGCCGCGCACCAGCGACGACGCCTACCGCTACGTCTGGGACGGCCGCGTCCAGGCCGCCGGCATCTCCCCGTACGCGCACACCCCGGACGACCCGGCGCTCGCCCGGCTGCGCTCCGCCGACCTCTGGCCGGTGGACGGCGCCTGCGCGGGCTGGGACGAGCGGCGCACGGCCGCCGGGGACTGCACCCGCATCAACCGGCCCGCCGTGCACACCATCTACCCGCCGGTCGCGGAGGCCTGGTTCCTCGCCCTGCACCCCTCCGGGGGAGGCGTGCGCGGCGTCCAGGCCGCCGGCGCGCTGCTCGCGGTGGCGACGACGGGGGTGCTGCTCGTGGTCGGGCGGGGCAGCCGACGGGCCGCGCTGTGGGGGTGGTGCCCGGGCGTGGCGGTGTGGTCGGTCAACGACGCGCACGTGGACACGCTGGGGGCACTGCTGCTGGTCGCGGGGCTCGGATGCGCGGCGCGGCGTCGGGTGACGGGCGCGGGCGCGCTGCTCGGCGCGGCGGTGGCGGTCAAGCTGATCCCCGGGCTCGCCCTGCCGGGGGCGCTGTCCCGCCGGTCCGTACGGGAGAGCGCCCTGCTGCTGGGCACGGCGCTCGGGGCGTTCGCCCTCGCCTATCTGCCGTACCTCGCCGCCTCCGGCACCGGGGTGCTCGGCTACCTGCCCGGCTACCTGAAGGAGGAGGGGTACGAGCAGGGGCACCTCGACCGCTTCGGGCTGCTCGCCCTCCTCCTGCCGGACGCGCTGCTGCCGTGGGCCGCCGGGGCGGTGCTGGCCGCCGTGGCCCTGTGGGTGCTCCGGCGCGGCGACCCGGCCCGCCCCTGGGACGGCGCGCTGCTCGTCACCGGCACGGCGCTGATCGTCGTGGCGCCCGCCTACCCGTGGTACGGCCTGCTGGTGGTCGCCCTGGTCGGGCTCAGCGGCCGCTGGGAGTGGCTCGCCGTCCCGGCCGCCGCCCAGTACCTCTACCTGGCGGGCGGCATGGAGGCCCAACAGGCCGCCTACGGCGCCGCGTTGGCGTGCGTCACGGTCGGCTCCCTGCTGCGCGGCCAGGCGGGACGGCGGGTGCGCGGCAGGGTGCCGACCTACGCCGAGGGGTAGGGCCGGTGGCCGCCCCGGCGGGTCAGCGCGGGTCGAGGCCGGTCAGCATCTCCGGCAGCTCCCCACGGTGGACGACCCCGAGGCTCCTCGTCGCGCGGGTGAGGGCCACATAGAGGTCGTTCGCGCCGTGCGTGTGCGCCGCGAGGATCTCCGCGGGCTCCACGACGAGGGCCACGTCGAACTCGAGCCCCTTGGACTGGGCGGCGGTCAGCAGGACGACCGGCGAGTCCAGCGCCGACGGACCGTCGGTGAAGGCGGCGACGCCCGCCAACCCGGCCAGCGCGTCGAACAGTTCGGCCGGAGGGTGCGGGGCGTGGATGACCGCCATCCGGCCGCCGTCCAGCGCCGCGAGCTCCTGTTCGACGGCGTCGCGCAGCGCCGCTCCCCGGCCCTCCTCGGGCACCCGCAGGCTCCACGGGCGGATGCCGCCGCTGCGCACCGCGGTGGGCGCGGTGAGCGCCGGGTCGACCGCCCGCAGGACTCCCCCGGTGACCGCCATGATCTCGGCCGGGGTGCGGTAGTTGATGGTGAGTTCCACCGTGCGCCAGCGCCCCGCGGTGTACTCGTCGAGCGCCTCGCCCCAGGAGCTCAGCCCGGCCGGTGCGCCGGTCTGCGCCAGGTCGCCGACGATCGTCATGGAACGACCGGGGCAGCGGCGGGCCAGCAGCCGCCAGGCCATGGGGGACAGTTCCTGCGCCTCGTCCACGATCACGTGTCCGAAGCCCCAGGTCCGGTCCTCGGTCGCGCGCTCGGCCAGCGGGCGGAGCGACTCCTCGCCGCGGTACTGCCGCGCCAGCATCTGCGCGTCCATCTCGACCAGCCCCACGCCGAAGTCGTCGAGGACGAGCTTCGCGAACTCCAGCTCCGCGGCCTCGGCGGCGTCGGCCCGGCGGGCGACGGCGCCGCCGGGGAGCGGGCCGAGCAGTTCGGCGGCCTCGTCGAGCAGCGGAACGTCGTCGGTGGTCCAGCCGGTCGTCCCGTCGGTCGTCCGGGGGACGGCCTGCCGATCCGGGGCCGGCTGCGCGCGCAGGAGTGCGGCGCGCTCGGCCTCGGAGAAGTCCGGCATCGCCGTGGCCAGCAGCTCCGGGGAGCCGTACAGGGCCGTGAGCAGCCGCTCCGGGCTCAGCAGCGGCCACAGCCGCTCGGCCAGGGCCTGGAACTCGGGCTCGCCGACGAGCGCGTCGGCGAGGTCCGCGACGTCGTCCAGGTCCATGTCTCCGCCCCGGTCCCGGGCGATCCGCAGGGCCAGCTCCGAGGAGCGCCGCTCGACCAGCTCGGCGCGGGCCGCGTTGTGGGGCTTGCCGCTGCGGTGTGCGGCGGCGTGGGCCCGCTCGCAGAGCGCCCGGCCGATCTGGAGCTCCACGTGGTAGGGCGAGGTCCGGCCCACGGTGATGGTCCAGGACGTCTCCGGCAGCTGCCGCAGCCCCTCCAGCGCGGTGGCGAGGACCCGCGCCATCCGGGCGTCGCCCTTGACGGCGGCGGCCTCGGGCGTCTCCGTGTCCGTCCCGGTCACGCCCGGGTAGAGCGCGCCGATGCTGCTCAGCACGACCTCGCTCTCGCCGAGCGCGGGGAGCACCTGGTCGATGTAGCGCAGGAAGGTCGTGTTCGGCCCGATGACCAGCACGCCGCGCTTGGCCAGCCGGTCGCGGTGGGTGTAGAGCAGGTACGCGGCGCGGTGCAGGGCGACCACGGTCTTGCCGGTGCCCGGACCGCCCTGCACCACCAGCACGCCGCTGAGTGCGGAGCGGATGATCTGGTCCTGCTCGGCCTGGATGGTGGAGACGATGTCGCCCATCCGACCGGTCCGGGCCGCAGTCAGCGAGGCGAGCAGGGCGCCCTCCCCGCTGAGTTCGGCGCCGTCCCGGCCCTGCGGGGAGCCCACGCCGAAGGCGTCGTCGTCGAAGTCGACGACGGTCCGGCCCTTGGCCCGCAGGTGGCGGCGCCCCACCACCGCGCCGGGCGCGGCGGGCGTCGCCCGGTAGAACGGCTCCGCGGCCGACGCCCGCCAGTCGGTGAGGACCGGCTCGTGGTCCTCGTCCGACAGGGCGATCCGGCCGATGTACTGCCGCTCGCCGTCGGCGCTCTCGATCCGGCCGAAGCAGAGCCCGTACTCGGCGGCGTGCAGTTCCGCCAGCCGCCGGGTGTGGTGGATCTCCAGGGTGTCGCGTTCCATGCGGGACTGGGCCGTTCCGCCCTTGTCCCGGAGGTGGACCTCGCGCAGCCGGGTCGTCGCGAGTTCGCGCTGGGCTTCGAGGCGGTCGTACAGCTTGCCGACGTACTCGTTCTCCGCGCGCAGTTCCTCGGCCCGCCAGCCGGCGGTGGCGGCGGAGTCGAGTGCGGGCGAGGACGAGGGCGAGGGCGAGGGCACGGACGGTGAGGCGGGGGAGAGGGGCAAAGCTGACTCCATCGGTTCTGGATCTCGGGTGGTTCACACGGGCGCGGGAGCCCGCTACCGGCCTCGGCCGACCGCGTCGAGCAGGAGCCTCGCGGCCGTCGTCGTGGTGCCCGCTCCGCCGTGGTGCACGACGGCGGCCACCCGGCAGACCGGCACCAGCGGTACGCCGACACCGGCCAGCCGCTGCGCGAAGTCCTCGTCCGGCGGCGCGCACACCCGAACCTCCGTGCCGAGCTCGCGCAACCGCGCCGCGAGCCCCACCAGCGGTTCGACGTCCCCGCGCGATCCGTACGTCGACAACAGCACACGCATTCAGTGACTTCCATTTCCGCGGATTCCGGCCTGGGCCGATGATTCTGCGCCACCACCAGGGCCTTGCCGCAAGCCCCCCCGTGCGCTATACGTTAGGAGTGGCCAGGAGAGGGTTTTCCTTCTGTGCCCTTCTCGTCCGGTGTCACGGACAACCTCCTCGCGAAGCGGCGCCGCGCCGCACGGTCTCGTCGGTACCGTCGGAGCACGGCGACGGCGTCGCCGGACACAGGGCAACGCGCGGGCCCCGGCCGGGGTTTCGGCCGGGGCCCGCGCGATGTTCCGGGGATCAGGCCCGTATGGTGAGCCAGGCGCCGAGGCCGTTGCAGCCGCGGGCGTCATAGGTGGTGCTGCGGTAGCCGGCCGGGATCGGCGAGTACGGGCAGGTCCAGATGCCGTTGCGGACCAGCTCGTGGAACCAGGCGCCGACACCGCTGCAGCCCTGGGGGTTGTAGTTCGTCAGGACGTATCCGGAGACGATCGGCGAGCCCGAACAGGTCCACAGTCGGTCCTGGGCGGGTGCCTGGAACCAGGAACCGTGTCCGTTGCAGCCGCCGCTGTTGAACATGGTGATGACGTACCCCGGGGGCACGGGCGTGCCGGGGCAGGTCCATCCGCCCACCGAGGCCGCCGCCGCGGGCGCGGCCGGGGCGGCGGTGGCTGTTCCGGCCGCCGTGCCGGTGAGGGCGGCCGCGAACAGCGCGACCGTCGCGACCGTCCGGACGAGTCGGCTGAGCAGGGCCTTTGCGCGGGTGGCAGGCCGTAGGTGACGCAGGGTCACGGTCACGGGGCACCGATCCGATCGGTAGGTCCTCGGCTGTCGGGTCGGCCGAGGGGGGCGTAACAGCGGGGACGCGTCGCACCCTAGTGGGCGCGGGCAGTGCTCGGGTGGGATGTTCCGACGACCGTGACCGGAACGCGATCCGGTCCCGCCCGGGCGGGAGGGACGACGCCGGAGAGATGACGAAAGGCTGACGTATCGGGGCCGGGCCTCGTCCTCCCGGCTCCGGACTGGTGCAATCGGGGTGTGGACGGAACAGACGAAGAAGGCCGGGGCACGCCGGTGGGGCGGCGGGTGGTGCTCGGGCTGCTCGGGCTCGGCGCGGTCGGGGTCGCGGCCGGGCCGTACCTGCAGCGGGTCGAGTCGGGGCTGGCCGAGCGGGATCCGAGCGGGCTGAGCGGGCTGCTGCCGGGGAACAACGGGTTCCGGTACTACTCGGTGGTCTCCTCGGTCCCGGCGCGGGATGCGAACAGCTACACGCTCACGGTGGACGGCCTGGTGGACCGCCCGACGACGCACCGCCTGGCGGACCTGCAGGCGATGCCGCAGCGGCGGCTGGTGCGGGACGTGCAGTGCGTCACCGGATGGCGGGTGCCGAACACCCCGTTCGAGGGGGTGCCGCTCGCCCATCTGCTGGACTCCGCCGGGGTGCGGCCGGGCGCCACGGCCGTCCGGTTCAGTTGCTTCGACGGCGAGTACACCGAGAGCCTCACCCTCGACCAGGCCCGGCGCGATGACGTGCTGGTCGCGCTCAGGATGCAGGACGACCCGATCTCCCACACCCATGGCGGCCCGGTGCGGCTGTACGTCGCGCCGATGTACTTCTACAAGTCCGCCAAGTGGCTCTCCGGGATCACCGTGACCGGCTCGGTGGAGCCGGGCTACTGGGAACGCAACGGGTACGACGTCGACGCCTGGGTCGGCCGGTCGAACGGACGTGGCGATGCGCCGACGAGCTGAACTCCGCCACCGCTTCACCCTCGCCGAGCGCTGGGTGCACCGGACGACCGCCGTGCTGATGGGCGTCTGCCTGGCCACGGCCGCCTGCCTCTACCTCGCGCCGCTCGCCGAACTGGTCGGCGACCGGCCGCTGGTGGTGACGGTGCACGTGTGGTGCGGCCTGGCACTGCCCGTGCCGCTGCTGCTCGGGCTCGCCTCGCGGGCGCTGCGGGCGGACGCCGCCCGGCTGAGCCGCTTCACCCCGGCGGACCGGCAGTGGCTGCGCGCGGTCCGGACGAGATCGACGGGCCGGCCGGTGGGCAAGTTCAACGCCGGGCAGAAGCTGTACGCGCAGTGGACGCTCGGGACGATGCTGGTGATCGTCGGCACCGGGCTGCTCATGTGGCTGACCGGCCTCACCCCGCCCGCCTGGCGGGTCGGGGCGACCTTCGTGCACGACTGGCTGGCCGCCGGCATCGCCGTGGTGGTGGTCGGGCACGTCCGGATGGCCTGGCGGGACCCGGAGGCGCGGCTCGGGATGCGGACCGGGTGGGTGGATCGCCGGTGGGCCGAGCGCGAGCACCCGCAGTGGCGGTCGATGGGCCCGGAGTAGGGGGTGGGCCGGATGTCTTGTCGCAGCCCGGGGCATGTGGCAGGCTCGGCCGGGACGCCTCGAAGGGTGCCGCCGGGGCACCCCTGACCGTGGGGCCAAGAGGCGGTTGGGCGACAGCCGCACGCGTGGTGCACGATCGGCATCCTGCAAGGCTCCTTGGACCCCGGCCCAACTTCATTCTGCGCCTGGGCTGTCGGGCCTCGCCGGGGCCGTGCCGCGGGCTCCTGGGCGCCCGCGCCTCACCTTGTGCACATCGGTGGGTGCTTCGTTTTGTGTGCCTCACCGCTGGTGCTTCACCGTTGGTGCTTCACCGCTTGCGCATCGCGAGGAAGTGGCGGCCGTGCGAGGTCCAGCGCTCCGCCTCGACCAGTCCGGCGGCGGCGCGGGCCCGCCGCAGGGCGGCGGCCGTACCGAGCCGGGCCCAGGGGAAGCGCGCCCCTAGCCGGCCGTCCGGGCCCTCGACCTGGACGGTGACCCGCTCGTCCAGCTCCACCGGCTCCACCTCGACCAGCAACAGCCCGTCCGGCGCGATGAGTTCGGCGCCCCGCCGGAGCAGTGCGTCCGGGTCGCCGCCGATGCCGAGGTTGCCGTCGGCGAGCAGCGCGGCGCCCCAGCGGCCTTCGGCGGGCAGCCGGTCGAAGACCGAGCGGCAGAGCGCCGGACCGCCCAGCCGGACCGTGCGGGCGACGGCCGCCCTGGTCACGTCGACGCCCAGGGCCGGGACGCCGAGGGCGACCAGCGCGGCGACCAGCCGTCCGGGGCCGCAGCCGAGGTCGAGGACGGGCGCGGCCAGGCGGGTGCAGCGCAGCAGCAGGCTGTGGTCCGCGCCGGCCGCCGGGGCGCACCAGCGTTCGATGTCCAGCCGATGCCGGTGGCCGTCCGCGCGGCGCAGCCAGAGCGGGCCGTGCCCGGTGCGGACGGCCTCGGCATAGGGATCCCGGTCCCCCCAGCCGGAGGCCGGGCGGGGGTCGCCGACCCGGGGTGCGGTGATCGTCAACTCGCCACCTCCGGGCTGAGGTCGAGGTGCCTCAGTTGTGCGGCGAAGCGGCTGCCCGGCGCCTCGGCGGCGACTCGGTGGGCGTCCTCGATGGTGTCCACGTCGGTGAGCGGTGGAAGGTGACGGATCGTCAAGTTCGCTGCGGTGAGGCGTTCGAGGAGGGCCGCACCGGTCCCCGGGGTGGACATCGGCACGCCGTGCAACAGGTGCGCGGCCAGGTCGGCCGTCGGCCGGGCCAGGCCCAGGGCCCAGAAGCCGCCGTCCGCCGCCGGGCCGTACCAGGCGTCCACGCCCGCCCGCCGGGCGGCCGACAGCGGTTCGGCCAGGGCGGCGGCGCTCAGCTGCGGGGTGTCCATCCCGACCAGCAGCGCCGGTACGTCCGGGGCCACCCGGGCCGCGTGGGCGAAGGCGGCGGCCAGCCGTTCGTCCAGCCCGCCGCCGCTCTGCGCGACGACCTCCCAGCCGGCGGGCGGCCGATCGGCCGGTTCGCCCTCCAGGACGAGCAGGCGGCGCCCGGCCGGCATCGTGCCCAGGGTGTGCAGGGTGTCGGCGAGGGCGGCCGCGGCCAGGGCGGCGGCCTGTTCGGGCGTGCAGGGCGGGGTGAGCCGGGTCTTCACCCGGCCGGGGACGGGCGCCTTGGCGATCACCAGCAGGGTCGGCGGGGGCGCGGCCAGCACGGTCCGCATGTCGCGGACGGCCTGGCGGGTGCCGCGCAGGGTGCCGGTGACCTTGGAGCGGCCCGCGCGCGGCAGGTAGTCGACGGGCGTCTCGGCGATCCGCAGACCGGCGGCCGAGGCCGCCAGGACCATCTCCAGCGGGTAGCCGGAGCGCCGGTCGCCGAGGCCCAGGGCCAGCAGGTGCTCCCGGCGGGCGGCCCGCATCGGGCCGAGGTCGTGCAGGGCCGCGCCGGTGCGGGCGCGCAGCCGGCGGGCCAGGACGGTGTTGGCGAGGCGGGCGTGCAGCGGCCAGGCCCCGGCGGTGGCCGGGCGGCGGCGTCCGAGCACCAAGTCGGCGGCGCCGGCCTGCACCGGGCCGGTGACCCGGGGGAGTTGGGCGGGGTCGAGGGAACCGTCGCAGTCCAGGAAGCAGACCAGGTCGGCGGTGGCGGCGCGCAGCCCGGCGTGGCAGGCGGCGCCGAACCCGCGCCGGGGCTCCTCGACCACGGTCGCGCCCAGGGAGCGGGCGAGGTCGGCGGAGCCGTCCCGGGAGCCGTTGTCGACGACGATCGCCCGCCAGCCGTCCGGGATCCGCCCCAGCACCCAGGGCAGCGCGGCGGCCTCGTCGAGGCAGGGCAGCACGACGTCGACGGCTGCAACGGTGGAGGTGGGTGAGGTCACGCGGGCCACGCTAACCGCGGCCGGGCGGCCTGCGGTGGCGACGCAGCCTTACGGAAGTCGGACGTCGCGGCGGCTGACCCGTCCGGCGGATCACGGTCTGTCGGAGCGGGCCCGGCGGAGCGGGCCCGGCGGATGTTACGGAACTCGAACGCGCGCCCGTCCGGTCCGCACCCGCCGCCGCGACCTCCTATCCTCGGCGAGGTGAACGACACCCCGCACATCCTGGTGGTCGACGACGACCCGACCGTCTCCGAGGTCGTCGCCGGCTACCTCGCCCGCGCCGGGTACCACGTGGACCGGGCCGCCGACGGCGCGCGCGGACTCGACCTCGCCGAGCGCACCCGCCCCGACCTGCTGGTCCTGGACCTCATGCTGCCCGGACTGGACGGCCTGGAGGTGCTGCGCCGGCTGCGGGCCTCCGCCGAGGGCGCCGCGCTGCCGGTGGTGCTGCTCACCGCCAAGGGCGACGAGGCGGACCGGATCCTCGGCCTGGAGCTGGGTGCGGACGACTACGTCACCAAGCCGTTCAGCCCGCGCGAGCTGGTGCTGCGGGTGCAGTCGGTGCTGCGCCGCGCCCGGGCCGGGGCGGCCATGATGGCGGGCGGCGCGGCGGACGGCACGGCGGCGGGCGGGGCGTTGCGCTCGGGGGACGTCACGCTCGACCCGAAGGCCCGCCGGGCCCACCGGGGTGGGCGTGAACTCGCCCTCACCCTCAGGGAATTCGACCTGTTGGCATTCCTGCTCCGGCATCCCGGCACGGTGTTCTCCCGGCAGGACCTGATGCAGCGGGTCTGGGGCTGGGACTTCGGTGACCTCTCCACCGTCACCGTCCACGTGCGGCGGCTGCGCGAGAAGATCGAGGACGACCCGGCCGCGCCCGCCCTGATCAGCACCGTCTGGGGCGTCGGCTACCGCTACGACCCGACCCGCCCGCAGGGCGGTGCGGCGTGAAGGACCTGTTGCTGATCGCCCTGTTCGCCGCCCTCGGCGCGGGCGGGGCGGGCCTGCTCGGCTGGGCGGCGATCCGGCTGCTGCGCCGCCGTTCGGTCGCCCTGTCGCTGTTCTGCGTGGCGGCCGTGACCGTCCTCGCGGTGACCTCCGGGACGTTCGCGGTGGCGCAGGCGATGTTCCTGTCCACCCACGACCTCGGTGTGGTCATCACGGTGCTCGGCATGGCCGCGGTCGTCTCGCTGGTCACCGCCGCGCTGCTCGGCCGCCAGGTGGTGGCCGGCAGCCGGGCGCTGGCCGAGGCGGCCCGGACGGTCGGCAGCGACGCCGGGTTCACCGCGCCGGTCCACCCGCTCGGCGCCGAACTGGCGTCGCTGAGCGAGGAGTTGGCCGCCACCAGCGCCAGGCTGGCGGAGTCCCGGGCGCGTGAGCAGGCCCTGGAACACTCCCGCCGGGAGCTGATCGCGTGGATCTCGCACGACCTGCGCACCCCGTTGGCCGGTCTACGGGCGATGGCCGAGGCGCTGGAGGACGGAGTCGCCGAGGAGCCCGAGCGCTACCTGGTGCGGATCCGCGCCGAGGTCGAGCGGCTGACCGGGATGGTGGACGACCTGTTCGAGCTCTCCCGGATCCAGGCCGGGGCGCTCTCCCTCTCGCTCACCCGGGTGTCGGTGTACGACCTGGTGGATGACGCGTTGGCCGGGGCGTACCCGCTGGCCAGGCGGCGTGGCGTCCGGCTGGAGGGGCGGCAGGTGGCGGCGGAGCCGGTGGAAGTGGACAGCCAGGAGATCACCCGGGTGCTCGGCAACCTGCTGGTCAACGCGATCCGCTCGACCCCCGAGGACGGCGTGGTGGCGGTGGCCGCCCGGCGGGAGGCGGACGAGGTGGTGCTGTCGGTGACCGACGGCTGCGGCGGCATTCCGGACCAGGACCTGCCCCGGGTGTTCGAGACCGGCTGGCGCGGCGGCTCCGCCCGCACCCCGCGCCGCGACGACGGCCGGGCGGCCGGCGAGCCGGGGGAGAACGGCGCCGGGCTCGGGCTGGCCATCGTGCGCGGCATCGTCGAGGCGCACGCCGGGCGGGCCCGGGTGCACAACGTCGACGGGGGCTGCTGCTTCGAGATCACCCTGCCGGCGCCTCGGGCCGAGGCCCGCTAGGTGTTCTGTCCCGTGGGGTCGGGGATGCGGCCGGCGGGTGGGTGGCCTCTGGGTGCGGTGTGTCCGGCCTACTCGGCCACGGCCGCGCGCAGCCGCTTCTTGTCCGGCTTGCCGACCGACGTCAGCGGGATCTCGGCCACCAGGTGCAGGGCCTCCGGTGCGTAGATCCGCCCCTTGCGGGCCGTGACGAACGCCTGGATGTCCGCCAGCTCGGGCTGCTGCCCCGGAGCGGGAACGACGGCGACGTGGACGTGCTCCGCCTCCTGCGCGTCGCGGACGCCGAAGACCGCGCAGCGGGCGATCGCCGGGTGGGTGAAAAGCAGGTCCTCCACCTCGGAGGGGTAGACGTGCCCGCCGACCACGATGATCAGGTCCTTGACCCGGTCGGACAGGTAGAGGTAGCCGTCCGCGTCGAGGTGGCCGACGTCGCCGGTGTGCAGCCAGCCGTCGCGCAGCACCTCGGCGGTCAGGTCGGGCCGCTTCCAGTAGCCGGCCATGAGGCCGGCCGAGCGGATGTGGACCGCGCCCTGTTCTCCGGCGGGCAGCGCGGTGCCGTCCTCGGCGCGGATCTCCACCTCGACACCCGGGAAGGGGCGGCCGACCGGGACCTGGCCGCCCTGGGCGATCCGGTCGTGCTCCTCCGGGCTGAGGAGGGAGATGAGCTGGGCCTCGGACATCCCGTAGACGCCCACCAGGACCGGCCCGAACACCTTGAGCGCCTCCCGGATCCGGGTCGGCGAGGCGGCGCAGCCCCCGTACCAGATCTGCCGCAGGCTGGACAGGTCGGTGCGGCCGATCGCCGGGTGGTCGAGCAGCTGGTAGAGCAGCGGTGGCAGTACCCAGAGGGCGGTGATCCGCTCGCGCTCGACGGCGGCCAGGACCTCGCCGGGGTCGAAGGTGCGCTGGAGGACCACCGTGCCGCCGTGGTGGAGCGTCAGGTCGGAGAAGATCCCGGCGAGGTGGGCGAGCGAGGTGGCGGCGAGGAAGCGGGGCGGCTCGTCGGTGCTGCCGCCGCGGCCGAACGGGACGTCGAAGACGCCGCGGTAGGTGCCGTGCCGGCTGACGATGCCCTTCGGGATTCCGGTGGTGCCGCCGGTGTGGCGGATGCCGAGGTCGTCGTCCGGGCCGATCCGGACGGCGGGCGGTTCGGCGGGGCGGTGCGCGGCGGCGGCGATCACGTCCTCGCCGACGGCCGCCGGGCCGGGGCCGAGGCGGAGGACCGTCGGCACGTCGATCAGGGGCAGCAACTCGGCGGCTCCGGCGAACCGTTCGGCGTCCACGAGGAGAACGGTGGTGTCGACGCTCGCCACGATCTCGGCCAGGACCGGGGTGCTCATGCCCTCGTACAGGTTGACCACCCGCGCACCTGCGAGGCCCGCCGCGTAGCGGGCGCTCAGCGCCTCGGCGGTGTTGCCGGTGAGCAGGGTGACGGTGTCCCCGCGGGTGACGCCCCGGGCGATGAGCTCGTGGGCGAGACGGTAGCTCGCGGCGGCGAAGTCGCCGGCGGTGATCTCGACGCCGTCGGGGGTGATGACGGCCGGTCGGCCGGGGTCGGCGGAGAGGGACCGGAGGATCAGGGCGGGTGTGCTGACGAATTCCTGGTCGTTCACGGCCACTTCTTCCTTGTAGTCTGCAACCATATCGACAGGCTAACCCCATCCTCCGCTCTCCACCGGGGAGTTCCGGCCAGATCGGACGGAGCGTCAGTCGTGGTGCCCGACCCGCATCGGAACGGCGGCGAACTCGGCCATCCCGGTGTGGAACGGCACCCGCGGGCGCCAGCCGAGTTCGACGCGCAGCCGGGAGGAGTCGGCGGTGACGTGCCGGACGTCGCCCAGGCGGTACTCGCCGGTCACCAGCGGCGCCGGGCCGCCGTACGCCGCCGCCAGCGCCTCGGCCATCTCGCCGACCGTCCGGACCTCGCCGCTGCCCACGTTGTAGGTGCGGGAGCCGCCCGGCGGGCAGGCGTCGAGGGCGGTCAGGGCGGCCAGGTTGGCGGCGGCGACGTCCTCGACGTGGACGAAGTCGCGGCGCTGGCCGCCGTCCTCGAACACCCGGGGGGCCTCGCCCCGGGCCAGCGCCGAGCGGAACAGCGAGGCGACCCCCGCGTACGGGGTGTCGCGCGGCATGCCCGGGCCGTACACGTTGTGATAGCGGAGCGTCAGGACGGTGCCCTGGCAGGCGCGGGCCCAGGCGGACGCCAGGTGCTCCTGGGCGAGTTTGGTGGCCGCGTACACGTTGCGCGGATCGGCCGGGGCGTCCTCGGTGACCAGGTGGGGGCTCAGGGCGTGGCCGCACACCGGGCAGGGTGGCTCGAAACGGCCGGCGTCCAGGTCGGCCGGGCGGCGCGGGCCCGGGGCGACGTCGCCGTGCGCCGGGCAGCGGTAGCGGCCCTCCCCGTACACCACCATCGAGCCGGCCAGGGCGAGTCGGCGGACGCCGGTGCGGGCCATGGCGGCGAGCAGGACGGCGGTGCCGAGGTCGTTGCAGCCGGCGTAGGCGGGGGCGTCGTCCAGGTCGAGCCCGAGGCCGACCATCGCCGCCTGGTGGCAGACCGCGTCCACCCCGGCGAGCGCCCGCCGTACGGCCTCGGCGTCGCGGACGTCCCCGTGCCGGAAGGCGACGCCGGCGGGCAGGTCGGGCGCCCGCCCGGAGGGGTGGACGGCGGGCAGCAGCGCGTCCAGCACTCGAACCCCGTGCCCGGCCGCGACCAGCGCGCGGACCACGGCCGACCCGATGAACCCGGCGCCGCCGGTGACCAGAATCTCCATGCCGCCGACGCTAGCCGCGCCCGGGCCCGGTACGGGTGCAGGTGGGCGGAGCGTCAGGGTTCGGTAATCCGTCCGGGCCAGTACGATCGCCTCGCCCAAGCCGGGACAGCGTTCAACTTCCGTTCGCCGAACACACCTTCGCCGGTGGCCCGGCCGCCCGGTGCGACTGGCACTCTCCAGGGCGTTTCTCGGAGCCCAGGAGGCGGCAGTGTCACATCCCTCGCGTAGAACGGTCCTTCGGACGGGTACGGCGGCCGGTGCGCTCGCCGCGCTGCCCGGGTCCACCCTGTTGTGGACGCAGCCGGCGCTGGCCGGCACCCCCGGCCCGGAGCAGATCCACCTGCAGTGGGGCAACGAGCCGTCCCGGGAGATGACGGTCTCCTGGGCGACGGCGGGCAGTGTGCGCCGTCCCCGGGTCCGGGTCGGCACCCCGCGCGGTGGCGCCGGGCACACCGTGGACGCCGCGACCCGCAGCTACGTCGACGGGCTCAACAAGGTCGAGACGTACACCCACCACGTCCGCCTGGACGGCCTGCGGCCGGACACCACGTACGTGTACGAGGTGCTGCACGACGGCGCCGACGCGGTGCGCGGCACCTTCCGCACCGCGCCCCCGCGCGGCCGGGCCGCGTTCCGTTTCACCAGCTTCGGCGACCTGGGCACCGGCGACAACGTGTTCAGCAAGTCCTCGATCCACGGTGCCGCCGCCGTCCGCCAGGTGGAGCAGTTCGCTCCGCTGTTCCACCTGCTCAACGGCGACCTCGCGTACGCCAACAACAACCCGCAGCGCCAGCCGCAGTGTTGGAACGCCTTCATGAACAACCTCGCCACGTCGGCCGCCCACCGCCCGTGGATGCCCGCGCCCGGCAACCACGAGGTCGAGGCCGGCGGCGGGGACCTCGGGTACGCCTCCTACCTGACCCGCTTCGAGCTGCCCGACAACGGGACGCGCGACTACTGCGGCAACTGGTACGGCTTCCAGGTCGGTTCGGTGCTCTTCGTGAGCCTGGACGGCAACGAGATCGCGGTCGAGGACGACGCCAGCCTCGACCCGGCCACCGGCCGGTCGATCTACCTCAGCGACTACAGCGAGGGCGCCCAACTCCGCTGGCTGGAACGCACCCTGTCGCGTGCCCGGCGCGGCGGCGAAGTCGATTGGATCGTCGTCAACCTGCACCAGTTCGCGATGTCCTCCTCCGCCGCCAGTCACGGCGGTGACATGGGCATCCGGGAGAAGCTGCTGCCGCTGCTCGACCGCTACTCCGTGGACCTCGTCCTGGCCGGCCACGACCACGACTACGAGCGCACCCACCCCGTCCGCGGCACCGAACCGGGCGGGCTGCTCACCCCGGCCGTCGCCGACGACGACCTGCGGCAGATCGACACCTCGCAGGGCACCGTCCACCTGATCCTCGGTGGCGGCGGCACCGCCGGGCACGACGACGTCTACCTGCCCGCCGACGCGGACGGCGTCCGCCAGGCCTCCGTCCGCACCCAGCGGCTCACCTTCAAAGCCGACCCGGACGCCAAGGAGAAGGCCCACTGGTCCGCGGTCACCGACCCCGACACCGACTTCCCGTACGGCGTCGCGGTCTTCGACGTCGACCCGGGCCACGTCCCCGGCGGCCGCACCACCATCACGGTCAGCTACTACCACTCGCCCTCCGCGACCGCCGCCAACCCCGTCCCGACCCCGGTGCTGTACGACCGCTTCACCCTCTACCGCGACCGCAGCGACGGCTGGGGCGACGACCAGGGCGAGAACGAGAACGAGGATGCCGAGGTGGCGGCCGGCCGCCGGTAATCCGCTCTTTCGGGGCCCGCCGCGCCGGTTGCGCGGCGGGCCCCTGCACGTGCGGGCGCGCTCAGGCGCGGTGGGGGAGGAGTCGGCCGAGGTGGTGGTGCAGGACGGTGGTCGCCTCCTCGGTCAGGCGCCCCGCCGACCGTGCGAGCGTCGACGGAGGGCCACACTGATCGCTCGATCATGCGGGGCGCTTCCGCCGGCGCGATCTCCTGGAGCCAGACCGGCCGATTGTCGAGGCGGCCCTCGTCCGGACCGGCGAGGCGGCCGCGGGGCTGTCCGGGGGTCGAGCCGTTGGCGACGCCGGGTCGGCGCCGGGCTGGGCTGTCCGTGCGACGGGTGGACCGCTCGGCGCGCGGGCCACCGGCGGGGCGGTTAGCGTCGGCCGCAACACGTCCGCAGCCCCGGGAGGTCGGCAGTGCAGCGGTGGATCATAGCGACGGCTCTCACCTCGGCCCTCAGCGGCCTCACGGCGCCCGCCCTGGCCGCCGATCCCGGACCGGATCCCGGCCCGGCCCCGGAAACGGCCTCGGCGCCCGTCACGGCCATCGCCCTCGGTGAGGTCCGGATCGACCCGAAGCTCCCCGGCCGGGTCCGGGTGAACGTCGGCTACCTCTGCGGGGTCGCCGACGAGTCCCGGTCGCTCACCGTCTCGGTGGAGCAGCGGGACCCGGAGGACTCCTCCAGCGTCGCCTTCGGTTCCAGCCGGACGGCCGAGGCGGACGTGATCTGCGACGGCGCGCAGCAGGAGCGCCAACTCGTCGTCCAGTCCAAGACGGTCAACTGGATCCCGGGCGCCGACGCCGTGCTGATCGCCACGGTCGCCAACCTCGGCGCCACCCCGCCCGCCTCGTCGGACGCCCGGCGGGTACCGCTCACCGTCTCCTGACGCCCCCGCCGGCCCGGGCCGTGGCCCGGGTCACCCCCCTGACCTCCCGATCCCACAGGTGAACGGGGCTGCTCCTGTGCGCTCTCATGTTCTACAGTTCTGTAGAACTGGGTGAAGAGTGAACGGGGGCATCTCATGGACAGGCCGCTTCGACTGCCGCAGCAGGATCGGGCCGACTTCGAGACGGAGTTGGGTAGGGCGCTGGCCGGGCCGCGGGTACTGGCGGCGTTGCGGGCGGCGGGGGACGAGGGGCGGGGGGTGGAGCGGTTGCGGCGGTGCGCGCGGGAGAACGCGGAGTTCGTGCTGGCGGCGGCCGCGCCGGAGTACGAGCGGTACGTGGCCGTGCGGGCGGATCAGGATGCGGTGGCGCGGTTGCCGGTGGACGAGCCGGGGCGGGAGCGGGTGTCGGGCTGGTGGGGCGTGGTGGGGGTGATCGTGCCGATCGTCGCCGGGGCGGCGGCCGCGATCTTCCTGCTGCTGGGGTACGTGCTGGGGCTGGCGGAGGACGTGGACGTGCTGGGGCACGCGCTGGTCGGCGCCGGGTGGGTGGCGGCCGGGGTGGCGGCGGTGAGTCTGCTGGTGGGCGGGCTGGGGCTGCTCGGGGCGGCGTCTCGGTCGCGGTCCGCGGAGGCCGGCGGGGAGGCCGTCGTGGGGGAGTTGGGGCTGGCGCGGGACGCCTGGCGGTCGGCGCTGGCGGAGCGCGGCCTGGTGCCGTTCCTGCTGGCGCAGGCGGGCGCCGGCCGGAGAGTTTGACGGCGCCCTCGGCGGCCGGAGTCCCAAGGCGGGGTTGAAGCGGGTAAGGAGCCGTTAAAATCCCCGCCCGGTCGTGGAGTTGGCGGGCCGGCGGTGGCCGCGCCGGTTCGGGGGCGATCGGGCCGGGTGGGGGTGGGCGCGGTGGCGTGCCGGGGTGTGGCCGCGCGGCGTGTCGGCGGGCGGGTGGCGCTGTCGCGCGTCGCGCAGGGGGCCTTGTGCGCGACGGTCGGTGAAATATCATATGGCGCATTGCACAGCGGTCCGGGGTGAGAACCGGTTCCCCGTCCTCCCGCCGCAGTCCTGTTGACGATCAGTCAGCTCCGTGCGCGTGCCGCAACGCGCATCCCCTCCCCCCCACGTCACGAGAGACGGAACCCGACCCGTGATCAGATTCCGATCCCGCCTGTTCCAACGCGGCCGACGGACCGCCCTGGTGGCGCTCGCCGCCGCCCTGGCCGGCGCCGCGCTCAGCAGCCCGCTGTCCGCCGTGGCCGACCCCCATGCGCCGGAGACCGCCACCGTGGCCGTCCAGCCGGGCACCCCGAAGACCGTCACCACCCCGCAGAAGTCCGGCCCGCACCGGGCCAAGGCCGCCAGGACGGGGCCGGCCGCCAGCGCGAACGCCGGCGCCGGGAAGACCCCCCAGCTGGTGGACGGTGCCGACCCGGGCACCGGCAAGGACGGCGACGGCTCGGTCGCCAACGAGTACGACCTCCAGGTCACCTACAAGGGCGGCCAGGAGTCGACCGGCGTGGTGATCGGCGCGCCCAAGGTCTACCTGGTCCTGTGGGGCTCCCAGTGGGGCACCCCCTCGACGAACTCGACCGGCGACATCGTGGCGTCCGGCGACCCGGACCAGGCCGCCCCGTACCAGCAGGACTTCTTCAAGGCTCTCGGCAGCGCCGGCGACAACTGGAGTGCCGTCCTGACCCAGTACTGCGAGGGCATCGCCGCCGGCGGCATCCAGTGCCCGGCCGGGTCCGCGCACATCCCTTACCCGCAGGCGGGGAGCGTGCTCGCGGGTGTCTGGGTGGACAACGCCGCCCCCGCGCCGCAGGCCGCGACCGAGCCGCAGATCGGGGCCGAGGCGCTGGCCGCCGCCAAGCACTTCGGCAACCTGACCGAGGCGCAGAACCGCAACGTCCAGTACGTCATCGACTCGCCGCAGGGCACCGATCCGGACAAGTGGAAGGAACTGGGCTACTGCGCCTGGCACGACTTCCAGCGCTCGCCGTACGGCCAACTCGCCTACACCAACATGCCGTACCTGACGGACGTGGCCGGCTGCGGCACCAACTGGTTCCATGAGAACACCCCGCGCGGCCGGCTGGACGGCTACGGGATCATCGGCGGCCACGAGTACGCGGAGACGGTGACCGACCCGAACACCCCGGGCGGTTGGACCGACGCCACCGGTCAGGAGATCGGCGACAAGTGCGCCTGGATCCCGTACGGCGCCAACGGCGGGCTGTTCTTCGAGAACCTGTCGACGGGCAGTTTCCCGTTGCAGACCCTGTGGTCCAACGCCGACCACCTGTGCGTGGGTTCCGACCCGGTGGTGGCCAGTCCGCCGGTCTCCCTGAGCACGATGTGCGACCGGGTGGACCCGGCCGCGCGGCCGATGTCGATCCCGGCGGTCGGCGTGTCCAGCAGCGGTTCGGCCCTCACCTACAGCGCCAACGGGCTGCCGCAGGGCCTGTCCATCGACGCGCACAGCGGGGTGATCTCCGGCGCCGCCGCCGCGACCAACGGCTACCAGCGGATCACCGTGACGGCGACGGACGGCGCGGGCAAGACCGCCTCCACCGGCTTCTGGGAGAACGTCGGCGCCACCGGTCAGCCGGGCTGCGGTGCGATCGAGCAGCTCACGAACCCCGGCTTCGAGAACGGTTCGGCGAACGTCAACCACACGGTGATGACGGACTCCTGGAGCCCGTCGGGGTACAACATCGTCACCCCGTCGAGCCTGCACGCGGCGCACTCGGGCACCTGGTACGCCTGGCTCGGCCAGGACGCCGGGACGGACGACTCCGTCACCACCTACCTGAACACCTACCCGGGCTACGGGTCGGCGAGCTTCTCCTTCTGGCTGGACGTCGAGTCGACCAACACCTCCGCCACCGCGCCCGACACGCTGTCGCTGGTGGCGATCAACCAGTACACCGGGCAGCCGATCGGCACGGTGAAGACCTGGACCAGTCAGAACCCGACCAGCGGCTACCAGTACCAGTCGGTGGACCTCAGCCCGGTCATCGGGCAGGTCGGCTGGGGCACCACCATCGGCCTCAAGCTCGTCTCCCACGAGGCCGGTACGACCCCGACCACCGCGTTCCTGATCGACGACGCCTCGGCCCGCGAGAGCTGACCATCCGCACGATCACCGGCCCCGGCACCGCAGCGCGCGGTGCCGGGGCCGGCGCCGGGTCAGCCGCCGGCCTGGTGGCCCGGTCGGGTGGCGGCGCGTGCGCGGGCGGCGTCGACGAGGAGGTGGGCGGCGTCCAGGGGGATGGCGAGTCGGCGGGCGATCCACGGGGCCGGGCGGCCGGCCCGGGCGAGCATCCAGGCGGAGTACAGCTGGCCCAACTGCGGTGCCTGGTGGGCGAGGAGGAGTGGGCGGACGGCGTCCATCGGGAAGTCCGCCAGGGCGCGGGCGCTGTACTCGCGGCCGTTGGGGCCGGGCGGGGGTAACGGGAGCGGGCGGCGGGTGTCGAGCCAGCGGCCGAGGAGGACCGCGCCGACCGCCAGCAGGCCGGAGCCGGAGGCCCCGATCAGGACGGCGTTGATGACCGGGCGGTCCTCCTCCTCGGCCAGGCCGAGGGCGAGCTCCTCGGCGACGAGGAGGGCGAGGACGGTGAGCAGCACCGCGGCCTCGGCGGGGCGCGGGTAGGGCCGGGACGTCGTCATGGGGTACCTCTTCCTCGGCGGGGGGCGCCGGGGTGGGTGAAGGGGACGCGGACGGCGGTGGCGGCAGGGCCGACGGGACTGACGTGGCGTCAGAAAGCCTGAGTGACGGGTGTGTTCACCGTCTGCCGGAGGCGGACCGGGGCATGCGGGAGCGGAGGTGGGGGAGGGTGCGGCCCGGACTGCTGCTGTCCATCTGTCTCGCCTCCTTCCGGTCGGGCGCACCGTGCCGGTGCGTTCGTCGACGGGGCAAGGGGGGGCTCGTCCTCGGATCTCGGGACAGCATAGCCCGGCCCCTAAGGCAACTTCGACACGCTTGTCGAAGTTGGCGCGGACAGGCGCGGGCGAGACGCGGGCCAGACGCGGACACGCGCGGGCAGGACGCGGGCACCAGGTGAGGGAGCCGGCCCCGCCGCTGGACGATCGACCAGGTCGGGGCGGGCGCGCCTGGTGTGCGGACCCACTCGCGCCCGGCCCGCCGCCGCGGCTTCAATCGCCGTACCGAAGGAACGATTCCGGCCGGGCGATGGAGCGACATGGATCTGAACACGGTGGCCGAGATGCGCGACGCCCGCCGGGGCGGCACCTGGCGGCCCGGGGACGCCTGGCTCGGCGGTGGCACGTACCTGTTCTCCGAGCCGCAGCCGCACATCCGCCGACTGATCGACCTCGGCCGGATGGGCTGGGAACCGCTGACCCCGACCCCCGACGGAGACCTGGAGATCGCCGCGACCTGTACGGTCGCCCAGCTCTCGCGCTTCCCCAAGCCCGCCGCCTGGGCGGCGGCGGCGCTGTTCGAGCAGTGCTGCCGGGCGTTCCTCGCGTCCTGGAAGATCTGGAACATGGCCACCGTGGGCGGCAACCTCTGCAACGGCCTGCCCGCCGGTCCGATGATCTCGCTGACCGCCGCCCTGGACGGCGTCTGCCTGTTGCGCGCCCCGTCGGGGGAGCAACGCCGGGTCCCGGTCGTCGAGTTCGTCGCCGGCGCCGGCGTCAAGGACCTGCGGCCGGGCGAACTGCTGCGCTCGATCACCCTGCCGGCCCGCGCCCTGGCGGCCCGGACGGCGTTCCGCCAGGCCTCGCTGTACGGGCTGGGCCGCTCCGGCGCCCTGCTGATCGGCACCCTCGACCCGGTGGACGGCTCGCTGACCATCACCGTCACCGCCGCCACCGTCCGCCCGATCCGGTTCTGGTTCCCGCCGGGGCCTTTCGGGGCTACGGGCTCGGGCAGGTCACCTTCGCGGTGGAGTCGGCGATGGACGAACTGGCCCGCCGGCTGGGGATCGACCCGCTGGAGTTCCGGGAGCGCAACGTCATCGGCCCCGGCGAGCACATGCTCAGCCCCGGTGGCGAGGAGGAGGACCTGCAGATCGCCAGCTACGGCCTCGACCAGTGCCTCCAGGTGGTCCGCGACGCGCTCGCGAACGACCGCAGCGCGGCGGACGCCCCCGCGGGCTGGCTGGTCGGGCAGGGCTTCGCGATGGCGATGATCGCCACCGGCCCGCCGGGCGGGCACTTCGCCGACGTCACCGTCGCCCTGCTGGAGGACGGCGGCTACGACGTCGCCGTCGGCACGGCCGAGTTCGGCAACGGGACGACCACCGTGCACCAGCAGATCACCGCGGGCGCACTCGGCACGACCGTCGACCGGATCGCGATCCGCCAGTCCGACACCGACGTGGTCCGGCACGACACCGGCGCCTTCGGCTCGGCGGGCACGGTGGTCTCGGGCAAGGCGGTGATGCGGGCCGCGAACGCGCTCGCCGAGCGGCTGACCGCCTTCGCCGCCGAGTACGCGCGGGCCCCGCGCAGCCTGGTCCGGCTCGGCGCCGAGGCCGTCGACTGCGACGGGCGGAGCGTCCCGCTGAAGGAGCTGTACGCGGCGGCGCGCGAACGCGGCGTCGACCTCGCGGGCACCGGGCACTGGGGCGGCTCGCCGCGCTCGGTGGCGTTCAACTCGCAGTGGTTCCGCCTCGCCGTCGACCCGGACACCGGGGAGATCCGGATCCTGCGCAGCGTGCACGGCGCGGACGCCGGGCGGGTGATGAACCCGATGCAGTGCCGCGGGCAGGTCGAGGGCGGCGTCGCCCAGGCGCTCGGCGCGACGCTGTTCGAACGGGTGCTGCTGGACGACCGGGGCGAGGTCACCACGGCCGCGTTCCGCCGCTACCGCCTCCCCGCGTACGCCGACGTCCCGCGCACCGAGGTGCACTTCTCGACCACCTCGGACGCGATCGGCCCGCTCGGCGCCAAGTCGATGAGCGAGAGCCCGTTCAACCCGGTCGCCCCCGCCTTCGCCAACGCCCTGCGCGACGCCACCGGCATCCGCTTCACCGACCCGCCGTTCCTGCGCGACCAGGTCTGGCAGGCCCTCGCCGACCGGCGGGAATGACGCTCCGCCCGTGGATGGCTACCCTGGGTACGGGGCGCGCCGGCCCCGGCCGGTGGTCCACAGTGGTAGGGGAGGCCGGGACGGATGGGACTCACCAGTCACAAGCTGTTGGCGCTCGTGGGGCTGCTCGCGGTGTTCACGGTGCTCGGCACACTCTGGGTCTGGCCCCGGCTGGCCGTCCGCAGCTGGCCCGCGATGTTCCTGCGGCTCGGCACCATCGCCCTCACCCAGCTCGCCCTGCTGGCCACCCTCGGGCTCGCCGTCAACGACTACTTCGTGTTCTACAGCAGCTGGGCGGACCTGCTGGGCCACAACCACGGCAGGGCCGTGATCCAGGGCGGTCCGGCCACGCCGGGCGTGGGCGCCACCGGTACCCCGGGCGCTTCCGGCACCCCGGGCGGACCGGCGCCCGGCGTGCAGGTGCTCGGGACGGCCGAGGTCACCGGCACGGGGTCGGAGAGCCGCGACCCGGCCCGGATCGGCCGGATCGACCGGGTCCGCATCCCCGGCCCGAGCACCGGCCTGTCCACGGACGGGTACGTCTATCTGCCGCCGCAGTACTTCCAGCCGGGGTTCGAGGGCCGGCGCTTCCCCGCCGTCATCGTCATGACGGGCTTTCCCGGAGACGCCACGAACCTGGTCACCAAGCTGCGCTACCCGGCCACCGAGCTCGATCTCCTCCGGAACGGGACGATGAAACCGGCCGTCCTGGTGCTGATGCGGCCCTCCCCGTCGATGCCCCGGGACAGCGAGTGCGAGGACATCCCGAACGGCCCGCAGGCGCAGACCTACTTCACCACCGATGTGCCGCAGGACATCCGGGCCTCGTACCGGGTCTCGACCGGGCCGAACAGCCTCGGGGCGATCGGCGACTCCACCGGCGGCTACTGCGCGTTGAAGCTCGGCATGGTGCACCCGCAGGTCTACTCGGCGGTGGTGTCACTGTCCGGCTACTTCAAGGCGGCGGAGGACATCACCACGGGTGACCTCTTCGGCGGCAGCCAGCAGCGCCGCGACGAGGCGGACCTCAACTGGCGGCTCGCCCACCTGCCCGCCCCCGCGGTGGCGGTGCTGCTCGCCGACAGCAAGGAGGACGGCAGTACCTACGCCGACTCGAAGGCCTTCGCCGCCGCCGCGCGCCCTCCGCTGACCGTCGCGCAGGCCACCGTCGATGCCGGCGGCCACAACTTCACCACCTGGAACCGGCTGATCCCGCCCTCGCTCGGCTGGCTGAGCTCGCACCTGGCCGATCCGGCCTGACCGCTGCTGGTCAGGCCGGATCGGCGGTCTGCGCGTAGCCGGGCCCTAGCCGATCGTCGCGCCGAAGTGGCTCAGCGCGGCGGTGACCGGCTGGAAGAAGGTCTCCCCGCCGCTGGTGCAGTCGCCGCTGCCGCCCGAGGTCAGGCCGACGGCCTGGTCACCGGAGAACAGCGCACCGCCGCTGTCGCCGGGCTCGGCGCAGACGTCGGTGTCGATCAGCCCGCGGACCGAGCCCTCCTGGTAGTTCACGGTGGCGTTCAGGCCGGTCACGGTGCCGCCGTAGACGCCGGTGGTGGATCCGCTGCGCTGGACCGACTGGCCGACGAACGCCTGGGCGGCGCCGCTGATCGACTGCGTGGTGCCGTCGTACAGGTCGACGGAGCTCGGGTGCCCGACGGCGCTGGTGTACTTGACCAGCGCGTAGTCGTTCCCGGGGAAGGTGGCGCTGGTCACCGAGCCGATCTGGCCGCCGCCCTGGGAGTCCGACCAGCTGCGGAAGGCCACGCCGCAGTGGCCCGCGGTCAGGAAGTACGGCTGGCCGTTCTTGACGACGTTGAAGCCGAGCGAGCAGCGGGCGCCGCTGGCCCAGATCGCGTCGCCGCCCGCGATGAGGGGCTTGAAGCGGTCGGCCGACCGGTTCAGCCGGGCGGTGTCACCGAGGGCCGCGACCGCCGCCGTCAGTCGCTCCAGGTCCGCGCCGGTCACGGTGGGGTCCGCCGTGACCGCCACCTGGTCGGTGCGCGGGTCGATCGACCAGGCGGTGCCCGGTATGGTCGCGGTGCGCTGCAACTCCTGCTGCGTGCCGAGCAGTTCCGCCATCGAGTGGCGGACGGTGCGCGGCTGCGCGCCCGTCTGCCGGACGCGCTCGCCGGCCACCGCGTCCAGGACGTTGACGACGAGCCTGCCGTCGGTGTCGACGTAGGCGCCCGCGCCGGCGCTGTCGCCGAGCTGCCCGGTGAGGTCGCTCGCGAGCCGTGCCGTGGCGGCGGAGGTGGTGGAGAACGTCCGCGGCACGGCCGCCCCGGACGGGGCGGCCTGCGCGGAGACCTGCGGGAGGATCAGCGCGGCGGTGAGGGCGGTGACGCCTGCGGCGGCGAGTGCGGTGCGGCGGGTCGGGGTCGGGGTGATCCGTCGTGTCTTCAACTCGGCTCCTGCTGTGGGGGATTGGGGCCTGAGGGAGGAGCCGCCGGAAGGGGCGCGCGCTGGGCGCGGGTCGGCGGCCGAACACTGGCCGGGTGCATGTCAACCGGCTGAGCCGAGTGTCCCGCCGGCGAAGGGCCGCTACAAGAAGGTGGCCCCACCCTGTTCCCCTGACTGCAGCCATGCGGAGCATTGGCGCAGAACTACAGGAATGTAGAAATGAGTTGGCGTCGAATCGGGCCACGCACGGCCGAACGCCCGTGGTGGCCTATGCAGGTGGACATGATGGCGCCCAGCCGGACCGCAGGGACGGGCTCCTGGGTGTCGGTGGCCCGGGAGGTGAGGGCCCGGCCGGAGCGGCGCAGCAGCAGGACGGCCGCGACGCCCAGCAGTCCGGCGGCGATGCCCAGCCCCTGCTGGGCCGGCTGCGCGCCGAGCACGGGGTGACCTTGGCGCTGATCAGCCACGACCTGCCACTGGTACGCGAACACGCGGACACGGTGGTCGAGTTGGGGCCGGCTCCGGACATGATGGCGCCCGCCGGCTCGGCGTGGGTGAGGTGACGCGCCGAGCCGGCGGGCGGGCTATGGGTCGGTGGGCGGCGGGTCAGACCCGCCCGAGCAGAGGCAGCGGGGCGCCGGTGCGGGCGGGGAGTTCGAGCCGGGTCAGCAGGGCGGAGGGCGACACCTCGACCACCGGGCAGCCCGCGCGGTGGCGGCAGTGCCGGGCCACCGAGCCGTGCCGCAGCCGGTCGAGGCGGCGGCGGGTGGCGGCGCCGAGGACCAGCAGGTCCGCCGGCCCGGTGACGGCGCCGACCAGGGCCGGCCCCGGCTCGGCGTTGACCACCAGCGGGTGGATGACCAGGCCGGCCGGGTAGCCGCCGTAGGCCTGCTCGAAGGCGATGTCCAGCCGCCGCCGGGCGGCGTGCTCCAGTTCGGACAGCGGGCGCAGCCCGTCCCGCTCGCTCGCGGTCCAGGCGGCGACGGGCACCAGCACGGCCTCGTGGCGGGCCGCCTCGCCGACGGCGTGGTAGAGGGCGGCCAGACTGCTCAGTGATCCGCTCAGGCCGACGATCACTCGGGTGGTCCCGGTCATGGCGGTTCGCCTCCGTCTCTCCGGTGCTGTCTCGCCGGGTCGGTGCTCCCAGGCTTCGGATGACTCCAGTGAACCCCGGAACCGGTTCGTCCGTACCGCCGCTGACACCACCATGACGCCGGCCGCGGACTTCTTGACGGCCTCCTGACAGCCGCCGGGTCAGCCAAGCCCGGGCACGAACTGGATCAGCAGGTCGATCGCCTTGATGCCGAGGAACGGCAGGATCAGCCCGCCCAGTCCGTACACCCGCAGGTTGCGCCGGAGCAGGTCGGTGGCGGAGGCGGGCTGGTAGCGGACACCGCGCAGGGCCAGCGGGATCAGCGCGATGATGATCAGCGCGTTGAAGATGATCGCGGAGGCGATCGCCGAGGTGGGGCTGTGCAGTTCCATGATGTTGAGGTGGTGCAGGCCGGGGTAGGAGCCGGCGAACATCGCGGGGATGATCGCGAAGAACTTCGCCACGTCGTTGGTGATCGAGAAGGTGGTCAACGCGCCCCGGGTGATCAGGAGTTGCTTGCCGATCCGGACGATCTCGATCAGCTTCGCCGGGTTGGAGTCGAGGTCGACCATGTTGCCGGCCTCCTTGGCGGCCGGGGTGCCGGAGTTCATCGCCACCCCGACGTCCGCCTGGGCGAGGGCGGGGGCGTCGTTGGTGCCGTCTCCGGTCATCGCCACCATGTTCCCGGCGGCCTGCTCACGCCGCAGGTGGGCGAGCTTGTCCTCGGGGGTGGCCTCGGCGAGGAAGTCGTCGACCCCGGCCTCGGTGGCGATGGCGCGGGCGGTGAGCGGGTTGTCGCCGGTGACCATGACGGTGCGGATGCCCATCCGCCGCAGCTCGGCGAAGCGTTCGGCGATGCCCTCCTTCACCACGTCCTTGAGCTCGACCACGCCGAGCGCGCGGGCGCCGTGCCGGTCGTGGACGGCGACCAGCAGCGGGGTGCCGCCGGCCTCGGCGATCCGGTCCACCAGCGGCTCGGCCTCCATCGGCATCCGCCCGCCGGACTCCACCACCCACCGGGCGACGGCGCCGGCGGCACCCTTGCGGATCAGACAGCCCGTCCCGTCGGGCCAGCTGAGGTCGACGCCGCTCATCCGGCTGTGCGCGCTGAACGGGACGGGCCGCTGCTCGCCGAGTTCGCCGGGTGCGCGGGGCGGCACCCAGTACTGACGGTTCGTCAACTCGATGAGGGAGCGACCCTCCGGCGTCTCGTCCGCGACCGAGGCCAACTGGGCCGCCTCGGCGAGCTGTTCGGTGCTCGCGCCGGGCAGCGGGTGCAGCGCGACGGCCCGGCGGTTGCCGTGGGTGATGGTGCCGGTCTTGTCGAGCAGCAGCACGTCGACGTCCCCGGCGGCCTCCACCGCCCGGCCGGACAGGGCGACCACGTTGCGCTGTACCAGACGGTCCATCCCGGCGATGCCGATCGCGGACAGCAGCGCGCCGATGGTGGTCGGGATGAGCGCGACCATCAGGGCGACCAGCACGACGGTGGTCTGCGGCGCGTGCGCGTAGATCGCCATCGGCTGGAGCGAGACCACGGACAGCAGGAAGACGATGGTGAGCGAGGCGAGCAGGATGTTGAGCGCGATCTCGTTCGGGGTCTTCTGCCGGTCGGCCCCCTCCACCAGGGCGATCATGCGGTCGACGAAGCTCCGCCCCGGCCGGGAGGTGACCCGCACGACCAGGTGGTCGGAGAGCACCCTGGTGCCGCCGGTGACACCGGTGCGGTCGCCGCCGGATTCGCGGATCACCGGCGCGGACTCCCCGGTGATCGCCGACTCGTCGACGGCGGCGACGCCCTCGACCACCTCGCCGTCCTGCGGCACGACCTCGCCGGCCGGCACCAGCACCACGTCGTGCAGCATCAACTGCTCGGCGGGGATGACGTCGTGGCGGTGGTCGCTGGTGCCGACCCGCCAGTGCAGCAGCCGCCGGGCGGTGGTCCCGGCCTGGGCGCGGCGCAGCGACTCGGCCTGCGCCTTGCCCCGGCTCTCGGCGACGGCCTCGGCGAGGTTGGCGAACAGCACGGTCAGCCAGAGCCAGAAGCCGATCACCCAGGCGAAGACGCTCGGGTGGATCACCGCGCTGAGGGTGGTGAGCGCCGAGCCGGTCTCCACCACGAGCATCACCGGGTTGCGCATCATGGTGCGCGGGTGGAGTTTGCGGACGGCGGCGGGCAGGGCCTCGGCGAGCTGGCGGCGGGTGATGAGCCGGCGCCGCCCGCCGGGCTTGCTCGGCCGGTGGCTCGGGTGGTGGTGCGGGTGCTGATCGGACCGGTGGTCCGGTTGGCGGTCCGCTTGGTGGCGCGGGGACTGCTCGGGGACCCGTGCCGGGCGACGGAACCAGTCGGTTCGGGCGGCGGTGGTGGTGTCCGGTGGGGTGAGGGCCGAACGGCGCATCGTCTCGGGGGACCTTCCGGGCCGCCCCGAAGCGGCGGGACGGCGTGCTCGGTGGCGACGGGGACGGCGCACAGCCCACCATCGGATCCCTGCCCGTCATGCACCTCTTGACGCGGGCTTGGCGCTGGGGCGGGCGTCCTTGACAGCTCTCTGACACGCGAGTCGATCAGCCGTTCGGGTGTGCGGGCGGCCGTTCGGGTGAGCCTCTGTGGCGGCGGATGCCGGGCGGGCGGCGGCGGATGTCAGGAAGGCGTCAAGGACGCCCGGCGGCGCGTAGGCCACGCGTCAAGGCCCGGTGCGATCGGCGGCCGGTGGGGATCCACTGAATCGAGGGCCGCACCACGGCGGCCCGCCCGAGCCCCGAGGAGCCTCTCGTGAACAGCACGATCGCCACCGCCGTCGAGCAGCCGACGCGCCGCCTGGTCCGCCTGGTGTCCGCCGCCGGCCGCCAGGACCGCCAGGACGGCCAGGACCGCCAGGACGGCGCCGAGCCGCCGCATCCTGCGCCCGCGGCCACGGTCGGCCACGACCGCGGTCGCCCGGCGCACTGCCGGATCGCGATGCATTTCGAGGACTGACCGGCCCCCTGCACCCCGCCCCACCCCCTTGGAGTACCGCCATGACCCAGCTCACCGCCCCGGCCTTCCCCGCCCCCTCGACCGCCCCTTCGACCGTCCCCTCGACCGCCCCCGCCGACGCGCTCGGCGGCCCCTGGCCGGCCTCGGCGCGGCCCGGTCCCGGCGGTGACGTGCTGGTCGGCGGGGTGGGGCTGGCGGAGGCCGCCGAGCGGTTCGGCACCCCGTTGTACGTCCTGGACGAGGCCGAGGTGCGGGGCCGCGCGCGGGCGTACCGGCGGGCGCTGCCGCACGCCGAGGTGCTGTACGCGGCCAAGGCCTTCCTGTGCAGCGCGATGGCGGACTGGGTGGCCGAGGAGGGGCTGGGCCTGGACGTGTGCTCCTCCGGCGAGCTGTGGCTGGCCGCCTCGGCCGGCTTCCCGGCGCAGCGGATCCTGCTGCACGGCAACGCCAAGTCCCCGGAGGAGCTGCGGCTGGCCCGGCGGCTGCGGGTGGGGCGGATCGTGATCGACGGCCCGGCCGAGATCGCCCGGCTGGCCGCGCTGGTGGCCGCCGACACCCCGCAGCGGGTGCTGGTCCGGGTGGTGCCGGGGATCGCGGCCGGGCACCACGCGGCGGTGCGGACGGGCGTGGGCGGACAGAAGTTCGGCTTCCCGATCGAGGGCGGGGACGCGGCCGACGCGATCGCCCGGGTGCTGGATCAGCCCGGGCTCGAACTGGCCGGTCTGCACTGCCACCTGGGCTCGCAGATCACCGAGGTGGAGCCGTACCTGCAGGCGGTGGACGCGCTGGTGCGCCTGCTCGCGGAGATCCGGGCGCAGCACGGCGTGGAACTGCCCGAGCTGGACCTCGGAGGGGGCCACGGCATCCGCTACCTGCCGGGGGACGCCGAGCTGGACGTCGCCGACTTCGCGGTGCGGGTGACCGACCGGCTGGCGGTGCGCTGCGCCGAGGCGGGCCTGGAGGTGCCGCGCCTGATCGTCGAGCCGGGCCGCGCGGTGGCCGGGCCGGCCGCGGTGGCGGTGTACCGGGTGCTGTCGGTGAAGCACACCGCGGACGGCCACTGCTTCGCCGCCGTGGACGGCGGGATGAGCGACAACCCGCGCCCGGCGCTGTACGGATCGCCGTACAGCGTCCGGCTGGTGGGCCGCCGCTCGGAGGCGGGCGCCGCCCGGGTGGACGTGGTGGGCCGCCACTGCGAGGCCGGCGACGTGCTGGTGCGCGACGCCGTCCTGCCCGCCGACCTGCGGCCGGGCGACCTGCTGGCCGTCCCGGCGACCGGGGCCTACCAGCTGTCGATGGCGTCGGGCTACAACCTGGTCGGCCGCCCCGCCGTGGCCGCGGTGAAGGACGGCCGGGCCCGGCTGCTGATCCGCCGCGAGACGGTGGAGGACTTCCGCCTGCGCGAGGTCGGGAGGTAGGTCTGCGCGGCGGTTCGCCATTCAGTTCTGAATTCATGGATGTGAACCAACGTCTCGGTGGATATCAGTCGATAACTGGACATAGCCAAAGCCCTCAATTCGTGGATGTGGACGAGAGGTCTTGACCGGTCAGTGGGTTGCCGCTTCACTCCCGGGTCAGGAGCACCGCCACCGGTCACTCACGAGACAGGGCGATCCCATCCATGACCCAGAGCACCGCGTCCGCGGTGTCGTCATCGACACCGCGCAGCATCAATCCCGTGACGCTGTACGCCTTCGGCGCGCTCGGCGGCATCCTGTTCGGCTACGACCTCGGTGTCATCGCGGGCATTCTGGTCGTCATATCCAAGACCTGGCAGCTGTCCGGCCTGGACAAGGGGGTCGTCACGGCGGCGCTGTCGGTCGGGGCGGTGCTCGGTGCGGGCCTCGCCGCCCGGCTGACCGGCCGGATCGGCCGCCGGCGCACCATCATGGTGGCCGGTGGCGTGGTCATCCTGGGCACCCTGGCCTGCGCGCTGGCGCCGGGCTTCGGCTCGCTGGTGGCCTTCCGTACCGTCCTCGGGCTGGGCGTCGGCCTCTCGTCCGCGACCGTGCCCACCTACCTGTCCGAGCTGGCGCCGGCCAGGATCCGCGGTGCGATGGGCTCGCTCAACCAGATCTTCATCGTCAGCGGCATCCTGATCGCCTTCCTGGTCGACTACTGGCTCCAGCCGCACGGGCAGTGGCGCTGGATGTTCGCCGGCGCCCTGCTGCCCGCGGTGGTCCTGGTGGCCGGGCTGGCGTTCCTGCCGGAGACCCCGCGCTGGCTGGTGAACCTGGGCCGCGAGGACGAGGCCCGGGCCGTCCTGGCGGCCACCCACCCGGCGGACGAGATCGAGGCCGAACTGGCGTCCATCCGCGAGGTCATCCGCCTGGACACCGGCCAGACCGCCTACCGGGTCCGGGAGTTGCTGGCGCCGTGGGTGCGTCCGATGCTCTTCGTCGCCCTGCTGCTCGCGATCGGCCAGCAGTTCAGCGGGGTCAACGCGATCAACGCGTACTTCCCGACCATGCTGGTCGCGCTCGGCCTCACCGCCAACACCGCGCTGCTCTCGGCGGTCGTCCTCGGCGTCACCAAACTGGCCTTCACCGCCTGGGTGGTCTTCGTGGTGGACCGCTGGGGCCGCAAGCCGCTGCTGCTGATCGGCAACGTGGTGATGGTGGTGACCCTCGCCCTGGCCGGCTGGGTGGTGACCCACGTCCACGACAAGGGCACCCTCGGCGTGCTGACCGTGGTGCTGCTGGTGCTGTACCTGGCCGGGTACGAACTGGGGTGGGGTGCGGTGGTCTGGGTGATGATGGCGGAGGTCTTCCCGCTGAAGGCGCGCGGCGCGGGGATGGGCGTGGCCTCCGTCGTGCTGTGGGCGGCGACCGGTGTGATCACGGCCGTCTACCCGATCATGTCCGACGGCAACCATCTGGGCGTCGGCGGGTCGATGTACGTCTTCGCCGGGGTCAACGTGGTGCTCCTGGTCCTCACCACGTGGCTGGTCCCGGAGACCAAGGGCCGCAGCCTGGAACAGATCGAAATCGGCCTGCGCCACTGAGACACGGACGGGCCCCGGCCTGCCCCGGCCGCCGTGTTCGTCCGGCGGGCGGGGCGAGCCGGGGCGCCGCGCGTCCGGTCAGCGGGGGGCGTGGCCCTGGCGGGGCGGGAGGCTGGTCACGGGGGCTCCGCAGAGGTGGTCGGCGTCGAGGTCGGGGAAGGTGAAGCGCCCTCCCAGGTGGGCGAGGACGGGGTCGTCGGCGGCGGGCTGTCCGTGGGCGGCGAGGACGGCGCCGGCGTGGACCTCGGCGTCGTCGACGGGGGCGTAGCCGAGCGCGCGGGCCTCGTCGAGGGAGACCCAGCCGCCCCTGGTGTTGGGGGAGACGCCGTACACGATCCGGTAACCGGGGTGCTCGACGGCGAGGCAGGCCTCCAGCAGGCGGGCGCAGTCGTCGGGGGAGAGCCAGGTGGAGAGGGCGCGGGGGTCGGGCGGCTCGGCGAAGCAGGTCATGATGCGGATGCAGATGACGTCCAGTCCGTACCGGTGGTGGTAGAGCGCGCCGAGTGCCTCGCCGGCCACCTTCGAGACGCCGTAGTACGTGTCGGGCAGGGGCGGGGTGGCGGCGGTGAGCGGGTACTCGGCGGGGGTGCGGAAGCCGACGGCGTGGTTGGACGAGGCGAACACGACCCGGTGGACGCCGGCGCGGCGGGCGGCCTCGAAGACCGTGTGGGTGCCGTTGATGTTGACGTCGAGGATCCGCTCCCAGGGCGCTTCGAGGGAGATCCCGCCGAGGTGGATCACGGCGTCGACCCCTTCGCAGGCCGCCCGCATCGCGACCGGGTCGGTGACCGAGGCCTGGACGAACTCCTCGCCCTCGCCCGGTTCGAGGGCGACGAGGTCGAGCAGCCGGAGGGTGCGGCCGGGCCGAGCCAGCCGCGGCCGGATCAGGGTGCCGACGCCGCCTGCCGCGCCGGTGACGAGGATTAGGGACACGGTGAACTCCCTTGCCTGGCTTGTCTGGATGGGGGCGCCGCCCATGCTCACAGAGGATCAGGCCGTTCACAAGAAAGGCTGATGTTCAGGTACAGGAACGCCGGGTGCCTTGACCGCCACTCGGCCCGAACCTACGCTGGACGCGTTCATATTCATGTACGCGGTTCGTGAATCTGAAGGGATCGGCCCAGTGCCCGCACCCGCCGGCAACTCCCCGCTCGCCGACCGCCTGGACGGCCTGCTGTTCTTCCCCGTGACCGCCTTCGACCGTGACGGCGGTTTCGACCCCGGTGGCTACCGGCACCATCTGGAGGCGCGGCTGGCGGACGGCCCCGCCGCGGTCTTCGCCGCCTGCGGCACCGGCGAGTTCCCCGCCCTCGCCCCCGCCGAGTACGAGCGCTGCGTCGCCGTCGCGGTGGCGGCCGCCGCCGGCCGCGTCCCGGTGATCTCCGGCACCGGCTACGGCACCGCGCTCGCCCGCGAGTACGCCGCCGCCGCCGAACGGGCCGGCGCCGACGGCCTGTTGGTGCTCCCGCCGGAGGGTGTCGACGGCGGGCAGGAGGGACTCGCCCGCCACTACGAGGCGCTGGCGGCCGGCACCGGACTGGACCTGATCCTCTACCAGCGGGGCCACCTGGCCTTCGAGCCCGCGACCGTGGCCCGACTGGCCGAGGTGCCCACCGTCATCGGCCTCAAGGACGGTCGCGGCGACCTCGACCTGATGCTCCGGATCGTCAGCGCGGTGCGCACCGCGGACCGGCCGGACTTCCGCTTCTTCAACGGCATGCCGACCGCGGAGATGACCCAGCTCGCCTACCGGGCGATCGGGGTGCCGCTCTACTCCTCGGCGATCTTCTGCTTCGCCCCCGATCTCGCGCTCGCCTTCCACCGGGCGTTCGACAAGGAGGACACGGCCACCCTGGCCACCCTGGTCGACGTCTTCCTGCGCCCCTACGTCGAGTTGCGGCGCCGGCGCCCCGGCTACGCGGTCTCCCTGGTCAAGGCCGCGACCCGGGCCGCCGGGCACCCGGTGGGCACCGTGCGGGCGCCGCTCGCCGAGCCCGAGCCCGAGCACGTGCGCGCCCTGCGCGACCTGGTCGACCGCGCCCGTGAGGTGCTCGCTTGAGCGGCGGCGCGGCACCGCTGCGCCCGAGTGACGGCGCGGCACCGTTCGACCTGAGCGGCGGCGCGCCGCCGGGTCGCCGTCCCGAGGTGGGCGGCTACCTCTACCCCTGGGACGTGGACGGGGACCCGGCCTTCGCCGACCGCCTGGCCGGCCTCGGTATCCGCCGGGTGGCCGTCGCCGCGGCCTACCACAGCGTGCGGGCGCTGACCCCGCACCATCCGCGCCACAAGGTGGTCACCGCGGCCCATGCCGCCGTGTACTACCGTCCGGACCCGGCCCGTTGGGAGGGGACCGGGCGCCTGCGCCCGGTCGAGGCCCCCGGGGTGCCCGGGTCCTTCGGCCGGGCCGCCGATGCGCTGGTCGAGGCCGGGGTGGAGGTCTACGCCTGGACCGTGCTGGCGCACGCCCAGCGGCTGGGCGAGGCCCGTCCCGAGGCCGCCGTGGTCAACGCCTACGGCGACCGCTACCCGTGGGCGCTGTGCGTCGCCAACCCGCTGGTCCAGCAGTACTGCGCCACCCTCGCCGCCGAGGTCGCCGGACAACCGGGCCTGGCGGGCTTGGAGTTGGAGTCCTGCGGCTGGTACGGCTTCGACCACCTGCACGCCCACGACAAGGCGGCCGGGATCGTCCTGCCACCCTCCGCCCGGCTGCTGTTCTCGCTCTGCTTCTGCCCGAGCTGCCGGCACGCCTACCGGGCCGCCGGAGCCGAACCGCGGGCGCTGCGCGCGGCCGTCCGGGCGGCCCTGGACCCGGTGTTCGCCGGGGCCGCCCCCGATGCCGCACTCGACGCGGAGCCGTACGCGGCGGTGGTCCGGATGCGGGTCGCCGCCGCCACCCGGCTGCGGGAACTGGCGGTGGCGGCGGTCCGGCGGGAGCGGCCCGGGCTGCCGGTCCTGCTGCACGCCCAGCCCGACCCGCTCGGCTTCGGCCCCTCGCCCGGCCTGGACCCCGCCGACGCCTTCGCCCCGGCCGACGGGCCGGTCCTGCTCGCCACCGTCCGCTCCGCGGCGGCGCTGGCGGCCGTCCGCGCCTACGCCGGTCCCGGCCGTCGGGTGGTGGCGACGGTCGGCGCCGTCGAGGGGCTGGGCGGCGACCGCTCCGACCTGTCCGACTGGTGCGCGGCGTTGGCCGGCGCCGGCGCGAGCGAACTGCGCTTCTACCACCTGGGGTTGGCGTCGCGTACGGACCTGGCGGCGGTCCGGGACGCGGTGGCCGCCCTGCCCGCCCCGGCACAGTGCCTGCCCGACGGGCGGGGTCGGATCACAGGTGGCGGGTGGCCAGGTCGAGCCGCTCCTGCGCGGTGAGGAGGGCGTCGCGGATCATCTGCTCGCGTCCCGGGGTGAGCCGGGCGACCGGCACCGAGCAGCTGACCGCGTCGCGGGCCGGCCTGCGGTTGGGGACGGGGACCGCGAAGCAGCACAGCCCGGCCGTGTTCTCCTCCCGGTCGGTCGCGTAGCCGCGCTCGCGGATCGCGCGCAGGTCGTCGAGCAGAGCGGCGCGAGAGGTGTGGGAGTGCTCCGTCAGCGGCTCCAGCCGTTCCGGCAGCAGCCGCTCCACCTCCTCGTCGGTGTGGGTGGCGAGCAGGGCCTTGCCGAGCGCGGTCGAGTGCGCGGGGAGGCGGCGGCCGACCCGGGTGAACGGGCGCAGGTAGTGCTGGGAGGCGCGGGTGGCCAGGTAGACCACGTCGGTGCCGTCGAGGCGGGCGAGGTGGATGGTCTCGGAGGTCTCGTCGGCCAGCCGGTCGAGCGCCGGCCGGGTGGCCGCCACCACCTGGTCGCCGTCGATGTAGGACGTGCCGACCAGCAGGGCGCGGACGCCGATGCCGTAGCGGGTGCCGGTCAGGTCGGTCTCCACCCAGCCGAGGTCGACCAGGGTGCGCAGCAGCATGTACAGGCTGCTCTTCGGGTAGCCCAGTGCCTCCTGCACGTCGGCGAGGCTGTGCAGTCCGGCGTGCCCGGCGAAGTACTCCAGGAGCTTGACCGTGCGAACCGCGGACTTCACGTTCGCGCCGTCGGGTGCGGCGGGGCTCGGCTGCGCCATCGGGACGACCTTCCTGTTCACAGATGTGGACGGGGTCCAATATAGCGCTGCCCTGGCAGGCTCAGGCTCTCCATGGCGTTCACAAGAGTGAATGCTGTCCGGGTACTTGACCAGCCCTGCCGCTCGGCGCTGTCATGGGTGGTGCGTAGCTTCGCGCAGCTGAGTTCCAGTCATCTCGGCGACCCGCATCGCGTCCGGGTGGCCGGCCTGCCTCAAGGGAGCATCATGAAGCGTTCACTGATCGCCGCGTGGGCCGCGATGGCCCTGTGCGCCACTGCGCTGGGCCTGGCCGGCCCCGCCCAGGCCGTCGACGCCGAGGCCTTCGCCGCCCAGGCTTCGGCCGCCGCCACCTCCGCCGCCCAGGCTTCGGCCTCCACCTCCGCCGCCGCCTGGACCGGCGAGTTCACCGGCTACGGCAGCAGCGCCTGGACCGGCGCCTGGGGCACCCTGTCCACCGGCCAGTGGGGCCGGCCGAACCTCAGCGGGACCAGCGACCCCACCGCCCCCGGGGACGGCTCGGCCCTCCAGGTCTTCTACGGGGCCGGCTCCTCCGCCAACTCCTGCTCCGACTGCCCCTCCAGCGGCGGCGGCCAGTTCTACACCGACCTGCCCACCCTCGGGCTCGGCGACCTGGCCGACTCCACCACCCTGGACCTGAAGTACTACCTCAAGCTGCCCTCGGGCTTCGACTTCGGCCGGGCCGGCAAGCTCCCCGGGCTGTACGGCGGCACCCCGGGCGAGGCCTCCGGCGGCAACCACGGCAACGCCTGGTCCACCCGGTACATGTGGCGCAACCCCGGCAGCGGGGTCGGGAACGGCGAGGTCTACCTCTACACCCCGACCAACTCCGGCCCCTCCGGGTACGGCGTGGACCTCGGACTCGGCTCCTGGCAGTGGCCCGCCGACGGCAACTGGCACAGCATCGAGCAGCTGGTCGACCGCGGCAGCGGCGACGTGACCGTCTGGCTCGACGGCGGCCAGGTGTTCACCCAGCCCGGGGCGGGTGCGCCCGACCTGGCCTCGATCCCGTTCAGCGGAGTGTTCTTCTCCACCTTCTACGGCGGCCACGACACCAGTTGGGGCCCGGCCACCGACCAGTACGCCTACTTCGCGCACTTCAGCCTGGCCACCGGCCCCCAGCACTGACCACCCGCCGGCTCGACACCCCGGTTCGCCCGCAGGCCCGCCACCGTCGGCCACGAGCAAGACGTCGCCGTGCCGCTCGCGGCCCGCACCGCCGACGAGGTCATCGACGACAACGCCGTCCGCTTCGAGGACGTCGCAGGGGAGGCCGACGTCGTCATCGACCTGGTCGGCGACGACCACGTCGGCGTCCGGGTCAACGGATTTGCGAGGGCGTTCGGTTGAGGTCGCGGGCCGCGCGCGGTATGACCATGATCACACCCGTTCCTGTCTGCCGTGATGCGGCCCCCATCGCGTCTGAGTGTTCGGGGGACCTGTCCCCACGAGCGAATCGGAGACCGGACTGTGTGTGCTGACCAAGGCGGCGGGGCCGAGGACGAGAAGCCCGGACGTCGGCGATGGCGTCCGTTGCGGTGGATCAACTACCCGCGCAGAGGGCGGCGTGGGGTCCGCCGCTGGCTTCCGTCCTGGCGACTGCTGCTCCTGGTGGCGGGGACGGGGGCGGTGGTGCTGGCGGGATGGCTGGCCTGGTTCTACCGGACCACCAAGGTCCCGGAGGACCTGAACGCCTTCGCCACCCAGCAGAACAACGTCTACTACTGGGCGGACGGCACCGAGATGGCGCGGATCGGCCCGACCAACCGGCAGGAGGTGCCGCTCGACCGGGTGCCGCAGTCGGTGCAGTGGGCCGTGCTGGCCGCCGAGAACGAGACCTTCTACTCGGATCCGGGGATCTCGATCACGGGCATCGGCCGCGCGGTCTACCAGATGGCTTCGGGCGGCGACACCCAGGGTGGCTCGACCATCACCCAGCAGTACGTCAAGAACATCTACCTGAACCAGCGTCAGAACATGTCCCGCAAGCTCAGCGAGATGGTCATCGCGATCAAGCTGGACCAGCGGATGAGCAAGCAGGACATCCTCGAAGGCTATCTGAACACCAGTTGGTTCGGGCGCGGCAGCTACGGCATCGAACGTGCCGCGGCGGCGTACTACGGCAAGGACGTCTCGCAGCTCGATCCGAGCGAAGGGGCCTTCCTGGCAGCCCTGTTGAAGGGGGCCGGGCAGTTCGATCCGGCGCTCAGCACGGAGAACCACCAGCGGGCCGAGGACCGGTGGTCCTGGATCCTGGACCGGATGGTGAAGGCCGGCAAGCTCTCGGCCGCCGAGCGCGCCAAGTACACGGTGTTCCCCGAGCCCAGGCCCCAGCCGAAGTCGGCCGGGCTGAGCGGACAGGTCGGGTACCTGGTGGACATGGCCAGGACCTACGTGGAGGGCCACAGCGACATCACGGCGGCCCAGTTCGACCTCGGCGGCCACCAGATCCACACCACCTTCGAGAAGCCGAAGGTCACCGCCCTGGCCGCCGCGGTGCAGGACGCCACCAAGGGGATCGACCCCGGCAACCGCGAGGCCGACAGGTTCCTGCGGGTCGGCGCCGCGTCGGTGTCCCTCGACGGGCGGATCGTCGCGCTCTACGGCGGCCCCGACTACCTGAAGCAGGGCTTCGACAACGCCAACACCTCCTCGGTGCCGGTCGGTTCGGCCTTCACCCCGTTGGTGTACGCCGCCGGCCTCGGCCAGGGCGTGCAGCGCCAGCGGGGCGGCAGCCGTACCCCGGTCCTGCCCACCACGGCCTACGACGGCGACAACGGGGTGAACGTGATGACCCCGGAGGGGCCGTACTGGGGGCGGGACGGGAAGATCGTGAAGACCGCCAACGACGGCAAGCGGGACTGGGGCACGCTCACGCTGCGGAGCGCGCTGGAGCAGTCCGTCAACGGGCCGATGATGCAGCTCGGCCTGGACGTCGGCCTGGAGCAGGTACAGAAGACCGCCGCGGACCTGGGTGTGCTCCCGGCCACCATGGGGGAGTTGGTGCCGGCCTTCGGGGTCGGGAACTCCACGCCGAGCGCGATCAGGACCGCCGACGCGTACGCCGCCTTCGCCGGGGGAGGCCGCCACACGGACCCGTACTCGGTCCTCAGGATCACCCGGAACGGCGAGCAGCTTGCCCTGCGCCTGCCGACCGCCGCGCAGGCGCTGACCCCGGCGGTCGCGGCGGAGGTGGACACGGCGCTCAAGGGCGCGGTCCGCACCGGCAGCGCCGCGTCGGCGGCGGAGGCCGGCCCTGACGTCGCCGGGAAGCCCGGCACCACCGCGGACCGTACGGCGGGGTGGTTCGTCGGCTACAACGGGCAGGTGTCCACGGCGGTCACGGTCTTCCGGGCGGACCTGAAGGACATGAAGCTGCTCTCGCTGGAGGGGGTGGGCGGCGCCGCCCCGGACACCCCGGACTCCGCGCTGCCCACCCGGATCTGGACCTCGTACATGAAGACGTCCTAGCGGCGGCCGGGCAGGCCCGGCCCGCCGTGGGGCCCGTGACACCACGGGCCCCACGGCCGCCGGGACCGGGTCACTTGACCAGTCGTGACCAGTCGGCCGGCTGCCCGGGGTCCAGGCTGCGCAGCTTGTCGAGCACCTTGGGGTCCTGGGCGTCCAGCCAGTCGGCGACCTGGCGGAAGGAGACGCAGCGGACGCCGTCCCGCTTGCAGACGCTCTTCATCACGTCCTCGATGGCCTGCATGTAGATGCCGCCGTTCCAGGTCTCGAAGTGGTTCCCGATGAAGAGCGGGGCCCGGCTGCCGTTGTAGACCCGTTCGAAGCCGCTGAGATAGCTCTCCCGGGTCTCCTTCTCCCAGGTGGCGTACTTCTTCGGGTCGCCCTTGGTGCTGTCCCCGGACTGGCCGGCCAGGAAGTTGAAGTCCATCGAGAGGCCCTGGGTCGACTTGCCCGGGTAGGGCAGCATCTGGAGTGGGAAGTTCCAGATGCCGCCCTTCTTGGTGGGCCAGACCTGGAACTCGCCCGGCGAGCTGGCGTCGTACCGGAAGCCCGTCGCCTTCTCGGCCGGGAGCAGGGCCTTCTGGCCCTCCAGACAGGGGGCGCGGCCGCCGACCAGCTCCTTGGTGTAGTCGAAGGGCAGCGGCGGCAGGTTCTTGAGGCCGGTGTTGGTCTTCCAGTTGGTGACGAAGGAGATCGCCTGGTCGAGCTCGCTCTTCCACTCCTCGGTGCTCCACTCGCTGCCGCCCTTGGCGTTGCAGAAGTGCCCGTTGAAGTGGGTGCCGATCTCGTTCCCGTCCTGCCACGCCAGGCGCAGCTGCTCCAGGGTGTCCTTGATGTGGGCGTCGGTGGCGAAGTCGATGGAGGCGGTGCCGACGTCGTGCTGCGGCGGGTGGTAGAGCGTGCGTTTGGACTTGGGCAGGGTGTAGATGCCGGAGAGGAAGAACGTCATCTGGGCGTTGTTCTCCGCCCCCAGCTTGCGGAAGCGCGAGAACAGGTGGTCGTCGCCCTCCAGTGCCCCGTCCCAGGAGAACACCACGAACTGCGGCGGCTTCTCGCTGGGCTTCAGCTTCTCCGGCGTGGCCTGCCTGGGCTGCGGGCCGGTGTCGGAGGTGGAGCCGTCTCCGAGCACCTTGACCTGGCCGTCCCAGGTCGGCGTGGGGACGGGGTCGGGGCCGGGGCCGGCGGGCGGCGTGTCGGTCGGGTCGGGCGCGGGGATCGACGGAGCGGCGTCGGTGGCGGTCGGTCTGCCCTTCGCGTCGGAGTCTCCCGCGACCAGGGCCGCGACGACCCCCACCGCCAGCAGGACGGCCACGCCTCGAACAGCCCGCACCATTGCCTCCTTTTCTCCGACACCTGGTCAGCTGGTGTTCGGAAAGTTGTTCCTACAGACCGATGTTGGTCGTCTTCGCCTAACGCTCCTTCGGTGGTGCGGGGTTGCCATGACTGCTGCGGATCTTCGCCCGGCGGTCGGCGCGCGGGTCGGTAACAGATCGGTTTCGGAGCCCGCCCTCCCCGCGCTCGGGTCTTGACGAAGCGGGGAGGGTGGGCGTTTGCTGTGACCCGCCCGTTCGAACCTGTTTGTTTCCGGTTTGTTTTGTGCATTTGAACGTTCAAAACCAGCCCGACCCCCTCACTCTCGCCATCCCCCCGCTCTCGCCACCCCCCTTCTCGCGCTCCCCTACCCTCGCCACCCCACCGAGAGGAATGCAATGTCACACCTTTCTCGTCGCGATCTGCTCCGAGCCTCCGGGGCGGGTCTGCTGGCCCTGGCGGCCGGCGGCGCGCTCACGGCCTGCGGCGACTCCGGTTCGGGGAGCGCCTCGGGCGGGGACGCCGACACCGGCACCATCACCGTCTGGTCCTGGGCCACCGCCGCCGACGCCCTGCGCGGGATCGTCCCGGCCTTCGAGAAGGACAACCCGGGGATCAAGGTCGACGTCCAGGACATCGGCGAACCGGCCATCTGGGACAAGATCACCGTCGGCATGGCGGCCGGCGGCCAGGGCCTCGGCGACGTGCTGCACATCGGCTGCGACTACCTGCCCGGCTACATGGAGAAGTTCCCCGGCGGCCTGGCCGACCTCTCCGCGCTCGGTGCCGACGCGCACAAGGACAAGTTCGCCAAGGGCCTGTGGCCCGTCGTCAGCGGCAAGGACGGCCACGCCTACGCGCTGCCCTGGGAGGTCAACCCGCTCGGCTTCTTCTACCGCAAGGACTACTTCGACAAGGCGGGCATCGACCCCGAGTCCTTCGCCACCTGGGACGACCTGCTCGCCGTGGCCGACCGCTTCAAGGCCGCCAACCCCGGCGTCGCCCTGATCGGCGTCAACCGGGCCGCCAACCCCACCCCCGACCTGGACTTCGTCCAGGCCCTGATGCAGCTCCAGGGCGCCTTCTACTTCGACCTCCAGGGCAAGATCACCGTCGGCTCGGAGCCGGCCGTGCGCGCCCTGACCATCGTCAAGCGGCTGGACGAGGCCGGGCTGATAGGCGACACCCCCGGCGTCCAGAGCTGGATGCCCGTGATGAAGAGCGGCAAGCTCGCGGTGGCCGCGATGCCCGCCTGGGTCGCGCACTACCTGGAGAAGAAGTTCCCCGACCAGAGCGGCAACTGGCGTCTCACCAAGCCCCCGGCGGTCACCCCCGGCGGCAAGCGCACCGCGCTGGTCAACTCCACCCACCTCGCCGTCGCCGCGTCCAGCCCGCGCCGCCGCGCCGCCTGGAAGTTCGTCGAGTACGCGGTCACCCGTCCGGCCTCGGTGAACGCCATGTTCAACGCGGGCGGCGTCTTCCCGGCCCTCACCGAGGCCTACGCCGACCCGCTGTACGCCGCGCCGAGCGCCTACTACGGCGGCCAGCCGGTGCTCAAGACCTTCGCCGACCTCGCCACCGAGGGCGGCGACCCCACCAACTACTCCGGCGACTACGCCCGCGCCCTCAAGCTCGTCAGTGACGCCCAGGTCAAGGTCCTCCTCAAGGGCGCCGACCCGGCCGCCGTCCTCCAGGACGCCGCCAAGCAGCTCGCCCAGCAGACCGGGCGCGGTACCGCATGAGTGCCGCCAGCCCGCCCGCCGCCCTCACCAGGAGGTCCGCAGCGCCGCGCCGGTCCCGCTGGCGGCGCACCGCCGTGCCGTACCTGCTGCTCGCCCCCGCCCTGCTGACCTTCGGCGTGTTCAAGGCCTACCCGGTCATCGACTCGCTGCTGCTGTCCTTCACCACCGGCTCCGGCACCGCCACCCACGGCGCCGGCCTCGCCAACTACCAGCGGCTGCTGGACGATCCACTGTTCTGGACCGCCCTGCGCAACACCGCAGAGATCCTCGTCGTGCAGGTCCCGCTGATGCTCGGACTGGCCCTGCTGATGGCCGTCGGCATCAACTCCGCGCTGGTGCGCTGGCGCACGGTGTGGCGGCTCGGCGTCTTCATGCCCTCCGTCACCGGCCTGGTCGCCACCGGCGTGATCTTCGCCTACCTGCTCAAGACCGACGACGGCGCGGTCAACTGGGTGCTGAACGCCGTCGGCCTGCCCTCCGTCGACTGGCTGGGCCAGCCCGTCTGGGCCCGGATGGCCGTCGTCCTGGTGCTCACCTGGCACTACACCGGATACAACGCCGTCATCTACCTCGCCGGACTCCAGTCCATTCCGCGGGAGTTGTACGAGGCCGCGATGGTCGACGGCGCCGGACCGATCCGCCGCTTCACCTCCATCACCGTCCCCGCGCTGCGCCCGGTGCTGCTGTTCACGATCGTGCTCTCGACCATCGGCACGCTCCAGCTCTTCGACGAGCCGTACGTGCTGACCGGTGGCGGGCCGGACAACGCCACCCTGACCGTCTCCATGTACCTGTACCAGAACGGCTTCCGGTACTTCGACTTCGGCTACGCCTCTGCCATCGCCTACGCGCTCACCCTGCTCGTGACGGTGCTCGGCGCCGTTCAGATGCGCCTGATGGGAGAGCGCGACACGTGACCTCCAAGAACGAGACCTCAAAGCGCGTGAACCCCCTCAAGAGGCTGCGCGGCTGGCCGCTGACCTTCCTCCTCGCCGGCGTCACCGGGCTGTCGATCGCCCCCTTCTACTGGTTGGTGGTCTCCTCCACCCGCAAGGACACCGAGGTCTTCGACTGGCCGCCCAAGCTGCTGCCCGGCGGTCACCTGGGCGAGAACCTCGACCACCTCCAGCAGAAGATCGGCCTGCTCCGGGTCGTCGGCAACTCGCTGCTGGTGGCCGGGATCCAGACGCTGGGCGCCCTCGTCGTCGCCCTGCTGGCGGGCTACGCCTTCGCCAAGTTCCGCTTCCGCGGCCGGACCCTGCTGTTCGCCCTGCTGTTCTCCACCCTCGTGGTGCCCGAACAGGTCATGCTGGTGCCGCTGTTCAAGATGATGATGAACTTCGGCCTGCTGGACACCTACCAGGCGCTGATCCTGCCCGGCCTGTGCGTGCCGTTCGCCATCTTCCTGATGCGGCAGTCACTGAGCAGCCTGCCGGACGAGCTCCTGGACGCCGCCCGGGTCGACGGCGCGGGCGAGTTCCGGGTGCTGTTCAGCGTGGTGGTGCCGGTCATGAGGCCTGTGCTGGCAGCCCTCTCGATCTTCCTCTTCCTCGGCTCCTGGAACCAGTTCGTCTGGCCGCTGATCGCTCTGCGCAGCCCCGAGATGCACACCCTGCCGGTCGCCCTCGCGACCCTGCACGGCAACAAGAGCAACACCGACTACGGCGCGATCCTCTCCGGCACCGCGCTGTCCACGCTGCCGATGATGGTCCTCTTCCTGGTCCTCCAACGGCAGTTCATCTCCGGCCTGCTGGCCGGCGCCACGAAAGGCTGAGCATGACCGAGATCTGGGAACCGCACGCCCCGACCGCCGGCGGCGGCCTGCGCCCGCTGTCCGCCGAGGGCCTGGACCTGCGGGTCAGCGGCCCGGCGACCGCCCGTACGGTGGGCGAGGGCGTCGTCGAGGTGACCGCGGAGGGGAAGGGCGACGTCCGGATCGAGTGGCGGGTGCCGTGCGTCGACGCCACCGCCTTCTGGACCCCCGAGCCGCGCGGCACCGGCTGGCTGCCCGCCGCCTGGAGCGCCCCGCGCCGCACCAGCCTGGCCAACGGCGCCCCGATCGCCGCCCTGATCGGCACCGGCGACGTCGCGATCTGTGCCTTCGCCGCCGAGCGCGCCGACGTGCTGGCCGGCGCCGGAGTGCTGGAGGAGACCGGCGAGTTCCGGTTCTGGGCCCAGGCCACCGACCGGCTCACCGTCCGCATCGACACCTCCCGCCGGCACTTCGCCCGCTGCCTGGCCGGCCTCGCCGACTGGTGGTGGACCGGCCGCGAGGCCGACATCCCCGCCGCCGCCCGCCGCCCCGCCTACTCCACCTGGTACTCGATGCACCAGGACATCACGCCCGAGGGCGTCGAGACCCAGGCCGCGCTCGGCAGGGAACTCGGCCTGGACGTCATCATCGTCGACGACGGCTGGATGACCGCCGACCGCACCCGCGGCTACGCGCACTGCGGCGACTGGGAGCCGGTCTCGCTCCCCGACACCGCCGCCCACGTGCGGCGCGTCCACGACCTCGGCGTGCGGTACATGCTCTGGTACGCGCTGCCGTTCATCGGCAAGGACAGCGCCGCCTTCGAACGGATCGGCCGGTACGCGCTCGCCGACGCCGCGCACATGGGCGCGATCGTCGCCGACCCGCGCTACCCCGAGGTCCGTGAGTTCCTGACCGGCCGGCTCGCCCGCGCCGTCGAGGAGTGGGGCATGGACGGGCTCAAGGTCGACTTCGTCGACTGGTTCGCCCGGGCGGAGGCGCCGCCCGTCGGCCCCGAGGCGGACTGCGAGAGCGTCGACGAGGGTGTCGAGCGGCTGCTCGCCGCGATCCGCGGCCGGATCACCGCGGTCGATCCGGAGGCGATGATCGAGCACCGCCAGCCGTACGTCAGCCCCGGCCTGTGGCCGTACGTCACCATGATCCGCGCGACCGACTGCCCGCTCAGCCCGCAGGAGAACCGGCAGCGGACGATCGACGTGCGGCTCGCCGCCGGGCCGGTGCCGGTCCACGCGGACATGCTGATGTGGCACCCGGCCGAGCCGCCGGAGCAGATCGCCTGCCACCTGATCAACGTGCTGTACTCGGTGCCGCAGATCTCCGTCGACCTCGCCGCGCAGAGCCCCGGGCAGCGCGAGGCGATCGCCTTCTGGCTCGGCGTCTTCCGCGAGCACGCCGACACCCTGCAGCTCGGCGGGCTGCGCCCGGCCCGGCCGGACCTCGGCTACCCGATGGTGACCGCCGACGGCGGCGCCACCGTCGTGGTGGCGCGCTACGCCGCGCTGCCGGTGGACGCCTCCGGGGACGGCTGGCGCACGCTGCTGGTCGCCAACGCCGACGTCGACCCGGACGTCCGGCTGACCGGCGGTGGCGGGACGGTGCAGGCCACCGTGCAGGACGCCCGAGGGCGTATCGTCCGGCAGGGCGAGGTCGAGCTCGACCGGGCGGGCACCATCCCGGTGCCGCGCGGCGGGCTGCTGACCCTGCGCCGTCCACTGGTCTGACCGGACGGCCACCGGCCTGCCGGCTCGCCACTGATCCGGCCGGCCTGCACCGGCCCGACAGACCGCTGCCGGTTCGACAGATCGACCGCCTGAGCAACCGTCCTGGGAGTCTGCGATGCCCGAGGGAACACGCCGACCGCGCCGCGGCGCCACCACCATCGAGGAGGTCGCGCGCGCGGCCGGGGTGTCCCGGCAGACCGTCTCCAACGCGCTCAACGCCCCCCAGCGGGTCCGGCCGGACACCCTGGAACGGGTGACCGCGGCGATCCGCGAACTCGGCTACCAGCCCGACCAGTCGGCGCGCTCGCTGCGCAGCGGCGCCCGGCGCACCATCGGCTACCTCGCCCCGGTGGACGACCCCTTCGATCCCAACCCGCTGATGGCCGGCTTCCTGGAGGCGCTGGTCGACGCGGCCGGGGCACAGGGGCAGCGGGTGCTGCTCTTCCGTCCGGGACAGGGCGGGGGGCGGGATGCCGGGCCGGGGGCGGCGGACCCTCGGGCGGCCATCGACGAACTGGTGGCGGCCCGTCAGGTCGACGGCCTGGTCCTGGCGGACGTGCTGCACGACGACCCCCGGATCGGGCACGTCGCCCGGGTCGGGGTGCCGTTCGTCACCTTCGGACGGACCGGTCCGGGGGAGCCGCAGCACTGGGTGGACATCGCCAACGACGCGGCGATGGCCGCGGTGGTGCGCCACCTCGCGGCGCTCGGCCACCGCCGGATCGGGTACGTCGGCCGCGCCGGGGAGCTGCCCTGGATGGCCGCCCGCCGGGCGGGCTTCCTCGCCGAGGCGGGCCGGCTCGGCCTGTCCGCGGTGGAGGCGGTGCGGCCGGACGTGGCGGCCGTCCGGGAACTGCTGCGCGGGCCCGAGCGGCCGACAGCCTTCGCGGCGGCGAGCGACCTGCTGGCGCTGGACGTCTACGAGGCGGTCCGGGCGGAGGGGCTGGTGGTCGGGCCGGCCGGGGTGGCGGTCACCGGCTTCCACGACACGCCGCTCTGCCGCCACCTGCACCCCGCGCTGACCTCGGTGCGGCTCCCGCTGCGGGCGATCGCCGCCGCGCTGGTCGGGCGGTTGCTCGACCAGGTGCGGGGGGAGGCGCCGCCGGCGGCCGGGCTGGAGCTGCCCGCCGAGCTGGTGGTGCGGGCCAGCTCGGGGTGAGCCGATGGTGGGCCTACGGGTGCGCCACCTGCTCCGGCTCCCCGGACGGCGCGACGATCAGCTCGCCGACCAGCCGGGCCGCCGCCGCCCGGTGTTCGGCCGCCAGCGCGTCGTCGGTGACCAGGACGTCCAGCTGCTCCAGCGCGGCGAAGGAGGCCAGGCCGACCGCGTTCCACTTGGTGTGGTCGGCCACCACGACCACCCGGCGGGCGGACTGCAGGAAGGTCCGGTTGGTCTCCGCCTCGGCCAGGTTCGGGGTGGTCAGCCCGGTCTCGGCCGAGAGGCCGTGGCAGCCCATGACCAGCACGTTCACGTGCAGCGAGCGGATCGCCTGGTCGGCCACCGGGCCGACCAGCGCGTCCGAGGGCGTGCGCACGCCGCCGGTGCGGATCACCGTCGCGGTGGCGGGCGTGCCGTCCTCGTCGGGTTCCTCCATCAGCTCCGCGATCCGCAGCGAGTTGGTGACCACGGTGAGGCCCTCGACGGCGCGCAGGTGCCGGGCGACCGCGAAGGTGGTCGTTCCGGCCGCCAGCCCGACCGCCGAGCCGGGCGGCACCAGGGCGGCGGCCACCTTGGCGATCGCCTCCTTGGCGGGCAGCTGCCAGCCGGCCTTGGTCTCGAACCCGGGCTCGCCGCTGGCGGCCGCCTCGATCCGCACCGCCCCGCCGTGCACCTTGTGCACCAGCCCGCGGCGGGCCAGCGCGTCCAGGTCACGGCGGATCGTCATGTCGGACACCCCGAGGTCCCGGACCAGTTCGGTCACCCGGACCCCGCCGCGCGCGCGGACCTGCTCCAGGATCAGCACGCGGCGCTGTCCGGCGAGCGGTTGGGCGCTGTCAGCCATCGGGGGCCTCCTCGGTGTCGGTGTGGATCAACGGGCCGCGGGTCACGGGCCGCGGGTCACGGTCACCGCCATCATGGCAGGCGCGGACCCCTTCCGGACAGCCAGGTCTGATGGATAATGTTGGATATTGTTGTTTCATGTCGGATAGAGGGAAGAAGGCCATGGCCGGGACTCTGACCCAGCCCACCGCCAAGACCGTGACCACACTCGCGGACGGGCGGCAGCTGATCTACTACGACGGTGGCGAGGCCGTCCCCCGGGACGCCGTCGACCGGCGCCCGCTCGATCCGCCGGCCCACGGCTCCGAGGTCCGGCTCGACCCGGCCACCGGGGCCTGGGTCACCGTCGCCGCGCACCGCCAGGCCCGCATCTACCAGCCTCCCGCCGAGGAGTGTCCGCTCTGCCCCTCCCGGGACGGCCGGCTCAGCGAGATTCCCGCCGACGACTACCAGGTGGCCGTCTTCGAGAACCGCTTCCCCTCGCTGGCCGGTACGGGTGAGCTCGGTGCGGACGGTCCCGGCGTGCCCGGCGTGCCCGGCGTGCCCGGCGTGCCCGGCGCGTTCGGTGCGCCCGCCGAGCCGGACGGCGGCCTGTGGACCGCAGGCCCCGGCACCGGGCGCTGCGAGGTGGTCTGCTTCACCGCCGACCACGACGCCTCGTTCGCCGACCTCGACGAACCGCGGGCCCGCCTGGTCCTCGACGCCTGGACCGACCGCACCGCCGAACTCGCCGCCCTCCCCGGCGTCCGGCAGGTCTACTGCTTCGAGAACCGCGGCGCCGAGATCGGCGTCACCCTCGCCCACCCGCACGGCCAGATCTACGCCTTCCCGTTCACCACCCCGCGCACCGCCCGGATGGCCGCGCGCGCGGCCGACCACCGCGCCGCCACCGGCCGCAGCCTCTTCGACGACCTCCTCGCCGCCGAACGCGCCCACGGCGACCGGGTGGTGCTCGCCGGCGAGCACTGGACGGCCTTCGTCCCCTTCGCCGCCCGCTGGCCGTACGAGGTGCACCTCTACCCGCACCGCCGGGTGCCCGACCTGACCGGCCTCGACGAGCCGCAGCGCGCCGAATTCCCCTCCCTCTACCTGGAGTTGCTGCGGCGCTTCGACCGTCTCTTCGGCGGCGGCCGCACCCCCTACATCTCCGCCTGGCACCAGGCGCCCGCCGGGCAGGAGGACGAACTCGCCCTCCACCTGGAGCTGTTCACCATCCGGCGCACCGCCGACAAACTGAAGTTCCTGGCCGGGGTCGAATCCGGCATGGACGCCTTCGTCAACGACGTCACCCCCGAGGACGCGGCCCGCCGGCTGCGAGAGGTCGCCCTGTGAACACCTTCGAGGAGCTGTACGGCCACGCCCCCGAGGGGGCGTGGGCCGCCCCCGGCCGGGTCAACCTGATCGGCGAACACACCGACTACAACCTCGGGTTCGTGCTGCCGATCGCCCTCCCGCAGGCCGTCCGCGCCCAGGTCCGGCGCCGCGACGACGGCGTGCTGCGGCTCTGGTCGGCCCAGGGCGACGACACGGTCGCGGAACTCCGGGTCGCCGACCTCGCCCCGGGCTCGGTGCCCGGCTGGGCGGCCTTCCCGGCCGGCGTGGTGTGGGCGCTGCGCGAGGCCGGGCACGAGGTCGGCGGAGCGGAGTTCCGGCTGGAGAGCGACGTGCCCGGCGGCGCCGGGCTGTCCTCCTCGGCCGCCCTGGAGTGCGCCGTCGCGGTCGCGTACGACGACCTGTACGGGCTGGGGCTGTCGGCGGCCGAACTGGCCCTGATCGCGCAGCGGGCCGAGAACGCCTTCGTCGGCGTCCCCTGCGGGATCATGGACCAGATGGCCTCGATGTGCTGCCGCGCCGGCGCCGCCCTGCACCTGGACAGCCGCGACCTGGCGATGCGTCACGTGCCGATCGACCTGGCCGGCGCCGGACTCACCCTGCTCGTCCTCGACACCCGGGTCAAGCACGACCTCGGCGACGGCGCCTACGCCGCCCTGCGGGCCGGCTGTGAACGGGCGGCCGCACTGCTCGGGCTGCCCGCCCTGCGCGACCTCGGGACGGCTGCGCTGCCGACCGCGCTGGCCCGACTGCCGGAGGAGCTGCGGCCGTTGGTGCGGCATGTGGTCACCGAGAACGAGCGGGTCACGGCCGCCGTGGCCCGCCTGGACGTCGGCGACCTCGCCGCGCTCGGCCCGATCCTCACCGCCGGGCACGCCTCGCTGCGCGACGACTACCGGGTCTCCTGCCCGGAGACCGACCTCGCGGTCGAGGCCGCCCTCGCCGCCGGCGCCCACGGTGCCCGGATGACCGGCGGCGGCTTCGGCGGCTCGGTCATCGCCCTCGTCGACGCACCGGCCGCCGACACCGTCGCCGCCGCCGTCACCACCGCGTTCCGGGCCGCCGGCTACGCCGCGCCGCGCACCCTCACCGCCGTCCCGGCCGAGGGTGCCCGCCGCATCGGCTGAGAGGACGGGCCTGCTGACAGGCCCTTACGCCCGGTGGTCGGCCGGGCGCTCCGGAGACGCCTCCGCGAGCGCCCGGGTGACGGCCGCCACCCCGGCGCGCAGCCCGTACACCGGCGTGCCGGGCTGCTGGCGCCAGGACTCGTCGATCCCGCCCGCGTCCACCGTGTCGAAGCCCAACTCCTCGATCAGCGCCCGCACCACGCGCTTGGCCGCCTCGTCGTCCGACGCCACCGGCACGGCGATCCGCTCCGGGTCGCCCTCCGGGCGCGGCCGCTCCAGCAGGTCCTGCGCGTAGGTGCCGTTGAAGGCCTTCACCACCCGGTGGCCGAGGTGCTGCTCCGTCCAGCGGCTCTCCGTCACCCCGTCGTCCTCGATCGCGTCGATCCGGCCGTCGCGCTGCTGCGGGTAGTAGTTGCCGGTGTCGATCACCGCGACGCCCTCCGCCGCGCCGGCCAGCAGCCCGGCGGGCAGGTCGGGCACGTTCTTCAGCGGCACGGTGACCACCACGACCTGTGCCCCGCGCGCCGCCTCGGTGGCCGGCACGGCCGTCGCACCCGTCTCCTCGACCAGCGCGGCCAGTGACTGCGGACCACGGGAGTTGGCCACCGAGACCTCGTGCCCGAGCGCCGTCAGCCGCCGGGTCAGGTTGCCGCCGATGTTGCCTGCGCCGATGATGCCGATCTTCATGGGAGATCCCCTCGTGCGAGTACCGGATGGTCGTCAAGCTCGTCGCCTTGGCCCAACCGTCCGGTGGCCGCTCCGATTCCCGGTGGCACGGCGGCTTTTCCGGACGCAGGGTGGTCCTGCCGGACCCAGGGTCGAGCCGGGCCTGGTCCCACCCCGGCGGCCGTCGGGAGAGTGAGGCCCATGACCGACAACGCCCCCTCCCGGGAATTCGCCGACCGCACCATCCTCGTCACCGGCGGCACCAGCGGCATGGGCCTCGCCACCGCCCGCCTTCTCCTCGCCGCCGGCGCCCAGGTGGTCATCACCGGCCGTGACGACGCCCGGCTCGCCCGCGCCGCCGAACAGCTGACCGCCGAACAACCGGCCGGCGGCGACCGCCTGCTCACCGTCCGCGCCGACGTCGCCGTCCCGGCCGACCTCGCCCGGCTCGCCGACACCGTCCGGGAACGCCACGGCACGCTGGACGGCGTCTTCGCCAACGCGGGCGTCGGAGTCTTCCAGCCCGCCGCCGACGTCACGGAGGGCGTCTTCGACCACACCGTCGACGTCAACTTCAAGGGCGTCTTCTTCACCGTCCAGCACGCCCTGCCGCTGCTGGAGGCGGCCGGTGGCGGCTCCGTGGTCCTCAACGCCTCCTGGACCCCGCACCGCGGCCTGCCCGACGCCCCGGTCTACGCCGCGACCAAGGCGGCGGTCCTCAGCCTCGCCCGCACCCTCGGCACCGGCCTCGCCGGGCGCGGCATCCGGGTCAACTCGGTCAGCCCCGGCTTCATCGCCACCGAGATGTTCCACGCGATCGTTCCCGACCCGGCCGCCCACGAGCCGATCCGCGCCAGCGTCCCGCTCGGCCGCCTCGGCCGGGCCGAGGACGTCGCCGAGACCGTCGTCTTCCTGCTCTCCGACCGCTCCTCCTACATCACCTCGCAGGACATCGTCATCGACGGCGGGCTCGTCCCCGCGGTCCAGGCCGTCGCCGGCTGAGCCCTGGCCGTACCTGGCTGCGCTTGGTCGCCGTGCCTGATCGTGCTCGGACGCCGTGCCTGGTCCTGACAGGGCCAGGCACGGCGTCCCGTCCACGGGTGAGAATCATCCGTATGAACCCGACCAGCGCCCTGAGCGAGTTCCTCCGCACCCGCCGCGCCCAGCTGCGGCCCGAGGACGTCGACCTGCCCGACTACGGTGGCCGACGCCGGGTCGCCGGGCTCCGCCGGGAGGAGCTCGCCCACCTCGCCGGCGTCAGCGTCGACTACTACACCCGGCTCGAACAGGGCCGTGTCGGTAACCCGTCCGAGGCCGTCCTCGACGCCGTCGCCCGCGCCCTCCAGCTGGCCCCCGACGAGTCCGGCCACCTCCACCGCCTGGCCCGCCCCACCCGCCGCACCCCGCGCCGGCGCACCGCCCCGCAGCAGCCCCGCCCCTCCCTGCTGCGCCTGCTGGAGCAACTCGACCACACCCCGGCCCTGGTGATGGGCCACCGGATGGACGTCCTCGCCTGGAACCGCGCCGCCGCCGCCCTCTTCGGCGACTACGGCGCCCTCCCGCCCGAGGACCGCAACATCGCCCGCAGCACCTTCCTCGACCCCGCCTCGCGCGAACTCTACGGAGACTGGACGGCCTGCGCCCGGGAGAACGTCGCCTTCCTCCACCTCGAAGCCGGCCGCCGCCCCCACGACCCCCTCCTCGCCGAACTCGTCGGCCAACTCTGCGTCCACAGCGAGGAGTTCCGCCACCTCTGGGCCGAACACCCGGTCGCCGACAAGACCTCCGGCCGCAAGCTCTTCCACCACCCCATCGCCGGCGCCCTCGACCTCGCCTACGACACCCTCCGCCCCGCCGACGACCCCGGTCAGGCCCTCATCACCTACACCCCCGACCCCGCCACTCCCTCCGACGACGCCCTCCGCCTCCTCCTCTCCTGGGCCGCGACGAGCTGACCGGAGAGGCCGCCCGACGGCGGCCACCGCCGACCTGTCAGAGGATGTCGGCGAACACGATCACGGTGGCGCTCTCGCCGTACTTCTGCGTCTTCTCGGTCTGGTACTTGCCCCTCCGGACGAGAATCTGCTTGACGTCGATCCTGGTGCCGAGGGGGAAGGTCATCTCCTGCTCGGACTGGTTGTTCCGGCCGAGCGACCTTCCCTGGTGTTCGTCCGGCACGCTGAATTCCCACACGATGTCCTTGCCCGCCACGTACGAGTGGGTCAGCGGATCGCCGTAGGTGGTCGACAGGATCGCCGGCCATGCGATCGTCTTGTTGACCGTGACGTAGCCGCCGTCCGGGTGGGCGTCGGGCTTCAGGATGCCGCCGAACGAGTCGTACAGGTGCTTGCTGTCGCCACGCAGCACCTTCCCCTCCGCATTCGCGGACGGCTTCGAGAAGTCACCCCACACGCCGTTGATCCGCCGGAAGATCTCGAAGGTGTCCCGGAGGTGCTTCGTGTCCCACCCCTCCGTGCTGATCTCGTCCGCGTAGCCTCGCGCGATGGCCACCTTGCGCCATGCCTCAAGGACCTCCGCCTCCTTCGACTGGAAGGAGAAGTCGGGGCTCGCGATCTCGGCAGGGCCGTAGCCGACCACCCCGAGGGCCGCCAGCAGCGGATTGATCCGGCGGTAGTCCGCGCTGAGGTAGTTCTCGCCGAGATCGAGGTCCGCCTGCTTCTGCCTGGCGGCGACGGCCGCCGGATCCAGCTCCTGCTCGCGGGCGGCCGTGTAGTTCCTGCGGGACTCCTCGCGACCCTCGACAGTTCCCCATTCCTTGGCGAGGGGGGACGCGCGAACCTTCTTGCCGGCTTCGTCGGCGATCAGATAGGACCCGAAACTGAACCCGCTGATCGTGTAGTTCACCGGGCTGTCCCCGTCGTCCTCGTGCTTGACGACGGCAGTCCCCTTCGGGAGCCCCGGCGCCAGGGTGCGCTGGACGGCCGCCTCGCCGCTCCGCCCGCCGGCGGGGGCTGTCTCCGTGGCGTGCGCATCGTGCGCCGGTACCGGGCCGGACACCGCGCGGACCGCGTCGGCCTCGGCGTCACGCGGCGAGGGTGCGAGCGGCTGTCCCTGCGGGTCGAGCCCCCGGTGCGCGGAGGAGCGCTGCATCAGCCGTGCCACCGCCGCGTTGCCGACGGTGCGTTGCAGCGTCGCGAGCAGGTCCGGACTGGGCACGGAGTTCCGGGGCGCCGGGGACTCGTTCCGCGCCTGCGGCCGGGCCGGGGTGCCCCGGGGCGCGCGGGCGGGCCGCCCCGGCTGTTCGCGTTCACGTTTCATGGCGGCTCCTGTCGCTGGGGATTTGATCTCCAGCCATAGCACCAGGGGGCCACCGCGCGAGAGGGCCGCGAAGGCAACACCGAGGCAGACCGTGCCGCCCCCGCGCCCTGCGGCCCTGGTGCGCCACTCGGCGCTGCCGTGGCGTCGATGAGGTGACGCTCGATCAGGAGCACGTGAACAGGGTGTCGTGAGCCCGGTCGTCGGAACAGTGGAAGGCACGCCCGTGTGTGGTGTGACGGCGTATTCAGGACAGACTGATGAGACGAGCCGATGATCGCCACCGCGGCGCCTCACGTCCCGCCGATCTGCCCGGCGGCCGGGGTCAGGAGGCGCAGGCCGGGCAGAGCCCCCAGTAGGTGACGGCGGCGTCGGTGACGGTGAAGCCGAAGCGCTGGTCGGCGGGGAGGTCGGTGAGGGGACTGCCGGTGGGGTGGACGTCGCGGATGGTGCCGCAGCCGGTGCAGACGAGGTGCTGGTGGGGGTGGTGGGCGTTGGGGTCGTAGCGCTTGGCGCGGCCGTCGGTGGAGACCTCGGTGACCTCGCCGAGGGTGACCAGTTCGCCGAGGGTGTTGTAGACGGTGGCCCGGGAGATCTCGGGCAGGCGCTCGGCGGCTCTGGCGTGGACCTCGTCGGCGGTGAGGTGAACGTGCTCGCCGTCGTCCAGGACCTCCGCCACGACACGCCGCTGGGAGGTGAGGCGCCAGCCGCGCCCGCGCAGCCGCTCCAGCAGGTCACTCATATCGGTTCACCTATTCAGGTCAATGGGACGACCGGATTTTACCAACCGTTATCGGCTTCTCTCCGGTTCCCGATCGGATATGGGTTTGGTGCCTTTCTTGACTTGGATTGCGTCCATCGTAGGATCGGCTCCGGCGATAGCCTGGGTAGCAGGAAGACACCGTGATCCGCCTTGTAGGGAAGGATTCCCATGTCTGAGAACCACGATCCGATCGTTGCCGAGCCGCAGGCGGAGGGCACTGGCGGCTGCCCGGTAGCCCACGGGCGCGCGCCGCACCCGACCCAGGGCGGCGGAAACCGCCAGTGGTGGCCGGAGCGGCTCAACCTGAAGATCCTTGCCAAGAACCCGGCCGTGGCGAACCCGCTCGGTGCGGACTTCGACTACGCCGCGGCGTTCAGTTCCCTCGACCTGCCGACCGTGAAGCGCGACATCGCGACGGCCCTCACCACCTCGCACGACTGGTGGCCGGCCGACTACGGGAACTACGGTCCGTTCATCATCCGCATGGCCTGGCACAGCGCGGGCACCTACCGGATCCGCGACGGTCGCGGCGGTGCCGGCGGCGGCCAGCAGCGCTTCGCGCCGCTGAACAGCTGGCCCGACAACGCCAGCCTCGACAAGGCCCGCCGCCTGCTGTGGCCGGTGAAGAAGAAGTACGGCCGGAGCCTCTCCTGGGCCGACCTGATGGTCCTGGCCGGCAACGTCGCGCTGGAGGGCATGGGCTTCGAGACCTTCGGCTTCGGCGGCGGCCGCGTGGACGAGTGGGAGCCGGACGAGGACGTCTACTGGGGCCCGGAGACCACCTGGCTGGGCGACGAGCGCTACACCGGCGACCGCCAGCTGGAGAGCCCGCTCGCCGCCGTCCAGATGGGCCTGATCTACGTTAACCCGGAGGGCCCCAACGGCACCCCGGACCCGATCGCCGCCGCCCGCGACATCCGCGAGACCTTCTACCGGATGGCGATGAACGACGAGGAGACGGTGGCGCTGATCGCCGGCGGCCACACCTTCGGCAAGACCCACGGCGCCGGCCCGGCGGACAACGTCGGCCCCGACCCCGAGGACGCCCCGCTGGAGCAGCAGGGCCTCGGCTGGAAGAGCACCTTCCGCACCGGCAAGGGCCCGGACGCGATCACCAGCGGCCTGGAGGGCGCCTGGACCGCCACCCCGACGACCTGGGACAACAGCTTCTTCGAGACGCTGTTCGGCTACGAGTGGGAGCTCACCAAGAGCCCGGCCGGCGCGTACCAGTGGAAGCCGAAGGACGGCGCCGGCGCGGACACCGTCCCGGACGCGTTCGACCCGGCCAAGCGGCACGCCCCGACGATGCTGACCACCGACCTGTCGCTGCGCCTGGACCCGATCTACGAGCCGATCTCCCGGCACTTCATGGAGCACCCCGACCAGTTCGCGGACGCCTTCGCCCGGGCCTGGTTCAAGCTCACCCACCGCGACATGGGGCCGGTCACCCGCTACCTCGGCCCCGAGGTCCCGAGCGAGGAACTGTTGTGGCAGGACCCGCTTCCCGCGGTCACCTACCAGCAGATCGACGCGGCCGACGTCGCCGGCCTCAAGCAGCGGATCGCCGCCTCCGGCCTCTCGGTGTCCGAGCTGGTGTCCACCGCGTGGGCGGCGGCCTCCTCCTTCCGCGGCAGTGACAAGCGCGGCGGTGCCAACGGCGGCCGGATCCGGCTCCAGCCGCAGATCGGCTGGGAGGTCAACGAGCCGGACCGGCTGGCCTCGGTGCTGCGCACCCTGGAGGGCGTGCAGCAGGAGTTCAACGCCCGGGCCGGCGGCAAGCAGGTCTCGCTCGCGGACGTGGTCGTGCTGGCCGGCGGCGTCGGCGTCGAGAAGGCGGCCAAGGCGGCCGGTCGCGACGTCGAGGTGCCGTTCACGCCCGGCCGGGTGGACGCGCCGCAGGAGCTCACCGACGTCGAGTCCTTCGCCGCGCTGGAGCCGGCCGCGGACGGCTTCCGCAACTACGTGGGCAAGGGCAACCGGTTGCAGGCCGAGTACCTGTTGCTCGACAGGGCGAACCTGCTGAACCTGAGCGCGCCCGAGCTGACCGTCCTGGTCGGCGGACTGCGCGTGCTGGGCGCCAACCACCAGCAGTCCCCGCTCGGCGTCCTCACCGGGACACCCGAGGTCCTGACGAACGACTTCTTCGTCAACCTGCTGGACCTGGACACGAGTTGGAAGGCGACCTCGGCGGACGCGCACACCTTCGAGGGCCGGGACGCCGAGACCGGCGCGCTCAAGTGGAGCGGCAGCCGGGCCGACCTGGTCTTCGGCTCCAACTCCGAACTGCGCGCCGTCGCCGAGGTCTACGCGAGCGACGACGCGAAGGAGAAGTTCGTGGCGGACTTCGTCGCGGCCTGGGTCAAGGTCATGAACCTGGACCGGTTCGACCTCGTCTGATCGCCGCGGCTTCGGACCGGCCGACGGATCGGACGGCCCGAAGCCCGGCGCCGGCGATTGGCCCGGGGGCGTACGCCCCCGGGCCAATGCCGTGCCCGGGGATTAGATCAACGGGCCGATGCCGCCGGGGTGCCGTCCCGGGCACTGTTGCGGCATGACCTCACGTCACAGCACCTCACCCTCGAAGCGGGTCTCCACCGGCCTGGCGGCGCTCTGCCTCGCCTCGGTCACCGCCGGGCTGCTGCCCGGGACGGCGGTCGCCGCCGATTCCGATGGCCAACTCGGCGGGCGGGACGGCTATTCGGCGCAGATCCGGCGCACCGAGTACGGCATCCCGCACATCCTGGCGCACGACTTCCGGGGCCTCGGCTACGGGTACGGGTACGCCTTCGCACAGGACAACCTGTGTGAACTCGCCGACCAGGTACTGACGGTACGAGGCGAGCGGGCTCGCTACCTCGGGCTGGACGCGACGGCGCCGAGCGGCTCCGACAACCTGACCAGCGACGTCTACCACCAGGGTCTGCAGCGCAGCGGTTCCGTCAAGCGGCTGCTGGACAAGCCCGCGCCGCTCGGCCCGACCGACGACGTGCGGCGACTGGTCGAGGGCTACGCGGCGGGCTACAACCGGTACTTGAGCGACACCGGCGTGGACCGGCTGCCGGACGCCGGCTGCCGGGGCCAGGACTGGGTGCGGCCGATCACCGCCGAGGACGTCTGGGGGATGATCTACGAGGTCGACACGGCCGCCGGCCTCGGCGGTGCCCAGGACGCCATCGCGTCCGCCACCCCGCCGACCCCGGGCGCCCCGGCGGTCCCGTCCGCGCCCGCCCCGGCGTCCGCACCGTCCGGCCCGGCCCCGGCGTCCGCGCTACCGAAGGAGAGCCCCGGCCGTGACCCGGAGCTCGGCAGCAACGGCTGGGCGCTCGGCCGCGACGTCACCCGCGACCACGACGCGATGCTGCTCGCCAACCCGCACCTGCCGTGGACCGGTTCGGACCGCTTCTACCAGGTGCAGCTCACCATCCCCGGCGTCCTGGACGTCTCCGGCGCCGGCCTCTACGGCACCCCGCTGGTCGAGATCGGCCACACCCGGAACGTGGCGTTCACCGCGACGTCCAGCTTCGCCCAGCACGCGGCGCAGTTCCGCCTGACGCTGGTGCCCGGCGACCCGACCAGCTACCTGGTCGACGGCAAGGCCGAGCCGATGGGCCGCCAGGAGGTCCCGGTCACCGTCCGGGGCACGGACGGCACCCTCTCGACCGTCACCCGCACCCTCTACACCTCCCGCTACGGCCCGGTGCTGGGCGGCAGTTGGAGCACCGAGCACGCCTACGCCCTGCGCGACGCCAACGCCGAGAACCTGCGCTCGATGAACGGGTGGCTGGCGATGGACCGGGCGCAGAGTCTGGCCGAGCTGAAGCAGGCGGACGACACCTACCAGGGCAACCCCTGGAACTACACGATCGCCACGGACTCCACGGGGGAGACGTACTTCACCGACTCCTCCGCCGTCCCGCACCTCACCGATGCGCAGCTCAAGCAGTGCGCCCTGCCGCCGGTCCACGACGAGCCGGTCGGCCTGGACGGCTCGGTGTCGGCCTGCGACGCGGGCAGCGACCCGGACGCGGTGGTGCCCGGGATCTTCGGCCCGGCGAACCACCCGAAGGTGAGCCGGACCGACTACGTGGCCAATTCCAACAACAACCCGTACCTCGCCAACCCCGCCGCCCCGATCACCGGTTACCCGACGGTCTACGGCACATTCCCCGGGATCGGGACGCGCGCCCAGCTGGGCCTGCGGATGATCGCCGACCGGCGCGACGGCAGCGACGGGCTCGGTGCCCCGGGCTTCACCCTGTCGACCCTGCAGGCGGCCATGTTCGGCGATCGCGTCTACAGCGCGGAGCTGGGCCGGGACGACGCGGTGGCGATGTGCCGGGCCAACCCGGTGCTGAACGACAAAGACGGCCATCCGGTCGACGTCAGCGCCGCCTGCGAGGTCCTCGCCGCCTGGAGCACGCGGGCCGACGCCGACGGCCACGGCGCCGTCCTGTGGGGCGAGTTCGTCAGCGACCTGTACCGGTACCGGACCGACGCGTGGGAGCGGATCCCGTTCGACCCGGCGCACCCGCTGACCACCCCGGCCGGCATCCGGGGCGACAGCGCCACCGCCCGGACGGCCCTGGCCGCAGCGGTGCGGCAACTCGCCACGGACGGCACCGCGTTGGACGCGACTGTCGGCGAGGTCCAGCGCTGGGCGGGCATCCCGTTGCACGGCTGCGACTCGGGCGAGGGCTGCTTCGACGTCGTCCGGGCGGGCGCGGACTCGGGCAGCACGGGCGCGGCGCACCCGGACGGGACCGCCCCTGCCTACGGCTCCAGCTTCGTGATGGCCACCGAGCTGACCCCTCAGGGCCCGCGCACCCGCACGGTGCTCACCTACGGCGAGTCGGTGAACCCGGCGTCGCCGCACTACACCGACCAGACCGGGCTGTACTCCCGCAAGCAGTGGGTGACCGAACGGTTCACCGAGGCCGAGATCAAGGCCTCCCCGCACCTGGAGACCACCAGCCTGCGCGGCTGACCGCCGCACGACGGCGCGGGGCAAGCCCTACTGCGGGCCCGGCCCCGCGCCGACGCTGACCAGCCCGGTCTCGTACGCGGCGACCACCACCTGGGCCCGGTCCCGCAGGTTCAGCTTGCCGAGGATCCGGGCCACGTGCGTCTTGACCGTCGCCTCGGAGAGCTGGAGCCGGGCGGCGAGCTCGGCGTTGCTCAGGCCGCGGGCGAGCAGGCCCATCACCTCCCGTTCGCGCGGGGTGAGCGCGGCCAGTTCGCGGTGCAGGGCGGTGGCGGGGGCGTCCGGGCGGGCGAAGCGCTCGACCAGGCGGCGGGTGATGGCCGGGGCGAGCAGGGCATCGCCGGTGCGGACCAGCCGGACGGCGGCGGCCAGGTGCTCCGGGGTGACGTCCTTGAGCAGGAAGCCGCTCGCTCCGGCCGCCATCGCGGCGTAGACGTACTGGTCGAGGTCGAAGGTGGTCAGCATGATCACCCGCGGTGGGTGGCCCGTCGGGCCGGCGTCGGCGAGGATCCGGCGGGTGGCCTCCAGGCCGTCCAGGACGGGCATCCGGATGTCCATCAGGACGACGTCCGGGCGGGTCCGGCGGACGGCTGCGACGGCCTGCCCGCCGTCCTCGGCCTCGGCGACCACCTCGATCCCCTCCGATTCGAGGATCAGCCGGAACCCGGTCCGGACCAGGGACTGGTCGTCGGCGACGACCACCCGCAGCGGCGCTCCGGTGTTCGGCGCCGCTGTCGTCGGTGCGCCAGCCGTCTGCTCGCCGGTCATGAACTCTCCAGGGGGATCAGGGCCTTGACGCGGTAGCCGCCGCGCGGCCGGGGGCCGGTGTGCAGGGTGCCGCCGTAGACGGCGAGGCGTTCGCGCAGGCCGATCAGGCCGTGTCCGTTGCCGGTGGCGGCGGCGCCGGTGGGGCGGCCGCCGGTGTCGGTGACCTCCACCCGCAGGTGGTCGGGGGCGTACTCGACGGTCACCGCGGCGTCCGCGCCGCCCGCGTGCTTGACGGTGTTGGTGAGCGCCTCCTGGACCACGCGGTAGGCGGCGAGTTCGACCCCGGGCGGGACGGCCCGGCGCTCGCCGGTGACGGTCAGCTCGACCGGCAGCCCGGCCTGCCGGACGCCGTCGACCAGCGCGTCCAGCCGGCCCAGCCCCGGCTGCGGGCTGAGGTCGGCGGTCACGGCCGGGTCGTCGCCTGTTTCCGAGTCGATCGTCAACAGTCCCATGACGTGCCGCAGTTCGGTCATCGCCGCGCGTCCGCCGCGCTCCACCGCGGCCATCGCCTCACGGGCCTTGTCCGGGGCGGTGTCCAGGATCTTGCGGGCGGCCCCGGCCTGGATCGTCATCATGCTCACGTTGTGCGTCACCACGTCGTGCAACTCCCGGGCGATACGCGCCCGTTCGAGCTCCACCGCGCGCTCCAGCGCGGCCAGCTGCTCGCGCTCCAGGGCGGACAGCCGCCGGCGTCCATCCTCCACCCGGCGGCGCCACATCCGCAGTTCGTAGGCGACCGCGAACACCGGCACCAGGACCAGCAGGGCGATCACCGAGTTCGGGAAGTGCGGCAGCTTGGCATCGTCGAAGAGCACCACCAGGGCCGCGGCGGCCGCCGGCAGGCTCGGCAGCATCAGCCGGGGGCGGCGCCCGTACGCGGCGGCACTGTAGGCGGCGATGATGACGACCACGCCCGCCGAGTAGGCGATGTCCGCGGACTGGTGCCGGATGAGCAGGGCGGCCGGCAGCACCGTCCACAGCACGGCCAGCGGGAAGCGGCGGCGCAGCGCCAGCGGCAGTGGCACGAGCGGCACCAGCAGCATCAGCCCCCGCCAGGAGGTCTCGTGCGGCCCTGACGCGGTGGTCACGTAGCGGCCGGCGATGCAGGCCAGGAGCAGTGCCAGCGCGACGTCGAACACCCGGCCGCGCCGGGTCGGCCGGGGCGGCGGGTCGGCGCTCGGGTCGCCGGTGAGGCGGGCCGCCGCGCTCAGCAGGTCCCACCGGGGGAGGTTGATCACCGGGACATTCTGGCGGGCCGGGTGCCGCCGCGAACAGCCCCGGTTCGGCGGTCGTCCGCTCCACCCGGCGACTACCTCGGAAGGATGACCCCGCGCGGTGTCCGTCCGACGCGGTACGGAACATGGCGCGGGCGGCGGACGCACTGCGGGCGGAGTAGCGGTGCGCGGGGCGGGGGCGGGTCAGCCGCCCCCGGCAGCCTTGTCCTCGCCCGTCCTCCGCTCGCCCGTCCTCTGCTCGCTCGTCCGGCCCTCGTCCGTCCGGTCTCCCTCCGCCTTGTGCTCGGCGGCCCGGACCTGCTCGGTGAAGGTGTGCGCGTCGATCCGTTCGACCGTGGCCCCGTGCCGGGCGGCCAGTTCGTCGGCCGGGTCGGGGGAGGACTCCCGCAGCTCCAGGACGAGCAGCGCGCCGCCGTCCGGGACCCGGGGCGAGAGCATGATCAGCCCGGCGCCGCCCTCCGTCGCCCGGCCCTCCTCGGCGGCGTTGCCGAGCGCCGCACCCGCCGCGAACCCGAGCAGGACGCCGATCGGCCCGCCGAGCAGTCCCACCAGGCCGCCGAGGACGCCGGAGCCGACGGTGGCCACGCCCGCACCCCGGGTGAAGGCGTCCCTGACCTCCAGCAGGCCGTCGGCGCTGCGCTCCAGGGCCGCCACCTGCCGCAGGCCCGGCAGGTGCTGCGCCTCGTCGAAGGCCGGCCGCCACGCGGCGGCGTCCGGGAAGGTCAGCAGGACGACGTTGTGCTGGTCGCTCATCGCGCTCCGATCGGGCCGGGGCCGGGGGTGCCGGGTTCCATCGTGACCCTCGGTGCCCGGCCCGGCCACAGGAGCGGCCGTCGGCGCGGACTGCCCGGGGCCCGTCCGTTCAAACGTGGGCCCCGGTTCGGGTGCCCGCCACCGCCCGGATTCCGGACAGGTGTACAGGGGCAGGAGGGCCGACGGGCCGCCCGGGGCACGGGCCCGGCCTGCGGGAACGGGACCCCGGTGGTCGACATCGACACTATTTCGACCCTGGCCGAAATTTGGCCCGGTGCGCTGCCCGCCCCTGGTGTGACGGGTGTGGCGGTGTCAGGATCCCGACCCGGCACGACCGTGCCAGACCCGACCGTCTGAAGGAGGCACCATGCAGCCCACGGCTGAGCAGGTCCGCGCGCTCAAGGACGAGGACTACCGGCTCACCCTCGGCCAGGGCCACCAGGTCCACCCGGCCGGCGACCTGTCGGACGAGGTCTACGTGACCGCCGCGGTGCAGTCCGGCACCTGTGGCGGCTGGAGCAGCTGCGGCCAGGTCTGCAGCTTCTGAGCCCGCCGTCCGCGGCGCGGGCCCCGGCCGCACCGCCGGAGCCCGCGCCGCGGACGCCCGACCCGACGGCCGCGCCGCGGCAGCACCGCCGGGGCGCCCCGCCCGCCGCCCCGCCTTCAGCCGATGACAGAGAGGCCGCACCGCCCGTGGTTGACGCGTCCGAACTCCGCCGGGCCGCCGCCCGGGCCCTCCCGCTCGCCGACCGGGGGCCCCGGCCCGGCGCCGCCGGGAAGGACCCGGAACGGGCCGGCCGGATCCTCGACCGCTGGCGCGCCCAACCACCCTTCGACCGGGACGGCTGGTTCGAACGCCGCCTCGCCGCCGACGGCCTCGACCCGGACGGGCTGCGCGCCCTGCTCGCCGAGGACCCGGACGCGCTCGCCGACCGCCTCGGCACGCCGCCGTGGGCCGAACGCCTCGCCGCCGCCTTCGAGGCCGGGCCCGCCCTCGACCTCACCCTCGGCCTCCCCGAGGAGCAGGCCTTCGCCCGGCTCGCCGGCCCGCTGCTCGCGGACGCCCGCGACCGCCTGCGCACCGGCCTCGCCGCCCTGCCACTGGCCGACCTCGGGACCCCCGAGGAGCTGACCGCACTCGTCCTGCCCGCGCTCACCGCCGCCGCGCACGCGACCGCCGTCCGCACCGTCATCACCGAACTCCACATCGCCCACCTGGGCGGCGAGTTGACCGGCGACACCCCCGAGCGGCGCTACCGGGACTTCCTCGACCGGCTCACCGAACCCGAGCGGGCGCTCCGACTCCTCACGGAGTACCCGGTGTTGGCGTACCGGCTCAGCGTCGGTGCCGAGCAGTGGACCGACACCTGCCTCACCCTCTACCGCCGCCTCGCCGCCGACCTCCCCGCCCTCGCCCGCACCTTCGCCGACGGCCGCCCGCTCGGCCGGCTCACCGAACTCGCCACCGGCCTCGGCGACCCGCACCGCGGCGGCGCCACCGTCAGCGCCCTGCGCTTCGAACACGGCACCCGGATCGTCTACAAGCCGCGCCCGCTCGGCGCCGAGACCCACTTCCAGCACCTCCTGCGCTGGCTCAACCCGCGACTGCGGCTGCCGCTGCACGACCTCGCCCACCTGGCCCGCGACGGCTACGGCTGGGTCGCCTACGTCACCGCCGAACCGGCCCGCGACAACGCCGAGTTGAGCGCCTTCTACCACCGCGCCGGGACACTCGCCGCGCTGCTGTACGTGCTGGACGCGGTCGACTGCCACGCCCAGAACCTGCTCGCCGTCCGCGACCAGCCCGTACTGATCGACCTGGAGGCACTGCTCCACCCCGACCTGCCCGAACCCGTCAAGGAGCTCTCCGAGTCCGAACGGCTCGCCCGACACCAGGCCCGGCACTCCGTCCTGCGCTCCGGCCTGCTGCCCGAACGGATGTGGGACGAGGGCAACGGCGGTACCGACCTCTCCGCCCTCGGCTGGGACCCGGCCAGCCTGCCGCCCCGCCCGGCGCCCGTCCTGGTCGACCAGGGCACCGACCGGCTCCGGCTGGAGTACCGCCGGATGCCCGTCGTGGCGCCCGACAGCCGGCCCGTCCCGGCCGGACAGCCGCTGCGGCTGGCCGACCACGTCGGCGAACTCGAAGCCGGCTTCACCGAGGCCTATCGGTTGCTTGCCGCCCACAAGGACCAACTCCGCGACCTCATCAGGGCGTTCGCCGCCGACGAGACCCGGATGCTGCGCCGCGACACCTTCGAGTACCGCAGTCTTTCCAGCACCGCCTGCCACCCCGACCTGCTCCGCGACGGCCTCGACCAGGACCGGCACCTCGACCGGCTCTGGGCGCTCGCCGCCTGGGAGGAGCACGCGCTCGCCTACGTCGACCACGAACGCGCCGACCTCTGGCGCGGCGACGTCCCGGTGTTCACCATCCGCCCCGACGGCGTCGACGCCCGCTCCTCCACCGGCGCCGTCATCCCCGGCGTCACCGACCGGCCCGCACTCGACCTCGCCCTCGCCAAGGCGGGCGTCCTCGGGGAGGAGGACCTGACCCGCCAACTCCAGCTGCTGCGCCTGTCGGTGACCACTGCGGACGGCGCCCGCGAGCCGCGCCGCCGCCCGGTGGCGGTCCGTGCCGCGAGGCCCGGCGAGCCGGCCGAGGGTCTCGCCGCCCGCGCCCTCGCCAAGGCCGTCGAAGCCGGCGGGCAGCTGCTCCGCGAGGCCTACCGGGGGAGTGCCGACCTCGCCTGGGTCGGCCCCAACTGGGCCCCGCCCGGTCGTTGGGCGCCCGCCGAACTCGGCCCCGACCTCTACAGCGGGACGGCCGGCGTCACCCTCTTCCTGCACCAGCTCGCCACGGCCACCGGGGAGCGGGAGCACCGGCAGGCGGCCACCGCCGCGGAAGTGACGCTCCGGCACCAGGTCCGGCGGCGCGCCGACCGCCTGGGCGGCGGCCTGGCCGGTACCGGCGGGGTGCTCTACGCGCTGGCCCACCTCGCGGCCCACCACCAGGACGCCGAACTCGACGCCCTGGGGGCCCTGGTGGTCTCCCGGATCGCCGCCACCGCCGCCGAGGACACCCAGCACGAGCTCATCGCCGGGAACGCCGGCTCCATCGGCGGGCTGCTCGCCTGGGAGGCGGTCCGCCCGGGGCCCGCGGTCACCGACGCCCTCGCCGTCTGCGCCGAGCGCCTCGTGCAGGCCGCCGCCCCGCACCCCGAAGGCGGCGTCGGCTGGCTGCCCGCCTCCCTCGCCGGCACCGCCGCCCGCCCGTTGGCCGGCTTCGCCCACGGGGGCTCCGGCATCGCCTGGGCGCTCGCCCGGGCCGGCCACCGCCTCGGCGACCCGCGACTGCCTCAACTCGCCCTCGCCGCAGTCGCGTACGAACGCACCCTGTTCGACCAGGCCGCCGCCAACTGGCGCGACGTCCGCGAGGACGGCGGCCCCGGCGCCCCCTCCTACCCCACCCTCTGGTGCCACGGCGCCGCCGGCATCTCCCTGGCCCGCACCGAACTCGCCGAACTCCTGTCCGGCGACGACGAGTTGCTCCTCGCCGAACGCGACACCGCCCTCACTACCGTGCTGGGCGAGGGCTTCGGCCACAACTTCTCGCTCTGCCACGGCGACCTCGGCAACCTCGAACCCCTCCTCCTCGCCGGCGGCCCATGGCGCGCGGCCGCCCTCCGCCAGGCGCAGTCCACCCTCGACGACCTCGACACCCGGGGCTGGATCTGTGGCCTCCCGCAGGGCGCCCACAGCCCCTCCCTCATGGTCGGCCTCGCCGGTATCGGCCACGGCCTCCTCCGCCTCGCGGCCCCCGCCACCACCCCGTCCCTCCTCGCCCTCCACCCCCCGACCCGCTCCTGACCCGACCGCCCCCGGCACACCCCGCGCCCGACCCGACCGCCCCGGCACACCCCGTGCCGGGGGGTTCCTGTGATCGTCGGATCGCATGCCCGCAGTGCGCCGCAGCCTGCCCTCGAATCGAACATCGCGGACCCCTCCGGTGATCGATTGCCACCAACTCGCCGTCGCCGACACGGAATCGCCCGGATCGAGTGAGACCCGCCGGGACACGCCGGACGGCCCCGCGGACCGCTGCCAGGATCGGGGTCCGCACCGGCAGCCCTCCCTTCGCAGCGTGCCCATCGGCACCGCTGCCGCCCCACCACGCCCACCCGGCGCTGAGGGCTGCCCGCGTGCGGATCCGCTGCGGCCACCGGCTACCGGCCACCGGCCGCCGTACGAGGGAGCAGGGAGCGCTGTGTCCGAGCAGATCGCGAAACCGGAGATGCCCCGACCACGACAGGAGGATGAGCACGACGAGGAGCTGCACCTGCGGTTCCCCGGCGACCGCCGGGCCGAGGCCGGTGCCTCGATGTCGGCGAGCGCGATGCTGCGCCGCCTGCCGCACCTGGTGCGCCGTGCGCTGGCGCTGGCCTGGGCGGCCGACCGGACGTCCACCGGGTTGCTGCTGGTCTGCCAGGCACTGGCGGGCGTGTTCGGGGCGCTGGCGCTGTACGCCACCACCGGTACCCTGGGCGCGCTGCTGGTGGCGGGCCCGGTGGGGGAGCACCTGCACACCGCCGCGCCGTCGCTGCTCCTGCTGACCGTCTCCGCCGGACTGCGGGCCGTGCTGGGGATCGCCGTGGTCGGCCTGTCCGGCCGGGTGTCGCCGCGGATCACCCGGGAGGCGGAGCTGGCGCTGATCGCGGCCGGGTGCGCCGCCGAGCTGAAGGCGTACGACGAACCCGCGTACAACGAGCAGTGGGAGGCGGCGGACCGGGGCGCCTCGACCACGCCGGACCTCCTCTCCAACGCCCAGGACGTGATCGCCTCCACGGTCTCGCTGGCGGCGGCCGCGGGCGTCCTGGCGACGCTCCACCCGTGGCTGGTGCCGCTGCTGCTGCTCGGTTCGGTGCCGACCGCGGTGGCGGCCGTCCGGACGGCCCGGATCCACTACCTGGCAGCGGTGGCCACCAACGAGGACCGTGGCGCGCTGCGCGTGTACCGCTGGTTCCTGATCGACAAGACCCGGGCCGACCAGGTCCGTTCGGACCAGGTCACACCGTTCCTGATGGCCAAGTACCGCCGGGCCGAGGCGAAGATCGTCGCGGCCACGGACCGGGCGACCCGGGAGGCGGCCAAGGTGTCCCTGCTCGCGGCGCTGGGCACGGGGGCGGGCAGCGCGCTGATCTGGGGCACGCTGCTCTACCTGGTGGCGAGCGGCCGGATCGACCTGGCGGCCGCGGGCACGGCGACGTTCGCGCTGCGGACGGCCTCGTCCGGCTTGCAGGGCCTGGTCGGCAACGGCGCCCGGCTGTACCGGATGGGCCTGTACCTGGACGACTACTTCACCTTCCTGGACGAGGCGGGCGGGCACCGGATCCGGCGCGGCCAGGTCGTGCCCGGCGCGCCGCAGCTGGTCGAGGTCGCGGACCTCGGCCACACCTATCCGGGCGAGCAGAAGGATCCGGCGCTGCGCGGCGTCAGCATGACCTTGCGGGCCGGTGAGGTGGTGGCGGTGATCGGCCAGAACGGCAGCGGCAAGTCGACGCTGCTGAAGCTGCTGTCCGGCCTCTACCTGCCGCAGTCCGGCCGGATCAGCTGGGACGGCGTGCCGGTGGAGGAGTTGGACGCGGACGGGATGTGGTCGCGGGTGGCCCGGGTGCCGCAGGAGTTCGCGCGCTGGCCGCTCGGCGCGGCCGAGAACGTCCACCTGGGGCACGTCACCGAGCAGGTGATGGCGGACGTGGAGCGGGCGGCGGAGCGGACGGGCTTCGACGAGGTCGTGTCCCGGCTGCGCTCGGGCTGGCGCACCCTGCTGGCCCAGGGCTGGTGGGGCGGCGCCGAGTTGTCCGGCGGCGGCTGGCAGCGGGCGGCGGTGGCCCGGGCGCTGTACCGGACGGTGCGCAGCCCGGGGCTGCTGATCCTGGACGAGCCGACCTCGGACCTGGACCCGCGCGCGGAGCACCGCATCCTGCACGCCCTGCGCGCCCTCGCCCCGGGCCGGATCACCCTCCTCGTCACCCACAACATCGCCAACGCGGCGGTGGCGGACCGGGTGATCGTGATGGACCAGGGCCGGATCGTGCAGACCGGCACCTGGGCGGAGCTGGCGGCCCGCCCGGACGGACTGTTCCGCGAACTGCTGGACCTCCAGCGCGACCGGGCCGTCCCGGCCTAGGAGTCCGCGCGTGCAGGGGGCTCCGCACCGTCCGGGACATCAGGACCGGACGGTGCGGAGCCCGGGCACGCGGTGACTGTGCGTCAGCGCGCGGTGCGTTCCGCGCCGCCGCGCAGCCTGCGCCAGGTGCGGCCGACGGATGCCAGCCCGGTGAGCCTGGCGCCGGGCCCGTCGGTCTCCCAGTTCCGGGCCGTCTCGGCGAGCGTCTGCGGATGCGCCTGAGGCATCGCGACCGGTCGCCGCGTCTGCGCGGCCCGGGCGGCGAGCCGCACGTCCTCCGGTTCGATCGTGTCGAGCTTCGCCCGGACGTGGCCGAGCAGCGTGGCGCAGGCGTCGGCGATCGCGGCCTCGCCCAGCGGGCGCGGCGGGAGGTCCAGTCCTTCGGACAAGCACTGCTCCAGGGCCGTGCGCAGGTCCTGGAGGGAGATGTCGCGGATCGTCAGCGACAGGTGGGCGGACAGTCCGGCGGCGCCCACCGCGCGGTGGGCGTAGCCACGTGGGACGTAGAGCACGCTGCCGGGTTCGAGGACGCTGTGCAGGAGCCGCGGGGAGTGCTCGTCGTCCGGGAGCTCTCCCGGCGACCAGTCCGCGACCGTCGGGGCGTCGTGGACGTACCAGGTCTTGCGTCCGGCCACCTGGAGGACGAACACGTCGGCGTCGTCACGGTGCACCGCGAGACCCTGACCGCCGGCGGGCGTGACGAAGAAGAACGCCTCCACCCGCCGGTCGAGTTCCTCGGACAACCGCGCCACCAGATCGCCCGTCGGGCGGTGCCACTGGTCGACGCAGCGCAGGAGCAGCGTCGCCCCGGCCTGCAGGAGTTCGACGACCTTCGCGCGGTCGGCGAAGCCGTCGTACGTCGTGCCGTTGACCACGCGTGACGTGGTGTAGGCGGCGGGCGGGACGGTGACCTTGTTGGAGCGGACCATCTCCAGGTAGGGGGTGCGCAGCAGTCCGCCGTCGAAGGCGGCGTCCAACGCGTCGAGGTCGAACGGCGCGGCGAGGGTCTCCGGCGTGAAGACCGCGGGCTCGCGCTGCCACTGGCGGCCGGTGAAGGTCTTGACGTCGCCGACCCAGCCGGCCAGCGTGGGCGATTCCATGGTGGTTCCCGTGGTGTCAGGGTGTTCGGTGCGCGCGGCCGGAAGCGTCGGCCCCCAGGTCAGGCTCCGGCTTCGGCCTCGAACCGTACGGAGAGCAGGGAGCGCAGGGGGACTTCCGCGTCCTGCCGCGGGCTGCGGATGACGAGCCGGTTGTCGAAGGCGGCGGTCAGCAGGCGTTCGGCCAGGGGCACGATCAGGTGCTTGGCCCAGCAGCGGGCGCCGTCGAACCCGAACGGCATGAACCCGGGCGTCTTCTCCGGGTCCGCGACCCCGGCCCACCGCTCGGGCCGGAACTCCATCGGGTCGGTCCAGTAGTCGGGATGACGATGCATCAGGAGCGGGAAGAGCGCGACGTTGTCCTCGGGGCGGATCTCGGGATGCAGTTCGGTGTACGCGTCCCCGCCCTTGCGGTACAGCATCCACGCGGGCGGGAGCAGCCGCAGGGTCTCCCACAGGACCGGGGTGAGGTCGGCGCGGGCTTCCTCCTGCTCCCGCGCCGGTCCCATGAGCCACAGGGCGTTGCCGGCCAGGGCCGCCACGCCGTCGCACAGGGTGGCCGTCGCCCGCCGGTACATGGCGATGGCCTGCTTCCGCTCCAGGGTGCCGGAGGCGTTGCGGATCAGCTCGGCCAGCGCGGTGGAACTGCCGTCAGGGCCGGATCCCGGCCAGACGGTGACGGCGTGGTCGACGATCCGGGAGAGGGTGTCGGAGCGGGTGATGCCGCGCTTCGACAGCAGGGAGACCGGCAGGGGGTCGGAGGAGAACAGCCACCGGCGAAGGTAGGAGGTGGATGCGTAGGGCCAGGCGCCGGACAGCCCGCGCGCCGGCGGCGGCGGGTTCCGGATGCCCGCCATGACGTCCTGCCCCAGCGCGCGGATCGTCCGGGTCGCGCTGTCGTGGTGGATGTCGGCGCCTGCGGCGGGCTTGTAGACCGAGCGTTCCGTCGACAGCACGGGGCGCGCCGCGACGATCTCGGCCATCAGATGGCAATCGGAGACGCCGACCGTGGTCGCGTCGATCCGGAATACCTTCTCTTCCCGGGTCAGCAGGTCCTGAATTCGCGGGGCGTACACGACGGAATGGTTGCGAACCACTGTCGGCGCCATTTCTTCCACTTCTTCCACGAGAATCCCGCCTCCATGGAACGGCGATGAAATGCGGTTCCCGGGGAAGGCGGAGGGAGGTCGGGGCACTCTGCGGCGCCGGCGGAGGCAGCAATGGCTTGGCCGCTGCCTCCGCCGACCGTGGTGCGTCAGATCACGTGCAGGATCCACGCGTGGTTGGCGAGGTCCTCGTCCTTCTTGAACTTCTTCACGAGCGCCTTGATCTTCTTCATGGCTTCTCCAATCTCGGGATTGCAGGCACGGCTAACGGGTGTGGCCGCGCTGTCGGTGAAATTCGGCATTCCGATCCGGAAGGCCGAACGGCTTCACCTGTCTCTGGACCTTAACCGAAAAGGGGTCTCTCTGACACCCCTCCGACAACAGATGTCCGACTCTTTGCGCAACACTGACGGCCTATTCGATGGGCAAATCGTTATAACCTTTTCCGGCGATTCGCGGCGGAGGAATCACGGCGGGGGGACCGGGAGAGACGCGGGTGGGGGACCATGCGTGGTATGGAGCTGAGGATCGAGGCCACCGACCTGCCGGGGCGCGAGTGCGGCACCGGGCCCGGGTTCCCCGGGTACCGGGACATCCACGTGGCCGTCCGGCGCCGGGACGCTGTTCCGCCGGGCGAAGCTGCTGCTGGCGGCGGTCGACCGGGCGACTGTCGAGGAGGCCGTGGGCACCGGGCTGCTGGTGGCCCGGCTCGGGCTGACGGACGCCAAGGGGCACCCGCTGTGCGCGGCCGTCCGCCCGCCGGTGGTCACCTGGGCGGCGGGGTAGCCGGAGAAAGGGGGAGGGCCCCGCGTCGCCGCGGGGCCCTCCTGGTGCGTCGGTGCTCAGTTGTGCGTCATGGCGGTCAGTCGTGCGTCGGCGCTCAGTTGTACGTCGTGGTGACGGTCACGCCGCCGAAGCCCTGCTGGGCGTAGAGGCTGAAGTACACCCAGCCGGACGGCGGGTTGGTGATGGTGAGGGTCTCGCCGTTGCCCGCGTTGGCGGACTTGGCCAGGTACGACCCGGTGGTGGCCCAGGCGCCCCCGTTGTAGTAGAGGTCGGCGTTGCCGGTGCCGCCGCTGGTGGTGATGGTCAGCTGCTTCACGCCGGCGGGCAGGTTGAGGAAGCTGTAGCTGTAGTTGCCGGTGGTGGCTGCGACGCCGTCGCGGCGGCAGTTCTTGTCGAACTGCCGGGTGTCGCCGGCGGTGCAGAGCGGGGCCTGGCCGGTGGGCAGCGAGCCGCAGTTGTCGGCGCCGCAGGCCTTGAGCCAGGTGGCGAAGTCGGCGTCGTACCTGGTGCCGATGGTGGTCTTGAGCAGGGTGCGGGCGCCGTTCCAGTCACCCACGCGGTACTTGGCGAGCAGCGCGTCGACGTCCTGCGGGTGCGACTGGAGCATGTAGCGGACGGCCAGGTAGCCCCAGTTGTAGACCTTGGTGGAGTCGGAGTTGTCGTAGGTGTTGTCGAAGAGGGTGCTCAGCGCGTAGGTGCCCTTGGCGGCCTGCGCGACGGCGTCGTCGTAGTGGACGCCCCGGTAGCTGTACGAGACGTACTCGGCGAGGCCCTCGACCCACCAGACGGTCGGGGTGGTCATGCCGGCGTCGAAGTCGCCGTAGAAGTCGTAGCGGCCGTCGAGGTAGTGGGTGTACTCGTGGTTGAGGTTCCAGATCTGGAAGGCGGGGCGCAGCCAGGAGGCCTCGTGCGCGATGAAGCGGGCCTGGTTGCCGGCCTTGGCCGGGTCGCCCTCCTCGTACATGCCGCCGTTGTCGACGGCGATGCCGTACATCTCCCAGGCGTAGAGGCTGTAGTTGTAGTAGTCGTCGAAGACGACGACCTCAAGGCTGGTGTTGTTGTCGTTGGCGACCGGGCCGTTGTCCTTGACCACCTTGTGGAAGAACGCGTCCTCGTTGATCAGGCTGGTGCAGGTGTCGGCGAGCTGCTGCGCGGTCATGTCCTGGGCGCGGATGCGCAGGTTGGCGTTGCAGGTGTGGTCGACGGTGAGCACGAGCGGGACGAGCCGGGTGGGCAGGTCGCAGGTGCCGTAGAAGGCGCAGTTGCCGGTGTCCTTCTTCTCCGCGAACCAGACCAGGTTCATGGTGAGCGGACCCGTGTTGCCGACCAGCGGGTAGCGGTTGACCAGGTCCTTGACGATCGGCCGTCCCTGGGCCTTGAGCGCGTCGACGGCGACCAGGTTGCCGATCTGGATGCCGATCGAGGTGACCAGGTCGGAGCCGTTCAGCTGGGCGCTGTTGCGGGTGACGAAGGACGCCATGGTGGTGGCGAAGGAGGGGTCGGCCTGGAGGGCGGCGGTGAAGGCGGGGAGGTCGAAGCCGCGCTCGATGACGGTCTTGGTGTTGGCGACGGCGGTGGCCATCGAGCCGGTCCAGGCGCCGGTGTAGTCGGTCAGCAGGCGCTTGACGACGCCGGTGTAGCGGGCGTTCTCCTGGGCGCTGTCGATCAGGGTGACGGCCTCGGCGAGGGTGGCGCCGTTGGCCTCGGTCACGTCCTTGCTGTGCGGGGCGGCGAAGAAGCCGTCCAGGGCGCCGCGGATGGCGGTCTGCAGGGTGGTGCCGTACGGGCCGACCACGTCCGCGTGGTTCCACTGCACGTAGTAGCCGGCGCGGAGGAACAGGACCAACTGGCCCACGGAGGTGGAGTCGTCGCCGGGGTAGGCGGCGGACGTGTCGCGCAGGGCGTTGGCGACGGTGGCCATCTGCGCCTCGTTGAACGCGGCCTTGGCGTCGTTGCCGGTCAGGTTGAACAGCGTGTTGACGCAGTCGAGGCCGGCGGCCTTGACCTGCTGGACCAGCGCGGCACCGGAGTTGCCGGTGAAGGCGGAGACATCGCAGGCGGCGGCGGCCGAGAGCTGCTTGGCGGCCTTGGCGTCGGCGTGGGCGCCGGTGGCGCTGCCCGCCGCCGGAGCGGTGGCCTTGGCCTGGGCGTCCGAGGCGAGCGGGCGCGCGTCCTTGGGCGTGTCGGGGGACTTGGGCACGGGGACGGAGCGCGGCGCGGCCGCCTTGGCGGTGGGGGCCGGGACGGCTGACGGGGCGTCGGCCGCGTGGGCCTGCGGCGCGAACAGCCCGAGCGCGAGGAAGAAGGCGGCGCCAAGCGCGGGCAATCTGCGCGCCTGGGCCGTGGATATCCGGAAGGGACGCATCTGTGGGGGCCTCCGGGGCTGTTGAGGGTCGTCGTGCGGTTGGGGCACACGAGCACCTGATGTGTGACATGTAAAATGGCACACGGAGTAACGTGGAGGGAAGATCCGGGAACGGATTTTCGACCGGCGAGACCTAACCGTTGCCGGGCCGTCGTCTGATCGGACGTGCCGTCAGGCGGCAGCGGCACGCACCAGCGGCGTCAGCGTCGCGAACTCCAACGGCGCCGACGGATCCACCGACAGGTCCGCCGGAGCCGGTTCGGCCCCGGCGCGGACCAGCAGGTCGCCGATCGCCGCGACCATCGCCCCGTTGTCCGTGCAGAGCCGCAGCGGCGGCACCCGCAGCGCGATCCCGGCCGACGCGCAGCGCCGTTCGGCCAGCGCCCGCACCCGGGAGTTGGCCGCGACCCCGCCGACCACCACCAGGGTGCCGATCCCGTGGTCGGTGCAGGCCCGCACCGCCTTGCGGGTCAGCACGTCGGCGATCGCCTCCTGCAGCGCGGCCGCCGCGTCCGGGACGTGGGGTTCGGCGCCGGCCGTCCGCTGTGCCTCCACCCAGCGGGCGGCGGCGGTCTTCAGCCCGGAGAAGGAGAACGCGTACGGGTCGTCCCGCGGCCCGGTCAGCGGCCGGGGGAGCCGGACGGCGGCCGCGTCTCCCGCTCGCGCCGCGCGGTCGATGGCCGGCCCGCCGGGGTAGGGGAGCCCCAGGATCCGGGCCACCTTGTCGAAGCACTCACCGGCCGCGTCGTCCAGGGTGTCGCCGAGGTGGACGATCGGGTCGCGGGTGAGGTCGCGCACCAGCAACAGCGAGGTGTGCCCGCCCGAGACGATGAGCACCACGCACGGGTTCGGCAGCGGCCCGCCGTCCAGCGTCGCGGCGGCGACGTGCCCGGCGAGGTGGTGCGCCCCGTACAGCGGGACGCCGAGCGAGAACGCGTAGCCCTTCGCGGCGGCCACCCCGACCTGGAGGGCGCCCGCCAGCCCCGGACCGGTCGTCACCGCGACCGCGCCGACGTCCTTGAGCGTCAGTCCGGCCCGCTCCAGCGCTTCCTGGACCACCGGCGTCATCGCGTGCACGTGCGCCCGGGAGGCGATCTCCGGTACCACCCCGCCGTAGCGGGCGTGCTCGTCCATCGACGACGCCACCGCCTGTCCGAGCAGCACGCCGTCCCGGACCAGGCCCGCGCCGGTCTCGTCGCAGGAGGACTCGATCCCCAGCACCACCGGCGATCCGGTCACAGCCACTCACCCTTGTCACTCATTACATCTTCCGGTGACCATTGTGCCCGACGAGACGTACGGAATAAGCAGGAGCCCATACTTCGTTCCTGCAAGTCATACGCAATAGTGTTGTCCCGGCACGATCACCACCGTTCAACCCGCCGAAAGGGGCCGTGTCCTGATGGGCACCTACTCGCTTCCCGACCTGCCGTACGACTACTCCGCGCTCGAGCGGGCGATGTCCCCCGAGATCCTGGAGCTGCACCACTCCAAGCACCACGCCGCTTACGTCAAGGGCGCGAACGACACCCTGGACCAGCTCGCCGAGGCGCGCGACAAGGAGCAGTTCGGCGGCCTGGTCGGCCTGCAGAAGACCTTCGCCTTCCACCTGTCCGGCCACGTGCTGCACTCCCTGTTCTGGCAGAACCTCTCCCCGGAGGGTGGCGACCGCCCCGAGGGCGAGCTGGCCGACGCCATCACCGAGCACTTCGGCAGCTTCGAGGCCTTCCACAAGCAGCTCACCACCGCCACCACCGGCGTGCAGGGCTCCGGCTGGGGCATCCTGTCCTGGGAGCCGCTGGCCAAGCGCCTGATCGTCGAGCAGGTCTACGACCACCACGGCAACGTCGGCCAGGGCACCACCCCGCTGCTGGCCTTCGACGCCTGGGAGCACGCCTACTACCTGCAGTACCGCAACGTCCGTCCGGACTACGTCGAGAAGCTCTGGGACGTCGTCAACTGGCAGGACGTCTCGTCACGCTTCGCGGCGGCCAAGACCGCCTGATCGGTAGCGGGTGACGGAAGGCCTCGGACCGGTCGGGCGGTCCGGGGCCTTCCCCTTGTGCCCCAAGGGGCGTCCCGCGAAGGCGGGTTCGCGCCGGACACGGCTGAGGTGCCGATCCACTGGCTCGATTCAACCCGGCGTTCGCCCACGGGCCGCGTACGGTCCGTATGCTCGGGCCACTGTCGGTGACCGGCGGTCGACGGCCGCCCGGCCTGTCCGCTCCTGTGCGAAAGGCCGTGCGATGGCCCCGCGTCTCTCCCTCGTCGTCCCTGTCTACAACGTCGAGCGCTACCTCCAGGAGTGCCTGGACTCGATCGCGGCGCAGACCTTTGGGGACTTCGAGTGCGTCATGGTCGACGACGGCTCGACCGACGGCGGCCCGGCCATCGCCGAGGAGTACGCCGGACAGGACCCGCGCTTCCGACTGGTCCGCCAGCACAACCAGGGCCTGGGCGCCGCCCGCAACACCGGCCGACGCCACCTCACCCCCGGCACCGAGTACCTGGCCTTCGTGGACAGCGACGACACCCTGCCGCCGCACGCCTACCAGCTGATGACCGGCACACTGGACGAGACCGGCTCCGACTTCGTCGCCGGCAACGCCCTGCGGCTGCGCACCACCGGCCTCAGCCCCTCGCACGGCCACCGCCGCCCGTTCCGCGAGACCCGGCTGCGCACCCACGTCAGCGAGTTGCCCGCCCTGGTCACCGATCGCACCGCCTGGAACAAGGTCTACCGGCGCTCCTTCTTCGACGGCGCCGGCCTGTCGTACCCCGAGGGCATCCTCTACGAGGACGCTCCGGTCAGCGTGCCCCACCACTTCCTCGCCGATCGGGTCGACGTGCTCGCCGACCCGATCTACCACTGGCGGGTGCGCGAGGACGGCGACCTCTCCATCACCCAGAGGAAGACCGACCCGCGCGGCCTGGTCGACCGGGTCCGCTCGATGGAACTCGTCCGCGAGTGGCTGCTTGCCCGCCCCGAGCCCGCCTTCGCCGAGTACCTGCGCGCCTACGACCGCAACTGCCTGGTCGAGGAGATCCCGATGTTCTTCTGGACCGTCCCGGACGGCGACCGCGCCTACCGCGCCGCCTACCAGCAGCACGTCAGCCGCCTGCTCCAGGCCATCGGCCCGGAGGCGCAGACCGGCCTCAGCCGCCAGCTCCGCCTCAAGTACCGCCTCACCCAGGCCGACTCCATGCACAGCTTCGTCGCCGTCCAGCGCGCCCACCGTCTCGCCCGCCGCACCCGCCAGGCCATCGGCCGCCGCTGAGCCGCCTTCCGCGGCGACAACGGCGGGGCCGCCCCGGTCGTGCTCGCGTTCCTGCGCGTCGGTCGACACCGCGCATCGCTCTCGTGCTGCTCCTGACCTGTATGGACGCCGAAGCCCTGTTCCGCTGCCCGCCGCCGGGGTGAAACAACGAGACCTCGCTGTGGAATTCGTTTCGCTGCAAGGAATGTGCTACCCACCCACATAACGTGGCCCACCGGGTTGCATCCCCTTCCGGCATCCCCCGGCGGGTGTAACGCGGTCGTCTATCTGCCTGAGAAGACCGATCCCGGATCGGTCCTGGACCACACCGTCCCGTGCGGCTGGGGACGTGTAGAAGGAACGATGGCCATGAATGCGAACTCCTCTGCGCCGGTGTGGCGGTCTCGTACGGCGTGCCTGGTCGCCGTTGCCGTTGCCGGAGCACTGGGACTGCTCAGCGCGTGCGGCGGATCGTCACATCCCAGCCCCGCCGGCGCGCTGAGTCCCGGCCCCGGCCAGACCCTGCCGGGATTTCCCGGTGCCTCCGGAACGAGCGGTACGGTCGCGGTCAGCCCACTGCCAACCACGGCCTCGACCTCAGCCACCAGCGGCCAGCCGTCCGCTCCGGCGGCCGCCAACGCGGTGACGATCAAGAACTTCGCATTCTCCCCGGCCACGCTGACGGTCAAGGCGGGCACGACGGTGACCTGGACCAATACCGACTCCGACGCTCACACCGTCACCAGCAAGCAGGGATCGGGCGGGCCACTGCAGTCGGCGGCCCTGGCCACCAACGACACCTACAGCTACACGTTCACCCAACCCGGCACCTACCCGTACTACTGCACCATCCACCCGTTCATGACCGCCACCGTGGAGGTGACCCCATGACCGAGCCCACACCCGACTCCGACTCCGACGGCGGCGGCGAGCACGGCATGACCCGCCGGCAGCTCATGCGGCACTCCGCCTGGTTCGGCGGTGCCGTGGTCCTGACAGTCACGGCAGGAGAGGTGATCAGTCATATCCCCGGTTCGGCGCACGCGGCTCCGGCAAGCAGCGCAGACCTGCGTTTCGTGCAGGTCTCCGACAGCCACATCGGCTTCCAGGGCCCGGCCAACATGGACGTCGTCGGGACGTTCGGCACAGCGATCAACCAGGTCAACTCCCTCGGGTTCCGTCCCGACTTCGTCATGCACAGCGGCGACCTGACGCACCTTTCCACCCCCGCCCAGTTCGACCAGGTCAAGCAGATGCTGTCGCAGCTGGACACGGACCGGGTCTTCACCGTGCCGGGCGAGCACGACTCGATCGGCGACGACGGACCACGCGCTTACCGACAGGCTTTCGGCAAGAACACCCTCGGCGACGGCTGGTACAGCTTCGACACCCACGGTGTGCACTTCATCGCGCTGGTCAACACACTGCACCTGGAGCAACTCGGCCACTTGGGCAACGATCAGATCGACTTCGTGCGCAAGGACATCGCCGGTCTGTCGTCGGACACGCCCATCGTCATCTTCAGTCACATCCCGCTGTTCGCGATGTATCCGACCTGGGGTTGGGGCACCGACGACGCGGTGCAGATGCTGTCGATGTTCCGCCGCTTCTCCTCAGTCACGTGCCTCAACGGGCACGTCCACCAACTGTTCAGCAAGACCGAGGGCAACATCACCTTCCACTCGGCCGCTCCCACCTGCTACCCGTTCCCCAAACCCGGCCAGGGCCCCGCCCCACTTCCCCAGGTGCTGCCCGCCGGACGCCTCAAGGACGCACTCGGCATCCGCACCGTCAACTACTGGCAGGGCAACCACGCACTGGCCGTCAAGGACGAGAAGCTCGTATGACCATCCGGAGCCTGCCCGCCCTCGCGCTGCGTCTGGTGCTCGCCGCCGCGCTCGCGGTGAGCGGATACATTCACGCCCAGCTCTACATCGACGGATACCGCTTCGTCCACGTCATCGGCTCGTTGTTTCTGCTGCAGGCCAGCGCCGCCTTCGCGGTGGCCGCGCTTCTGCTGTTGGGGGCACCCCTGCTCCTGCGGATCGCCGCTGCGGCGATCGCCGTCGGCGCACTCGCCGGGTTCACCGCATCGCGTACCAGCGGACTGTTCGGGTTCTCCGAAGACGGCCTGCAACCCGCCCCGCAGGCCTTGCTCAGCATCATCGCCGAGGTGCTCACCCTGCTGGTCGTCGCGACCTGGCAGGCGTTCGAGCTCGGGCTTGTGCCGTCGAGATCCAGGGCTGCGGAGTCGGGGGCGGGTGATCACGCGGAGGACCTCGCTCACCCCGCCGGCCGCCGGCAAGGACAAGAAGCTCGCATGGCCCTCCGGAGCCTGCCCGCCCTCGCGCTGCGCCTGGTGCTCGCCGCCGTGCTCGCGGTGAGCGGATACATCCACGCCCAGCTCTACATCGACGGATACCGCTTCGTCCACGTCATCGGCTTGTTGTTTCTGCTGCAGGCCAGCGCCGCCTTCGCGGTGGCCGCGCTCCTGCTGTTGGGGGCGCCCCTGCTCCTGCGGATCGCCGCTGCCGCGATCGCCATCGGGGCACTCGCCGGGTTCACCGCATCGCGCACCATTGGATTGTTCGGGTTCTCCGAACAGGGCCTGCAGCCCGCCCCGCAGGCCTTGCTCAGCATCATCGCCGAGGTGCTCACCCTGCTCGTCGTCGCGACCTGGCAGGCCTTCGAGCTCGGGCTTGTGCCGTCAAGGTCCAGGGCTGCGGAGTCGGGGGCGGGTGATCACGCGGAGGGCCTCGCTCACCCCGCCGGCCGCCGACGGCTCCACGACGTCCTGTGGCTTCTCCTGCCCGTGGCGGTGATGGCCGGCCTCTACTGGTACGGCCGGGTGCACACCCCCAACTACGAGACCAGCCTCTTCGGAAACCGCGGAACCGACGCCATGCTGCTGAAAGCCCAACTGGGCTCCGCACTCCTGGGCCTGGCGCTGATTCAATTGCTTCTCGCCCTGTGGATGTACGGCCGCCTGCCCGTACTGCGCGCCGCACCGCACGGGGTCCGCACCACGCACCGCCTCATCGGCCTGACCGCCTTCCTCCTCTCCCTGCCCATCGCGCGGCACTGCATCACCGCCTACGGCGTCCAACTGACCGACACCCGCGTGGCGCTGCACGCGCTCGCCGGCTGCTTCCTCTACGGGGCCTTCGTCGCCAAGGTCATCGTGGTCCGGCACCGCCGCTGGCCCGGCTGGGCACTCCCGCTGGCCGGCGGTACCCTCGTCACCGCGATCGCCCTGATCTGGTACGTCGCCCCCTTCTGGTACCTGAACGGCTCCCAGGCACCCGGCCTGTGAGCAGCACGTGAGGTCCCCTTTTCCCGACGACCGACAACGGATACCCGCCGGCGGGCCCAGCACCGCCGCCGACATCGGGCAGCGGACGGCACCCGCGCTACGAGTCGCCGAAGAAGCCGTCCAGGATCTGCTGCGCGGCCAGGCCGGCTGGAAGCGAGCCCTCCCGGACCTGGCGTTCCAACTCGGGGGCCAGGCGCCGTACGTCCGGGTGCTCGTGCAACCGCGCGTAGAGCTGGTCGTGGACCATCGTCCAGGTCCACTCCACCTGCTGCTCCCGCCGCTTGGCGGCCAGTGCGCCCGTCGCGTCGAGCACCTTGCGGTGCTGCTGCAGCCGCTCCCACAGCACGTCCAGCCCGGCGCCGTCCCGCCCGCTGCAGGTGAGCACCGGAGGCGTCCACGCGGCATCGGGGGCCTGCAGCAGCCTTAGTGCGCCCGCGAGTCCACGGGCCGCCGCGTCCGCCTCGTACAGTGCGTCGAAGTCCTGCGGGGGGATCACCCCGCCGACCACGATGGTGATGTCCTCGTTGGTCGTCGCGCGGCCGGATGAGACGGCGGCAGCCGCCCGTCGCCGGACGGCTGCCACCCTGGTAGTGGGGGTCAGATGGCGGCTGCCGTCTCGCGGCCCCGGCGGGTGCGGCGGTGGAAGATCTCGGCGAAGGTCTCACGCCAGCCGTCGGGGTCTACGTAGTGCATGGCGATCATGGCGGCGATGACGGCGCCGGTCAGGTCGTTCTGCACCTCGGCCCACGTGTGGTCGTCGGTGCAGGTGGTGAGCCCCTTGAGACCGTGCAGGGCGTGCATGGCCTCGCCCGCTTCCTCGCCGACCTCGCCGACCTGCAAGGCTTTCAACTCCTCGGGTGGGAGGCCGGCGCCGGCGGCGCGGCACACGGCCTACAGGTTCTCGATCGCGTCGAAGAGATCTTCCATCGTGGTGTTCCTTTCCGGGTTCACCTGGCGGGTTGGGGCCGGCCGAGCTGGTGGACGGTCCATCCGTTGACGCGCCACAGGTCGGCGTCAAGGACGTTTCGCAGGTCGACGACCAGCGGGTTGTGCACCAGCGGCCGGAGGTTGGCGGGGTCGGCGTCGCGGAACTGCGGCCACTCGGTGCCGATCACGACCGCGTCCGCGTCGCGGGAGGCTTCGGCGGTGGTGTCGGCGTAGTCGAGTTCGGGGTGCCGGACGATCGCGGTCGCGTTCGCGTGCGGGTCGTGGACGGTGACCTGAGCGCCTCGGGTGTGCAGCAGCGAGGCGAGGGCGAGCGCGGGGGATTCGCGGACGTCGTTGGTGCCGGCCTTGAAGGAGGCACCCCACATGGCGATCCGGGCGCCGTTCAGGGGCCGCGCCAGGTGGGCTTCGATCAGGGCGGCGGCGGAGTGTGACCGGTTCTCGTTGATGCGCTCGGCCGCCCTCAGCAACTCGGCGGCGTCGTTGGCGCCGAGGTGGGCGGCGGAGGCGGTGAACGCCCGGACGTCCTTCGGCAGGCAGCCACCGCCGTAACCGATGCCGGGCTGCATCCCACCGGTGCCGATGCGCGGGTCCATACCGAGGGCCTGCACCAGGGGGATCACGTCGGCACCGGCGGCGGTGCACATGTCCGCCACGGCGTTGATGAACGACACCTTGAGGCCGAGGAAGGTGTTCGCGGCGCCCTTGATCAGCTCGGCCGTCTCCGGGGTGGTGACGAACAGCGGGCAGCCGTCCGCGAGGATCGGCGCGAAGACCTCACGCACGACAGCTTCGGCGTCGGGGCTGGTGAGCCCGGCCACCAGCCGATCCGGGCGAAGGGTGTCTTCGACGGCGTGTCCCTCGCGCAGAAACTCGGGGTTCCACACGACGTGGACGGCTTCGCCGGCCGGGGCGAGCCGCTGCACGAGCCGGGTCAGGTGAGCGGTGGTGCCGACGGTGACGGTCGACTTCCCGATGATCGTGCACGGCCGCGTCAGGTGCGGCGCCAGCGCGCGGGCGGCTCCGAAGAGCTGCCCCGGGTCGTAGGACCGGCCGTCGGCGTCGATCGGGGTTCCAACCGCGAGAAAGTGCACGTCGGCGAACGCGGCGGCTTCGGCGATGCTGGTCGTGAACCGCAGCTGCCCGGAGCTGGTGTGCTTGGTGAGCAGTTCGGGCAGCCCGGCTTCGAAGATCGGGGCTTCGCCCCGGCTGAGCTGGTCGATCTTGGCGGCGTCGAGATCGACGCCCAGGACTTCGTGGCCGAGGTGGGCCATCCCGGCGGCGTGGGGGATGCCGAGGTGGCCGCAGCCGATCACGGAAACGCGCATCGTGGTCCTTGTCGAATGGAGTGGTCGCGGGGCGCACGGGCGTGTGCGCACCCGCGACGCTACCGGCCCGGTGGGGCCCAACCGGCCGGCATGTGACGTCCTGTCACGCGGTGACGTTCAGCAGCTCGCACAGCCGGAGCAGGGCCGGGATCGCGGCCTGCCGTACGACCACGTCGCCGGTACGGGCTCCCTCGATCGGGTAGGGCTTGAAGGTGCCGTTCTCCACCAGCCCTTCGGGGTCGACGTAGAAGATGCGCATGCCCATCTCGCGGGCGCGCTGCTGGACCGCGCGCCGGTCTGCGTGCAGGCCGACGACCAGCAGGGCCCGGGCCTCGGGCAGCAGCGGCACCGGTGGGATCTTCTGGTCATAGCGGCGGACGAAGACCTCGGGCAGCCCGGCCCGCGCCGAGAGGGCGTCGAAGTTGTGCGTGATCACCGGGCCGACCAGGTAGCCGGCGGTGTGGAGGGCCTTGAGCGCGTGGTGCGCGGCCGTCGGCTCGGCCAGGAAGCATGCGCGGAACATCGCGACCAGGTCGGGCGCCTTGGTGTCGGCGCTGAGTAGCATCTCCGGGATCAGCGTGTCAGCCTCGGGGCTGAGGGTGAAAGCGTGGGACGGCGTCAGGGTGTTGTCGCGGCGGTCGGTGACCCGGTACACCTCGTGCAGGTAGTGCAGCGGCGGGATACCGGCTTCGATCGACGTGCCGCAGCCGACCTCGACCTGAAACGGCAGGAAGTCCAGGATCGGCGTCAGGTCGGGCGCGATCGTCGGCTCTCCACGCCGGTCCTTGATCCGCATGCCGCCCGCGAGAACATCCCACGGCAGGTTCCGTACGGTGCGCGGAACCTTGAAGTCCTCCGAGACGAAGCGCAGGTCGACGGACCGGAAGCCGGCCGGCGTGGGGCGCCCGGCACGCTCGTCCTGCGGGTGGTCGTCGTACTCGGTAACGGTGACCCGCAGGTCACCCTTCGCCCACACGCCGTCGCCCTGCGAGCGCCACGTGCCCTGGTCGAGCCACATGCCGATCTGCCGCAGGTGCGCGGCGATCTCGCCGGCCGGGGCGGTGAAGGAGTGGAACAGGTACAGGTCCGAGAGGACCAGGCGCGGGACGGGGAACGTGTAGTCCAGCCCGTACTGGTAGCGGTAGTGGACGACCCGGCCGCGAGCTCGGCCGGGGACGGCGGCTGCACGTCGACGCTGACGCCGGCGGCGGTGTCGTGGACCACGCGGGACAGCTCGCGCATCATCGCCCGGTCGGCGCCGTGCATCGCCCGGCGGGGGGCCTGCTGGCCGAGGATCACCGACACGTCGGTGTGCAGCGCGGCGGAGATCCGCAGCAGTGTCTGCAGGCTGCCGCCGAGATTGCGCTCTGCCTTGCGGATCGTTGCCACCGACAGGCCTGAGGCTTCGGCGAGTTGTTCCTGCGTCATGTCCGTGCCGCGCAGAAGTTTGATGCGCTCGCCTGTGGTGTAGTCAGTCCACTGCGTCATCCTGGTCCCCTTCCGGGTACCTTCCGCCTGACCGTACGACGAAGCGCCTCGACGTCGCGTGCGAGTCGAGGTGCTTTGTGGACCTAAGAGTCGCCGAAGAAGCCGTCCAGGATCTGCTGCGCCGCCAGGCCGGCCGGAAGCGAGCCCTCCCGGACCTGGCGTTCCAACTCGGGGGCCAGGCGCCGTACGTCCGGGTGCTCGTGCAACCGCGCGTAGAGCTGGTCGTGGACCATCGTCCAGGTCCACTTCACCTGCTGCTCCCGCCGCTTGGCGGCCAGCGCGCCCGTCGCGTCGAGCACCTTGCGGTGCTGCTTCAGCCGCTCCCACAGCACGTCCAGCCCGGCGCCGTCCCGCCCGCTGCAGGTGAGCACCGGAGGCGTCCACGCGGCGTCGGGGGCCTGCAGCAGCCTTAGTGCGCCCGCGAGTTCACGGGCCGCAGCGCGGGCGTCGGCCGCGTGCGGGCCGTCCGCCTTGTTGACGGCGATGACGTCCGCCAGCTCCAGCACACCCTTCTTGATGCCCTGCAGCTGGTCGCCGGTGCGGGCCAGGCTGAGGAGCAGGAAGGTGTCGACCATCCCGGCCACGGCCGTCTCCGACTGGCCGACGCCGACCGTCTCCACCAGCACCACGTCGTAGCCGGCCGCTTCCATCACCACCATCGACTCCCGGGTGGCCTTGGCGACGCCGCCCAAAGTACCCGAGGTGGGAGAGGGGCGGACGAAGGCGTGCGGATCGACGGCCAGGCGCTCCATCCGGGTCTTGTCGCCCAGGATGGAGCCGCCGGTGAGGCTCGACGTCGGGTCGACGGCCAGCACCGCGACCCGGTGGCCCGACCCCGTCAGCATGGTGCCGAAGGAGTCGATGAAGGTCGACTTGCCGACACCGGGAACGCCGGTGACGCCCACCCGGACCGCCCCGCCCGCGTGCGGCAGCAGCCGTTGGAGCAGCTGCTGCGCGAGCGCGCGGTGGTCGGGCCGGGAGGACTCGACGAGGGTGACGGCCCGCGCGATCCAGGCGCGCGAGCCGTCCAGGACGCCCGCCACGTAGCTGTCGAGGTCGATCATCCGCGGAGGCATGCGATCAACGGCTCACAGCTCGTGGCCGAGGTCGGCCGCCAGCGACTTCAGCAGGTCGTAGGCGGCGTCCGGGATGACCGTGCCGGGCGGGAAGACCGCCGCCGCGCCCGCCTCGTACAGCGCGTCGAAGTCCTGCGGGGGGATCACCCCGCCGACCACGATGGTGATGTCCTCCCGGCCCGCCTCGGCGAGCGCGGTGCGCAGCGCGGGCACCAGGGTGAGGTGTCCGGCGGCCAGCGAGGAGACGCCGACGATGTGGACGTCCGCTTCGACGGCCTGGCGGGCCACCTCGTCCGGGGTCTGGAACAGCGGGCCGACGTCCACCGTGAAGCCGAGGTCGGCGAAGGCGGTGGCGATCACCTTCTGGCCGCGGTCGTGGCCGTCCTGGCCCATCTTGGCGACCAGGATGCGCGGCCGCCGGCCCTCGGCCCGCTCGAACCGCTCGACCAGGTCCCGGGTGCGCTGGAGGGAGGCCGACGGGCCCGCTTCGTCTCGGTACACACCGGAAATGGTACGGATCTGGCCGGAGTGCCGGCCGTACACCTTCTCCAGGGCGTCCGAGATCTCGCCGACGGTGGCCTTGGCCCGGGCCGCGTTGACGGCCAGGTGCAGCAGGTTGCCGTCCAGTGAGCCGCCGCGCTGCGGACCGGCCTGGGCGGCCCGGGTGAGCGCGTTCAGCGCGTCCTGGGTCGCGGCCTCGTCGCGCTCCTCCCGCAGCCGGCGCAGCTTCTCCAACTGCCGGGCCCGCACCGAGGAGTTGTCGACCTTGAGCACGTCGATCTGCTCGTCGTTCTCCACCCGGTACTTGTTGACACCGATCACCGGCTGCCGGCCGGAGTCGATCCGCGCCTGGGTACGGGCGGCGGCCTCCTCGACGCGCATCTTCGGGATGCCCGCGTCGATCGCCTTGGCCATGCCGCCGGCCGCCTCGACCTCCTGGATGTGCTGCCAGGCGCGGGCGGCGAGGTCGTGGGTGAGCTTCTCGACGTACGCCGAGCCGCCCCACGGGTCGATCACCCGGCAGGTGCCGGACTCCTGCTGGAGCAGCAGCTGGGTGTTGCGGGCGATCCGGGCGGAGAAGTCGGTGGGCAGCGCCAGCGCCTCGTCGAGCGCGTTGGTGTGCAGCGACTGGGTGTGGCCCTGGGTGGCGGCCATCGCCTCGACACAGGTCCGGGTGACGTTGTTGAACACGTCCTGGGCGGTGAGCGACCAGCCGGAGGTCTGCGAATGGGTGCGCAGCGAAAGGGACTTGGCGTTCTTCGGGTCGAACTGCTTGACCAGCTTGGCCCACAGAAGCCGGGCCGCGCGCAGCTTGGCGACCTCCATGAAGAAGTTCATGCCGATTGCCCAGAAGAACGACAGCCGCGGCGCGAAGGCGTCCACGTCCAGCCCCACGTCCAGGCCCGCGCGCAGGTACTCCACCCCGTCGGCCAGGGTGTAGGCCAGCTCCAGGTCGGCGGTGGCCCCGGCCTCCTGGATGTGGTAGCCGGAGATGGAGATCGAGTTGTACCGGGGCATCTTCTGCGAGGTGTACGCGAAGATGTCCGAGATGATCCGCATCGACGGCTGCGGCGGGTAGATGTAGGTGTTGCGGACCATGAACTCCTTGAGGATGTCGTTCTGGATGGTCCCCGCCAGCTTCTCGGGTGCCACCCCCTGCTCCTCGGCGGCCACGATGTACAGCGCCAGGACGGGCAGCACCGCGCCGTTCATCGTCATCGACACCGACATCTTGTCCAGCGGGATGCCGTCGAACAGCTGGCGCATGTCGTAGATCGAGTCGATCGCCACGCCCGCCATGCCGACGTCGCCGGTGACGCGCGGGTGGTCGCTGTCGTAGCCGCGGTGGGTCGGCAGGTCGAAGGCGACCGAGAGGCCCTTCTGGCCGGCCGCCAGGTTGCGGCGGTAGAAGGCGTTGGACTCCTCGGCGGTGGAGAAGCCCGCGTACTGGCGGACGGTCCACGGCTGGTTGACGTACATGGTCGGGTACGGCCCGCGCAGGTACGGGGCGATGCCGGGGTAGGTCTCCAGGAAGTCCAGGCCGGACAGGTCCGCCGCGGTGTACAGCGGCTTGACGCCGATGCCCTCGGGGGTGTCCCAGACCAGCTCGTCGACGTCCTTGCCGGTGGCCTGGCGCCACGCGGCCCGCCACTGGCCGTCGGTGACGTCCCGGGCGGCGTCGCCGTCCAGCCCGATTCCGGTGAAGTCGGGGATCATCACGCCACCTTGCTCTCGTCGGTGCTGCTCGTCGTGTCGGTGCCCGCACCGGTGATCTCGGCCAGCAGGCCGGCCAGCGTGGCGACGGCGTCGCCGCCCGCGGCCACGAAGCCGTCCACGCCCGCCGCCTCGTAGGCCGCCCGCTGCTCGCCGGGCCGCCCGGCCAGCAGCACCCGCCGCGCGCCCGCCGCCTTCAGGGCGGCCGCGACGGCCCCGGCGTGCTCGCCGTACAGCGCGTCGCTGGAGCAGAGGCAGGCGACGGCGGCGCCGGAGGCGGTGAAGGCCTCGGCGAAGGCCACGGCGTCGGTGCCCTCGGCGCCGGTGGTCGCGATGCCGCCGGCCTGGAACAGGTTGGCGGCGAAGGTGGTCCGCGCGGTGTGCGCGGAGGCGGTGCCGAGGGAGGCGAGGAAGAGCGTCGGCCGGGCGCCGGTGGCCGCGAGGTGGGCGTCCGAGCGGTCCCGCAGCGCCTCGTACGCCTCGGCGCGGCGCACCTGCGGCAGTCCGCCGCCGGGCCCGGCCGGGCCCGGTTCGCGGACCAGCGGCTGCTCGTCCAGGTGCGGGAACTCGCTGACGCCGGTGACGGGTTCGCGCCGCCTGGCGAGCTTGACCGAGCGCTCCGCCCAGGTCGCCGCGATCCGCTCGCCGACCAGCCCGGAGCCGAGCGCCGCCTGCTGCCCGCCGGCCCGCTCGATCTCCTGGAACCAGGCCCAGGCGGCCCGCGCCAGCTCCTCGGTCAGCTGCTCGACGTACCAGGAGCCGCCGGCCGGGTCGACGACCCGGGCCAGGTGGGACTCCTCCAGCAGGACCGACTGGGTGTTGCGGGCGATCCGGCGGGCGAAGGGGTCCGGCAGGCCGAGCGCACTGTCGAAGGGCAGCACGGTGACGGCGTCGGCGCCGCCCACGCCGGCGGCCAGGCAGGCCACGGTGGTGCGCAGCATGTTCACCCACGGGTCGCGGGCGGTCATCATCACCCGGGAGGTGACGGCGTGCTGGCGCTGCGCCGAGGCCTCGGCGCCGGCCCCCGACACCTCGGCCACGCGGGCCCAGAGGCGGCGTGCGGCACGGAACTTGGCGATGGTCAGGAACTGGTCGGCGTCGGCGGCGTAGCGGAACTCCAGCTGTCCGAGCGCGGCGTCCACCGAGAGCCCGGCGGCGGTCAGCGCCCGCAGGTAGGCGACGCCGGTGGCGAGCGAGCAGCCGAGCTCCTGCGCGGGCGAGGCGCCGGCCTCGTGGTAGGGCAGGGCGTCCACGGTGAGCGCCCGGACGCCCGGGTACTCGGCGGCGCAGCGGGCGGCCAGCGCGGTGGCCTCGGCGAGCAGCGCGGCCGTCCGCCCGGTCTCGCCGGTGCGGGCCTGCAGGCCCAGCGGGTCGGCGCCGAGGTTGCCGGCGGCGGCGCCGGGGGAGACCTCGCGCTGCTCGTACAGGGCGAACAACTGCGCGGCGGCGGCGCCGAATTCGGGCCCGGCGTCGAGTGACACGGCGGCCAGGTCCAGGTACACCCCGGTCAGCGCCTCGGGCAGGGCGGACACCGGCAGGCCTGCGCCGCCCAGCTCCAGCCAGAGCGAGCCGACGCCGTGCTCCAGGTCGGCCAGCACGGCCTCGTTGGTGCGCCGGCGGTCCGGGTCGGCGTGCCGCTGGCGGACGTCCCACCCGGCGACGGTCGAGCCCTGCGGGCGGCCGCCGCGCACGAACGGCGGGAAGCCCGGGTAGCCGGGCGGGGTCGGGGCGTCCTCGGCGGTGTACAGGGGGCGGGCGCGCAGCCCGTCCGGGAGTTCGGTGGTGAGCGCCCGCTCGGCGGCGGCACCGTCCGCGGGCTGCGCGCCGGACTTGCGCAGCACGCCCTCGACGAGCTGCTGCCACTGCTCGCGGTGCGCGGCCGGGAACTCGGCGGCGAGGGGGAGCCCTTCGGGCAGGACGTTCATGACCGCAGGTTAGCGCTCGTTCGCAAGCCCGCAGGAGGGGCGGCGCATGTGACCTTTCCCTCGATTTGGCCCGTCTTCAGCACTGCGGACGGCGAGGAGTGCCGCGAGCGGCGGCACGCGAGGTCAACGCCGGTGTCAGGGAGCACGATCGATTGCCCGGAACGGCCCGGAACAGGGGGATTGCGGAACCTCCTCCGCTATCTATTAAGTTACTTCGAAGAAGGTGGGCGGGAGCGTCATCCCCCGTGCGTTCCCGCCCGCCTTCGCCGTCCCCCGATTCCCCCGAAGGAGAGCCCACCGCCCATGGGAAAGCGCCGCAAGCCCAGCCCCCCGAGCCGGGCCCGCCTGGCGGTCCTCACCACGGCCATGGCCGGGGGCGCCGTCCTCGCCTCCGGCACCGCCCACGCCGAGCCCACCCCCAGCCTGGCCTCCGTCAAGGAACAGGTGGACAAGCTCAACGAGGAGGCCGAGCAGGCCGTCGAGCAGTACAACGGCTTCCAGGAGAAGCAGCAGAGGCTCCAGAGCGACGCCGGCAAGATCCAGGAGAAGGTCGCCCGCGGGCAGGAGGCGATGAACGAACTGCGCTCCCAGCTCGGCGCGGTGGCCGCCGACCAGTACCGCACCAACGGCATCGACCCGTCCTTTCAGCTGATGCTCGACTCCGACCCGGCCGCCTACCTGGAGCGCGCCTCGGTGCAGAACCACCTCGCCGACTCCCAGATATCCCTGCTCAAGCAGGCCCAGAACGAGCAGCGCAAGCTCGACCAGGACCGCGCCGAGGCCACCGCCACCCTGGCCCAGCTCGACTCCGTCGGCACCGAGCTGGGGGAGAAGAAGAAGCAGATCCAGGCCAAGCTCGCCCAGGCCCAGGGCATGCTCAACAAGCTGAGCGCCGAGGACCGCGCCAAGATCAACGCCCAGCAGAACGCCGAGAAGGCCAAGGCCGAGGCCCAGCAGGCAGCCGCCGCCGACCGCGCCTCCCGCTCCGCCGAGCGCCCGAACATGAACACCCCGGCGCCGCCCGCCAGCGGGCGCGCCGCCACCGTCCTCCAGTTCGCCTACGCCCAGCTCGGCAAGCCCTACGGCTGGGGCATGACCGGTCCCAACAGCTTCGACTGCTCCGGCCTCACCGGCGGCGCCTACCGCGCGGCCAACGTCAAGCTCCCCCGGATGTCCCAGGACCAGTGGAACGCCGGCGCCCGCGTCGATCGGTCCGACCTCCAGCCCGGCGACCTGGTCTTCTTCTACCCCGACATCCACCACGTGGGCGTCTACATCGGCGACGGCAAGATGATCCACGCCCCGCGAACCGGCAAGAACGTCGAGGTCCTCCCGATCTCCGCCATGCCGTACGTGGGCGCCGTCCGGCCCTGATCCGGCCGGTCGCACGTGTAGTTTCCAGTTAGGCCTGTCATATTCCGGATGAGTTGTCATCAACTTGTCGTTGGTGACAACTCGTCCGGACACCTGTTGTCCTGTCGCACTACAGCTGGCGGATTCTCACTCGGTCTCATCCGTGTTGTCGGGTTCTCACTGTTTCGCGTGCCGAGCAGGATCTTTTGGGACTCTTCTGCTGGACCTGTGGGTGAGGTCATGCGAGTTGGTGGCGGGGTAGGGTCGGGCGGTTGCCGACGGGGCAGCGCATGACGAGAGCGGTGACTGCGTCGGCACTGCGGAAGCCGAAGCCCCGGCCGCCGACCACCAGCACTGAGCAGCCCCCGCACGAGAAGTGCCGGGCGGTCCCTCCCACGGGATCGCCCGGCACTTTCGCGTCTCCGGAGTCGGAGCGCGCGAACGGCATCCAGCCGTCGGGCAGCGTGGTCCGAACGCGTGCAGCGCGCCCCGCCACCAGCCAGGCCCCGAGGCCTCGCCGGTTGCGTCCCCGCCGGCACCGGGCGGCCGGCTCGGGCCCGGGGAAGGGCATATTCCGTCACAGAGGTCTCACGCCCAAATGGAAACGCGTCTCACAACACAGGTCAGCGCCGTGGGACGCGTCCCAGTGGCTGATGGGACGTCAGACCAGCTCCCGGACGGACCGCGGAGTGAGGCACAGTTCTGCCGTGGCTCGGTGATCACGAGCCGACACCCGAGACCGATTCCTGGGAGGGACACTCCGTGAGTCTCAAAGTCCCGTATCGCCAAGGCCGCCACTGCGGCCGCCGTCGCCGCCCTCCTCACCCTGGCCGGCCCCGCCAGCGCCAGCCGCAGCGCTCCGACCCTCGGTGACGGCTACACCGACGACACCCACGCCGTCTGGTGTGTCCAGCACCTGATCAACGATGTCGCCCGGCAGAACAACCGGGAGACCGTCGACGAGGACGGTGTCTGGGGCCCGCAGACCAAGGACCAGGTCCTGTGGTTCCAGACCTTCGTCCACGTGCCGCCGGACGGCATCGTCGGTCCCTTCACCGACGACAACATCCTCTACCGCGGCGACCAGTACTACGGCGGGAAGTCCGGCTACTGCTTCACCTACGTGCCCAGCGACTCGGGGCTGTTCGAGTAGCACCTGCCCGTCGAGCACATCGAGCACCAGGGAGGTGAAGCACCCTGCCCTCTCTGACGAATCATCACGGATCTGGAGACCCTCCTGTGAGCACCCTCCTCCCCACCCGGCGCCGGTTGTCGCTGGGCCTGGCCCTGGCGGCCGTGCTGGCGGGCGTCGGCGCGTACACCGCCTCGGCCGCATCCGCCGCGGCCGCGCCGACCCCGATACCCCTCACCTCCTCGGCCTGCCCGGCCGACCTGCAGCAGGGTGAGGCCGACGGCTGTGTCACCCAGCTCCAGCTGGAGCTCAATCTGACCGGTGCCCAGATCACCGTGGACGGGCAGTTCGGGCCGGCCACCGACACGGCCGTGCGCACCTTCCAGTCCGCGCACGCCCTGAGCGTCGACGGCATCGTCGGTCCGGCCACCAAGTCGGCGCTCGACGCGGCGGCGGCCGCCGCCTCCGGCACCGTGGACCTGCGCACCCAGTGCGGCGACCTGCAGAAGGGCGCCACTGGTGCGTGCGCCACGACCCTGCAGACGATGCTGAACACCTTCAACGCGGGCCGCCTCACCGTGGACGGGCAGTTCGGGTCGGCCACCGACACGGCCGTGCGCAACTTCCAGGCCGCGCACACCCTGACCATCAACGGGATCGTCGACACCGCCGTCAAGAACGCCCTCTACGCCGGTACCCCCACCCCGCTGCCCCGCGGCCCCGTCGACCCCGCCAAGGTCCTGAACGCGGCCAAGTCCTACCTGGGCGTCCCGTACGTGTGGGGCGGCGGCCACTCGCTGCGCGGCGAGGGCCCCGGCCCGTCGCTCGGCACCTGCGACGGCTACACCGGCTCGATCCAGCCCTGCCCGGCCAACACCACCGCCGGCCTGGACTGCTCGGGCCTGGTCCGCGCGGCCTTCTGGTTCGGCGCAGGCATCGACCTCGCCAACGGCGGCGACACCACCGAGCAGACCCTGGACCAGCACCTCACCCCGATCACGGAGTCCCAGCGCCGGCCCGGCGACGTCGAGTACTTCGGCACGGACGCGCACAACACCGTGCACGTCGTGCTCTACGCCGGCACCGACCCCGCCACCGGCGCGGACATGATGTACGAGGCCAAGGAGACGGGCACCAACGTCCACTACGTCAGCCTGCGTACCGGCGGCTACTGGTACCACGTCACGGCCTGACGCGTGCGGGCGTCGCGCGGGTGACGGCAGCCGTCACCCGCGCGACACCCGACATCACCCGCCCGGGGACCGTTCGCCCAGCCGTGTCATCGGCGGCCTCACCGTCCGCCCCGGGCCATCCACCTGTCCCATGTGAAGGAGAACGCCCATGCGTACCAAGCTCGCTGCCATCGCCGCGGGAGCCGTCGTGTTCACCGGCCTCGGAGTCGGCACCGCCACCACCGCGTCCGCCAGCACCCCCGCCGTGTGCAGCTACTACGGTTTCACCAGCGACAACGAGCCGCAGGTGAGCTACGGCGACAGCGGCGCGGAGATCAAGGCGCTGCAGTGCGAGCTCAACTACAGCGTGCGCGGCGCCGGTCTGCAGGTGGACGGGATCTTCGGCGACAACACCCTCTCCATCGTGAAGAAGTTCCAGGGGTGCGCCGGTCTCCAGGCCGACGGCATCGTCGGCCCGAAGACCTGGGCCGCACTGGACTACCAGAGCGACATCGACACCGCGGCGAACTACATCTGCTGATCCGGCCCGACCAAGTACTCCCGACCACCTGTACCGAAGGAAGAACCATGCGTAGCAAGCTTGCGGCCGTCGCGGTCGCCACCGTTCTGGCCGCCGGATTCGGTGTGACCACCGCCGGCAGCGCCTCGGCCGAAACCTCGGACTGCGGCGTGTACAGCTGGAGCCAGGCGGAGCTGAGCTACGGTGACAGCGGTGACGAGGTCAAGGCGTTGCAGTGCGAACTGAACGCATCCTCCACCCTCTTCTCCACCCCCTTCAACCTGGGCGTCGACGGGCAGTTCGGCGACCAGACCCTCGCCGCGGTGAAGAAGTTCCAGGGGTGCGCCAAGCTCCAGGCCGACGGCATTGTCGGTCCGAAGACCTGGAACGCGCTGGACTTCTGGGCCACCCCGTGGAACACCCTCACCTGCTGACAAATCGCCATTCGCTGCGCCAGGAGCTCGGCGGGACGCTCGGCCGGGGTCTCCCGGCCGAGCGTTCTGCGTGGGCGCCCGTTGAGTTCGGCGGCGACCTCGCCGGCTTCCACCCCACCGTCGCCGCCCACATCGCCCGCCGCGGGCGGCGACGGCCGCTACCCGGGCGGCTCAGCCCGTGAAGGGGAAGGGCGGCAGGATCCGGCACACGGATTCCGCCGGCTGCCCGGGTCGCAACGGTGCGGGGGATCCCATCCCGGCTACGTAGAGCCAGGTCAGTACGGCAGCGGCGGCGAGCATGGCCGGCAGGCGGTACCGGCGGCTCCTCGGCAGGCGGCCCAGAAGTGCGCCGAGCGCCAGGAGTGCACCGAGCATGACGGCCCACCCGGACACCGTGGCCGTCGTCAGGTTCGGATTCGGCTCGTGGTCCTGGCTCAGGCAGAACCGCCAGGTCGCGAGGATGCGGCTGTTGCCGAAGAGCGTGCCGCCCGTGGCCAGGACCAGGGCGGCCGCCACCCACGCCCAAACGCTCCGCCGCTCCCGCGCTGACTGCATGCCGCCTCCACGTGCTCTTCCTGTCCTTCCGGAAACGCAGATCGCCGGATTCCGGTTCCACGAGGTCCGTCGGCTCGGAGCCGGTTCCCGTCCCCGCCGTCTCAGGCGTCTCAAAAACGAGGGGTCGGGACGTTTGAGACAAGCTCAGGGTGGTTGCGGGGCCCAAGTCGATCTAGGTTCAGGTCCGCGAGTCCCGCCGGCGATCCTTGCGCTCCGGCACGGCCGGCACTCGCCGTGCGCCTCCTGACCGCGAGAGGCGGCGTGTGCAGTCGGTCCTATTCAGCCCCGCACCCCGCCCCGGCGGGCCAACTTCCCTTGGGTGGCGACCATGCCAGATCACCACGCTCCGTATCCGGAGGCAGCTCCCGGCCGCACGTTCGACGACGTGGTGGCCGCCGGCCTGTCGCGTCGTCAGGCCTTGACCGGCGGCACCCTTGCCCTCGCCGCCTTCCTCGGTCTGTCCGCTTCCCCCGCGTCCGCCGCACAGCCGGGCGGGGCCGCCAAGGCGCCGACCCCGCTCGGCTTCACCGCCGTACCGGCGAGCAGCGCCGACGCCGTGGCCGTGCCCGCCGGGTACTCCGTGCGGGTGCTCGCGCCGTGGGGGCAGGCGGTGCGCGACAACGGCCCGAAGTGGCGTGCCGACGGTGGCAACACCGCGGCGGAGCAGGCCGAGCAGGTCGGTTCCCACCACGCCGGACTGCACTTCTTCCCGGGCACCGACGACTCCCGCGGCACGCTGGTGCTCACCCACGAGTACACCGACGCCGCCCTCCTGTACGGCCACGGCGGTGCGACGGTCACGAAGGAGCAGGTCGCCAAGGCGCTCGCCGCGCACGGCGTCAGCGTGCTGGAGGTGCGCCGCACCGGCGGCACCTGGCAGCTCGCCGACTCCCCGCGCAACGTGCGCGTCACCGGTGCCACGCCCGTCGCCTTCTCCGGACCGCTGGACGCCGACCACCCGGCTCTGCGTACGGGCACGCCCGCCACGGGCACGCTCGGCACCAGCTCACACGGTGTGACCCCGTGGGGGACGTTCCTGACCGGCGAGCGGAACGTCGCCGGCTACTTCGGCACCGACAGCACGACGTGGCGACCGACCCGCGCGCAGAAGCGGGCCGGCATCAGCGCCCGCGGCGACGGCTACAACTGGCACCGCGCCGACGCGCGCTTCGACCTCGCGGCGAACGGCAACGAGGCCAACCGGTTCGGTTGGGTCGTGGAGATCGACCCGAGCACGCCGCAGGCGCCGCCCGTGAAGCGCACCGCGCTGGGCCGCTTCCAGCACGTCGGAGCGAGCGTTACCGAGTCCGCCGGCCGGGTCGTCGTCTACAGCGGCGATGACGAGAACGGCGGCTACCTCTACAAGTTCGCGGGTTCGGACAGCTGGTGGCGGTTGCGCGCCCAGGGCCGCAGCCCGCTGGACCACGGCACCCTGTACGTCGCCCGGTTCGAGGACGACGGCACCGGCCGCTGGCTGCCGCTGACCCACGGCCAGGGCCCGCTGACCCGGGACAACGGCTGGGCCGACCAGGCCGACGTCGTGCTGCGGGCCCGGCAGGCGGCGGACGCGCTCGGAGCCACCCCGCTGGACCGGCCCCAGCAGACCTCGATCGGCCCGGACGGGACGGCCTTCTGCGCACTCGCGAACAGCCCTGGCCTCGGCCACTGCGCCTCCGGTCCGAACGCCCACCGGGCCGCGGTCAGCCCCCGCGCCAACAACCCGTACGGACACATCATCCGGTGGCGGGAGGACGAGAACGCCGGTCAGGGCGAGGGCCGGGAAACCGGGTTCCGCTGGGACGTCTTCGTCCTCGCCGGCGACCCGGCCCACGACCGACAGGTCCACCTGGACGCCTCCGGCATGTTCGGTTCGCCGAAGCACCTGTGGTCCGACGCCGACGGCCGACTGTGGATCGGGACCGGCATCTCGGCCTACGACCAGAACCGGGCGGAGACCGGCCACGAGCACCTGGGCAACAACGCGATGCTGGCCGCCGACCCGGCCACCGGCGAGATCCGCCGCTTCCTGACCGGCCCGCGCGGTGCCGAGATCACCGGCGTCATCACCACTCCCGACCGCCGCACCATGTTCGTCAACGTCCAGCACCCGGGCGAGCACACGCTGGCCTGGGGCACGCCCACCCAGGACGATCCCCGCGTGGTCAGCAACTGGCCCGACCACGACCCCGCCGGTCGGCCGCGGTCGGCCGTGCTCGTGATCCAGCGGACGGACGGGGGCGTCATCGGGGCCGCGTAACGCGCCCACCCGCCGCGTAACGCTCCTGCCGGCCGCGGCACGACGCCCGCCGGCCGGCCACAGCAGGACGCCCACCGCGGCAGCACGACGCCCGCCGCATCAGCAAGCCCAGCACGAAATCCGGAGAACCAGATGGTCACCATCATCTCGCGCAGTGAATGGGGCGCCGAAGCGCCCAAGAAGATCGACCAGCTTCCCTTCACCCCGTGGCTCGGCGGTATCGTCATCCACCACGAGGGCGCCGGGAACGTCTCCGTCGATCCCCACGACAAGTGCGCCGCGCTGGTCAAGAAGATCCAGGACGACTCGATGCACTACGACACCGTCGGCGATGTCCTGGTCGAATTCGGCCAGAAGGAACCCGAGTACGACGACATCCCGTACAACTTCCTGGTCTGCAAGCACGGCGGCATATTCGAAGGACGCGGACTCGGCCGTCGGTCCGCCGCGAACGGCGTCGAGATGCCCGGGGCCAACAGCAACTTCTACGCCGTGATGGGCCTGATCGGCGCCGACGACGACGTGACCCCGGAGATGGCCGCGGGCATCAAGGCCCTGTGCGGCTACCTGCAGAACGAGAAGGACGCGGGCTTCCGGATCGCCGGACACCGGGACGTGCGCCTGAAGACCCACACGGACTGCCCCGGAAAGCTCTACCCGTACGTCCAGCGGGGCGACTTCATCGTGCCGGGCTCGGGCACCGGCGCCGGCCCCAACTCCGACACGCTGTACATCTACACGCGCAGCCAGTGGGGCGCCCGCCCGGCGAAGGACATCACGCCGGTGGACATCAGCGCCCGCACCGGGTTCACCGTGCACTACTCGGACGGGCCGACGACGCAGTCGGTCCGGCAGATCCAGAACTACCACATGGACTCCAACGGCTGGTCCGACATCGGCTACAACTTCCTGGTCGACACCAGCGGCCGCGTCTTCGAGGGCCGCGGCTGGTACCTGCAGGGGGCGCACGCCTACGGAGCCAACACCACGCACATCGGCGTCTGCTTCATCGGGGAGAGCGGGGACGCCACGGACATCGCGCTGTCCGCCATCCGCTCGATGTACGAGAAGGCGTGCGACATGACCGGCCGCACCCTCGACAAGACCTACCACGGCCAACTTCCCGGCAACTCCACCGACTGCCCGGGGGCGCAGCTGCGCGCCTGGGTCCAGAACGGCATGCAGGCGCAGGTCCGCCCGCTGGAGTGGGCGAGCTCGGACTACACCCCGCCCCCCACCGACTCCAGCGGCGCGAGCGGTGGCGGCATGACGCAGGTGCGGTCGGTCTCCGCCCAGCAGCAGGCGGTCAACAGCCTGGGCTACAGCCCGGCGCTGGCCGTCGACGGCGCCTGGGGGCCGCTGACGGACGCCGGTGTGCGCTGGCTGCAGGGCAAGGTCGGCACCACGGCCGACGGCCTGTGGGGGCCCGGTACCGAAGCGGCGTTCAAGGCGTTCGCGGGCGGTGGCTCGTCCGGCGGCGGCATGACGTCCGTGCGTTCGGTGGCGCGCCAGCAGCAGGCGGTCAACGACCTGGGCTACAGCCCGGCGCTGGCCGTCGACGGCGCCTGGGGGCCGCTGACGGACGCCGGTGTGCGCTGGCTGCAGGGCAAGGTCGGCACCACGG